>CALFEQ010000024.1 GCA_937949945.1 uncultured Myxococcales bacterium
CGACGACGTCAACAGCGCGGAATCATTGGATTCAGTGCGAAGGGCGGGACTTGAACCCGCACGGTGTTACCCGCTAGCACCTCAAGCTAGTGCGTCTGCCAATTCCGCCACCTTCGCGTGGGGGAGGGCGTGTCTACCGCCCTGTTCCTTCCGAGTCAAGCGTTCGCAGCTCGGCTCATGGATCCTTCTTCTGGCGCAGGGCCGCGAAGACCTCGCCGAGCTCGAAAGGCTTGCGGACCAGCTTGATGTTCTCCGTCGCGACGGCGTCCGGCAAGCGGTCGGCGCTCCCCGTGATGAGCACGAGGTCGATGCCGGGCGAGCTCGTCCGGAGGCGCTCGATCGAGCCGTCGACGTCCTCCGCGATCGGTGACAGATCGACCAGCGCGGCGTGGTACGGGCCCGAGGCGATCGCGGTCGAGAGCTCGGCGCCGTTCGCCGCGACCGTGACGTCGGCGCCGCGGCCCTCGAGGGCGGTCTCGAGCAGCTGCGTGACGGCGACGTCGTCCTCGACGAGCAGCACGCGCAGGCCGGCGAGCTCGCGGACCCGCGGGGTGGAGACGGGCGGCCGCGGCACCGCGTCGGCGCGGGGCCACGTGAGACGAAAGCTCGCCCCGGCCCCCGGCTTCGACGGGAGTAGCTCGAGATCTCCGCCCCCTGCCCGCGCGAGCGCGCGCGAATGACGGAGGCCGACGCCCGTACCGCCGGGCCGGAGCGACTCGCCCTCGAAGATCTTCGCTCGGACGGCCTCAGGGACGCCGGGGCCCTGATCCGTCACGACGATCGTGCACGTCTCGTCGTCCGCGCCGACCTCGATGTCGATCTGGCTGTCGCGCGGCGCGTAGGCCAGCGCGTTGAGCACGAGGTTCGTGAGCACCTGCGAGACGTCGAGCGCGCCGGCCACGCACGCGGGTGTGTCCGCGCCGCGGACCACGAACGTGACGTTCGCGCGGCTCGCCTCGACGGCGAGCGACTCGACGACCTCGGTCGCAATCTCGCCGACGGGCTTCTGCTCGTCGATGCGGGGTCCGCCGATGGCATGGCGCGCCAGATCGCGCGCGACACGCGCACGCTGCTCGATCAGGCGGAGCGCGTAGTCGATGGTCTCGGGCGTCGCGCCCGGAGCCCGCGCCTCGCCGACCCAACCGAGGAGGACGGTGAGCGCGTTGGACACGTCGTGGAGCACGCCCGCGAGATCACGGTGCGGATCCCCGCTCACGTCGACCTTGCTGTCGTCGGCCCGGTCCGTCACGACCGGTCACGCTACGCCAACTCCGAGGGAACGTCACGCGCGACATGGCGGGCCGGCGCGGAGAAGGACCGCCCGCGTCGCCCGCCGTCGCACGGCCGCGCCGTGCGGCGCCCACACGCTACGGTGTCACGCGGCGGCGACACGCGACGCCCGCGAGCGACGCCCTCACGCGGCGGCGTCGTACCGCTCGGGCGAGACGACGCCTTCCGACTCGAGGCGCTCGAGGGTCTTCGCGACGAGCTCCGAATGGTCACGGTTCATCGGATGGAAGCCGGGCTTCAGGTACTCCACGATGCCGCGCAAGAACACGCGCGTCGTGATCGGCTCCATGCCCCGGCCGGCGCCCGCGCGGCGAGCGCGCGCCCGGAGCTCGCGCATCTCGCGGATCGCGGCCCGGAGCGACGAGCCGTCCTGTTTCAGGAGCTCGCGCGTCGCGAAGAGCCAGAACCCGCCGAGCGTCAGCACCGCGACGACCATCCCCAGCACGCGAAGGACGTAGCTCGGATCCACCTCGGCGAGGACGTCGAAGGCCACGGCCTTGTGCTCGAGCTCCTCGACGGCATGCCACTCGAGCAACCGGCGAACCTCCGGATCGGCGAAGACGAGCGCCTCACCCGCGAGCGCGTCCTCCGCGAGGATGGCGGTGAAGTGCTCGAGCGCGACGGTCACCGCGAGACGGAGCTTCGGCGGGACCATTCGTTCGAGACCGCCGTACGCGAGACGCTCGTAGCGCTCGAGGATCGAGTCGACGTCGAACCCCTGCGCGCGCATCGTGTCGAAGAGCCGCTCGTGCGCCTGCGCGTGCCTCCCTTCCTGGCCGAAGAACCCTTTCACCTGCGCGGCGAGCTCCGGCGAGACGCGATCGAGGTACCGTCGAACGCTCCGCACGAAGAAGCGCTCGCCCGCCGGGAAGAGGAGGTTCACTCCGTTCGCGATCTGCGTCGCGGCGCGGCTTCCGCCGAACCAATGGCGAGGCACGTCCGCGAGGGCGAGGCGCGGCGCGCGCGGACGCGGGACGGCACCATGCTTTTTGCCTTGCGCGCGCGGGCGCGAGTCGACGCTCGTCGAAGCCTCGCCTCCAGAGACCGTGCTCATGTCTCCTCCTTGTTGACTCGTGTTCAATAAGAGTAGCGCTCGTCGAACCCGAGTCAATGCGACTCCTCCGCTATGCTTCGCCCGTGGAAGCCCGGACGAAGGCACGACGCCGCAGCGTGGAAAAGGGCGGGCGCGCCGACGTCGAGCCGCGGCCTCGCGTGCGCCTCGAGGTGGACGAGCGGCGCTCGCAGCTCATCGAGCTCGGTCTCGCGCAGTTCGCCTCCCGCTCCTACGACGACGTGTCGATCGAGCTCATCGCCCAGCAGGCGGGGATCTCGAAGGGCCTCCTCTACCACTACTTCCCGACGAAACGCGCCTTCTACGTGGCGTGCATCCGCGAGGCGGCCGCTCGCCTGCTCGCGCGCATCGGCGAGGTCCCGCGCGACGCCCCGCCTCTCGACCGCCTGCGGGCAGGCCTCGACGCGTACCTCGGATACGTGCGAGCCCACGCACGCGCGTACGTGGCCCTCATGCGCGGCGGAATCGGGGTCGATCCCGAGATCAACGCCGTCATCGACGAGACCCGCGCCTCGCTCCTCGCGCAGCTCACGAGCGACATGGCCGTCGCCCTCCCCGGGGGCTCGGACACCGTCACGTCCCCCCTGCTTCGCGTCGCCCTGCGGGGTTGGATCGGCCTCGCCGAAGCCGCGAGCATCGCGTGGGTGGAGGCCTGCGTCGAAGCGGATACCCGCACCGATGCGAGCAAAGGACGCAGGGGCGAAGGGGCCGAGGCCGGCGCGGAGCGACCGAACGCCCCGAGCGGAGCCGAGGTCCGGGAGCTCCTCACGCAGGCCCTCATCGCGATCATCGAGGGCGCGCTGAAGCGCTGAGGCTCGCCACACGCTCGCTCGCACGCCTCCGCGCCGCCTCGCCCGTCCGTATCGCGTCGCCCCGCCCCGAGGTGAGGCCCCCCGAGGTGAGGCCCGATGTGAGGCGACGAGGTGAGACGACGGATGAAGATGCCTCACCGATTTACTGAAGGACGTGTTGAGACGCTTGTGTTCGGAGGGCCGATCCTGTTTATGTAGAAAAGTGGCGAGACCTTCAACTTCGGGTGAACCTCGCAGTCAGACCACCTTTCACCCTGTCGCGCCAAAGGAGGCTTGATCGATGAACCGCTGGCTGATCGCGATGGCGACTGGACTCTTCGTCGCGGGCTGTGCGACAGGCGTAGAGGATCCCCTGCCGCCGCCGCCGCCGGATCCCGTGCAGAAGGACCCGCCGGCGCAGACGTTCTCCACCGAGATCGACGAAGAGCAGGCGGATCCGCAGGAGGTCCAGCCCTTCGACACCGTCGGAGCGCTGCCGCCGCGGCAGAAGCCCCCGGTGCCGGGCCTGGTTCCTGCGCCTGTCCAGGAATAGCCTCGAGTCAGTCCGCCGCCGAGCTCTCGGCTCGGTCGGTCGTTCGTGAGCCGCTCGCCGACTGCTGCCGCATGACGCCGAGGGCGCGTCGTGCGGCCTCGAGGGTGATGTCCCGCGCCTCGACGATGATGGCGGCGATGCGCTCGACCTCGGATCCGACTGCGCCCGCGGCGAGAGCGACGGAGCGCGCGTGCAAAGCCATGTGGCCTCGCTGGATGCCGTCGGTCGCGAGGGCGCGCACGGCGGCGAGGTTGGACGCGAGGCCCACCGAGGCAGCGACGGCGGCGAGATCCGCGGCGCTCGTGACGCCCATCATGTCGAGCGACAGGCGCGCGCTCGGGTGGACACGGAGCGTCCCGCCGACCGTGCCGAGGGCGAGCGGGAGCTCGAGGAACCCGGCGAGAGCGTCGCCGTCACGTCGCCAGATCGAGAGCGGAGCGTAGCGGCCGTTGCGCGCGGCGTAGGCGTGGGCACCCGCCTCGACCGCGCGCCAGTCGTTTCCGGTCGCGATCACGACGGCGTCGATGCCGTTCATGATGCCCTTGTTGTGGGTCGCGGCGCGGTAGGGATCGAGCTCCGCGAAGCGCGAGGCATTGACGATCCCGTCGATGACGGCCTGGCCGTTCATCTGCTCCGTCGCGAGCACGTCCGCAGGCACGCGGCAGCGCACGCGCACGCAGCGCTTGTCGCAGAGGTTCGAGAGGATGCGGAGCCCGACGCGTCCCTTCGCGAGCGCCGCGAGACGATCGGCGACCGCCTCCGCGACCGTGTTGATCAGGTTCGCGCCCATCGCGTCGCGGCAGTCGACGAGGATGTGCACGACGATCATCTCGTCGGCCGGCTCGCCGAGCTCGCGCACCTCGACATCGCGGGCGCCGCCGCCGCGCGCGACGAGGCCGGGCACGGAGGCATCGGCGAGCGCGAGGATCTCCTTCTTCGCAGCGAGGATCGCCTGCGCGGCGGCGCTTCGATCCTTCACGCCGACGAGCTGCACCTGGCTGATCATCACCGGCGGATCGACCTCCACCTGGAACCCGCCGCCGGCGCGCACCATCTTCGCGGCGTTCGACGCGGCCGCGACGACGCTCGGCTCCTCGACGACCATCGGCACGACGTAGTCCTGCCCGTTGACGCGCACGTTGAGCGTCACGCCGTACGGAAGACCGTACGTGCCGATGACGTTCTCCACGAACTTGTCGGCCGTCTCGGCGGTGAGCCCGCCCCCATCGAGCGCGGAGGCCATGGTCTCTGCGGACACGCCCGTGGCCTCGCTGATGAGCTTGCGGCGCTCCTCGACGGTGACCTTGTAGAAGCCGGAGATCTGAGAAGTACGCGTCGTCATTTTCTGTGCTCGCCGATCGTGGGTCGTGCTTCGAGTTCAGGGCGCGACGTGCCGGAGCTCGGCGGCCCCCGCCAGAGTTCGTGAAACCCTCACGCCCTTCGCATCGAGCGTGAGATCGAGAGAGGTCAGCCCGAGCGCTTCGGCGCGCTCGAGGAAGGCTCGTGACGGGGCGTCCGGACCGACACGCACCGCGACGTCTCCGCCGCCCGCGCCGGCGACGGAGAACGAGGCCTGTTCGCGCATCGCGATGGCCTCGAGCTCGTCGAAGCCGGCCGGCACGATGCCGACGCGCGCGGCTTCGCCGAGGCGCGCGAGCCCGCGCGCCGTCCGCCGGAGAGCCTCGACGAAGGCAGCCGCGTCGCTCGACTGGATCGCGCCCACGGCGTCGTTCGCGATGGCCACGAGCGCCGTCATGCAATCGCGATGCGAGGCGGGATCCTCGCTCTTCAGTCGATCGACCGCGGCGCGGAGCTCGCTTGTCCGCGCGCTCGTCGCGCACGCGAAGACGTCGATGCGCAGTCCCGGAGGAAGCGCCACCCGCTTCACGGGCGCGCCCATCACGTACTGGATCACTCCGCCATGGACGCTCGCCGCGACGTCGACACCGCTGCCGCCGTTCTGGGCCGCGGAGTGGGCAGCCCGCGCGCGCTGGAAGAGGCGCTCGCGGACGCGATCGTCGGAGAGATCGCTCCCCTCCTCCGCCTCGCGCGCCGCGAGCGACGCCACGAGGATCGCCGCGCTCGCGCCGAGCCCGAGCTTGCGGCCGGCCTCGAACATCGACGACGCGTCGACCCAGGGCGCGCGGGCGTCCGGACCGAGCGCCGCGCGCACCTCCGGCGTCGGCGTCTCCGTCCACCTCGACGCGTCGGCGAACGCTCCACGCGAGACGGCGACGGCGATGGCCGGAGCGCCCTCGAGGACGGCGTACGCACCCGCCAGCACCAGCTTGCCGGGCGCGAACACGACGCGCCCCGTTCGGTGCTCCCCGCCCTTCGACGTCCTCATCCCCCGCCCTCCCCGTCGGACGGAACGATGCGCGCCCCTTCGCCCGCCGACGCCTCGATGATGCGAAGGACACCCGGCGTGCGCGCGAGGCGCTCGGCCGCGCGCGCGGCGTCGCCGGCGCGGACGAGGCACTTGAGATGCGGGCCGGCGTCCATCGTGGCGTAGGCGACGACGCCCTCCTCGCGAAGGGCGCGCACGGTGGCGAGCGCTTCGAGCGTCGCGCCCGAGAAGTAGACGACGCCCGCCGCGAGCGCGGAGGCGTGCATCGCGAGCGCGCTCCGTTCGGCGAGCTCTCCTGCGCGCGCGACGTCTCCTGCGAGAACGGCCTCCTTGAGCTCCGCATGGATGCGCGGCGCCGTCTCGAGCCACGCCGCGTAGTACGGGCTGTGCTGCGCGGTCCGCTTCATCCCGTCGCGCGAAGACACGGACTTCGGCGCCTCGGTCGTGACGCAGACGAGGACCTTGAGGTCGAGACGATCCGGCGGCGCGACGGGGCGCGCGATGGCGCCGTCGAGCTCGACGAAGCCGCCGAAGATGCTGCGCGCGGCGCTGGCGGAGCTCCTGCGCGCGAGATCCGCGACGCGCTCGGCGCTCCAGTCGAGCCCCGCCGCGCGGACCGCGGCGAGCGCGAGCGCGGCGAAGCCAGACGCGCTCGAGGCGAGCCCGCTCGCCGTCGGGAAATCGTTCGTCGACACGACGCTCGCGCGCGACGAGATCCCCGCCGCCTCGCGGACCCGATCGAGCAGCTCGGTCACGCGAGCGAGCGCCTCGCCCGACGCGGGCGCGCCGCCGAGCACGAAGGTGTCGGCGCCGAGGGCGTCGTCGAAGGTGACGCGCGTCGTCGTCGACAGCCCCGCGAGCGTCACCGAGAGGCTCGGCACGGCCGGCACGTTGCCTTCCCCCTCGCGCTTGCCCCAGTACTTGGACAGCGCGATGTTCGGATGAGCGAGCGCCGTCGCGGTGCCGTTCACGGAGCCCCCTCCAGCATCGGCTCCGCGCGACGCGCGGGCTCCGGGGCATCGCCGAACCTCGTGAGGAAGCCGTCGAAGCCGTCGTCCTTCCACGCGGCGAGGACGCGCGCACCGATCTCGGGCCTGTCGACGAGCGCGACGACGCACCCGCCCCCGCCGGCGCCCGTGAGCTTCGCGCCGAGCGCGCCTGCGCTCCGCGCCGCGGCGCACATCTGCTCGAGCTCGGGCGTCGAGACGAAGAGCCCGGACAGGAGCATCTGGTTCAGGTCCAAGAGCTGTCCGACCGCGACCCGATCGCCCGCCTCGATCGCGAGGCGGGCGTTCTTCACGACGGTGTGGATGGCGTCGAACGTCTTCTGCGTCGTGTCCGGCCGTCGCTCCTTCAGCCGAGCGACCGCCTCGACCATCGCGCGCGTGCTCGAGGGCTGACCGCTGTTGCCGATGCAGAGATGGAAGGCGGCGGGAACGCGCACGCGCTCGATGCTCGCGCGCGTGTCGGGACCTCCACGCGAGAACAAGACACAGCCGCCGAGGGCGGCGACCGCCGCATCCACGCCCGACGGATTGCCGTGGAAGACGCGCTCCCAGACGTTCGCGCGCTCGGCGATGGTCTCGGCCGGCGCGTGCGGATCGAGCGCACGCGCGATCGCGACCCCGAGGGCCGCCGAGCAGCCGAGGCCGCCTCCTGGCGGCAGATCGGTCTCGACGTCGACGGCGACCGGATCGGCGCCGCCTCCGGCCTTCCGCGTGACGTCCAGAAGGTCACGGAACGCACGGGCGAGCGGCGCCTCGTCCTCCTCGCTCACGGCGACGGCGCGAGCGTCGGCGCCGCAGGTGCGCTCGCGGAGGCGCAGCGTGCTCCGCTGCCCGCGCTCGAGGGTCGACGCGGTGGCGCGCGCGCCGCGCTCGATGCCGACGGCGATCGCCGGCACGCCGTGGACGACCGCGTGCTCTCCGAACAGGATCACCTTGCCGTGCGCGTTGCCGACGCGAGACACCGTGTCTTCACGAGCGAGATCAAACGTCATGACGAACGCTCCCCCAACGCCGAGATGGCGCCCTCGAGCCAGCGACGGCCCACGGCGGACATCCCCGGTGCCGCCGCCGCGAGCACGGTCCGCGCCTCGTCGCACAGCTCGCGGACACGCGCCTCGACACGACTCTTCGCGCCGGTCTCCACCATCGCTCGCACGACCGCTTCGATGTCCTCCGTGGGTGCGTCGTCGCGGCCGTGTACGCGCGCGAGCAACGACGCCGCTCGCGGGTCGCTGCGCAGCTCGGCGACGAGCGCCGTTCGCTTGCCGCGCCGGATGTCGTTCCACACGGGCTTGCCCGTCGCCGACGGGTCGCCGAACACGCCGAGGAGATCGTCGCGGAGCTGGAACGCGATGCCGAGCGGACGACCGAAGCGTTCGAGCTGGGCGCACCGCGCGTCGTCCGCGCCCGCGAGCGCGGCGCCGACGAGCAGCGGCCCCGTGACGGTGTAGCTCGCGGTCTTGAGTGCGTGGATCGTCTCGACGGTCGGAGCCGCCGTGTTCCCCGCCGCCGCGTGCATCTCGGCGAGCTGGCCCGTGACGACCTCGACCTGGATGCGCGCGAACGCGCGCGCGGCCCTGAGCACGCGCTCGGGCGCGAGGTCCGTCTCCAGGAGAGCCTCCTGCGCGTAGCCCGACGCGAGATCACCCGCGAGGATCGCCGTCGCGTCGGCGAGCTCTCGCGAGCCCAGGCGCGCGCGGAGCATCGCGTGCACGGCGGGACCGCCGCGGCGGACGTCGTCGTCGTCCATCCAGTCGTCGTGGATGAGCAGATACGTCTGGAGGAGCTCCACCGCGAGCATGGCGGGTACGCACGCTTCCCAGCTCTCTCCTCCGGCGAACGCGACGTATCCCGCGGCCACGAGCGCCGCGCGCATCCGCTTGCCGCCGCGGAGCGTGAGGTCCATGACGGCGTCGGCGGCCGTGCCGACCTCGTTGCTGACACCCGCAGCGGCGACGACGCGCGGGCGCAGCCAGCTCGCCAACCGATCGTCGACGCACTTTCGCACGCTGCCGAGCAGCGACGCGAAGCTCTCGCGCTCGAGGGACCCCGCCTGCGTCATCGTGAAACCAACCATGGACTCGTGCCGAGCCATGTGCCACTGTCTACACTGCGAACGGTCGCCCTCGCGCAACGAGCGGGCTCGTAGCGACCATCAAAGGCGATGCTCGTCGGCGTAGGCGGGGTGCGCATCATCACGCGGGAACTCTTAGAGGCGAGCGCGACTGACGTCAATCGAAGAGCTAGAAATTTTTCTGCGAGAAATCCGCAGGTTTCACACTTCTTTGAACTTTCTAATATCACGTTTATCCTAGAAAAGATGGTTTCTGGGCCCCCTGCCGTGCCTCGGCGGTGCGCCGCCCACGGCGGGTGATCGAACAGGAAAATCAAGAAATCCGGGGAGGTTCGAGATGACGACGATCGGACAGCGCAAGGCCGACCACCTCGCGCTCTGCGCGACCGACGAGGTCACCTTCCGCCAGAAGACGACCCTGTTCGAGCAGGTCCGCCTCGTCCACGACGCGCTCCCCGACCTCGACGCGGACGCGATCGACACCTCGACGACGATCCTCGGCAAGCGGCTGCGGGCTCCGATCGTCATCGCGGCGATGACCGGCGGCACCGAGGAGGCCGCACAGGTGAACCGGGAGCTGTCCTCGATCGCCGAGGAGCGCGGCTACGGCTTCGGCCTCGGGAGCCAGCGCGCGATGCACGTGCGAACGGAGACGCAGCCGACCTATGCGGTCCGGGATACGGCACCGACGACGCTCGTGCTCGGCAACATCGGCGTCGTGCAGGCGCGCTCGATGAAGACCGAAGAGGTCCTCGCCCTCGTGCGCGGCGTCGGCGCAGATGCCTTGTGCATCCATCTCAACCCCGCGATGGAGCTCGTGCAGCCCGGAGGTGATCGCGACTTCCGCGGCGGGCTCGACACGATCGCGCGGCTCGTGAGCGAGCTCCCGATCCCGGTCGTCGTCAAGGAGACCGGCTGTGGGATCTCGAGCCACGTCGGCCGGCGGCTCCGCCGGGTCGGCGTCCGCCACGTCGACGTGTCCGGCGCGGGCGGGACGTCGTGGGTCGCCGTCGAGACCAAGCGCGCCGAGGCCGCGCGGGACACGGCGGCCCGCGCGCTCGGCGAAGCGCTCTGGGACTGGGGCATCCCGACCGCGGCATCCGTCGGCGCCCTCGCGCCCCTCGGGTTCGAGACGATCATCGCGACGGGCGGAGTCGCCACCGGGCTCGACGTCGCCCGCGCCATCGCCCTCGGCGCGAGCGCGGCGGGCATCGCCCGGCCCGCCCTCAAGGCGCTCAAAGCCGGCGGCCGCGCGGGCGTCGCCGCCTTCCTGGAGAGCGTGGAGGCCGAGCTCCGTGCCGTCATGCTGCTCACGGGCAGCCCCAACCTGGCGGCCCTGAGGACGGCGCCCCGCATCCTCGGCTCCGAGCTCCGCGCCTGGATCGACAACGCCTGAGCCCGCCCCTCAGACGACCCTCGCCGCCGGGCCGGCGATTCGCTAACGTGCTCCCGCCGTGCCCACCGTACCCCCGCCGACCGAGTTCCACTGCCTCGTCGTCGAAGACTCGGCGATGATGCGCCAGCTCCTCGTCTTCGCGCTCTCCCGCGTGAAGCAGCTCAAGGTGACCGAGGCCGACGACGGCGTCGACGGGTTGAAGAAGCTCGCGTCGAACAAGTTCGACATCATCCTGACCGACATCAACATGCCGATCATGGACGGGCTCAAGCTCGTGAAGCGCGTCCGCAGCGATCCCGTCCACAAGAACGTGCCCATCGTCATCATCACGACGGAGAGCGCGGAGGAGGATCGGCAGCGCGCGCTCTCGCTCGGCGCGAACGCCTACATCACCAAGCCCATTCAGGCGCCGCAGGTGATCGCGAAGGTGCGCGAGCTGCTCGGGATCGAAGCTCCGCCGAGCTCCGTCATGCCCGCGGCGCCGCGTTCGACGAGTGAGTGAGGTGCACGTCAAGATCTGCGGGGTGACGAGCGTCGACGACGCCGTCGCCTGCGCCGACCTCGGCGCGAGCGCGATCGGCCTGAACTTCGTGCCGGCGTCGCCGCGGCGGATCACGGTCGAGCGCGCACGCGAGATCTCGCGCGCCCTGCGCGGGCGGAAGGTCCTCGTCGTCGGCGTCGTCGCCGATCTCGACGTGGACGCGATGCGCGCACTCGTCGCGGACGCGGAGCTCGGATGCCTGCAGCTCCACGGGAGTGAGCCCCCCGAGGCGCTCGCCGCCATGCTGCCGCACGCGTACAAGGCCGTCCGCGTCGCGACGGCGGCGGACGTGGAAGCCGCGCGCGCCTACGGCGGCGATTACATCCTCGTGGACGCCAAGGTCCCCGGCGCGCTCGGCGGCACGGGCGTGACGTTCGACTGGTCGCTCGTGACGGGGCTCGCCCGCGAGCGGAAGCTCACGCTGGCCGGCGGGCTCGGGCCGCACAACGTCGCGGAGGCCGTCCGAGCCGTGGAGCCGTACTGCGTCGACGTGGCGAGCGGCGTCGAGCGCGCGCCCGGGATCAAGGACCTCGACGCCGTCCGCGCTTTCATCGAGAACGCGCGCGCGGCGGTCGCCTCGAGCTGAGCTCGTCGCGCCCTGCGTCTCGGCGATCGATCGGTGCCGCCGCCTCAGGTGCCCGTGCCGAGGTCGCAGCGAGCGATGATCTCGGCGCGCATGTTCGGGACGTGCTCGATGCCGTCGAGGAGGCGATCGGCGGGGCACTCGCCCTTCGCCACGAGCTCCTCGAGGCGAGCCAGGTGCACGCGCTCGTCCTTGCCGGAGGGCGAGAGTTGCTTGCGCCGCTCGAGCCCGCCCTTGGCGATCTCGATGAGCTTCTCCGCGTACCGGTGCAGCGTCCCGGCGCGGAACCGCGCGCCCAAGCCCTTCTGCCAGACCTCCTTGCGGCAAGCCGCGACCTCGTCGTGGGTCCAATCCGCGCACAGCGCCTCGGCCTCGCGGAGCGCCTTGTCGTCGTAGAAGATGCCGGTCCAGAGCGCAGGCAGCGTGCAGGCCATGTTCGCGCCCTGCGCGTCGGCGGCGCGGACCTCGATCGTCTTCTTGAGGCGCACCTCGGGGAAGAGCGTGTTGAGGTGCGTCTGCCAATCGCTCAGCGTCGCTTTGTGGCCGGCGTAGCCGCTCTTCCAGAAGCTGCGGAAGGTCTGGCCGGTGTTCACCACCTTCTCGCCGTTCCGCTTGAACATGAACATCGGCACGTCGAGCGCCCACTCGACGTAATCGACGAACGAGGCGTTCTTCTTCCAGAGCACGGGCACGAGGCCGGAGCGATCGGGGTCCGTGTCGAGCCAGACCTTCGCGCGGTAGCTCTTTCCCCCGAACGGCGCGCCTTCGTAGAAGGGCGAGTTCGCGAACATCGCCGTCGTGAGCGGCGCCAGCTTCAGCGCGACGCGCATCTTGAGCATCGCGTCGGCCTCGGAGCTGTAGTCGTAGTTCGCCTGCACCGTCGCGGTGCGGAGCATCATGTCGAGGGCCAAGCTCCCGCGCGTCGGCAAGTACTCGCGCATGATCGCGTACCGCTGCTTGGGCACCATCGTGTACGCGTCGCGCGTCGCGAACGGGTGGAAGCCGACGCCCAGCCAGCGGACCTTCGCGCGCTCGGAGAACGGCGCGATCTCGGCGAGGTGCGCACGGAACTCGGCGCAGATCTGGTGCGCGTGGACGAGCGGCGCGCCCGAGAGCTCGAGCTGGCTGCCGGGCTCGAGCGTGACGCTCGCGCCGTCGCGGACGAGCGCGATGAGGGGACCTCCCTCGCTCTCGCGCTCGGCGGTCCAACCCTTCTGCTCGAGCTCCTCGAGCAGGGCCCTGACGCCACGCTCGCCCTCGTACTGGATCGGCGTGCCGTCCTCGTAGACGCCGAACTTCTCCATCTCCGCCCCGACCCGGAACTCCGACGCGGGCTTCATGGCGGCGTAGAAGATGGAAAGCAGATCGTCGTACGACGCGATCGGCTTGTCGCTGAGAGTCTCGGCGGTCACGGCTACAGCCATCCGTGTCTTCGATGTCGGCTGAGGGAGAGCGGTTTCGGCGAGCTCGGGTTCGTCCCGACGAGCCAGGTCGGCCCTTATAGCCCGGGAGCTGAACTCCCTTGCAGGAAAAACGACGAGCCGTGGACGAGGTCGGCCGCGGGCGCCGCAGCCGGCCACCCGCGCCGCTCGGCCCGGTGGTCGGCCCGGTGGTCGGGAGGGCTCTGCCGGAGCTCACGCCAGCGGCGGCGTCCGGATCACGGGGAGCCGGCGACGTCGACCTCGCCGCGCGGCGCCTTCCAAGTGACCACGAGGTCCTTCGCTCCCCACGCCTTCGCGAGGGCCCGGAGCTGGCGCTCGGCCTGGTGCTTCGCGGACTCGACGGCCTGCGGATCCTTGCCGGCCGCGGCGAAGGCGGCCTGCGCCTCGCGCCGCGCAGCGGCTTCGAGCCCCTCGTTGCGACGAGCGAAGAGGTCCGTCTTCCGCGAGTGCACGTACGACCGGGCCTCGTCGAAACGAGTCGAGAGGACCTCCGGCGGAGGTAGCTCGACGTACGCAACGCCCGTCTCGGGATCCGAGCGCACGTCGTTCTCGCCGAGCTTGGCGAGATCGACGCCGAGCACGACCTCTCCCGCGGCGACGAACAGCAGCGAGTCTTCCGCTTCGACGAGCCCACCCAGGCGCCTCTGGTGATCCGCGAGATCGATCACCTTCTCGACCCGGAGCACGCTCGTCTCGAGACGCGAGAGCGCACGGAGCTCCCGTACGACCGTGGCGCCCGAGTGCTCGACCCGAATCTCGGACGTCGCCGGCGGTCTTCGATCGCGCAGGTACCCGAAGCCCATCGCGGCGACGGCGACGAACGCCGCCGGCCACGCGAACCGAGCGAGAGTCGAGGTCAATGCGAGCCACGGCTTCCATCGCTCGGCGGGCTCGGCGGACATGACCTCTACGAAGGTAGCAGCGGCCGTCGGAGCGGGTCCATTCCCCCTCGAGCCACGGGCCTCGGCACGGTCGTGCTCACCCGATGCTCGACGTGTTCGCGCGTCATGGGATCATGCAGCCGTGAGCGGCCTTCAGATGATCGGCGACGACGGCGTCGAGCGTTGCGTGTTCTGCGGCGCCGAGGCCGCGGGACCGTGCGCCTCTTGCCGGCGCTCCGTCTGCGGCGACTGTTGCACGCTCACGGAAGGCGGCGCGAAGACCTGGGCGATCTGCCTGGACTGCGACCGAAAGGGTGGTCGCTCGCTCGCCGGCGCGTGGAGCGGCTTCGGGATCTGGCTCGTCGGAATCCTCGTCGCGCTCGGCGCGCTCGTCGCGCTGCTCGAGTGGCTCTGGCCCACCCGGTGAATCCTCGGCGCCTCGAGCGCGGAGCCTGCGAACCGATCGGCCTCACGCCTTCTTCTTCTTTTTCTTCTTGGCGGGCTTCTTCTTGCCGCCCTTCTTGCCGGCCTTCTTCTTCGGAGGAGGCGGCGGCTCGTCCTCCGCGTCGTCGCCCGCGCTCGTCGCCGGGGCGGAGGCGGTCGATGTGTCTTCCTTCGTCTCTTCCTTCTCGTCCTTCTTCTCGCTCTCGTCCGAGCTCTTCGCGAGCTTCTCACCGGAGGAGGAGTCGTCCTCCCAGAGGCTGATGACCTCCTTCTCCATCTCCTTCGTCTCGCCGTCGTGGTAGCCGTCGTGGATGAAGCGCACGACGCCCTCGCGATCGACGATGAAGGTCGTGGGCATCGTGCCGACCTTCCAGCGAGCGGCGAGCACGTGGCCCTCGTCCCACCCGATGGCGAACGTCGCGCCGTTCTCCTTGGCGAACTCGAGGACGCCCTTCTCCTCGTCGTCCACGGAGATGCCGATGATCTCCACCTTGTCGCCGAGGCGCTTCGAGAGCTCTTCGAGCTTCGGGAACGATTCTTTGCAGGGGGCACACCAGGTCGCCCAGAAGTCGACGATGACGGGCTTGCCCCGTGCGGACGCGAGCGAGAAGGTCCCCTTCCCGTTGAGGGTCTGGATCGTCAGATCCGGCGCCTTCTTGCCAATCTCGGCGGGCCCACCGCCCTCACCCGATTCGTCGGACGCGCTCTTGGCTCCTTTCGCCGCCCCTCCGCAGCCGGCGGTGAGCGCAAGTAGCGACAACGTCAAAGGAAGCGCGAACCGGCGTAGAAGCGTCGTCATGTGGAGACCTCGTACTCAGGAGACGCTGCTCTCCGCGTGCTCGCAAGATCCAAGCGCGCCCATTTTCGGGTAGGAGCAGGTGGGCACCGACCTGCGCCAGGCCGGACGAGCGTCACTCTTGGAGGCAGACCAGCCCGAGCGGCTGGTCGCAGGGCGTGGGCACATTACCCCAACCCACACGGTCGACGCCCCAACCTCCGGTGCCGTTCCCCGTGGTCGTCGTCCAGCTCGCGCAGGTGCTCTCGGAAGTCCCTGGCGTGAAGGGGGCTGGCGCGCCCCTCCAATAGTCTCTCGAGCTATCGAATCGCGTCAGCCCATCGGCCGAGTAGAGGATGGGCAGATCGTACTGTGGCTTCGTCAGGAACGCCTCCGCGGTCTCCGCGAGGGCCAAGCCGTCCGCGCGCACCCACGGAAGGCCTGCCGTCGAGAAGCGTGACGCGGCCGTCGCCCCGTCGGCGGCGAGCAGGGCGCGGAAGGTCCCCGTCCGACCGGCGGCCGTGGCCTCCGCCTGGCAGAGTGCATCCGCAGCCGCGAGCCCTCCACCAGGCGTGAAGTCCCCCTTCGTGACGAACGCGAGCCGCCCTTGCGTCTGGGGCGGGGCAGGGAGGGCAAACGTCTTGCCCACGCCCAAGCAGGCCAGCCACTGAGGATCCGCGCACCGCACGCCAGTTCCACCGGAGAATGCGATGGAGCTGCCGAAGCTCCCTCCCGAGGCATCTCCGGTCGTCGACGTCCAGTCATCGCATGTGCGGCCGATCGCTTTCCGCCCCATCACGTTCGAGCCGGTGAAGTGGTGCCCGAACGCGAAAGCCTCTACGTTGCGCGCGGTCCGCACGAGCGGATAGATGATCCGACCCTCCGCGATGTCCTCGGGCCGGTCGGCGAACGGCTTTCCGTCGGGCCGAACCCATCCGCGCGAGCCGGCGATGCGATCGATCGCGTCGACGGTGCTCGTCGACAGGTACGCGACGTACGTGCCCGGCAGCCCCGCGTCCGCCGCTTCCTCGTTGCAGATCGCGTCGCCTGCACCGAGACCGCCGAAGTCCCCACGAACCGTGCGAGAAGTCGCGAAGGCGATGTTCGCGCCCTCGCGCACGTCGGGCCCTGCATCCCCCGGCTCGGCGTCCTCGTTCGCGTCCGCGGCGCTCGCGTCCACCACGTCCGGCCCTGCATCCACGACGCGTGCGGCGTCTCGCCCGCCGCCATCGCCGACGACGCTTCCGTCGGCCCCTTCATCGGCTCCTCCGCCTCCGGTCGTCGCGTCGTCGTCGCCGCAGCCTGCGGCGACGAGCATGGGCAGGAGCACGCCGACCAGCGTGCCGACGCCTCCGACATGGACGTATCGCTTGGTGGTTCGCGAACGACCTCGGTGCATGTGGCGAAGATAGCCGCAGCTCCAGACTCGCCACGCTCATGATTACCTGAGCGATCTCGAAGGATCGCCTCGTACGCGACATCGTGACACATCCCATGCCGGCGCCTGCGCGCGGTCCATCGACCAATGGCTTTCGCAAGGAAATTCCGCGTAGTCGCTGAAAACGCCTAAATCGTTTCCTCCACGACCACCATCGGGTAGAGTGCGTGGCCCACGATGGCGCGGACGCGGAAAGGGAAGTCCGACGTGGCGCGACTGGGGTGGAGATGACCACGACTGCCGATCCCTTCGAAAGCGAGCTCGGAGCGACCATTCTCGACCACGTCGCCGACGTGCTCATGGTGGTGGCGGACATAACGCTCGGCGACTTCTCGCGACGGCTCAAGACCGACCTACCGCCGGATCACCCGCTCTCGACGCTCTACGCCGGCGTCAACGAGATGATGGAGTCGCTCTCGCGAGCCCGGGCGCAGAGCCTCGCCTACGAGAAGGAGCTCGAGGAGAAGATCGCGACCATCGAGCTCCAGCGCGCCGCGATACAGGAGCTCGCCACGCCGATCATCGAGGTCTGGGAGGGTATCCTCTGCCTCCCCGTCGTCGGAGTGCTCGACACGACCCGAAGCGCCACGATGACGGAGCTCCTCTTGAACACGATCGTCGCCAAGAGGGCATCGTGCGCGGTCATCGACATCACCGGCATCCAGGTGATGGACACCGCCACGGCCGATCACTTCCTCCGCATGGCGCGAGCGGTCCGCCTCGTCGGCGCGGATTGCCTGCTCACGGGCGTGAACCCGGCAATCGCGCAGACGATGGTGCACATGGGGGTCGACCTCAACGACATCGTGACCTACCGCTCGCTCCAGACCGCGCTCGTCCAGTACATCACGCGCAACGCACGCAAGGCCGTCCAAGAGAGGATGGGGAGGCGGCGGCGCTCCGCGGCGGACGACGAGTAGTCGGCGCACCGTTCGTGCGCTCGCGCCAGCACCAGTAGACCGGCGGCCGGCACCGTCTGCTCGGGCTCGACCGTCGTGCGGCGCGGCCCGGTGTACTTCGTGCCAGATCCGTCGTAAGCATCCTCCGATGGGGATCCGCTGCTCGGTCTGCGGGAAGGAGCACGTAGACACTCTTCCGGACCTCGGTCTCTACGCGCCCGACCCCTACCTCGCCGTCCCGCCCGAGGAGCGAGACGAACGGACGACCTTCACGGAAGACCTGTGCACGGTGCGCGACGAAGACGGCACGCACTACTTCGTCCGCGGCGTCATCTACATCCCCATCATCGGACAGCGGAAGCGGTTCGGTATCGGCGCCTGGGTGTCGCAGTCGCGTGAGAACTTCGATCGCTACTACTCGCGGACGCGGCGCAGCCCGCCGACCTACGGCTGGCTCGTGAACCGCATCCCGCACTACGCCGAGAGCACGCTCCTCTTGAAGGCGCGCCTCGTCCACCAGGGCAAGAACCTGCGGCCGTGGATCGAGCTCGAGCCCACGGACCACCCGCTCGCGGTCGACCAGCGAACGGGGATCACGCTCGCGCGCGCCTGGCAGATCGTGCATCGGTACCTGCCGAACTGACGGCGCGCGGACGCATCGTCGAGCCCGTAGCCCTGCGTCGGGAAGATCCCGACGGCGCCGCCGTACCACGGCTGCAAAGGGACTCGACCATGAACCGCTCGCTCACTCTGCCGATCTTCGCTGCGTCGCTCTCGATCCTCGGTGCTTGCATGGCGGGAGACGCCGGCGAGGAGGTCGGCTCCGGAGAGGGCGACATCAAGATTCGGCCCACGGACTCCGAGCTGCTCGGAGCGCTGCTCTTGAGCCGTGCCTCGGGCGTCGACACGGCGCTCCCCGGCGAGCGGGGCAACTTCGCAGGCATCACGCTCGAAGTGGGAGCGCCCGCCCGCATGAATCCTGCGTCCGGATGCGTGAAGTTCACTTCGAACGCCTTCTCGCTGCCGACCGAGGCCTGCGGCGTGGCGGTCGAGAGGAGCAGGACGACGGAGGTGAAGCTCGCCGCCGTCAAAGTGACGTACGACGCCATCTCGGACGACGGCCGCCTGCGCACCGACTTCGGCCCGCACGCGAGCCTCGTCGTCTCGCAGGCGCAGCAGGGCGGGCTGGTCGTGGTGAGCGACGGGCAGCGCATCGGGTTCAGGACGACCCCTGCGCCGCCGGAATGGGTCTCGCTGCTCGCGGGCGAGTACACGTTCAGCTTCGGGCCCAAGGTCCTCGAGCCGCGCACGGTCACGCTCGCGCCCGACTCCAAGACCGAGATCGATCTCACACCGGCGACCGACGTCCGCGCGACGATCGCGATCGCGTGGCCGAAGCGCGAGAACCCGGACGCGAAGCACGTGAGCTATCCGCATTGCGCGATGAACCACGCCTACCTCGTGCATCGCTCCACCAACCGGACCGGCGACGGGTCGCCGCCGCTCCAGGGCAACGAGGGCGTCGTCTCCTTCCAGCGGCTCGACCTCGGCTCATCGGCCACCTTCAAGGTCTTCCCGTTCACCGCGGCCGAGGCGCCTCACCACTACGAGGTCGTCGTCAACAACGTCATCGTGCGGGTCGAGGCGCAACCCGGTCAGACGGTGACGGTCCCGGTCGAGCGGCTCGACATCGACGACGTCGAGGTCGTGACCGAGGCGGGCGAGAGGCGCTTCGTCAAAGGCACCTACCAGGTCTTTCGGCAGGAGGGGTCGAGCTGGCGGCTCATCAGCCTGTGGGACCGGCGCACGAACTGCAGCAACGTGGCCAGCATGCTCAACACGTTCCCGACGGGCACCGGGCTCGACGTGCCGGCCGGCACGTACAAGGTCGTCATCAAGTACACGACCGCCGAAGGCGCACGGTCGCAAGAGCACGTCGTCACGGTGCCCTGAGCGGGCGCCGAGCGGGAGTCGCTGAGCAGGAGTCGGCAGGATGCCGGGCAGCTCGGCTCGGGGGTCCGGCTCCCCTCACCTCACGCGCTTGGCCTCGGCGAGCACCTCGGTCGCGTGCACGCCGGGGTCGACCTCCGCCCAGATGCGAGCGACGCGGCCTTCGCGATCGATCAGGAAGGTGACCCGCTCGTATCCGAAGAGGTTCTTGCGCACGCCGTAGGACGTGGCGACGGAGCCGTTCGTGTCCGCGACGAGCGGAAACGGGAGCTTGTGCTTCTCCTGGAACTTGCGGTGCTCCTCCGCCGAGTCCGAGGAGACGCCGAACACGACGACGTCCGCGGCCTTGTAGCGCTTCCAGGCGTCACGGAACCCGCACGCCTCCGTGGTGCAGCCCGGCGTCCCGTCGGCCGGATAGAAGTAGACGACGGCCAGCTTCCCTCGGACGTCGGACAGCTTCACGTCGTTGCCTTCGAGGTCGCGGCCCTCGAGATCCGGAGCGCGCGAGCCGATCGGCAACAGGCCCACGCCGCCGTCCGGCCGCTTGACCGGCCCGCTGCAGCCGACGGCGCCCGCGAGGGCCAGCCCCAGGATGACCGCACGTGCACCTGCTCGCATGACACGAGGAGGATACCAGGAGCCGACGTCCCGCGGACGGCACAGCGCACTCGCGCCGCACCTCGTCTCGTGCTAGGAGCGGCCGCCCCCATGAGCGCACGTCACCGACTCCTCGACAGCCCCGACCTCGGCCGCCGCGTTCACATGTGGACCTACGGCGAGATCGGCATGCCCCTCGTCGTCTTCCCGTCGAACGCCGGCGTGGCCCACGAGTGGGAGCGAGGCGGGATGATCGACGCGCTCGCTCCCCTGCTCGCGGCGGGACGCATCAAGATCTACTGCCCCGAGACCAACGTCTCGCGGAGCTTCTCCGGTGAGGGCAACGTCCACCAGCGCATGGCGCATCACCGCGCCTACGAGCGCTTCGTCCTGAACACGCTCGTGCCCTTCATCCGCGAGGACTGCCGGATGCCGCGCGTCCGCATGGTCGCGACGGGCTGCAGCGTCGGTGCCCTCTACTCGGCCCTCTTCGCCTTGAAGCACCCGGAGATCTTCAAGCAGGCCCTCTGCCTCTCCGGGCGGTACCGCACGAGCTGGTTCTTCGACGGACAGAGCAACGAGGACCTCTACTTCAACGATCCGTTCGCGTTCCTCCCGAACCTGCACGGCCCGGGCCTCGAGCGCATCCGCCAGCTCACGCACCTCACGGTCGTCGTCGGGCGCGGCGCCCACGAGGAGGGCTGCATCCGCGAGACGGCCGAGTTCGGCGCGCTCTTGAAGCGGAAGGGCATCCCGCACCACCTCGCGTTCTGGGGCAAGGACAGCAGCCACACGTACCCGTGGTGGCAGAAGCAGGCGCGGCATTACCTCTCCCAGATGTTCTGATCTCCGGAGAGGCTCGCCGCGCCTGCGGCCGCTCACTACCAGAGGCCCTTCGCCTTCTCCACGAGCGAGCGGAGCTCGATGCGGTCGGGGTCGTCTCCCGCCGTCGCGTTGACGATGGCGAGGATGTCGTCGAAGCGCGCGCCTTGGCTGTGCTTCGAGCGCCGCAGGATCTCGGCGAACTCGACGACGCCCGCCGCGAAGCGCAGATCCGACGGCGCGGCCTCGAAGCTCGGCGCGAGCGCGCCCACGGTGAGGGAGCGTTCGAGCTCCGTGGCCTGATCGCCCTCCGGCTGCTTGTAACGAAGCCGCACCTTCGCGAGGGCACCGTCCTTCAGGCTCCCCGACTTGGCCGCTTCGGTCAGCTCCACCTCGTAGAACGCGGTGACGGAGTGGCCCGCGCCGATCTCGCCCGAGTCCTTCTGGTCGTTCCGGAAGTCCTCGTTCGACATCACGCGGTTCTCGTAGCCGATGAGCCGGTAGCGCACGGCGGCGTCCGGATTGAACTCGACCTGCACCTTCACGTCCTTGGCGATCACCTGGAGCGTCGACACCAGCTTCTCGCCGAGCACGCGGTTCGCCTCGCCCGGGCCGTCGATGAACGCGTAGTTCCCGTTCCCGTGGTCGGCGAGCTTCTCCATGATGCTGTCGTTGTAGTTGCCCTGCCCGAACCCCAAGGTCGTGAGCGTGACACCGGTGTCGCGCGCTTGCTCGATGATCCTCACGAGCTCGTCGCCCGTGGCGCCGACGTTGAAGTCGCCGTCCGTGCAGAGCACGACGCGATTGATCGAGTCCTGCGTCTTGGCCTTGCTCGCGAGCTCGTAAGCCTTGCGAATGCCGCCCTCCCCGTTCGTGCCTCCGCCGGCCATGAGCGAGTCGATCGCGTCGAGGATCATCGACTTGTTCGTCACCGGCGTCGGCTCGAGGACGACACGATCCGAGCCCGCGTACGTGACGATCCCGAGCGTGTCCGACGGCTCGAGCCGCTTCACGAGCTGCTTGAGCGTGTACTGGACGAGCGGCAGCTTGTTCGTCATCGACATCGATCCCGAGACGTCGACGAGGAAGACGAGGTTCGCCCGCTGACGCTGCTCGGCCGGGATGACCTTTCCTTGGAGGCCGATGCGGACGAGGTGGAGCCCCTCCCCGAAGTGCGACGGCGCCCCGTCGACCGTGACCGAGAAGGGATGCTCACCGCTCGGCTGCGGGTAGGAGTAGCGGAAGTAGTTCACGTACTCCTCGGGCCGGACCCCGTTCTGGTTCGGCAGGCGGCCTTGGAGCACGTCGCGTCGCATCAGCGAATAGCTCGCGGTGTCGACGTCGACCCCGAACGTCGAGACCGGCTGCTTGGCGGTCTCGATGAAGTCGTTCTCCGCCAGGGCGTCGTAGGTCTCGCCCGGCAGGCCCGCCCCCCTCTCGGCCGCGGGCGCGCCGACGGAGGTGCGCGGATCCCCATGGACGTGCTCGGAGCTCGGCTCGGCCGTGCCGCATGCGGCGAGCGTGAGAGCGACGGACAAGTTGAAGATGTGAAGCGCGCGAGTCGAAGTCATGTCCGCCGCTCGAGCAACCGTCGTGCCCCCGGGCGGATCCGCGCGCCCGCACGCCTTTTCGAGGCTTCACGGCCGGCGAGACACGCGGAGGCATGACGTCGGGGTCATGTGTGCCAGCCTCGCAGGCGCTGCCGGCAATCGCCGCCTCACGCCCGGGCGACGTTGCGCGGGACCGAGGCCTTCGCGGTCTTCTTCCGATCGAAGATGCGCACACGTCGCATCAAGAGGTCGAGCAGGTAAACCGCCAGGGCCGCACCGATGAAGCGGGGCCAGAGGTCCTCGTGGTACTTGATCGACTCGCCGGCAGGGTCGAAGACCTCCTTCGGCGACGGATCGACACGCCCGCCCGTGACGAGCGCCGTGCGCGAGAGGGTGACGAGATCGGGAGCGAGGGCGAGGTACTCGCGCGGATACGGGTTCGTCACGTGCCCGAAGCTCTCGGCGACCTGGACGCTCTTCTGCCCGCCCTTGCCGTCGTCGACGGTCTTCTCGAGGCTCGCGTGCAGGAGGAACGAGCCGTAGCGCTCGAGCGGGAAGTCCGCTTCGTAGCGGCCCGGAGCCGTCTGCCTCATCGGGACCTTCCGCGTCTCGCCGTTGGGCTGCGGGCCCGTGACGGTGAGCTTCGCGTCGAGCCCGTTCTGGAAGCGGTCGTCGCCGCCGATCGCGTCGATCGACGCCTTCACGTGACCCGTCGCCGGATCGATGGAGCACGCCATGTCGTACTGCTGGCGCTTCTTCTGGCGCATGTGCTCGCGGACGAGCTGCCCCCAGAACTGGCCGTAACCCGGCCAGCGCAGCCACTCCACCGCCCAGAGATTCTTCACGTCGCTCGTCCACGCGAGCGACCAGCCGAGGCCGACGTGCCACCGCGCCAGGATCGGCTCGCCGATCTCGCTCTGGAGGATCTCCTGCGCGGGCGGCGGCTTCATCTTCGTCGCGACGTAACCGTGGAGGAACGGCGCGGACGACATGTCGACGCCGCGGAGGAAGTCGGCCGGCGAGACGACCCTCGGCTGGAAGTACTCCTCGACCGCGGCGCTGCGGCTCACCATCTCGGTCTCGCGCGTGAAGACGCGGGGGAGCTGCTGCGGGTCCATCACCTTGTAGAGGCGGCCGCCGCCGAGGTCGGCGATCATCTTCAAGAGCCCCTCGTCGATGCCCGAGCCGAGCCCGACGGCCGTGACCGTGATCGCCTCGGCGGCCATCGCCTGCACGAGGTCGCGGATGCCGTTGTGCGGCGCCTGACCGTCGGTGAGGAGGATGACGTGCTTGCGCCGCGCGCGCGTCGCGGTGAGCGACTGGTAAGCGGCGTCGAGCGCGCTGAAGATCTCCGTGCCGCCTCCCGCCTGGATGCGCGCGATGTCGTTCTGGATGCGCGCGCGATGCTTCGCCGCCGTCATGCGGACGACGCGCGTCGGCGCGGAGTCGAAGGCGATGACCTCGATGAGATCGTCGGACGCGAGCGTGTCCGCCGTCGCCTTCGCCGCGGCCTTGGCCATCTCGATGGGCAGGCCGCTCATCGATCCGGAGCGGTCGAGGACCAGGACCATCGCGACCTGCGGCTCGTCGCGCTTCTTCTCCGAGTCCATGCGCACGGGCAAAATCCGCTCGATCGTCGTGTGGTGCCACCCGCCGAGGCCGTAGCCCGACTCGCCGCCCGCGAAGAGGAAGCCGCCGCCGAGATCGCGCACGTAGCTCTCGATCGCGTCCTGCTGCGTGAGCGACACCGCCTCGGCCGGCATGTCCGAGAGGATCACGAAGTCGTAGCGCTCGAGCTCGCGGATCGACGACGGGATCTCGCGCGGCGAGCGCACGTCGACGTCGAACTCCTGGGCCGAGAGCGCCGACGCGAGGTAGCTCGCGCGCGCCGGGTTGCCCTCCGCGTAGAGGACGGACGGGCGCCCGGGGACCGCGACCGAGACGGCGAAGCGGTTGTTCTCCTTGAAGCGGTCCTCGGGGATGTCGGTGAGCTCGAGCGCGTACGTCACCTCGCCGGCGACACGGACGACGCTCTTGAAGGTGACCTCGTTGTCGCCCGGCTTGAGATCGATCTCCTTGATGCCGTCGAGGCCGTTGATCGCCTCGCCCTGCTTCAAGGTCGCGCGGATCTTCTGCGGCCGCGACGAGAAGATGCTCGCGCGCAGGTTGAACGGCTCGCCCACGCGTACCTTGTCCGGCAGGCGCAGATCGCGGAGCGCCACCTCGCCCGGCACCGGACGGCGGTACGGGACGGTGAAGACCTTGACGCCGAACTGCCGGGCGCGGTTCGCCTCCGCGAGGACGTCGCCGTCGGTCTGGACGCCGTCCGAGAAGATGACGGCGCGGCGCAGATAGCCCGACGGGTAGAGGCCGTACGCGAGCTGCATGGCGCTCGCGATGTCCGTCGCCGCACCGAGCCCGGTGCGGGTCTTTGCGGGCGGTGCCTCCTTCCCAGCCGTGGGCTGTCCCGACGGCGGCGGGATGTCGTGCCGCTCGAGCTTCGGAGCTTCCTTGGCGTCGTCATCCATCGCCACGACGCGCGGGCGCTTCGCGAAGGTGACGATGCGGACGATCGCGTCCTTGGGTTTGTCCTTCAGCGCCTTCGTGATCTCCTCCCGCGCGTCCTCGATCGCCGCGTCGGGCACGGACTCGGAGACGTCGACGAGGAAGACCGTCGCGATCTTCTCGGTCGTCGCCGTGCGTGCGAGCCGCGAGAGGCCGAGCGCGAGCAGCGCGACGAACGCGATGCGGAGGACGACGGAGAGGATGCGCTGCGGGACCGGCAGATCCGCGAGGCTCCGGCCGATCATCCAAAGGAAGAACGGCGAGAGCAGCGCGACGCCGAGCATCTTCGGCGAGAGCAGCTCGTAGTCGGTGCCGTGGCGTACGAAGGTGATCGTCGTCTCCGACGAGCTCAGGACCGCGCGCCAGTAGATCCACACGCCGACGAGCCCGACGACGCCGCCCGCGACGGCAAACGCGATGCGCGCCGCCTGGACGTCGCGCTTCGTGCGGATCTGGACGACGAGATCGTAGAGCGAGCGGAAAACGACCACCGCGCAGGCGACCGCGATGGCGCCCATCAGGAGGAGGTCCGCCTTCTGCGTGGCGAAGGCCCAGACCACGCCCTTCGTCAGCCTGTTCGCGACGAACAGGCCGATCGCGACCAGAGCGGCGACGCCGCCCAGGATGCCGAGCCGCCGCGTCATACCGTGATCCTCCGGTGGTACGTGACCCACTCGATCGCGGTGAGGACGATGGCCGCGATGAGGAGGTAGATCCAGATTTCACGTCGCACGCCGATCTGGAAGCCCACGAGCGTGCCGGCCTTCTTGCCGTCGACGACGAGCTCCTTCGCGGGCTCGATCGCGCTCTCCTCGGCGTCGAGGAGGTTCGCGGCGAACGCGGTCACCGTCGGCGGCGGCCCGCCCGCGCCCGCGTTCTCCTTCGCGGACGGCTCGGGGAGGTCGCGGCCGTCGGCCCCTCCGCCGAGCGCGGCGGTCTCCGACGGATCGACGCCCTCCGCGCCCACGAGCTCGTAGAAGCCTGCGTGCTCACCGAGGTAGACGGCGCGCCCCTCGTGGACGGGGACGAGCAGCTCTTCGCCGCTCGGCACCTTGAGCCGCGCCTGCCCCGTGTGGGTCACGACGGGGATGCGCCACACGTCGCCCGTGCGGAAGCTCGAGATGTACTGCGCGTCCTCGTCGGTGAAGAAGTTGATGACGTTGAGCAGGAGGAGCGGCCACGCGACGCGGAGCGGCAGATCGCTCTCGCGCGGGTCGAAGCCCATCGCGACGAACTTGTAGCCGCCGCGCTGCCCGGTCACGAGGAGCGGACCTTCGAAGCTCGCGCCGACGACCTTGTCTCCGGGCTGCGGGACGAGCTTGCGCGCGTGCGCGATGTTCACGTCGTCGAGCGCGGTCCAGCGGACGATGGGGTGCTTGCGCTCGATGCGGTCGAAGCCGGGGTTCTGCATCTCGCCCTCGACCTTCACCGGAGAGCCCGGCCCGCGCGGGTCGAGGTAGATGGCGTGCGCGCGCGGCGGGTCGGCGGGCGTCGCGGCGTCGAAGATGACGACGTCGTAGCGCGCCCCGCCGGGCGCGATCTTCTCCGCGTACTCCTTCGGAGAGACGAGCTGCACGTCGAGGTACTCGTCGAGCAGGAGCGCCGCCTCGAGGTACGTGTTGCCGGTCGTGACGACGAGCACCTTCGCGCGGCGCCGCTCGGGCAAGAGCGCGTACGCGGCGTTGTCCGCCGGCAGCTCGTCGACGCTGTTCGGCAGCGGAGAGATGAGGGCCTTGAGCGCCCTGCTCGCGCCGGACAAGTTCGGGTAGAACCGCGGCAGCCGCTCTCCGGGCTTGAGCCGGAGCTTCGTGAGGTCGACGAGCTGCCCGTTGTCGTTCGGGTCCCCGGGCTTCGGATCGGCGAAGAGGGACAGCTCGATGTCCTCCGTCTCGGGCCCGGTGTTGGTGACCTCCAGCATCACCTCGTAGCGACTCTTGTCGAGCGGGTAACGCCGGACGGAGAAGGCGGTGATACCGACGTTGCGGACGCCGCGCCCGATCGGCAGGTACGTGAGCTTGATGTCGTCGCCGAGGTGGACCTTCCCCGACGCGTCGACCGCCTCCCCGAGCCGCCCGTCGGACACGACGACGATCTCGGGGTTCTCGAGCCCACGCAGCGAGTCGATCGCGAACCGGAGCGCGCGCGGGAAATCGGCACGCGCGTCCGTCGGCTTGATCAGGTCGAGCGCGCGTTCGAGCTCGGAGGTGTCCGAGCTCGCCGGCCCGAGCGGAGTGACCGCCGCATCCATCTGCGCGATGAGCATGCGGTCGGACCCGCCGAGCCCGCGGATGACCTTCTTCACCTCCTCTTTGGCCGCCTCGAGCCGATTCTTGGCCGGCGGCACGTCGGTCGCCTGCATCGACGCGCTCGCGTCGACGAGGACGACGAGGTTCCTCCCCTTGATCAGCGTCGCCGCCGCCCGCGGATCCCCGAGCGCGAATGCGAGCAGCGCGATGAGCGCGAGCTGCACGAGGAGCGAGAGGAGCCTCTTGAGCCGCGAGAAGAGGCTGGTCGCCTCCTTGTCGCGCAAAATCCTCTCCCACAGCTTCGCGAACGGCACCGCGACGGTCCGCCGCCGCAGCTTGAGGATGTAGAGCGCCGTGGCGAAGGCAGCCGCCACGCCGAAGACGGCGGCAATCTGAGCGAGGGAAAGGCCGGCGAGGATCACGCCCGCACCTCCAGCCTCATCGGAGAAACCCTCCGCGCCGGAACACCCGCAGGATGAGCTCGTCGAACGGCACGCTCACGTCGGCCTGGATGTACGGGACCTGCTTCGACGTGCAGAAGCGTTCCACGTCCTCCAAGTACTTCGCGTACGCCTCGGCGAAGCGCTCGAGGACCTTCGCCGTCACCGTCACCTCACGCTCGTCGCCCGTCTCGCAGTCGTAGAGCAGGACGTCGCCCGAGAGCTTCGGCCTCGCCTCCTCTCGATCGATCACGTGCACGACGAACGGATCGAACTTGTTGTACCGGAGCACGTTGATGCCCCGCTCGAAGCCGTTCGGGTCGTACAGATCGCTCGCGAGGACGACCAGGCCACGGCGCTTGTGCTGCGCCACGAACGTCTTCAGCGCGTCGCCGAGGTCCGTCTGCCCCTCGGGCTGGAGCTCGCGCAAGAAGCGGAGCACCTTGAAGATGCGCGCCTTGCCGCGTGTCGAAGGCATGCGATCGAGCACGCGATCGGTCGTCGACACGATGCTCACGCGATCGAGGTTCGCGAGGCCCACGTAGGCGAGCGCCGCCACGACGCGCTTCGCGTACCGGAGCTTCTTGCCGTCGCCGAAGCCCATCGACGAGCTCGTGTCGACGATGAAGTAGATCGCGAGATCCTCCTCTTCCTCGTAGAGCCGGACGAGCAGGCGATCGAGGCGCTGGAAGACGTTCCAGTCCAGGTAGCGGAAGTCGTCACCCGGCTGGTAGTCGCGGTGGTCGGCGAACTCGACGCCCGACCCGCTCTTCTTCGTCCGCCGCTCGGCGCGCATGCGTCCGGCGAACACGCGCTTCGAGACGAGCGCGAGGTAGTCGAGCTTGCGCTGGAAGTCGTCGTCGAACAGGTCGTCGTCCGACGCCTTCGTCAGCGCAGGCCCTTTCCGCCCGAAGACCGCGTCAAGGAACCCCACGCACGCCCCTCGTCTCGCTCCGGCCGATCACGACACCGCGGCTCACGATACCGCCTGCGCCTCCGAGCGGCCCGCGCCCGTCTTCGTCTCCGGCAGCGTCTTCAAGATCGCCTCGATGACCTGGTCGGTCTTCACGCCCTCGGCCTCGCCCTCGAAGTTGAGGAGCGTCCGGTGCCGCAGCGCCGGGAGGGCGACGGCGCGGACGTCGTCGATGCTCGCGGCGAAGCGGCCTTCGAACAGCGCGCGGATCTTCGCCGCGAGGAGCACCGCCTGGGCGCCGCGCGGCGACGCGCCGAAGCGGACGAAGCGCTTGCACACGTCGGGCGCGTCCGGGCCGTCCGGGTGCGTCGCCTGCACGACGCGGATCGCGTAGTCCTGCACGTGCCTCGCGACCGGGACGCGACGCACGAGGCTCTGCATGCGGAGGATGTCCTCACGGGCGAGGACGGGAGAGCGCTCCTCGGGCGCCTCGCCCGTCGTCCGATCGAGGATCGCGTGCAGCTCCTCTCGGCTCGGGAACGGCACGTGGAGCTTCATGAAGAAGCGATCGAGCTGCGCCTCCGGGAGCGGATACGTGCCCTCGGACTCGAGCGGGTTCTGCGTCGCGAGGACGACGAAGGGCTCCTCGAGGACGTGCGTGTGCTTGCCGACCGACACGCGGTGCTCCTGCATCGCCTCGAGCAGCGCCGACTGCGTCTTCGGCGTCGCGCGGTTGATCTCGTCGGCGAGGACGATGTTCGCGAAGATGGGGCCCTTGCGGAACTCGAACACGCGACCGCCCCCCTGCGTCTCGTCGATGATGGTCGTCCCGAGGATGTCGGCGGGCATCAGGTCCGGCGTGAACTGGATCCTGGAGAACGCCAGGCTGAGCGCCTGCGCGAGCGTCCGCACGAGCGAGGTCTTGCCGAGGCCCGGGACGCCTTCGAGCAGCGCGTGGCCGCCCGCGAGGAGGCACATGAGGACGCCGTCGATCACGTCCTCGTTGCCGACGATCGTCTTGGCGATCTCGCTCTTCAGCGTCGCGATCGACGAACGAAAGCTCTCCACCTCGGCGCGCACTGCGCCTGCGTCAACGGTATCGGCCATTTCCTTCGTGCTCCAAGGTCGCTGTGGAATTCTCGTGTCGAGCGGGTACGGCGCGTGACGTCGTCGCCCTCAGGGATTCTCGGGCGGCGCGGGCGCTTCCGCTCCGCCGCCGCTCGGATCGCGCGGGCGGATGAGCTGGAAGTAGCGCCGCACGTAGAAGCGGTAGCCGCCGGGGATCTCGTCCGTGTTCAGAGCCTCCTCGGCGACGGTATGGTACTCGCGGTAGACACGCGTGTAGCCCTTCGAGGCGAAGCCGCGCTCGGCGGCGCCGAGGATGACCTCGCTGCGTGAGCCGCCTTGACCGGTGTCGGCTCCCTGGACCTGCGTGTCCTGCGTTCCGACCTTCGGGTTCGTCGCGGTCTTCCCCTGGACGTTCGGATCGTGACCCGTGCCCCAGCCCGGGCCTTGGTTGCCGTTCTGTCCTCCGTTGCCGCCCTGGCCCTGACCGCCCTGCCCGCGGCCCTTCGTGATCATGAGGAGCTTTTCGCCGTTCGGCCCGAGGATCCAGGTCTCGCCGCCGCCGCCGCCCTGGCCTTGACCCTGGCCCTGACCGCCTTGGCCTTGCTGCCCGCCCTGGCCGTTGCCGGCCTGCTGGCCCTGACCTTCCTGGCCCTGGCCCTGGCCCTCTCGACCCTGGCCGTCCTGACCGCCCTGCCCGGACTGCCCCTGACCACGCGCACGCTGCTGGAACACGCGGAGGCGCTGCATCTGCCCGGAGCCACCCTGCGCCTGACGTCGGAGCATCTCACGGAGCTCCTGGAGCTTCTGGCGCAGCTGCTCCTTCTCCTCCTGCGACATCTCCTGCCGCGCCATGCGGTTGATGTCCTGCGCGGCGTTGTCGAGATCGTCCGCCGACAGACCGAGGTCTCGCATGAGGTCCTCGGCGGCCTTCTGCAGCTCGCGATCGAGCCGATCGAGCTCGCGCTGCGCCTTCTGTTGCTGCTCGCGCTCGCGATCGAGGCGTTCGAGCTCGCGCTCCTTCTTCTGGAGCAAGCTCTTCTCCTGCTCGCTCGCGCCGGCGTCGCCCATCTTCTGGCGCTGCTTGAGGAGGTCCTGCTTGAGCTCCTCGCGGCGAGCCTCGATGGCCTCCATGCGCTTCTTCTGATCCTCGCTCGCCCTCTTGAGCGCTTCGCGGAGCTTCTCGAGCTGCTGCTTGTCGATCCCGCCGCGCTGCTGCGCCTCACGGAGCTTCTTGGCGAGATCTCGGAGCGCCTTCTCGGCCGCCTCGAGGTTCTTGTCCGAGAGCGCCTCGCCGGTGGGCTTCGAGAGCTCGCTCTTCTTGAGCTCCTCGCCCATCTTCTTCAGCGCCTCTTCGAGCGCCTTCGCGTCCGCCTCGCGTCCCTCGAGGAGCCGGTCCTCGAGCTGCTGCATCCGGCGGAACGCCTCGGTCCGATCCAGCCGCCTGTTCGCGAGGTCCTCGACGAGCTGATTGAACTCGTGCGTGGCCGCCTTGGCCTCGTCGGTCTGGAGCCGCTGATCGATCTCGCGGAGGAACTCGCGCACCGCGTCGAGATCGTCCTGGGTCACCTCGACGGCGTCGATCGTCTTCGCGCTCGCGATCGGCTCGTGCTTCCGTACCTCGAAGAGCGCCACACCGGCGATGACGAGCGCCATCACCGCGAGGAAGGGCCACTCCCTTGGAGACTCCATCGGGACGGCCTTCTTCGGATCGACACGCGAGGCGTGCGCGAGCGCGTCTTCGATCGCCGCCATCATGAACGGCGTGCGCTCTTCGCGCCCGAGCTCTCCGAAAGAGAGCGCGCTCGACAGCCGGTCGGCGAGGCCGTGGTAACGATCGAGCGCCACCGCGCCCGCCCTGCGAGGCAGACGGCGCATGTAGGCCACGACTGCGACGACGAGGACCTGGATCCCAGCGACGGCGATGGCGATCCGGCACGCGCGCTCGCCGACGACGCCCACCTTGCGGAGCGTCAAGAAGATCGCCGCCGCGACGAGGCCTCCCGCGAGGGCCTTCGCCGCCCAGAGGATGGCACGCCGCGCGCGCAGGCGCCGCTCCGCCCGCTTCGCTGGGCGCTCGATGGGCTCGAGCGAGAGGCGCTCCGTGCCGGGCTCAGCGGCCGCTTCCGAGGTCATTCCGTGATCGTTCCTGGTATCGAGTCGTTTCGATGCGGGGCGGGGCTCGATGTCGCTCTCGACCCCCTCCCGGGGCAGAGGTCCGTGCTGCAACCTCGATTCCGACGTACGGACCGTGACAAAGTTCCCGCCCCCGGTGCGTTCTCGAGAAGGACATGGGCGATCGGCGACCGACCTCTTCTTGCATCGTAGCAAGAATCCCGAACGGCGACGGGACCCGAACGGACGACCGACCGAAGAGCCCCGAGGGACCATACGCCGCTGGGCCGGTGTTTCATTCCCGAGGTTGCGTCACGGGGAGACCTGCGGGCTCGGTTTGAGGCTAAGATGCGACCCCGCGTGCCCGTCCTCCCAGAGATCCCCAAGGTCGAGCTCGACGTCGTCGGTGACCATTCCTCGGAGCCCGAAGGCTTCCTGACGCTCAAGCGGTACGAGCTCGCCGTGGTCCGAGCGGACGGCACGCGCAGCGCCCCGCTCCGTTACGACATCGTCGAGCGCCGGGCGCTCGATGCGGCAGTGATGGCGGCGCATCACTCGGGGCCCGACGGAGAGCCGTGGGTCTACCTCCGCACGGCCATCCGCCCCCCCGTCGCGCTCCGGAAGATCGCGCCGCTGCATCCTGCCGTCCTCTGGGAGCTGCCTGCCGGGCTCATCGAGCCGGGAGAGGCGCCGGAGGCGGCTGCGGCGCGGGAGCTCTCCGAGGAGCTCGGCTTCGTGGTGCGGCCGGAGGACATGCGACCGCTGGGCGAGTGCTCCTTCCCCGCGCCGGGCTTCATCGCCGAGATGCACTTCTTCTTCCACGTCCGCGTCGATCCGAAGACCCGCCGCGAGCCGGAAGGCGACGGCTCGCCGCTCGAAGAGGCGCCCCGCATCGTGAGCGTGCCGCTGAAGGACGCGCTCGCCGCCTGTCGCGCCGGCGAGATCCGGGACGCGAAGACGGAGCTCGCCCTCCATCGCCTCGCGTCTGCGCTCTCCTGAACCCGACATGCCCAGGAAGCGAAAGCCTCGAGTCGCCGTCGTCGTGAAGCGCACGACCTATCGCAAGTTCGTGCTCGACCAGCACGATCCGCTCATCGTGCGCCTCTTGCGCAAGGGCGACCCGACGGTGCAGCGCCTGAAGCAGTCGCACGAGGATCACGAAGCGACCGTGCGGGAGGTGGAGGAGGCGCTCGCCGCGCTCGACGTCGAGGTCGTCTTCCGCGGCGGACCGCGTGCGCGCGTCCCACCTCGCACGGATCTCGTCGTCACGGTAGGCGGCGACGGCACGCTGCTCTCGGCCTCGCACCTCATCGGGAAAGACGTCCCGCTCCTCGGGATCAACAGCGCCCCCGGACACTCCGTCGGCTTCTTCTGCGGGGCGACCAAGGGCAACGTCGCCCCGACGCTCGCGCGGGCGATCGCCGGCGAGCTACGCGCGACGGAGCTCACGCGCATGCGGGTCGAGCTCAACGGCAAGCTCCTCCACTCGCGCGTGCTCAACGAGGCGCTCTTCTGCCATGCCTCGCCCGCCGCGACGTCGCGCTACATCCTCCAGCTCCCCGAGGGAGAAGAGGAGCAGCGATCGAGCGGTCTCTGGATCGGTCCGGCCGCGGGCTCGACCGCCGCGCAGAGGAGCGCGGGCGGCAAGGTGCTCCCGCTCTCGTCGGACAAGATCCAGTACGTCGTGCGCGAGCCCTACATCCCGGCCGGCGGTCGCTACCGCTTCGCGCGCGGTCTCGTCGACGCGGGCGACGCGATCGTCCTCCGGAGCAAGATGCGCGAGGCACGCGTGTTCCTCGACGGACACCGGATCGCGCACGCAGTGACCCTCGGCGACGTGCTCACGATGCGGCGGAGCAACGAGTCGCTCACGGTGCTCGGGATCGCGGGCAAGCGGAGGACGTGACGAGGGAGGCTCCAGGCTCCGGGCTCCGGGCTCCAGTGCGATCAACGCCTACGATGCCTCGGCCTGCCCTTCGGCTTCGTGACCGTCGTCGCCCGGCTCGCGCTCGCCGAAGCCGACGCGCTCGCCGGAGCCCCTGCATCCGCCGAAGCCGACGCGCTCGCCGGAGCCCCTGCGTCCGCCGAAGCCGACGCGCTCGCCGGAGCCCCTGCGTCCGCCGAAGCCGACGTGCTCGCCGGAGCCCCTGCGTCCGCCGAAGTCATGACGCTCGCGGACGCATCGACCGCAGGCGTCGCGCTCGCGGACGCATCGACCGCGGGCGCGGTGCCGGCGGGCTCGGCACCGGAGAGCTTCGCGCGCACCGCATCGAGCCAGCCGTAGTGGTACGCGGCCACGAGCACACCGAGCAGGCTCCCCGCGAGCGTGAACGTGATGAAGAAGACCGCCACCGGCGAGATCCCTTCCACCGCCGGAGGCGTCGGGCGAGGCAGCCTCGCCGGATCGTAGGCGCCGCTGCCCGGAAGCGCCGGTTCGACGCCGAGCGCTGCGGGAGCGCCCGCGAAGCCCTCGACGGGAAAGGCCGGTGGGTTGCGATCGTCGGCGCTCGGCGGCGCGGCCGGGACGATCGGCGACGAGGGAACCGGCGGCGGCACGCCGATCGCCGGAGCGCTCTGCGGGAGGCTCGACACGGGTTGCGAGCTCAGCGACGCGAGCGCATCGGCGATCGTCGACCGCGTCAGCTCCTCGGTCGCCACCTCGCTCTCGGTCGGCTCTCGCGTCAACGGGGCGAGCTCCGCCTGCGAGTGCCAGGGCGGCCAGTGGCCCGCGGCCTCCGAGTCGAGCTGAGGTCGTATCGGACGGAGCGGCTCCGTCTTCGCGACGGCCGCGGCGAAGGGCTCCTGCTTCGGGACGGTCGCCTCTTCGGACTCCGCACGCGGGCGAGGGCGCGGCTCGATGGTGGGCTCCTCGTCCTCTTCCGCGGCGAGGGCTTCCGCCACCCTTCTCTGCAGCGTCCCGATCTCTTCCGTCTCGGCGTCATCGTCGTCGGACGCTCCGACCTCGCGCGCCGCGAGCGCGCGCTCGGCCTTCACGAGGGCGTCGGGCTCGAACCTGGGCGTGATCGCGGAGATCGAGTCGTCGATCGAGTCGCGCGGACGGAGCGGCGGCTTCGGCCCTCGCGGGGCCGCGGGCGTGATCGTGAGCGTCTCGGGCTCGGCATCCGCGGGGAGCCGTGGCGCGTTCGTCTCCACCGAGGCCGTGATGAGCGAGGGTTGGTCGACGTGCACGTCGACCTGGGTCCCCTCCTCCTCGTCCTCGCCCGTATCCGATGACCGCGTCACCCCATCGACGAGGTTACACCCGAAGCGGCCCGTGAAGGCGAGGTGCGAACGGGGCCGCGACGCGCTCGGCCTGCCGTTCGGTGTCGGTGATGACTCGAGGGCTCACCTCGCTCGAAGGCAGAACTTCCGTGCTCGCGCCGTCTCGACCGGAGGGCCCGAACCGTCTGATTTTCGCGCGAAACCGCCGCCGTTCTCACAGAAGGGGTCGACCTCGCGTCGCTGCGTGGCTATGACGCGGTTCCCGATGGGTTTCGAAGTGATCGGCACGGGTCATTACGTGCCCGGGCCCCCAGTACCCAACGAACGCCTCGCGAAGGTGATGGACACCTCGGACGAATGGATCTTCCAGCGGTCCGGGATCCGGCAGCGCCACTTCGCTCGCGAGGGCGAGGCTGCGAGCGATTTCGCGTTCGAGGCGAGCAAGCGCGCCATCGAGGCGGCTGGGATCAACCCAAAGGAGATCGACTACATCATCTTCGCGACCATGACGCCCGATTACATCTTCCCGGGCTCCGGCGCCGTGCTCGGCGCCAAGCTCGGGCTCGAGGGCGTCCCGGCGCTGGACATCCGCCAGCAGTGCGCGGCGTTCGTGTTCGCGCTCCAGCTCATCGACGGCCTCGTCAAGGCCGGGGTCGCGAAGACGATCCTCCTCGTCGGCGCCGAAGCGCACGCCGGCTTCATGCCGTGGGAGGACTGGGACATCGTCGAGGGGACGTCGGATCGCGAAGCGTCGCCCGAGGCACGCGAGCGCGCGAACGCCCACCGCGCCCTCGCGGTGCTCTTCGGTGACGGCGCCGGGGCGCTCGTCTTCCGCGCGACCGACCGCGACGCGGGCCTCGTCGCGTCGAAGGTCCACACCGACGGCCGCTTCGCCGAGACGCTCTTCGTCCCCGGCGGCGGATTCCGCCGGCGGCCGTACTGGTCCGCGAAGGATTGGGACGAGCAGGCGCACATCCCTCGCATGGAGGGCCGCGAGCTCTTCAAGTTCGCCGTCACGAAGCTCCCGCAGACCGCGCGCGAGCTCTGCGCCGAAGCGAACATTCCCCTCGAGAAGATCGACTGGTTCCTCGCGCACCAGGCGAACTACCGCATCAACAAGTACATCCGCGAGGGCCTCGGCGTCCCCGAAGAGAAGATGCCGATGAACATCGATCGCTTCGGCAACACGAGCGCCGGGACGATCCCGATCCTCATCGACGAGTGCGTGCGCGAGGGCAAGCTCAAGAAAGGCGAGCTCAACATGGTCCTCGCGCTCGGCGCCGGCATCCATTGGGGCTGCGCCATCGTCCGCTGGTGAGTCGATCGCTCTTCGGTCGTCGATCCTCGATCACTGGGGACCGACGACCGAGGTTCGACGACTCACCGGCGCGGCACCGGGCCGACCTCGACGTCGAAGGACCCGTGCTATTTTGTTCGCATGAGGTCGCTTCGAAGAGCTTTCACACGCCTCTTGATGGCAGGCGCGCTCTGCCTGCCCGCCTCGGCCGTGCTCGTACCGACCGACGCGTCCGCATCGGTCTCGATCGCCGTCGGGTTCGAGATGCTGGTGAAAGACGCCGACGTCGTCGCCGTGATCACGCCGCACGAAGCGAAGAGCGTCTGGGAAGACGGCCGGATCTACACGTACACGAAGGTGAAGGTCGACGAGAGCGTCGCCGGTGACGTCGGCGTCGGCGCGGAGGGCTGGGTCCGCACGATGGGCGGCGTCGTCGGCAAGATCGGCCAGCTCGTCGACGGCGAGCCCGTGCTCGTTCCGGGCAAGCAGTCCCTGCTCTTCCTCCGGCGCTTCAAGGTGAGCGACGTCTACGAGGTCTCGGCGCGCGCGCAGGGCCAGTACCCGATCAAGATCGACGAGAAGACGAGGATGCGGAAGATCATCCGCTCCGCCAACGTCGGCGTGCTCCTGCCCCCGAAGGAGAAGGTCGTGTCGACGCCCGCCGTGGCTCCGCAGAGCTCGAACGCAGCCAGCGTGGCCGTGACGGAGGTCGACCCGAAGATCCGTCGCCTCGCACAGGAAGTCCTCCACGACCGCCCGCTCGACGAGGCTGCACGCGAGATCGCGGCCACGTGGAAGCGCCTCCATTCGACGCCGACGAAGTGACACGAACCAAGCCGACGTCGCTCGTCAGGACGGAGGGCGATCTCCGAGAGGCCGTCGCGCGCCTCTCGGAGAGCCCGCGGATCGCCGTCGACATCGAGTCGAACGGCCTCTTCCGCTACCGCGCGACGCTCTGCGTCCTGCAGCTCGCGACGCCGAGCGAGGTCGTCGTCGTCGATCCCTTGGCCGTCGCGCTCGCGCCGCTGGCGGAGCTCCTCGGTCCCGAGGGTCCGACGAAGATCGTCCACGACGTCTCCTTCGACGCGCGCATCCTCGCGGAGGCGAGCCTCGTGCTCGCCAACGTCGTCGACACGTCGGTCGTGGCGCGCATGCTGGGCAGGAGCGCGACCGGCCTCGCCTCGCTCCTCGAGGCGGAGCTCGGGGTCAAGCTCGACAAGAAGCTCCAGCATCACGATTGGACCGAGCGACCGCTCCGCCCCGAGCACCTCCGCTACCTCGCCGAGGACGTCGCGCACCTCGACGCGCTCGCGGACAAGCTCCTCGCCGAGGCCGAGCGGATCGGCATCACGGAGGCCATCGACGAGGAGACACGCTACCGGCTCGGCCAGGCCATCGCCGCCGCCGGGACCGTCGATCCGAGGCCGCCGTACCTTCGCATGAAGGGCATCGAGCGCGTGCCGGTCGAAGAGCTCCCGATCCTCCGCCGGCTCGCCGATCTGCGCGAGGAGAAGGCGAAGAGCCTCGACGTGCCTCCGTACAAGGTCCTCGGGTCCGACGTCCTGTTCGCGATCGCCCGCGCGCGCCCGAAGACGCTCGAGGAGCTGTCGCGCGTGAAGGGCGCGACCGCGGGACCGCGCGCCCGATCGCTCGGCCCCGCGATGCTCGAAGCCGTGAGCCGCGGCCTCGCGGACGGCGGCATCCCGGAGGCGGAGCGTGCGATGCTCGAACGCCCGCGCCCGGCGCCTGCCGACATCAAGGCGCGTCGAGCGCGCGAGAGCCGGCTCACGAGCTGGCGCAGGGCGGAGGCGAAACGCCGAGCGGTGGACGAGCAGGTCGTCTTGCCCGGCCATTGCCTCCAGGACCTCGTCGACCTCGGCGATCGCGCCTCGCTCGACACGATCGCGCAGGTGCCCGGCATCGGCGCCTTCCGCGTCGCGCGTGACGGGCAGGCGATCCTCGACGCCCTGCGCGACGTCGCTCCCCCGCAGCCCCCGCCCGGCACGGACCGCTCCGAGGAGGCCGTGGCCGAACCCGAGGTCGCGCCGTCGTGACGGAGCTGCTCGTCGTCGCGGGTGAGGCCTCGGGGGATCGCGCGGCCGCCGCCGTCGTCGCGAAGCTTCGTGGCGTGAACGTCTTCGGGATGGGCGGCGGCGCGCTCCAGCGCGAAGGGGTCGAGCTCGTCGCGGACCTGCGCTCCGTCACCGCGCTCGGCGTCTCGGAGGTCGCGCGCCGGGCGTGCAGCATCGGCATCTCGTACGGCAAGCTGCGTGCGGCGATCCATCGACGCCGTCCCGCCGCCGCGCTGCTCGTCAACTACACCGAGCTCAACACGCGCCTCGCGAGCCTGCTCTGGGCGTCGGGCACGCGCGTGCTCTGGTACGGCGCGCCGCAGATCTGGGCGTGGCGATCGAGCCGGGCGGTGCCGCTCCGCCGCCACCTCGATCGGCTGTGCGTCATGTTCCCGTTCGAGGAGCCGCTGTGGCGCCAGCTCGGCGTCGACGCGCGGTACGTCGGGCATCCCTCCCTCGAGGAGCGCCGCGGCGTCGAGCATCGCATCGCCGCGCGCGAGCTGCTCGGAATGACGCCGTTCGCCTGGGCGGTCGCGATCCTGCCCGGCAGCCGCCCGCACGAGGTGCGGCGCCTGCTCGAGCCGATGCTCCGCGGCTACGAGACCGTGCGACGCGATCGCGCGAGCGTCGACGCGCGCGTGCTCCTCGCGGCGAGCCTCGACGAGCGGACGGTCGCTTGGGCCAAGAGCGTCGCGCGCGCCGCCGGCGTCGAGACGGTGGACGTCGACGCCCGCGCGGGGATCGCCTACGCCCTGCCCGCCTTCGACGCGGCGCTCTGCGCGTCGGGCACGGCGTCGCTCGAGTGTGCGCTCGCGCGCGTCGTGCCCATCGTGTGCTATCGCGTCGGGCTCGCGACCGAGGCCTTTGCGCGCGCCCTCCTGAAGACACCGCACGTGGCGCTGCCGAACATCCTGCTCGGCCGCGCGGCCTTTCCCGAGCTGCTCCAGCGCAACGCCACGGCAGGTCACATCGCCGAGGCGCTGGCGCGCGTGCTCGACGAGCGTGAATCGTTCCTTGCATCCTGTGCGCTCGTCGAGCAGGCGTTCGGCGATCGCGTCACCCCCTCGCGCGACGTCGCGCGACTGCTCGAGCCCTGGCTCGCCGCGCCGGCCAGGACGAGCGCCGGGCGCGCCCCATGAGCGCTCGCGAAGCAGCGCCACGATGGGCTGATACCGTCACGATGCGCCTCCTCGTCGTCGTCAGCGTGGTGCTGCTCGCCGTCCGCCTCTGGGCCGCGCGGCACGTCGGCTTCGGCGACAGCGAGGCCCTCTACGCGTGTTGGGCGGCGCATCCGCAGCCTGCCTATCTCGATCACCCCGGCCTCGTCGGCCTCGTCGCGCGGCTGATCGGCGGAGGCTCGATCCCGACGCCGCAGCGGACGCACGCCATAACGGCGGTCGTCGCGACCTTGGTCCCATGGCTCGTCGCCGCGGTCGCGCGGGCGGCCGGAGCTCGGAAGGAGCATGCGTACGGAGCGGCGATCGTCGTGGCGCTCGTCCCCGAGATCGCGGTCGGCCTCTTCGCGCTGACGCCGGACCTCTTGCTCGCGCCGCTCTGGCTGGGGTCGATCGGGCTCGCGATCGTCGGGCTCGCCTCCCCTTCGGCCGCGACGGCGTCGTCGACGAACGACACGGCTCCGCGCTCGAGCCCTCGTTCGAAGCGCGGCGGCAAGGGAGGCAAGCGTCGAGAATCGAAGCCCACGTCGCCCACCTCCGCGAACGACGCGTCCGCCGGCCCCACGCCGCGCGCCGAGCTGCGCGCCGCCGCAGCGCTCCTCGGCGCGGGGCTGCTCGCGGGCATCGCCGCGTCGGCGAAGGTCTCGGGGCTCTTGCTCATGGCGGCGCTCTTCGCCGTCTACGTCGAGCGCGCGCTTCGGCGCGACGATGCGAGCTCGCGCATCGCTCGCACCATCTGGCCGTGGGCCGGCCTCGCCGCCGGCGCCGTCGTCCTCGTGCCGACGATCCTCTACGAGGCTCGCCTCGGCTTCCCGATGTCGCGTCATCGCCTCGTCGACACGCAGCACGGCGCGGGCCTCGCGCTGTCCAACCTCGGAGCGTTGGTCGCCGGGCAGCTCGCGTATCTCTCGCCGGTCGTGGCGTGGCTGGCCCTCGTCGTCGGTCGCGACCTCGTCCGGCGACGGAACGACGACGGCACGTCGCGCCTGCTCTTCTGGACGTTCGCGCTCCCGCTCGCGCCTCTCGTCCTCCTCTGCCTGTGGAGCCCCGTGGCGGAGCCTCACTGGATCGCGCCCCCGCTCCTCGCGCTCCCGATCCACGCCGCGCGACGTGCGGGCGACGCGGCCGCGTCCTTCCTCCGGCCGCGGCTCCTCCGCGTCGCCGGCGGGATCGCAGCGGCCTTCACCGCCGCCGCCCACGCATGGGTCCTGGTCCCGTCGTCGGCGCGGCTCCTTCCGAGCAGCGTCGATCCGAAGCTCGACATCGCGAACGAGCTCTACGGGTGGCCGCAAGCGATCGAGGCCGTCCGCGAGCAGCTCTCCCACGCGGCGACGCCCTTCGACCCCGAGGGCCACGAGGTCGTCGTCGTCGGCCCGCACTGGACCATGTGCGCCCAGCTCCATGCCGCCCTGAAGGGCGTCCGCGTCGGCTGCGCGACGCCCATCCGGGACGACTTCGACCTCTGGCTGTCACGCGACCAATGGCGCCGGGCGGACAACGTTCTCTTCGTCACCGACAACCGCTTCCCGGGCGACGGGGCCGATCAGCTCCCCGAGCACGTCCGCGTCTCGCAGAGCCGTGTCCGCGTCCTGCGCGGCGGCCGTACGGCACGCGTGTTCGAGCTGTACCTGTACTCGCGCCGCGAGCGCGCCGAGCTTCGGCTCCGCTGAGCGCGAGGTCGCGTGGCGCGACGGCTTCGGCGAAGCGGCACGCACGGGCTTCGCAGCGCGCGGCCTTCGCGGCGTCCCCGTTTGACGAAGGAGCCGAGGCGCGCTGCGATCTTCTCGTGCCGGAGCCACGCTTCTTCTGCGACGCCATGCTCGGCGGCCTCTCGCGATGGCTGCGCGCTGCCGGCTACGACGCGGCGTTCGAGCACGGCATCGACGACGGCGCCCTCGTACGTCGCGCGTCGAGCGAAGACCGCATCGTTCTGTCGTCCGACTCGGGCATCTTCGAGCGGACCATCGTGAAGACCGGCCGCGTGCGCGCCCTCTTCGTCCCTCGCGCGACGCCGCCGATCGACCAGCTCGGCTTCGTCCTCCGCGCGCTCGCCCTGCCGACGCGCGATCCGCGCTGCATGGCATGCGGGGGCGAGCTCGTCGAGGTAGCGAAGAGCGAAGCGTCCCGCCTCGCGCCGCCGCGCTCCTTCGCCACGTACGACCGGTTCTGGAGGTGCGCGGCCTGCGCGAAGCTCTATTGGCGCGGGACGCATTGGGAGCGGATCGTCGAGCGTTTGGCCGCGGTGAGCTCGACGGCGGCGGGCGGGAGGTAGTGGGCGACCGCCGACAGGTCGTGCACTTGCGCCCGCACCAGTACAGCGGCGAGGGCGCACGGCGTTGGGACGAGGAGCCGAACGGCCTCCGCTCACCGCGAGGACCGCAGGAAGCTATCGGCTCGTTGCGAGCAAGACGCCGCGGCCGGCGGCATCGCGCCCTTCTACACGACGCCCGATACCTGCCGTCACTCCGCCTCCGCCGACACCCGCGGCGGCATCGCCTGCAGGCCGGCGTCGCGGATGAGCGCCATGTCCTCGTCCTCGCCCGGGTTCGGCGTCGTGAGGAGCTTGTCGCCGTAGAAGATCGAGTTCGCGCCCGCGAGCATGCAGAGCATCTGCGCCTCGCGGCTCAGCGAGGCGCGGCCGGCGGAGAGGCGCACGCGCGACTTCGGCATCAGGATGCGTGCGACCGCGATCATGCGGACGAGATCGAGCGGATCGACCGGCTTCGCGTTGGCGAGCGGTGTGCCCTCGACGGGGACGAGCGCGTTGATCGGGACGCTCTCCGGCTGCGGATCGAGGTTCGCGAGGGTGCGGAGCATCTCGCAGCGGTCGTCGATGCTCTCACCCATGCCGATGATGCCGCCGCAGCAGACCGAGATGCCGGCCTTGCGCACGTTCTCGAGCGTGCGCAGGCGATCGTCGTAGGTGCGCGTCTTGATGATCGAGCGGTAGTGCTCGCGGCTCGTGTCGAGGTTGTGGTTGTACGCGTCGAGGCCCGCCTCGGCGAGGCGCCTGGCCTGCTCCTCGTTGAGCATGCCCAGCGTCACGCAGGTCTCGAGGCCGAGCGCCTTCACGCCCTTGACCATCTCCACGATGCGGTCGAACGCCGGGCCGTCCTTCACCTCGCGCCACGCCGCGCCCATGCAGAAGCGCGTCGAGCCGAGCTCCTTCGCGCGACGCGCGCTCGCGATGACGGCCTCCACGTCGAGCATCTTCTCGGGGCCGACCGGCGTCTCGTAGTGGCTCGACTGCGGGCAGTATGCGCAGTCCTCCGGACAGCCGCCCGTCTTCACGCTGAGCAGCGTGCAGAGCTGCACCTCGTTGTCGGGATGATGGGCGCGATGGACGCGCCGCGCCTCGTCGAGGAGGGGCAAGAGCGGCTGGTCGTAGAGAGCTCGGACTTCTTCGCGGCTGTACTTCGGCATGGGCGCAGCGGACCATAGCCCAGCAGCGCCCCGGCTCCAACGGGGGCGTCACGCGCGCGTCACTCCCCGTCTTCGCCGCCGGGCGAGCTGTCGCGTTCGCCGGGGTTGCTCTCCCGGTCGCCCTTCAGGATGCGGCCGATCGTGTTCCGTCCGACGCCCAAGCGGCGCGCCGCCTCGGCCTTGTTGCCGGCGCAAGCCTCCACCGTGGCCGCGACGTACCGGCGCGTCGCTTCGTCGAGCGTGAGGCCGAGCGGAATGACGTTCGCGTCGCTCCCGGACCGGGCGTCGCTCGCAGCCCGCGCCTCCCCCCGACCTTCCGCGGCCGGCCCCTCCGCACGCCGCACCTCCTCGGCCGGCCCCACGGGCACGGCCACCGGCCTCCGCACCCGCGGCAGGTGCTGCGGGCCGATGCGCCCGTCGGGCGCGAGGACGACCGCGCTCTCCACCCAGTGCTCGAGCTCGCGGACGTTCCCCGGCCACGTGTGCGTCCGGAGGACGGCGAGCGCCTCCGGCTCGAAGACCGGCGGCGGGCGCTTGTAGCGCTTCGCGTACATGTCCGCGAAGTGGATCGCGAGCTGCTCGATCTCGCCCTCGCCCCGCACGCGCAGCGGCGGGATCTCGATCTCGACGACGCGGATCCGATAGTAGAGGTCCTCGCGGAACTGCCCCGCGGCGACGCGACGCTCGAGGTCCTGGTGCGTCGCGCAGACGACGCGCACGTCGGCCGTGAGCGTCTGCCGGCCGCCGACGCGCTCGAACGTGCGCTCCTGCAAGAAGCGCAGGAGCTTGCCTTGGACGTCGAGCGGCAGATCGCCGATCTCGTCGAGGAACAGCGTGCCTCCCTGCGCGAGCTCGACGCGCCCCGGGACGCGGCGGTCGGCGCCCGTGAACGCGCCGCGCTCGTGGCCGAACAGCTCGCTCTCGACGAGCTGGATCGGCAGCGTCGTGCAGTCCACGGTCACGAACGGGCCCGCTTGCCGCGCCGAGTTGACGTGGATGGCACGCGCGAAGAGCCCCTTGCCGGTGCCCGTCTCGCCTCGGAGCAGCACCGTCGCGTCGGTCTGCGCGGCGAGCGTCACGCGCTCGTAGACGGCACGGAGCGCCGAGCTCCGGCCGACGATGCGGTTGAACGGCCCGCGGATCGTCAGGCCCGGCCCGCGTTCGTTCGCGGGACGCAGCGTCGTGAGCGAGAGGGCGCGCGCGATCTGCCCGGCGAGGGCGTGGAGGTACTTCTCGTCCTCCTCGTCGAACGGCGACGTACCGTCGGGCGCGCGAGCGTCCTTTCGGTTGAGCACCTGCAGGACGCCACGAACCGCCCTGCCCTCCTCGCGGATCGGGACGGCGAGGATCGATCGCGTCGTGTACCCCGTCGTCTTGTCGACGGAGGCGTCGAACCTCTCGTCCTTCGACGCGTCCGCGATGCGGACGGCCTCGCCCGTGCGGGCGACCCAGCCGGCGATCCCGCGGTCGAGCGAGAGGCGCAGCGCCGGCAGCTCCGGCAGGATGGCGACGCGCGAGACGAGATCGCCGCGCTCGGCGTCCACGAGCCATATGGTCGCGCGCTCGGCCGAGAGCGCCTCGGCGACGCGCTCGCACGTCGTCGAGAGCAGCGCGTCGAAGTCGACCTCACGGGTCAGGAGCGATGCGAGATCGACGAGCAGCGAGAGGCGGTTCACCATCGAGGCATGCGGCGCCTCCCCGACGGGCGGCGGTGCCGAAGGGAGGAGCGTCGCCCTCTCGAAGGTAGCGGCGCCCAGGCTCTCACGCACGTCCGATCTCGAAGACTCCGCTGGACGCTCGCTCGCGCCGTCCGCCCGCGCGCACCCCTGCGATCTCGACGACGAAAGACGCTCGCTCAAGCGGCCGCTCGCCCTCGCGATCGGAGATCGATCTCCATCCCCTCGCGCGCGGCCACGCTCGAGCAGAAGAGCTCGCGTGCCTTCGCCTCGATCTCCGCGACGCCGGCGTCGGAGCGCGTCGGATCGTGGTGGAAGAGCACGTAGGTGCCGACGCCGGCGCTCCGCGCGAGCTCGGCCCCGGCCACGTACGTCGAGTGTCCCCACCCGACCTTGCTCCGGTACTCCTCGGGCGTGTACTGCGAGTCGTAGACGAGCACGTCCGCGCCTTCCGCCAGCGCGCGGAGCGCCGGATCGACGCAGGCGTAGTGCTCCGTGTCCGTCGCGTAGACGAAGCTCTTGCCCGCGTGCTCGATCCGGTACGCGACGACGCCGCCCGGGTGGTTGCCTCGCGCGACGCGCACGGTCGCCTCGCCGACGTCGAAGACGTCGCCCGGCTTCACCTCCTGGATCGCGATGCGTGCGCCCACCTCGTCGAAGCGCACCGGGAACACGGGCGCGCTCATCTGACGTTCGAGCGTCTCGCGCACGCTCGTCACGCCGTTGTGACCGCCGACGATCGTGAGCGACGTCTCCCGCATGTACACGGGGACGAAGAACGGAAGCCCCTGGATGTGGTCCCAGTGATAGTGCGAGAGCAGGAGGGTCATCTCGACGCCCGCGCGCGCCGCTCCGCTCGCCAAGAGGTGGTTGCCGAGCGCGCGGAGCCCGGTGCCGGCGTCGAGCACGATGCGCGTGTCTCCACAAGCGACCTCCACGCAGCTCGTGTTTCCGCCGACGGTTGCGGTGTCGTGCCCCGGCGCCGCGATGCTGCCTCGGACGCCCCAGAATCGGATCAACATGCCGGCGCATGATTCAAGACTGGTGCCATGCGCGCGCGCACGGGAATTTTCGCGCGATCTCCGGTGGGAGCGCCAAAACGGAGCACCGGTTCGGAAGGCGCCTGCACCAACTTGGGTCGGCGCGGGATGGCCGCGTCGACGCGACGTTCGAGCTCGGGTGTATGCTCGCTCCATGTCGCGGCGGGTGCTCATCGCAGACGACTCGGCCGTCGCCCGTCTGACGTTGGCTCGTCGCGTACGCGCCGCCGGCTTCGAGGTGATCGAGCACGACTCGGCCGCGAGCGCGTCCACGGTCGATGCGACGACGATCACGTGTGCCCTGCTCGACTTCGACCTCGGCGACGGGCTCGGCGTCGACGTCGCCGCGCGTCTTCGGCGGGTCGCGGGCTCGCTGCCCATCGCGTTCTTCACGAGCACGACCGAGTCCGAGGTCGTGGAGCGCGCAGCGGCGTTCGGCCCGGTCTTCGCGAAGCCCGACGAGATCGACGCGGCCGTGGACTGGATCGCGCGCCACGGGCGGACGTAGACGCGCTCAGTCGATCGGCAGCCCCTGCGCCGTCCGCGCGCGCACGTACGGCTCGAGCGCGTCGATGATCTCTCCGAGGAACACCGGACGCAGGTGCTTCGCCTCCGCTCCGAAGAGCGGCTTCGGGTGGCTCACCGCGCGCTTGTCGAGCGCGAGGCGGTATCGGCGGTCCGGATCGAGCTTGGTCTTCGGACCGATCCACTCGTACTTGGCGCCCGGCCGGAAGCTGCGTGCGAGCGCCGTCATCTCGGCGCCGCTCAGCTCCGCGACCCAGAGCGACGAGGACCCGCTCGTGCCCGCCGGCCGGCGCTGGACGAGGACGGCGTCGTAGAGGCGCTGGAGCGTGACCTCGCCCTTCGGCAACCCTGCCGAGAAGGCGTCACGCCCGATGACGAGCGCGTCGATCTCCCACGTCGCCGCCGCCGCGCGATGGACGAGCTCGGCCATCGGCCTTCCCGGCCGCACCGGCGCCGTCGTGCTCCCGATGGGACGGTGCGCGTCGGGGGTGATCGCGTCCACGAGGCGCCGCGCGAGCTCGGCCACGTCCTCCGCGTAGGGCAGGCTCTCGTCGACCTCGACGACCTCGTAGTTCTCGAGCGCGACCTTGGGTCGAACGCCCGCGCCCTTCGACGTGACGACGACGTCGCCGCGCCCGACACCGAGGCCGAAGTGCCCCGCCTGCAGCACCCACGTCCTCGTGTTGTCCGGGTGGACGACGGCGACCGGGGACTTCACCGTGTTCTCGCTGTACCCGCCGACGATGATGTCGACCAGACGCCCGCCGCGACGGGCGAGCGCCAGGTCCTCGGTGTGCCCGAGGTGCGTGAGCGCGACGAGCACGTCGACCTCGGAGCGATGCGCCTTCGCCTCGCGCTCGAGGATCTCCTGATAGCGGTCGTCGTGCACGAAGACACCGGCGAAGGGCGCGCTCGTCGGCCGATCGTCCGCGCCGATGTTCTTCGTCACGAGGCCGATCACGCCGACCTTCGCGCAACCGACGTCGATGCGCACGTACGGGCGGAAGGGCTGCTGCGACGGCGGCAGCCTCGCGTGCCAGACGTTCGCAGCGAGCACCGGATGACCGCTCAGCCACGCATCGCGGAGGACCGAAGCCGCTCCGTATGCGAAGTCGTGGTTGCCGATCGTCCGCACGTCGATCGGCAGCGCCTGCACCATCTGCCGCGTCGTCTCGCCGCCAGAGCGCAGATCGGCGATCGATCCCTTCTCGTAGTCGTCGCCGGCGTCGAGGACGAGCGTCGGCTGCGCGGCCTTGAGCTGCCTCAAGAGCCCCGCGATGTACGCGTACCGGCTGCGCCCGCCGAGGACGTCGCCGTAGCGCGCCTGCAGATCGTTGAAGTGCGCGAGCCCGAAGCGGAAGACGCCACGATCGCGCTCGGCCGGATCGCACGTGCCGATCGGCGCTGGCGACTCGCCGCGCCGCGCCTTCACCATCGTCAGCACGTCGCCATCCCGATCCGCGGGCGGCGTGGGCACGGCCGGGACCGGGGACGACGTCGTCGGATCGGCCGAGCCCGCGGGCGCGGCCGCGGCTGGAGCGGCCTCCTCGTGGGACCCTCGAGGCGCGATCGAGCAACCCGGCACGACCGCTAGGAGGCCGCCGAGCGCGAGCAACCGATGGAGCACGCCCCGATCGCGCAGCTTCAAGGCCCTCGAGCCCAGGATACCCGATGCCGAGGCCGCTCGGGCGCCGAGCCTTCAGAACCCGGCGGCGGCGCGAGCGACCTCCTTCTCGATGAGGCCCTGCATGAGGAGCTGCTTCAGGTGCATCTCGAACGTCTGCATCCCGTACGGGTGCGTCCCCTTCTCCATCAGCTCCTTGAGGCTCGGGTTGCCCTCCGGACGCTTGATGGACTCGCGCACCGTCCCCGTCGCGACGAGCACCTCGGAGGCGAGCACCAGGCCGGTGCCGTCCTTTCGCGGGAGGAGGCGCTGCGCGATGATGCCCTGGAGCGAGTCGCCGATGCGCTCGCGCAGCTCGTCGGCCGCCCCGGGTTGGTTGCGCGGCGCGAGCGCGAGCATGCGGCCGATCGTGCGCGCGACGTCCGGCGTGTGGAGCGTCGAGAGGACGAGGTGACCGGTCTCGGCGGCCTTGAGCGCGATGTCGAGCGTGACCTCGTCGCGGATCTCGCCGACCAGGATGACGTCCGGATCCTGGCGGAGCGCCGCTCGGAGCGCGTCGGCGAACGTGCCCGTGTCGATGCCGACCTCGCGCTGGCTGATGCTCGACTTGTCGTCCTCGTGGATGAACTCGATGGGGTCTTCGATCGTGACGATGTGGAGAGGCTGGGTCCGGTTCAGGTGCCCGATCATCGCCGCGAGCGTCGAGCTCTTGCCGTTGCCGGCGGCCCCGACGACGAGCACGAGGCCGCGCTCGCGCTCGGCGAGGTACTGGCAGGGCGAGGGACAACCGAGCTCCTCGAACGTCGGGATCCGCGTCGGGATCGCGCGCATGACGATCCCGAGGGTCCCGCGCTGGCGGTAGACGTTCACGCGGAAGCGCCCGACGCCGGCCGCCGTGTACGCGCAGTCGTACTCGCGCAGCGTGGCGATGTCGGCACGCACGGCGTTGTCGCGGATTACGATCCGGGCGATGTTGTCCGTGTCCTCCTTGCGGAGCGGCTCGGTCCGGAAGAACACGAGCTCGCCGCGGACGCGAGCCGCAGGCGGAATGCCGACCTTCAAATGGATGTCGCTCGCCTTCGCGGCGACCGCCTTCGCGAGGAGCTGGTTGAAATACGCTTCGCTGGCATAGAGGTTCGAGGAGGAAGGCGCCGCTGACTCGACCATCGAACGCCACGATATCCGAGTCTCGCATGCAAGGCATGGACCTTGCGGGCGGAAGGCCGGTCCGAACGGTCGAGACCTCCGCCCCCGCGCCGGGCCCGGCCGTCGGCCCGGGCTACTTGGCGTCCACGTCGGTCGGCAGCTCCATCGGCGGGCACGGCATCATGCGGAGGGCGCGGATCGCCGCGACGCGCCGCGCGCGTGGACGGGCCGTGTCCCGCGCGAGCGACCCGAGCGCCTCGCAGCCCTCTCGCAGCTCCTCGGCGTCCTCGGGATCCTCGGAGGTACGCGGTCGCGCGGCGAGCTCGACGATCGACTCGAGCGCGAGCCGTGCCTCCTCGTCGCTCTTGCCCTTCGCGACCGTCGCGAGGAACGGGAGCTGCGCCCAGCCGTGCGCGTAGGCCATCGCGCGGATGGCCGTTCGACGAAGCGCCGGATCGGAGGCGGCCTCGACGAGGCCCGCGGCGCCCTCGTGCACGGCGAGCTCTGCGAGGTCCTCGACCTCGCCGTCCTTCGCGTACTCCCAGAGCAGCGGATCGTGCACGGCGCCCGCGTCGAGCGCCGACTCCTTCGGAGAGGCCGTCGCCGCGCTCGTGCGGGCTCTGTCCGCCGGACCGGCGGCGCGCCGCCCGCAGCCGCCGCACGCCGCGAAGAGGACGACGATGGCGAGCAGGGCGGCGCCGGCGATCGCGAGGCGGCGCCGCGCGCGAGGATCGAGCGCCGCGAGCGCCTGCGCGATCCCTGCTCTCCGCCTCTTGGGCCCGTCTACCATCCCGGCCCGGACAGCTCGGTCGTCGGCTCAGCCCGAGAGCACGTCGAGCGTGCGCTTGCCGGCCTTCTTGTCCTCTTCGAGCTTCGCGTTGAACTGCTCGACGGCGCGGTTCATGTGCATGCTGCAGAACTTCGGACCGCACATCGAGCAGAACTCCGCGGTCTTGAAGTACTCGTCGGGCAGCGTCTCGTCGTGCATCTGCTGCGCGACCTCCGGATCGATGGAGAGGCGGAACTGCTCCTTCCAGTCGAACGCGTAGCGAGCGCGGCTGATCGCGTCGTCGCGATCGCGCGCGCCGGGCCGGTGCCGCGCGATGTCGGCGGCGTGGGCGGCGATCTTGTAGGCGATGAGCCCCGCCTTAACGTCGTTCTCGTCCGGCAGGCCGAGGTGCTCCTTCGGCGTGACGTAGCAGAGCATCGCGGCGCCCGCGGTGCCGGCCATCGTGGCGCCGATCGCGCTCGTGATGTGGTCGTAGCCGGGCGCGATGTCCGTGACGAGCGGCCCGAGGACGTAGAACGGCGCCTCGTGGCAGAGCTCCATCTCCTTCTTCACGTTCATCTCGATCTGATCGAACGGCACGTGGCCCGGCCCCTCGATCATGACCTGGACGTCCTTCTCCCACGCGCGCTTCGTGAGCTCGCCGAGCGTCTTCAGCTCCGCGAACTGGGCCTCGTCGCTCGCGTCCGCGAGGCAGCCGGGGCGCAGGCCGTCGCCGGCGCTGATCGTGACGTCGTACTTGGCGCAGATCTCGAGGACCTTGTCCCAGTGCGTGTAGAACGGGTTCTGCTTGTGGTTCTCGATCATCCACTGCGCCATGATCGAGCCGCCGCGCGAGACGATGCCCGTGATGCGGTTCTTCACCAGCGGCAGGTACTCGATGAGCAGGCCCGCGTGGATCGTGAAGTAGTCGACGCCCTGCTGAGCCTGGTGCTCGAGCATGTCGATCATGTCGTCGGCGCGCAGCTTGCTGACGCTCTTCGCCTGCTGGAGCGCCTGGTAGATCGGTACGGTCCCGATCGGCACCGGCGAGCTCGCGATGATGGCCTTGCGGATGCCGTCGATGTCGCCGCCGGTCGACAGGTCCATCACCGTGTCCGCGCCGTACTTGAGCGCGATGCGCAGCTTCCGGAGCTCCTTCTCCACGTCGCTCGAGACGGCGCTCGAGCCGATGTTCGCGTTCACCTTGCAGGTGAGCGCGATGCCGATTCCCATGGGCTCGAGGTTCGTGTGGCGGATGTTCGCCGGGATGATCAGGCGCCCGCGCGCCACCTCGCTACGGACGAGCTCGGGATCGACCTTCTCGCGAGCGGCGACGTAGGCCATCTCCTCCGTGACCACGCCCTTGCGGGCGTAGTGCATCTGCGTGACCGTGCTGCCGCTTCGCTTCGAGACCCAGTCGCTTCGCATGGGCGACCTATTAGGCTGGGACTCCTTCGCCGGCAAGGGCGCTCGCGCTCGCGTCGATGGGGCGACGCGAAAACGCGCCGAACGGCCTCCCGACGCATCGGGATGGCCACGTCGCCTCCGTGGCCGCCGGCGCCGTCCGGCTCAGCGATCGCGCGCCGCGTCGCCCAGGGGTTTGTGGCACAATGCAGCCATGGCGGCGGACCTGAGCGACGCGTCGATCCGCGAGGTCTACGAGCTTCGGAACGTCGTCGACGACCTCATCGAGGAAGGCCTCGTCCATCGATGGTCGGTCAGCGAAGTGCTCGGCGCGCTCCTGCCGAAGGTCGGCGAACGACTGGGCGCCACCGGCGCATTCGTAGAAACCTACAGCGAAGACCTCGCGATGCGGCTCTTCGCGTGGAGCGGCGAGAGCGGCAAGCCGCTCGTGATCCCCGACAAGGCGGACGTCTTCGCTCGCACGAGCGAGACGCGCCGCGAGCGCGTCCTCCTCGAAGGGCAGAGCTCGATCGTCGTCGCGCAGCACCTCGACGTCGCGGGAGCATGGTTCGGGCGCGCCGGCCTCATCGCGCCGGCGGGCGCCAACGGCAAGCGCCTGCAGGAGGGACTCAACGCCGTCTGCGAGGTGCTCGACAACTACCTCTTCTCGATCCGCGCGATGCGCGAGAAGCACCTCGTGGTGATGCGCCTCGGCAACGCGCTCCGGCACCGCGTCCTCGGCGAGGGCGTCAAGGAGGCCGTCGCCGTGCTCGCCGAGGCGATCCCCCTCGAGCGGCTCGTCATCGTCTACGTCGCCGAGGAGCGCGCGGCCAAGACGCTCCACGTGCAGATGTTCGAGGACGCGAAGCTCGTCGTCGACACGCTCGCCTCGGATCAGCAGACTCACGCGCCGCTGCGCCTCCTCGGCCGCGAGTACCTCGCCGGCGAGAACACCAAGCTCCTCGAGGAGCTCGGCGTCCAGGCCGCGCAGGAAGAGGTGCTCATCAACGGCATCACGAAGAGCGTCGTCGTCGGCAAGGTCGTCGTCACGTCGAAGCACGGCACCTTCAACACGTACGACCGCGAGCTGCTCTCCGCCTTCGCGAACTTCATCCGGCAGCGCGTCGTCGACTTCAACAAGGAGTGGCGCTCGCTCGCCGCGTCCTTTCGCCCCGACGACGTCGCTCGCCTGCTGCAGGACGACGAATACGAGCAGCGCTACCTCGCGCCCCGCGAGGAGACGGTGGCGATCCTCTACGTCGACATCTCCGGCTTCACGCGCATCTCGGAGACCATCCTGAGGACGCCCGCGCGCGTCGCCGACCTCGTCGAGACGTGGAGCCAGGACGCCGTCGAGATCGTCTGGCAGCACGGCGGCGTGTTCGACAAGATGGTCGGCGACTGCATCATCGCCCTCTTCGGGCCGCCGTTCTACGACGAGCCGCCGGGCGAGCGGCTCGCGCGCGCGATCCGCTGCGCGGTCGACATTCGCAAGATGACGAACGCGCTGCCGAACCGCGTGGGGTTCGAGATGCTCCGCGAGGAGGGCCTCGGCGTCTCGACCGGCATCAACCTCGCGCCGCTGTTCGTCGGGAGGTTCGGTCCGAACGGCAACTTCACCGGCTTCTCCAGCGGCATGAACAACACCGCGCGGCTCCAGGGCTGCGCCGGCAAGAACGAGATCCTCGTCATGGAAGAGGCGATCGCGACGCTCCCGGCGGGCCACCCGTTCGAGTTCGGCGAGCCGAGGACCGCGCCCGTGAAGAACGTCGCCGAGCCGCTCGAGTTCCGCGCGCTGCTCTGACGTCCGCGCGGCGCGCGCTCGTCAGTCGGAACAGCAGCGGAAGCCGATGTCCGGCGCCCTCGTGTCGCGCCGGACGTTCTCGCGGTCGTAGCGACAGTCGTAAGCCGCGCCGGACTGGGCGAACGAGCCGCCCTTCAGCCAGCACCGATCGCTCTCGTGCCCGGGTGCGCCGGCCTCTTCCTCCGGGGGGGCGACGTCGGCCTCGCACGGACCGTCGTACCACTCCCAGACGTTCCCCACGAGATCGAACAGGCCCTTGTAGCCGCCTTCGCAGCCGGACGCCGAGCCCACGGGGATGGGCCCGCCCGCATCGAGCTCGGCGAGGTTGCAGCGCGTCGGATCGTGGACCGCGCCGTACGGATAACGCAGCCGCGCGTCGGCGGAGCAGGCGTTCATCCACTGGTGCGAGTGGAAGTCGGAGCTGCTCTCGATCGTGACGGGCCCGACCTTCTTGCCGTCCTCGAACCGCCCGCAGAGGTACTTGCCCGCCCAGGTGCAGTACGCGAGGGCGTCGCACCAATCGACGCCGACGACGGGCAGGTCGGCGCCCGCCTCCACCGGATCGGGCGCGAAGCTCTGGTTCCACGCGCACTCCGGCGGCTGCGACTCGATCGGAACGTTCGCTGCGAGAAACTCCTGGTACTGCGCGTTCGTGACCTCGGTGCTGTCGATGCAGAACGTGCTGCCGGGCTCGCCGATCCGCACGCCCGGAGGCAGCGGCTTGCCGGGACACGGCACGCCGCTGTCGTCGGATGGAAGGGCGCCCGAATCGCTGGGACGCGGTCGCTCGTCGAGCCCGGAGTCGGTGTTGCAGATGCCGCCTTTGCACTCGCCGATGACGAGATCGTCGATGCCCGCCACCGTCGCGCATGCGACGAGCGCGCTCGCGACCGCGACGAACATGACGCGCCGCGCGGCGGTGCCGTGTCCGCGAGGCGGAGGCGCGTGTGCCATCAGAACGTCCCTCCGAGTCCGGCAGGGCCGAGGAAGATCGCGGGGCGCCGTCCGGGGCCGAGGACGGAGACGCTCTCCTTCCCCTTCGCCGAGCCCTTCGGCAACGAGAAGCCGACGATGGCGGCGGTCAGGCCGACCGCCCCGGCGACGAAGCTGATCGTCGAGATCGTCGCCAGCGTGTTGGCGGTATCGAGGCCCTCCTTCGCCGAGGGCGCGCAGATCGAGTTCGCGCACTGCGGCGCGAGGTCGGACGCCTCCGAGAGCGTCATCACGCCGGTGATCGAGCCGACGGCGATGCCGACGCCGCCGAGACCGAGCCCCCCGAAGATCAGCGCGTCCGCGAGCGGCGTCCGCTGCCCGGGGCGCAGACTCGCGTCGTCGTTGCCGAAGCCCCGCACCTCGATCCGAGCCTCGCGCTTCGAGCCCTCCTCCTGCTTCTTCTTCTCCGGGAAGACGAGCTCGATCTCCTTCACTTCCTTCTCGGCGATCTCGATCTCGCCGCGCGCTTCGAGGCCACCCTCGCCTTTCGCCACGACCACGCGCTTGCCCGGATTGACCGCGACCGGCTCGCCCACGACCGACGCCGGGATCTCGACCTCGTCGATCATGACGCGCGTGGCCTTTCCGCCCTTCACCTTCACGCGCAGCATCGGGATGCGCCCCTTGAGCTGTGCGTCGATCTCCTTCGCCTGCTTGCGCGCGGTCTCGAACACCGGAGGCTCGTCGCTCTCGCGAGGCATTCGCACGACCTCGAGCACGGCGTCGCGCGCCTCGACGAGGTGCCCCGCCGCGAGATGCGCACGCGCGAGGGCAAGCCCCGTGGTCGGGACGTGCATGATGTCGTGCGCCTTCTGGAACGCCTCGATCGCGCGCGCGTAATCCTCTTCCTTCATGCGCGCCTTGCCCTCGTCCATGAAGCGCCGCGCAGTCTCACGCTCGGCGGGGCTGGCGGTGGGCGCAGCATGGGCAGCGCCGGTGACGGCGAGCAACGCGACGACGACGATCGAGCGAATCTTCCTAGAAGCCATATTCGTCGTCGGGCTTGGGCCCGGCGGAGCGCTCCTTGCTCTTCGTGCTCTTCTTCACCACGACGGGCTTCGTCGTGGGCGCAGGCGCAGAGGGAGGAGCGGACCTAGCGACGGCGCCGGCGTCACTGACGCCGAGGATCTTCCCGTTCGCCACGCTCGAATCGGCGACGGCGGGCGCGTCCTGCCCGGCCGCCGGATCCGCCACCGGCGGCACGGCCTGACCCGCGGCGGGATCCGCGACCGGCGGCACGACCTGCCCCGTGGGCGTCGCGGGAGCCTCCGCCGACGCTGCCGGCGTCGCCGTCGGCTGCGCGGTCGCGGCCGAGGCCGGAGATCCGGTCGACGACGGCTGCGAGATCACGACGCCGAGGACGACGCCGAGCACCGCGACGAGGCTGAGCACGCCGAGCGCTCCGACGAAGCGAGCCACGGAGAGCCTCGGCGACGGCGGGGGCGGCACCTCCGAGATCGCGGCCCCCTGCATCGTGCGCAGCGACGGGCCCGTCGACGGGCCTTCACCAGGCGCGAGCGCCGCGACGTTGATGACTTGCGTCCCGCGCGGCCCGGTCATCATCCCGACCGACCGCGGCTGCGAGCTCGGCGGAGCGAGCGGCGCGACGACGGTGTGCATGCTGCCACGTCGCTCCGGCGACTGCGCCGCCCGTACCGCGGCGTCGATCGCCTCCTTCCGGCGCAGGGTCCGCTCGCGCGAGAAATGGGCGAGGACGTTCGCGACGTCGTCCGAGGTCGCGACGTGCCCGATCGCGTACATCGCGTCCTCGAGGGCGTGGCGCATCTCGTCGGCGCTCTGGAAGCGATCTTCCGGATTGCGAGCGAGGGCACGATCGACGAGCGCCCGCACCGGGAGGGGCACGGAGGGATGCAGCGGCTCGTACGGCGCGCCTGTCATCAGCTCGTGCAGCGCGAGGAGCTGGCGCCCGTCCTCGGTGTTCCGGACGGGCTCGCCGGAGAGCAGCTCGTAGAGCACCGCACCGACGGCGTAGACGTCCGCCCGTCGATCGATGCGCTCGCCGCGCGCCTGCTCCGGCGCCATGTACTCGATCTTTCCCTTCAGCGTGCCCGCGGTCGTCTCCTCGGTCCGCCGCTCGCGCGCCTTCGCCACGCCGAAGTCGATCAGCTTCACCGTCCCACGGACGGTGATGAGGATGTTCTGGGGAGAGACGTCACGGTGGACGACTTCGAGGTACCTGCCGTCCGGACCGCGCAGCTCGTGCACCGCATGGAGCCCCGCGCACGTGTCCGCCGCGATGCGCAAGGCGACGGCGAGCGGGAACGGCGCGCCGACGGAGCGAATGTCCCGATAGAGCTTGCGCAGCGACTCGCCGTCGACGAGCTCCATCACGTGATAGAGCACGCCGCGCTCCTCCCCGATCTCGAGCGTCCTCACGACGTTCTCGTGATCGACCTGCGCCGCGATCCTCGCCTCGTCGAGGAACATGTCGCAGAACTGCCGGTCGTTCTCGTACGTCGCGAGGATGGTCTTCAGCGCGACGAGCCGCTCGAACCCGTGCTTGCCGGTGATGCGCGCGAGCCAGACCGTGCCCATTCCACCCTGCGCGAGCACGCAGAGCAGCTCGTACCGATCGAGGCGATCCCCAGGCGCGAGCGCAGTCGTGGGGGGAGGTACGAAGCTCCCCATGCAAGCAAGGATCGCTTACGGGCTGGTTCAGATCAAGGTTGGCAGGTCTGCGTACACGGGCGCCTGTCGGTAGTCCTCAGTCCTCAGTCCTCAGCGGGTGCATCCTGCAACGGACTACATGCGGTAACGGCCGGCGCGCAGCGGCCAGGCCGAGACACATCGATTGCCCGCGCCTCCTGCTCCTCTTCCCCAGCTCTCGAGAGATGGCGTGGGTCTCGATCACGTGATTGGGAGCCATGCGCGAGCACGTAGCAGGCGCGCCGACAGCCCTCAGGAGGACAGGGCGAAAAGCTGAGGACTGAGGTCTGAGGACTGAGGTCTGACTACACCGGCACCGGTGCCGGTGGTGTCATGAACGCCCTCTCCTCCTCCACGCACACGACGAGGCGCCGATAAACCATCGCGAGCGCGTACGCGCTGACGGGCAGCGTGATGAAGAGGCCCAGGCCGAAGAACGTCCCGCCGGCGAGGTTGAGCAGGGAGAGGACGACGAACAAGAAGAAGATCTTCCAGCGCGCGCCCCGTGACAGCGTGGAGCTCTCGGCGAAGGCGCCGAGCACGTCGGCGCGGCGATCGGCGACGAGGAACGGCACGAAGGCGTAGCGGACGGCGAGGTAGAGCCCGGGGACGATCAACACGACGAGCCCGAGCGTGACGATCACCATGTAGAGGAGCGCCGCGGCGACGAACACGACGAACGTCTTGAGGTCGCCCAGGACCTCCGCCGCGCGCGGCTTGTGCCCGTCGTGCAGCGTGAGCGCGAGACGGATCCACACGTACGACCAGAAGATCTGGACGAGCTGTGCGAGAAGGCCAAACGAGAGCACGAGCACGACGAGCTCGCGTCGCTGCGCGCCGCGCGTGAGCTCGTTCGCGATCAGGGTGGTGCCGAGCGTCCCGGCCGCGACGACCAGCGACGGTCCGACGTTGCGCTTGAACGTCTCCCATCCGTGGGCGATCGCATCGACGATCGAGAAGCTCCGATGCGCCATGCCGGGAGCGGGTGCAAGAAGCCCGCCCCTGGCGGTCGAGCCCGCGTCCGAGCGGGCCGAGCTCGCAGCGCGGAGCGTCAGCTCGCGATCTGCGGATGCAGCTCGGCCTTCGTCCTCATGTTCTGGCCGGGACGCAGGTGGCCGACGAGGTAGACGCCCCCGTTGATCGCGGCCCACGAGCGGAAGTGCTCGAACGTCGCGAGCCACTGGAGCACACGCGGGCCCTCGGCGGCGGCGCCGATGCGGCAGGCGGCGGCGTGCTCCTGCGCGTGCCGGAACGCGTCCGCGATGCGCGCCGCGACCGCGGCCGGGGAGCTGCGCTCGCGGGCGATCTTCGAGGCGGCCTTGCCGAGACGCGCGCGCTCCTGCGGATCGGCGAGCAGATCGAGGATCGCCCGACCGAACGCGGCGTCGGCCTCGCGCTCTTCGCGCCGGCCCTTGCCGGGCGAGAGGAGGACGCCGTTGACGCCGCCCTTGATCTGCGAGGAGACGCCCATCCCGTCCGCGAAGGCCACCGTCGGCGTTCCGCACCAGAGCGCCTCGCCGAGGACGTTGCCGTAGGTCTCGCTGAGCGACGCGTGCACGAACAGGTCGGCGTACGCGTACCAGTCCGGCATGTCGACGAACGACACCTCGCCGGGGAAGAACACGCGATGCGCCACGCCCTCCTCGCGCGCGACGCGCTTGTAGTAGTCGGTGTCGGGGCCCTCGCCGAGCATCGTCAGCGTCGCGTCGCGATCGACCGGCGCGACGTGGCGCGCGAAGATGCGGATGATCCGGTCCTGGCTCTTCTCACGCGTGTGGCGTCCCGCGCAGAGCAGGCGCGCGCCTCGCCACGCGGCGCCTTCGAGGTGCGTGTACGGATCGTCGCCGAGCGGACGATCGAAGATCTCGGGCTGCACCGCGCGCGGGATCACGTGGATCGGGCACGTCACGCCGCGCTCGCGCCAGTACGAGCGAAGCCCCTCCGAGAGGACCACGAGGCCGTCGGAGTTGTTGTAGATGTTCGCGAAGTGGTTCTCGCACGGCCTCTTGAGCGCGAGCTCGAGGCCCGTGTTCACCCATCCGAGCTTCTTGAGGCTCTCCGGCAGGAGCACGTCGTACGCCGCCGAGAGATGGGTCGTGTTCACGCAGATGAGCGGAATCCCGCGCATCTTGCGCAGCCACACGCCGAAGTGCAGCGACAGGTTCGTGGCCTGCGCGAAGAGGATGTCGAAGTTCCAGCGGCTCGGGTCGTAGACCCACCGCTCCGTCGGCAGCGGAAGGTGAAGCCCCGGGTACGTCTTGAGCGGGACGCTCGGAAGCTCGATGGTGCCGGGCGCGAGGTCCTCCGGCCGGGCGTCGGGGTCACGCGGGCCGATCAGTGTGACTTCGTGACCACACCGACGCAATTCTTGGTACAGGAACCGTGTCTGGAACGCTGCACCGTTCGCGTACGGGATTCGCGTGAAATCACTGAGGATGCCAACCCGCAGCGGGCGCCCGTGCCGCGCCGAGAGCGATGCGAACGGCGATTCGCTCGTCTCGTTGGCGGCGACGGAAGCTCGTGAAAACGCCGACCTGGGCCTCGGGGCTCGCTGCGTAAGCACCTGCGCGGCGGCGGACTGGCCGGCAGGGTGATCGCGGTGAAGGTCGTCGACGTTACGGAATTCTATTCCGAAAGGGGTGGCGGGGTTCGAAGCCATCTGGCTCTCAAAGGTCACGTTCTGTGCCAGCTCGGTCACGAGCACGTCGTCGTCGCCCCCGGCGCAGTCGACGACCTCGACGGCGGGGCGGCCGTCGGGGCGGAGCAAGAAGCTGGCGGGCGCCGTCTAGCACGGTCGGGAGCGGCAGCAAGCGACGGATGCGCGAGGGTCGTCCGGATCCGCGGCCCTGCCTCCCCCTACGACCCGAGCTATCACTTGTTGCTCAATACACGCAAAATTCGAGAGGTCGTGGCGCGCGAGCGTCCCGACGTCCTCGAAATCCACTCGCCGTACATGGCGGCGCTCGGGGCCCTGCTCTGTCCGTCGGCGACGTTCGGGGTCCGCACGTTCCAGTGGCACTCCGACTTCATCGACACGTACGGCGGCGTCCTCGAAGACAAGGTCCCGTTCCTCCCCTCGCCCTTCGTTCGCTCCGCGACCGCGCCGCTCTGGGCCCTCGTGCGCGCCATCGCCCGGCGCTGCGATGCCACGCTCGTCGCGTCGGCCTGGCAGGTCGGCAAGCTCGTCGCCCACGGCGTCCCGAACGTCGTGCATCGTCCGTTCGGCATCGAGCGCGACGTGTTCAAGCCCGAGGCGCGGTCGACCGAAGCACGACGCGAGCTCCTGGCGCTCGCCGGACGCGATCCCGCGAGCCGCACCGCCGTGCTCGTGGGCGTCGGGCGCTTCGCGATCGAAAAGCGCTGGGACGTCGTGATCGACGCCTTCTTGCGCGTCCGCGCGCGCGGTCGTGACGCGATCCTCGTCTTGTTCGGCGACGGGCCCGAGCGCGATCGCATGCGCGCACGCGTCGCGAACGGGGAAGACGGCGCGTTCGCCGCCGACGTCGTCTTCGCCGGCTTCACGAAGGACCGCGCCGCGCTCGCGCGGAGCCTCGCGAGCGCCGACGCGCTCGTGCACGCGTGCCCGTTCGAGACCTTCGGCCTCTCGATCGCCGAGGCGCTGAGCTGCGGTCTGCCGGCGGTCGTCCCCGACGACGGCGGCGCCGCCGAGATGCACGACCCGTCGAGCGGCGAACGGTATCCGGCCGGCGACGCGCGAGCATGCGCCGACGCCGTCGAGCGGCTCCTCGATCGCGTCGCGCGCGACGGCGACGCTCTCCGCACGGCCGCGGTCCGCACCGCCTCGCGGCTTCCTTCCGTGCGCCAGCAGTTCGAGGAACAGATTGCACTCTACACGGAGTTGCTCGAGCGTCGGCGGCGCGCCGCGTGACGGACCGCGCCCTCTTACGTGCACTCTACAGGTTCATGCGAACGGCTCTTCCGCGGGCCGATCCGGGCCGCTCCGAAGGCCTTCTCGAGCCCGTCCGCAGCGCCTCTCGACGGCGAACCCTGCGAAAACCAAGGAACTTGTCAGGGTGTGATTTCCAGCAACGCCCCACGACACGAAGATCATGTGCGAGCGATTTCGGCCCGGAAGGTTGCCGAGTGCCGCTTCCCACGCGACAGTACGACCCATGAAGAAATCTCTTGTCCTGGGTAGCACGCTTGGCCTCCTTCTCTTGGCAGGCACGGCGAGCGCCGAAATCGTCAAGTACAAGGCGACACTGAACGGCCAGCAGCAGGTGCCTGCCGTCGAAACGGCGGCCAAGGGCGAGGCCGTGATCGAGTTCGACACCGAGACGAAGCGCTTCTCCGGCACCCTGACCTGGGAGGGTGTGACGCCGACGGCGGCTCACATCCACGAGGGGGCCTGCGGAGAGAACAACCCCGATCCGACGTTCGACCTCAGCACGGGAGAGGAGGGCGAGGAGCTGACCTCTCCGCACGAGTTCGAGACCATCCTCGAGGACAGCGAGGTCGCGCTGCTCGAGGCCGGCAAGTACTACATCAACATCCACAGCGAGGCGCACCCGGGCGGCGAGATCCGCGGCCAGATCCTCCGCGAGGACGGCGAGGAGAAGTGCCCGCCGGAGAACGGCGGCGGCGGCGATGCCGGCGGCGGCGGTAACGGCGACGGCAGCGGCGGCGGCAACGGCGACGGCAGCGGCGGCGGCGACGGCGGCGCGAGCTCGTCGAGCGGCGGCTCGACGCCCGCCTCGACCGACGACGGCGGCTGCTCGACGACGGCTTCCGCGCCCGGCAACGGCCTCGCGATCGCCCTCGGCCTCGGCGCGGTCCTCGCGGCGATGAAGCGCGGTCGTCGTCGCAAGCACTGAGAGCGCGCGCAAGAACCACGAACGACCCACGCTCGGCGCCGCACGCGATCCACACGCGCGCGGCGCCGTGCTTTTGTTCCGAGGGATCCCGAACGGAGATGAAGAGACTGCTCGTCACCGAGGAGGCCTTCGTCGCGCGCGGACGCGGCGTGCTGCTCGCGCCGCGGTTCACCGCGGAGGAGCAGCCGAGAGGCACGTTCGACGTCGTCCTCCGCTTCCCGGACGGCAGCGAGCGCACGGTCCGCGCAGAGCTCGAGGTCTCGCACGTGCGCGGACCGCTCCCGCCCTGGGCGATGATCCGCCTGCCCGACCTCGCGCCCGACGACGTGCCGCCCGGCACCGAGGTGTGGACCGCCGATTGACGTCGTTGCGAAGTCGCGAGGCGGACCGCGCCCCGGCCCGTCAGCGTGCGAGCCTGCCGACGACCGCGATGAGCCCCGACGTGACGCGGGCGAGGCGCTCGTAGTCGAGCGTCTCCGGCTTGTCGTTCGGCGTGTGGTAGTTCGGGTTCCGGAACAGAGCGGTGTCCGTGACCATGATCGCCGGATAGCCCGCCTTCCAGAACGACCAGTGATCGCTCCAGCCGACGCCCGGGACGAACGACGGCAGCGCGGCGCCTTCCGATGGGAAGCTCACGGCGGAGCGGAACGTGCCGATCGCCTCGCGCACGAGCGAGCCCGAGGAGACGTTCCCGACGAACGCCACGAAGTCGCCGCGGTCCGGATAGAACCACGAGACGATCGGCGGGTACTTCTGCGTCCCCGGCTCGTCCCGGTAGTAGCCGAGCGACTCGAGGCTGATCATCGCGACGATGTCGTCGCCCCGCGCCTTGCACGCCTTGGCGTACTGCAGGCTGCCCATCGACTCGCTCTCGAAGTGCGGCGGCTCTTCGTTCACGAAGGCGACGAACCGGATCGTCCGATACTGCGGTTTGTCGAACGCGCGCGCGAGCGCGAGCAGGACGGCCACGCCGCTCGCGTTGTCGTCGGCGCCCGGCGCGCCCTGCGCGCTGTCGTAGTGAGCGCCCACGACGACGATCTCGCTCGCGCGACCGTGCCCCTCGCGGACCGCCTCGAGGTTCGCGACCGTGCGACCGTCGACCGTGTAACGGTGCGCCTTGAGCTCGTAGCCCGCGGCCGACATCACGTCTTCGATGTGGTTCCACGCGCGGTCGAGCGTGCCCTTGCGGTCGACGTTCCGCTCGCCGATCTCCCCGGCGAGCTTCGTCACGTCGAACCGCAGCATCCCCGCGAGCGTCCGCTCGTGGTCGTCGAGCGGAGGCAGAGGGCCTCGATGCCTCGTGCCGGGCATCACGATCATCCAGGCGACGAACCCGACGAAGAACAGCGGGAGCGCGGGCGAGGCGAAGAGAAGCCGACGCCGCGCACGCGGCGACAGACGCTCCCACGCGCGCCGGAGACTCCAGCCACCGCCCTTCGCCGCCTCGCCCTTCGTCTCCGGCGCCTTGCCGCTCGAGCCGCCGTGCTGTCGGTCGTCGCCCGAGTGCGGGCGGAGCGGAGGCCGGCTGCGCCCCGCCTTCCTGCGCTTCCGGTCCTTCGCCATCGGCGCCGCATCTTAAGCCCACGGCACTTCGTGAAAAAGCGGCCTCGTGCTAAGTGTCGCAGGCTCGCAGGCAGGAGAGGGCATGGCGACGATCGTCGAGAGTCTGGGCAAGGAGCTGGAAGAGCTCGACCGTGAATACCAGGAGCACTTCGCGGGGCAGCCGCGCCTCACGCGCGACGTCGCGCAGCTCGATCGAATCATCGAGCGCGGGACCTCGATCCTGAACCGCATCGACCAGATCCCTGCGCCCGCCCAGGGGCCCGACCTCGTACGCCTCCGCGAAGCGACCGTGCAGAGCCTGGGGCTGTACACGCAGGAGCGCGCCGCGATCGTCCGTGCCCAGGAGGTCGGGCCGAAGTTCGAGGCATTCTCCCAGGAGGCCACGAGCGCGAACCTCGTCTTCGCCCGCTACGGTCGTCACTTCGCCGGGAAGAACCGCGCGACGCGCGACCTCGCGCTCCTCGGGGAGCTCGTCGACGAGCTCAAGCAGATCGAGAAGCGCATGACGGCGCTCCTCGAGGAGACACCGCGCGACGAGTTCGAGCGCGACCGCGAGGTGGTGAGGACCAACCTCGCGCGCTACCAGTCGGAGATCGATCTCATCGACAAGGCGCAGAAGAGCGGCGATCCCGCCCAGCGCGCCAGCATCCTCGCGACGCTCGCGAACTCGCAGTTCGCCATCTACCAGATCCACTTCGCCGGAGAGCCGCGCGTGTCTCGCCGCCCCGGCCTCCTCATGCGGGTCGTCTCTTCGCTGAAGAAGATCCACGAGGCGATGGTCTCGCTTCGTGACGGCGGGCTCGACCTCGAGTTCAACACGAAGAACATCGAGATCGTCGCCGACCGCTTGAAGATGTACGAAAGCGAGCTGGCGCAGATCCGCAAGGTCCGCCAGTCCACGCCGATGCCGGACATCATGGGCGAGCTCGGCTCCGCCGCGAACAAGCTGTTCGACGAATACCGCCAGCACTTCGCCGGCAAGCCGCGCACGCAGGTCGACGTCGAACGTCTCGGCAACATCTGCGACAAGCTCGCGGAGATCCGCCGCCAGATGCACGAGATGTCGTGGGCGGAAGACAACGAGATGAACGAGAAGAACTACGAGATCGTGACCGAGCAGCTCGTCATGTTCGAGGGCGAGTACGAGGCGATCCAGATGGCCCGCCAGCAAGCGGCACAGAGCGAGGCGGGGACGAAGACGCCGGCGGAGTGGAAGAGCTGACGGCGGGAGGCTCCGGGCTCCAGGCTCCAGGCTCCAGTTTGGTAAGCCATTGCACGACGAACGAGCCTGATGACACCGGCAACACCGAGTCGTGGGCAAGGCCATGGCCTCGCGCTTGTCGCCCGGTCCCGCTGAGCCAGATGCCTGACAGCTCACCGACTCGTGCGCGAAGCGCGATGACCTACCAGCCCGTCTCCCCTGGAGCCTGGAGCCTGGAGCCTGGAGCCTGATCGTCATGCCCACCCACGTCTCGATCCACGACGTCTCCCCCGCCTGGGAACGCGAGGTCGATCTCGCGCTCGAGATGGCTCACGCGGCGGGGGTGCGGCCGGCGTTGCTCGTCGTGCCGGATTTCCACGGGCGGGCGTGTCTCTCCGATCACCCTCGCTTCGTCGACAAGCTGCGGTCGCTCGCGGGCGACGGGCACGAGATCTACCTGCACGGCTACTACCATCGTGCGCGCGCTTGGGAGGATCCGGCGCGCGAAGAAGGGAGCGGGGACGGGCGCGGAATCGGGGCGCGGCTTCGGCACGCGTTCGCTCAGAAGGTGGTCTCCGCGAGCGAGGCCGAGTTCAGCGACGTGTCGCGCGAAGAGGCGATCGCGCGGCTCGACGACGGCGAGCGCATGTTGAAGGAGGCGGGGCTCGCGATCGCCGGGTTCGTGCCGCCGGCGTGGTCGATGCCTCGATGGGTCCTCGAGCTGCTCGGCGAGCGCGGCTACCGGTTCACGGAGGATCACCTCCGCGTCTACGATCCGGCGCGCAAGCGATCGCGCCCGAGCGTGGTCCTCAACTTCGCGAGCCGCACTCCGGCGCGACTCTTCTCGACCGTCGCATGGTGCAGGCTGGCTCGGCCCGCGCGGCGATGGGCCCCGGCGCGCATCGCGATCCATCCGGCGGACATGCGCTTCGCGCTGTTGCGGAGCGAGATCGCTTCGCTGCTCGCATGGGGGTCCGGCGACTTCGTCGAGGAAGGGACGCGTCTGCTCGACTGATCCACGAAGCGACAGCGCGCGCAGCCGCGGCGTGCGAGCTCGACCGTCCGGGCTGGCCCCTTCCCGCCGGCGGTGGTATTCGCAGCGACGATGACGGGCAAGGGTTTGACCTGGACGGCCGCTCATCTCAAGGCCGCGGCCACACCCGAAGACGTGCGCACGGCCATCGCCGAGGCGACGGCCCAGCTCGGCGATGCGTCGATTCCGGCCTCGACGGTGCTCGCGCTCCTCGAAGAGCTCGCGCTCGACGCCGTGAAGATGCGCAGCGAGCTCCGCGCAGCCACCCGCGTGAGGGAGGCGCTGCTCGCGAGCGTCGCTCACGATCTGCGCAACCCGCTCAACACGTTCGCGATGAGCGCCGGTCTGCTTCGCGATGATCTCGAAGGTCCCGAGCTCGACCGGACGCGGGCGCTCAATCTCCTCGCGCGCATGGACCGAGCGTCCGTGCGGATGCAGGCGCTCATCGAGGACCTGCTCGAAGCCAGCCGCATCGAGGCGGGAGCCGTCGAGTTGAATCGCAAGCCGGAGGACGCCGGCGCGATCGCTCGCGCCGCGATCGAGAAGGCCCGGCCCGCGGTCGCAGAGAAGGGCGCGACCCTCGACGAGGGCGCGATCGCCGACGACGCGACCGTCGAGCTCGACAAGGCGCGCACGGTCGACGCCCTGACGAAGCTCGTCCTCGTCACGCTGAAGACGACCGGAGAGGGCGGCATGATCCGCCTCGGGGTCGAACGAGCCGACGAGAAGGTCGTCTTCACCCTGCGCTCCTCGCCTGCCCGCGCCTCGGCGAGCGCGACCGCGCACGACGAGAGCCGCGGAGGGCTCGCGTTCCTCATCGCGCGGGGCCTCGTCGTCGCGCAGGGCGGTCAGCTCGGCACCGAGCTGACGCCCGAAGGTCCGCGCACGCTCGTGACGTTCCCTGCCCGCCGCTGAACGGCCTTCGGCTCGCGGCGCCCGTCCGAGAGCGCCGAGGACCCGAGGTCACCCGAGAGCGAGCGCGAGCTCCCGACGTTGCTCGTGCCGCAGCGCGAGCGAGAGCGAGTAGGCCTCCGCCGAGGCCAGGCGCAGGCGCGCGGGGATCACGGGACCGAGCGCGTTCGTGCCTCGGGTCGACGCGACGACGTCCGCGAGGATGCGGGCGCACTCGGAGAGCAGCCTGGCGTCGGCGCTCCCGTCCACGACCGTCGCCGTCGAAGCGAGCCATTCCCAGCGGAGCCGATCGCACGTACGGGCACGGGGGCGAGCGTCGACGCCGCGGGCAGCGGCAGCGGCGATCGTCGCTTCTTGCAGTGACCGGAGCGAGCCGGCAGCGTCGCGGGCGGCGACGGCGATCTTCTCGTCGCGCGTTCGGCGCGCGCACAGTTCGAGCCCGGCGACGCAAGCTGCGCACGCGGATGCGATCGCGAGCGCGACTTCGGCCACGCCCTTCGACGCGGGCTTCACGCTCGCGCTCGTTGCTCGCGAGCTCGCGGGCTTCGACGTGCGTTGCGCATCGATTCGGTGCCCGCTCTCCGGAGGAAATCCCCAATCACGCTTGGAACGTCGCAGCGCTCGGAGCTTCCTTCGGACTCCCTTCGCCTTCTCCCCCAGCATGCGCGCCCGCTTTGCGCGACGCGTGCCACGCGCGAGGGCCTGCGATCCGACCTCGAGCGCACGAACACGAGGCTCCACGACCGCCCCACGTGATGCCTTCCGCCACGCGCGAAACGGCGTCGCGACGCACCACGCCGCCAATGGCGAAGCTGACCCGTGGTGGCCTCCTTTCTGCTTGTGGAAAAAACCCCTCCGACGAGGGGAACCCGTTCCCCCTTCGCGAGGGGGCCCCTCCTCTCAGCGAGGCAGCATGACCGTCCAGCCGCTCATCGACGCCAGCGAGCGCGGCGTCCGCCAGACGGGCGCCACCAAGCCCAGCACCCCTGCCGTTGCGACCGATGCCGATCGCGCGTCCGACGACGCATCGATGCATCTGCGCACGCAGTTCTTGCGACGCATCGCGCACGACATCGCGTCTCCCACGGGCGTGACGATGACGGTGCTCGAGGAGCTCGCGACCGAGAGCGACCGGCCCGAGCTGGTCGCCATGGCGCGCCGCGGTCTTCGCCGGCTCCTGCGCTTGTCCGAGCAGCTCGCGCTCACGGCCGACCTCGAGGCAGGCGCGGTGACGCCGGAGACGAGCAGCGAAGACTTGCGGGACATCGTGAAAGACGCGCTCGAACAAGCCGTCTCGATCGACGGACGGCGCGACATCATGACCACCTGCGACGCTCCCGACGCGGACCTGACGGCGAACGTCGATCGACGTCTCGTCACGTCCGTCATCCGTGAAGTGATCGGCAACGCGCTGCGGCTCGCGAGCTCCCGCGTCGCCGTGCGCGTCGAGTCGGGTACCGAGGGCGAGCTCGTCATCCGCGTCGAGGACGACGGCCCGGGCTTCGCCAGCGACGCGCTCGCGACTCTCGGCCAGCGATTCGCGCCGCGGTCCTGCGTGCGCGGCCTCGGTCTCTCGCTCTCGGTCGCGAAGGACGTCCTCGCCGCGCACGGCGGCGACCTGCGCGTCGAACCGAGCACGCTCCCGCCCGGTCGCCGCGGATCCCGCGGTGCGGCGGTCCTGATGACGCTGCCTCGCTGAGTCCTCGGTCCTCCGTCCTCCGTCCTCAGTCCCTCAGCGGCGGAGACCGGCAGCGCCGAGCGACTTGCGAACGCACTCGGCGAAGAAGGGTGAGCCTCTCGCTCGATAGCGGCCGCAACGCGAACGCGATGGCGAACGGCGCGCGCTTCGCGCGTTTGCCTGCCGTTGCGACTCGCGAAGTCGCAAAGTCGAACGCGTCCCGAGCAGCCGCTCGGCGCCGACCGTCGTCGATCGCTGAGGTCGCTGAGGACCGAGGACCGAGGACCGACGTCAGGACGGCGGCAGATCCGCCTCCGCCTTGTTGTGACCGTCGCCGCTGCTGCTGGCGGCGCCCGCGGCGCCGTAGCGTTCGAGCTTGCGGTAGAGCGTGCGCCGGTCGAAGCCGAGCACCTGCGCGGCGCGCGACTTGTTCCCGCCGACCAGCGACAGGACCCGGAGGATGTAGCGCCGCTCGAGCTCGTCCATCGTGACGATCTCGGTCGGATCGTTGGCCGCCACGACGAAGCGCTCGGCGCGGTAGGCGCGGATCTTCTCGGGAAGATCCTCGACCGTGATCTGATCGAAGCGCGCGAGGGCGACCGCGTGCTCCATGCAGTTCTCGAGCTCGCGGACGTTGCCCGGCCAGTTGTACGCCATCAGCTTCTCGGCCGCCGTCGTCGACAGCTCGAGCGTCGGCTTCTGATTGCGCTCGGCGAACTGCTTGAGGAAATGCTGCGCGAGGTGCAGGACGTCGCCGCCGCGCTCCCGGAGCGGGGGCACGTCGATCTTCACGACGTTGATGCGGTAGTAGAGGTCCTCGCGGAAGCGCTTCTCGTAGACCTCGTCCTCGAGGTTGCGGTTCGTCGCGGCCACGATGCGCGCGTCGAACGGAATCTCCGAGTTGGCGCCGACCGGGCGCACCTTCCGCTCCTGGAGAGCGCGAAGGAGCTTCGGCTGCACGTCGATCGGCAGCTCGCCGATCTCGTCGAGGAACAGCGTCCCGCCGCTCGCCTGCACGAAGAGACCCGTGCGCTGCGCCTTCGCGTCGGTGAAGGCACCCCGTGCGTGACCGAACAGCTCGCTCTCGAGGAGCGAGTGCGGGACGGCGGCGCAGTTGATCGCCACGAACGGCCCGTTCTTGCGACGGCTCTTCGCGTGGATGGCGCGCGCGATGAGCTCCTTGCCGGTGCCCGTCTCGCCGTGGATGAGGACCGACGCATCGCTCTCGCCCACGCGGTTGATGAGCTCGTAGACCCGCCGCATCGCGGCGCTCTGGCCGACGATACGCTGATCGCCGAGGTCGCCGTCGACCGCCTGACGCAGGCGCTTCACCTCGTCGGAGAGGCGGCGATGCTGGATGGCACGCGAGACGCTCAAGAAGAGCAGCTTCGGATCGACGGGCTTGGTGATGAAGTCGTACGCCCCCACGCGGATCGCGCCGATCGCGGTCTCGAGGCTCCCCTGCCCGGTGATGACGACGACGGGCATGTCGGGGCGCGTGCCGAGGACGCGTTCGCACAAGTCGAGGCCGCTCATCTCCGGCATGCTGAGATCGGTGAGCACCACGTCGAAGTCCTGCTCCGCGACGAGCTCGAGCGCGCGCTGAGCATTGGTCGACGTCGTCACTTTGAAGCCGTGCCGGCCGAGCGATAGCTCGAGCAAATCGCAGGTCTCCTGTTCATCGTCGACGACCAGGATGTGACCTTTCATCTTCAACACCTCTGAGGAATTCGGAACGAAACGACGAGCTCGCGCCCGCTCGGCAACCGGCTGTTCACGAACGCTACAGCTCTGCTGGTTGCTGCGCGACGAGTCGCGGCAGCATGGGTCGTACCAACCACGCAGCCGCAGCAGCCCCCACCTAAGTCGAAGTCCTCTCGCGGCTTGGACGAGGCAAGATGCCACGGAGGTGGCGTTCTGTCACGAGTGGGACACGAGTCGAGGATCCAGCGGTGGATGTCTTTCGACATACCCATCGAAGCAAGCTGCGCCACGAAGCCGCTGCCCCCGCGGTCATCTCTCTCATAGCGCGCGAATCGGACCCCGCCCACCCCGAAAACCTCTCGTCGAATCGCGGAGTTCCGGGCACCTCGGTTGCTTGACCGAGCAAACGAGCCGTCACGAGCGCCGCCGGACGAGCGCAAGGGAGCAAACCGAGATGAAAAGCTCACGCCGCAGGCGGTCGCCCGATCCCAAGGAGCAGGCCGCCGACAAGCCGGGGCCCGAGGACGTCCACGAGCAACGCGAGCTCGACCAGCCGCGCGAAGGCGTCGTCCACACGCCGGCTTCCGAGAGCGAAGGCGAGCGCGAAGCTCCGGCTTCCGGCCCGACCTGAGCTCAAGTGCGGACGCGAAGCGTCTGCGACACCCGTGTGCCGGCGAGCACCTTCTCGATCTGCTCCGCCAGGATGGTCGCCGGGCAGGGCTTCACGAGGAACGCATCCGCACCCGCCATGAGCGCGGCCTCGATGTCCTGGCGTGCGAAGAACGCCGTGAGGACGATCACGGGGACGTCCTTCATGCGGCCGTCGTCCCGCCACGCGCGTGCGAGCTCGAGCCCGTCACCGTCGGGCAGGCAGCAGTCGAGCAACACCACGTCCGGACGGCGCGCGCGCGCCGCCCGGCGCGCCTCTTCGATCGTACCCGCGCGTATCACGTCGTAGCCGCACTGACGGAGCGTCGACGTCGTGAGGAACTGGACGTCGTCGTTGTCCTCGACGAGGAGCACACAGCGCGCGACGGGTCGGACACGAGCAGAGCTGCCCATGCTCGATCGGGATGCAGCATCCGAGCCGACCCGTGCATCGCGCGCGCGCACGAGATGGGTGCGCCTGGGTGATGGATGCCGGCGTCAGTGCGCCTTCTTCTTCCCCCGATGACGCTGCGGCGACTTCTTCGTCGGCTTCTTCTTGGCGGGCGCGGCCGCGGAAGCGGCGGCAGGAGCAGAGGGCTCCGGAGCGGCCGACGCGCTGGCCGCGGGAGGATCGCTCGCGGGAGGTTCGTCGACCGACGACGGCAGAGAGAACGTCATCGCCGGAGCGGTCGATGCGAGGGCCGTCCGGCTCTTGAGGTTCTTCTCCGGCCCCCACAACGCGATGCCCGCGAAGCCGGCGCCCGCCACGCCGACCGTGATCAGCGCGAACAGCGCGATCGTCGTCATCGTCGAGTGCCTCGACCGGACGAGCCCGGTCCGGTGCAAGGGCTGCTCGGGGACATCCATCCAGAGCGGCGTGTGTTGTTGCGCCCGTCTCTCTCCAGCCGCTTCGGGCTCGGCGGTCGACTGCGCACCAACGTTGGATGCAGGTTGCACCATGGCTGAAGGACGTCCTCGCGCCGATTCAGCATCCATCATGCCAAGGGCCGGACGCCTCGAGAACACCATATTTTCCGTTACCCGAACGACTCCGGGTTGGATCGACCGAGGACCGGTGGCGACCTTCGTCGACCGGTGCGCGAGACGCTCATGCAACCCTACATCGTTGCTGGAAGGCTCGAAGACGAGGGCGCAGCTACATCTCGTCGGATTGCTCCGCCTCCGACGCCGTCGTCGCGCCCGAGGCGGGACGCGGTCGGAGCAAGAGCCGACCGGCCGCGAGCCCGAGGACGATCGCGAGCACGGACGCGAGCAGGATCCCGAGCTTCGCCGCCGCGAGATGCGACGCGTCGGGGAACGCCAGCGCCGCGACGAAGAGAGACATCGTGAACCCGATCCCGGCGACGAGCCCCAGGACCGGCAGCTCCCGCCACCCGATGCCCATCGGCAGCGTCGCGATCCGGAGCCGGACGGCGAGCGCGCACGCAGCGAGGACGCCGATCGGTTTTCCGGCGACGAGCCCCACGATGACGCCGGCGCCGACGACGCCGATGGACGTCGTCGAGCCTTCGAGCGAGACACCGGCGTTCGCGAACGCGAAGAGAGGCATGATGCCGAACGCGACCCACGGATGCAGCGCACGCTGGAGGCGAAGCGCGGGCGAGAATGCCTCGCGGCACGCGAGCTCGACGTAGGCCGCCTCTTCCGCGAGACGATCGGGCGAGACCCGACCTCGCTCGTTCTTCTCGAGCTCGACCTGCGCGGCGGAGCGGCGTGCGAGCTCGACCAGTCCTTCCGCGCCGAGCCACGAGCGGACCGGCGTGAGCATTCCGACGACGACGCCGCCGATCGTCGGGTGCACGCCCGTCTCGAGGAAGCCGAGCCAGACGACGATCCCGGGCACGACGTAGATCGATGCGCGTCGGACCCCGAAGCGCTGGAGGAGCACGACGCCGAGGATGCCGGCGGCGATCGTGAGGAAGCCGGACGGCTCGACGGACCCCGAATAGAAGAGCGCGATGACGAGGATGCTCCCGATGTCGTCGATGATCGCGAGCGCCAAGAGCAGCACGCGCAGAGCCGGGGGCACACGCTTCCCGAGGAGCGCGAGGACGCCCACGGCGAAGGCGATGTCGGTCGCCATCGGCACGCCCCACCCTCGCCTCACCTCCGGATGTCCCGTGGTCGTCGCGAGGTAGAGGAGCGCCGGCGCGACCATCCCTCCGACGGCGGCGACGATCGGCAGCGCGGCGCGACGAAGCGTCGCGAGCTCGCCTTCGTGGATCTCGCGGCGGATCTCGAGCCCGACGACGAAGAAGAAGATCGTCATCAGGCCGTCGTTGATCCAGAAGTGGAGCGGGCGCTCGACGGCGACGCTGCCGATGCGGAGCCCGAGCGGGAGCTCGAGCAGATGGTGGTACGCGTCCGCCAGCCTCGAGTTCGCGATGATCATGGCAGCCGCAGCGGCGACCAGCAGCACGATCCCGCTCGAGGCCTCGACGTGGAGGAAGGACTCGATCGGCGTGACGAGGCGTCGAGCCCAGCGCCTCGCGGCGGGGGACGCCTCGGGGGGCGCCGGCAGCTTCAGATCGACTTCGAGGTTTGCTCCCACGGGAACCTCCCGCGCAACTCACGTCGCACCAGGAGGCTGGCGGCCCGACCAACCTCGATAGCTCCTGTCACGGGCAGTCGCCCGCGACACCCGGAGCCCCGCTCTAGATCAGCCGTACGCGCCCTGCAAGCACGGCTCGAGCGGCGAACGTACGACAGGGCGCCTTCGACGACCTACGTTCCCGGCGAGGTGCGCACATGGCCTCTCGCCAGGACACGACGGGGACGTCCCGCTGGACTTTCGTGCTGTTCTTCGTGTGGGCGCTGTCGAGCGCGTGGGTGATCACCGAGCTCGTCCGAGGCGTCCCGTTCCGAAAGGACGAGGTCGCCATCCCCGCGCTGGTTCTGCTCGTCGCCTCCGCCGTCATCGGCAGCCGGATCTTCGTCTTCTTCCAGGACAAGGTCCGTGAGCGCCGCGCTCGAGACGCTCCGCGCTGAAGCTGGGAGCGCCGAGGTACGCCCCCGCCCCGGAGGTCCGACCATCGGTTGCAGTTTGCATACGTACGGCCCGAACCGCCGACAAACGTCGGCTCGCGGCCGCCGGATGTTGGGCTCTCGCCGGCTCCGCACGGTACAGTTTGCAGCATCCGGGGGTTGGAGGTGCTGCGATGAAGCGCGTTCTTGCGAGCATCCTTGTCGGCGTCCTCGCATTCGTCGGCTGTGGATCCGACGGCGACGACGGCAGCGGCAGCAACGGCGGCAACGGCAACGGCAACGGATTCGATGACGGCAAGAACGGCGACGGGTCGAGCGGCGGCGTCGGCGTGGTCGAGAACATCGACCCGAACGCGGCCTGCGCGAGCTCGCATGCAGGCGCGTCGCTCGGGCCCATCAACCTCGTGTTCATGATCGACCGCTCGACGAGCATGGTGCATGAACCGGGCGGCGGGTCGACGGAGGCGCTTCGCTGGGGTCCGGTCAAGGACGGCCTCTTGACGTTCTTCGGCGATCCGAAGTCGGCGAACATCAGCGCGGCTCTCGCCTTCTTCCCGATCAACCGAGGCGACTCTACGGAGTGCAGCGCGGCGGCGTACAAGGAGGCCGTCGGGTCGATGACGCAGCTTCCGAACCGAGCGGCATTCGAAGGAGCCTTCCGCCGACGACCGAGCGGGTACACCCCCACGGTCCCCGCGCTCGAAGGCGCGATCGAGGCCGCGAAGGAGGTGAAGGAGAAGACCGGTCAGAACGTCGCCGTCGTCCTCACCACGGACGGCGAGCCCAATAGCTGCCCCGAGAACCTCGGCCCGACGTCGGCCTACGTGAGCAAGGTCGACGCCGTCGCCGCAAAGGGCTTGGCCGCGGGCATCAAGACGTACGTCATCGGTGTCGGCCCCCACACGGGCAACCTCGACTCCTTCGCGAAGAACGGCGGGACCGGCAAGGCGATCATGATCCCGACGAACAACCCCAAGCAGGTCAGTGACGACCTGATCGCGGCGCTCGGTCAGATCGCAAGCGCGCTCCTCGGCTGCAACTACGGCCTCCCCGCCCCGCCCGACGGTCAGACGCTCGACGTCACGAAGGTGAACGTGAACTTCACGCCGCCCGGCGGCTCGGCGACGACGCTCGCGTACAGCCACGACTGCTCGAACCCGAACGGCTGGCGGTACGACAACCTCGACGCGCCGAAGGAGATCATTCTCTGCAACGCGAGCTGCGAGACGGCGAAGGCCACGGCGGGCGCGAAGCTCGACATCATCTTCGGCTGCAAGACGGCCGTCACGCCGGGCGGCCCCGGGCCCGACGTCAAGTGATCGTCATGACCGCGGCGCGCCCGAACGCCGGCGATTAGCGCCGCGTTGCTGCCTGACAGTCTCACCGCCGAGCCACACACATTCTCCGCACACGCGCGAACGCCCGCCGTTCGCTGCATCCTACATGCGACCGCCATCGGATGCTGAGGCTCGCGAGCGTCATGAACGTGCCCGTCGGACCGTGTGACGAGCTACGCGCACACCTGCGAGCGATCTCGGCGCGTGACGCGAGGGAGACCTCGAACGTGCTCTCGCACGACGTTGCATGTCGGCCATGCAACGCACCACGCGAAGGCTCTCGCTCATCGGCATCGCCCTGTTGCTCGCGAGCTGCGCGGATACCGTCGAGCGTTCGTCGTCGCTCGAGCGCGCGCCCGAGCCGCAAACCCCGGCTTCGGCCACGAGCGACACCGACGAGCGATCGGACAGCCGCGACTCGCTCGCTCCGGTGAGCAGCGGGGGCGCGCGCAAGCAGCGGAGCGCGGACATCGTCGCGGACGCGCACGCGTATGCCGTCGACGTCGCGGCGAAGGCCGGCGTGCAGGACGCGAGCTTCGTCGTCTTCGAGTCCACGAGGGGGACGGACGGCCTCTTGCACGTCCGCCTCGAGCAGCGGCACGAGGTCGAAGGAGAGAGCCTCAAGGTCTGGGGCGCCGACATCGTCGTCCACGCGACGGACACCGAGCTGATCGGGCTCTCGGGCAACCTCGCCGTCGACCTGTACCTGCTCCAGCCGCGCACGCCCGACGTGCTCGACGCGGAGCAGGCCCTCGAGCTGGCGAAGAGGGATCGCTTCGGCGAGCGCGCGGTGCCGACGTCGCGCGAGACGGTCGAGCGCATCGTGTACGTCGACGCCGACTCGGTCTCGCACGTCGCGTACCGCACCGAGTTCTACAACGAGCTCGAGGGCGACATCCCGCCCGGCCTCTGGAACCACGTGTTCGACGCGAAGACGGGCGAGCTGCTCGCTCGGTGGAACGCCATCCACACGCTCGCGCAGGCGAGCGGGCCCGGCGGCAACGCCAAGCACGCGCACTACTGGAACGACGAGCTCGACGTCGAGACGCACCCGGACGGCTACGTCATGACGACGGCGCAGCTCCGCACGACGGACATGAAGAACTCGATGAGCGGGACCGGCAGCGACGTCAGCGGTCCGCTCGGGAGCTTCACCGACCCGGCGATCAACGACGCCCACGGGTACGCGGAGATCACGCTGCGGATGATGAAGGAGTGGATGGGGCACAACTCCATCGACGACAACGGCTTCCGGATCGTCAGCCGCGTCCACTACGGAACGAACTACGAGAACGCGTTCTGGAACGGCGTCCAGATGACGTACGGCGACGGCAAGAACAGGTTCTATCCGCTGTCCGGCGCGCTCGACGTCGTCTCGCACGAGATCCACCACGGCTTCACGGCCAAGCACTCGAGGCTCGCGTACTCCGGCGAGCCCGGGGGCCTCAACGAGTCGTTCTCCGACATCGCGGGCAAGACCGCCGAGTTCTTCTACAAGGACGCACCGAACTGGGACCTCGGCGCCGACATCTTCCGGTCGAACGGCGCGCTCCGGTACATGTGCACGCCGTCGAAGGACGGCCGGTCGATCGAGCATGCGTCGCAGATGAGGCCCGGCCTCGATCCGCACTACTCGTCCGGTCCGCCGAACAAGGCCTTCTGCCGCATGTCGAAGCGCTTCTCGACGAAGGGCAATCCGGAGGGCGTCGCGACGAAGGACGGCGTGCGCCGCGCGGCGAAGGTGTTCTACCTCGCGAACGCGAGCTACTGGACGTCGTCGACGAAGTACGTGCAGGGCTGCCAGGGCACGGTCGACGCGGCACGAGCGCTCGGGTACTCGGCCGACGAGATCGGCTACATCAAGGACTCGTGGGCGGACGTCGGCATCTACTGCGACGGCGTCCTCCCGCCGAGCGAGTGACGGCACGAGGGACGAGGACCGCGGGCCCGCTACTGGCGGATCGGGAGCAGGACCGTGATGCTCGTCCCGTGCTCGTCGGGCTCGCGACGGGTCTCGACCTCGATGCGACCGCCGTGCGCCGCGACGATCTGACGGACGAGCGACAGCGCGAGGCCGTCGGCGTGCACGGCGCCACGGCGGCGCTCGAACAAGAACGGGAGCTTGTCGTCCGGGATCCCCGGGCCGTCGTCCTGGACGGAGATCGCGACCATGTTCTCGGCGGGATCGCCGCGGGTCACGTGCACGAGCACGGACCCGCCCGCCTCGCCGCGCTCGTCGCCGCGGGCGACGTACCGTAGCGCGTTCCCCACGAGCGTGGTCACCGCCCACGCGATCTTCTCGCGATCGATGCGCAGGCCGGGGACCTCGCCGAGGGTCGCGACGCGCAGCTCGATGCGCGAGCGTGCGGCCTGCTCCATCAGCGGCCGGAGGCTCGCCTCGAGCAGCTCGGAGACGTCCGTCTCCTCCAGATGGAGGGGGATCAGCGTCTGTTCGGAAACGAGAGACTCCTCGCCCATTCCTCCTCCCGACGTGAGCCTCGAGGCCGGACGCTCTCCACCGCGCTCTCGGCCACCGGCGACGCGCCGCCGCCGATGAGGACGAGCTCGGCGCCCTCGTGATCGAGGAGCGCCGGCTCGAGCGGCGCGAAGCGACGCTTGCCGAAGCGGTCCGTGAGCTGATCGTCGTAGAGCGACGGCTCGCCGAACGGAGGCTCCTCCTCCGTCGGCTCCGTCGCGCGAACCTCGGCGCGCTCCTCCTCCGCCGGCCGCTTTCGGCTTCCGACGTCGCGCGCACGCGCTCGCGGTCGATATCGAGCCCGGTCGGGGTTGAACACCGCCGCGACGTAGCTCGCGCGCGGGACGATGTGAAGCTGCCGCCGAAGCGTGCTCGTGTCCGGTCCCTGCTCGGGATCGAGCTCGTAGAGAAGGTGCGCGTGATCGCGATGCGACGTGATCGCGTACGTCCCGTGCGCGACCTCGACGGCCTCGCTCTGGCGCCGCACGCCGCGCGTCTTCGTCGTGTAGGTCGTCGCTCCGAGGTCGGCCGTGATGTCCGCCGCGGGTCCGACACGCTCGACCCAGGCCCACTGCCGCTCGCGGACGCGCGCATCGGGCATACGCTTCTTCCCCACGGCGATGCGACGCGCGAGCGTGCGGTTCCGTGGCGCGAGCGTGAACGAGAAGCGCTGCACGTCGCCGATCGACCGGGGCGTCCGGACGTCGACCTTGGGGCGGGCGAAGAAACGGATCTTTCCGACCTCGAGGACCACGAGCTGAGCCTCCTCCGCTCGGTCCGTCCTCGGGACTTCGTGAGCCGGCTCGTCGAGCGCCGAGGTCGTCGGCTCGTTCGACGTGGCGCTCGCGTCGAGGTCGACCTCGTCACCGGCGTCCATCATGTTGGTGAATGTGCGACCGCCGGATGCCAATGCGAGCGCGAGCATGAGCGCCCGCAATCTCGAGCGTTTCTGGATGGATGCGTGAGGCGAACCGGGCGGATCGGCAGCGGTCGAGGTCGAGCTCGGGCGCGGACGGGAGACCACCGCTCGAGCCGCATCGCCTCTCGCCCTCTCGGCCGTACGCCATGGGCGTCGCCGCCTGCTTCCCGCGACCAGAAGCCGGCGTTGCCGTCGGCTCCTCGCCAGGATACTCACTACCCCGTCGTTCAATGCGCGATGCCGAGAGCCTTCGCTTCGATGACGTCGTCACGTTCCTGACCGTCCACAACACGCGTTCGATCTCCGCGGCCGCCCGACAGCTCCAGGTGACGCCTTCGCAGGTCAGCAAGGCCGTCGCTCGACTCGAGGAGTTCGTCGGCGCGCAGCTCCTCGCGCGTGGATCGCGAGGCGTCGCAGTGAGCATGGCGGGTCTGCGCGTCATCCCCATGCTCGAGGAGATCGCGCGCGGCGTGCGGGACCTGAAGAGCCGCCCCGACGCGACGCCGATGGTCCGCGTCGCTGCGCCGTCGTCGATCTGCTCCACCGTCGCGGGCGTGCTCGCGAAGAACACGCGCGGGATCCGTTTCTCCTGCCTCGAGCTCGATCCGGTGAGGACGCGAGCGCTCGCGTTCGAGGACGTCTTCGACGTCGCGCTGCTCGCGGACGATCGCTCGCTCGGCGAGCTCTACACGCACGAACGGCTCGGCGAGACGGAGAGCTGCCTGTTCGCGCGGCCGTCCCTCGCGGCGCGGCTCGGGCCGCCGCCGGTCAGCCCCGAGGCGCTACGAGGGATCCCGTTCGTGATGCCGCTATTGTTGCAAGATACACGCGTCACGAGCGGGCACGACCTGTGTCCGTTTCCGTTCGAGCAACGCACACAAGGTCATGCAGCGGCGACGTTCGGCGTCGCGCTCGAGCTCGCGACCTCCTCCGACCACGTCGTGTTCGGGCCGCGCGTCGCGGCGCGCGGGCAGCTCGCCCGCCGCGAGCTCGTGGAAATCGAGGTCGAGGGCTGGTCGGTGCGCTGGACGATCTACCTAGCGTGTCACACGACCCGCGTGCAGGCCAAGACCGCGAGAATGCTCAAGTCCGTGCTCTCGCGGTGGCTCGACGACTCCCTCACGAAAATCTGACGGGGGGACGGTGATGACGCGCCGAAAAGGCCTTGTTGCGACGCGTTAGTCGCCCGTCATCACTCCGTCTTTCGCGTCTCAGAAGCATCTCGCTGCATCTCGGCCCCAGTGTGAAAAAGTACGCTGAGGATGGAATGGTGGTGGATCTCACGACCACCGCCCCTGGGCAATTTGCCCATTTTCGCGCCGAAAACTGGGCCAAACCGACGCTTTGCACCTACATGTCGCCCCTTTGGCGCACCTGCCTACCTTTTCCGTTTTGGAAAAGGTCTCTGTCCAGCCGACGGACTGCCGCGAGGGCCAAGGATGAGGTTCTTAACCGACGCCCCGAACGAACCGCGGGCAGCCCCGAGGAGGAGGAGCACCATGCAGGACGTCAAGCTCAGCGCCGTGAAGCTCTCGCTGTTGGCCCTCGCCGCGACCCTCGGCGCGTGCGCCGTCGACGGCACCGATGCCGACGCGGACGTCACGGACGTCGAGGAGGTCGAGGCCACGAGCGACGCGATCGTCGGCGGCCAGGCCACGAGCGCCTACCCGGCCGTCGGTGCGCTGACGCGCGGGGGCGCGCCGTTCTGCACGGGCACCGTCGTCACGAAGCGCGCGGTCGTCACCGCCGCGCACTGCCTCGACGGCCAGAGCGCGTCGCGCATCCGGTTCGCGTTCGGGCCCAACGCGCGCTCCCCGCAGGCGTCCGTCGCCGTCTCGCGCATCGTCGTGCACCCGTCGTGGGATCGGCGCACGATCAAGAACGACATCGGCGTCGTGATCCTCGCGGAGGACGCGCCGGTGGCTCCGGTGGCGATCAACAGCTCGATGAGCTCGAGCTGGGTCGGCCGCACGCTCGAGTTCGTCGGCTACGGCGCGACGAACGGGTACACGGGCGGCGGCAGCGGGACGAAGCGCGTGGTGTCGATCGCCGTCTCCGAGGTCGGGAGCACCCAGTTCGCGTACGCCGACCGGACCAAGAACACCTGCTTCGGCGACTCCGGCGGCCCCGCGTTCGCGCGGAACAGCGCCAACGAGCTCGTCCTCGTCGGCGTGACGTCGTACGGCGACCGGACCTGCTCGCAGTTCGGCGTCGACACGCGCGTCGACGCGTACCGGTCGTTCATCGCCTCGGCGATCCAGTGACGGACCGCCCCCGGTGAGGGGGACGGCCGATTCGGGCGAGAAGGCGGTCACGACGGCCTCCGTCCCTGCTAATAGGGTCAGGAGGAATCGCATGACCGTCGAAAGAGCACGCGCTCTCTGGAAGAGAGCTCTACCCTTCCTCGCGGCCGCCTTCGCCCTCGGTGCCGTCGGCACCGCGGCAGCCCGCCACTACGCGAGCGACTCGTGCTGCAAGCCGGGCGCCTCGTGCTGCTACCCGGGCTCGCCGTGCTGCAACCACTCTGCCGATCGCGTGAGCCAGCGCTGAAGCCGTGGCCGGTCCGTCGGAGGCACGTTCCGGAGATCGTCCGGAGTCCGAGCTCGACCATCTGATGGACCGGCTCGCCGACGGCGATCGCGACGCGTTCACGCCGCTGTTCGAGGCGCTCTACCCTCGCGCGCTCGCGATGGCGAAAAAGCGTCTCGAGCCCGGAGACGCCGAGGACGCCGCCCAGCGCACGATGACCGCCATCTTCGCGCGCGCGATCGAGTTCACGCCCGGACGGCCCGTGCTGCCGTGGTTCTACGCGATCGCCGCGAACGAGATCCACGCGGTGGCGAGAAAGCGCCGCGCGACGGCCTCGCGTGAAGGGCCCGAGCGAGACGCCGAGCTCGTGCCCGCCGACGGTGATCCGGAGTCGGCGCTCTCGCTCGCCGAGATGCGCGCGATGCTGCGCGAGGCGGTGCGCTCGCTCGATCCCGTCTCTGCGGCTGCGATCGAAGGTCAGCTCGCGGAAGAGGCGTCCGGTCCGCGTTCGCCAGCGCTGCGCAAGCGCGTGTCCCGCGCGTATGCGCGGCTTCGTGTCCTACTCGGAGGCCTGTAGTGGAGTCCATCGTCGTCTCGGATGTCGCTCGGCGCGCACGGCGCGCATACGAAGCCGCGAGGCTACGGCGTGGGCTCTTCCGCGCCGTCGTGCTCGGCTCGCTCCTCGGCCTCGTCGCCGTCGCGACGATCGGCCGGGCCGCCCTCGTGTGGATCCCCGTGTTCGTCGTCGCGTGGACCTTCCTCGAGTGGCGAGGCGGCGGGCTCCTCCGCGGCGGACGGATCGGCGCGCTCCTCGGCGTGCCGCTGGCCCTGACGCCCGCGAGCATGTTCATGACGTGCTGCCGAGCCGGCTGCGCGATGGGGCTCGGAGAGTGCAGCATGTCGCGCGCGTGTGCGATCGTCGGCACGGTGATGGGCCTCGCCGTCGCAGGCCTGCTCGCGCGCCTCCCGTCGAAGGATCGCCTCCACGCCACGCTCGGCGCGGCGCTCGGCATCGTCGCGACGTCGGTGCCCCGCTGCGCGAGCCTGATGCTGGGAGAGGCCGCCGGCCTCTTGCTCGGCGCGCTGGCGGGTACCATCGCCGCGGGCCTCGTCTGCGCGGTCGTCGACCGAGCGCGCCAGCCGACGTGATCGGTCGCAGCGGGAAGCGCCAGGCCGCACTCTCGCCGAGAGCGAAGAGCGGCCGGCCACCGACCACGCGGGAAGACTGCGCGGGCGCCACATCCGTGTGAGCGGATCCGCACACGGCTTCGACCGGGCGCGTTCACAGCGGGCTTCGGATCGCGACCGTCACCGCGAAGCGACGACCGCGTCGCCGCAGACGCGTGCGGCGACGCGCCATCTTGTGGACATCTGCGCGAGTGACATCCTTGTGAGGCAGTGAGCCGACGCCCCAGACGCGAGCGGAGGAGCCACGATCGTGGTGGCCTCCAGACGACCCGCTCGGGCGCGCGACGTCGATCGGTACCGCGCACCGTCCTCGTCGTCGACGACAACGAAGACAATCGCGATCTCTACGCGATGCTCCTCGCCCGACTCGGCTACGACGTGGCCGTCGCCGTCGACGGCATCGAGGGCGTCGAGCGCGCGAGCGAGGTGCGCCCGTCGGTCATCCTGATGGACCTCGCGATGCCGAACCTCGACGGCTGCGAGGCGACGAGGATGATTCGCCGACTCCCCGACCTCGGCGACGTCTGGATCATCGCGATCACCGCGTTCACCGACGCATCGAACATGAAACGCGCGCTCGCGGCCGGCTGCAACGAGGTCCTCTCGAAGCCGTGCCCTCCATCGGTCCTCGCCGAGCACGTCGAGCGAGCCTTCCGCACGCGCGCCCGCATGCGCGAGAACGTCTGATCGATCGCGACGGCCTCGATCGCCGGCGTCGCGCTACACGCCCGGAGCGCTGTCGCGTTCGTCGAGCGTCGCGAGATCGGGCTGCGTCGGCGCCTCGGAGAGCAGCGCCAAGAAGCGCTCGTGCGAGATCGCGGCCTCTTCCAGCAGTCCGTCGAGCATCGCGTGCGGGAGGACGATCGTCTCCGGCACGACGACGATCTGGCCGCGACGCCCGCGCAGCGTCACGCCGCCCGCGTCCCTGTTCGTGACCTGAAAGCCCGCGAGGCAGAGCGCCGCCACGCACTCCGCGCCCGAGATCGTCATCTCATCCATGGGCCGCGAGCTCAGCAACGCCCGTACCGAAGGCGAACGTCGTCGCTCGGCGCGGACGAACGTCACTCGAGGCGGAGCTTCTCTTCCTTCTCGGGCTGCGGCGGGACCGGGATCGGGATCGGACGCCGCGAGGATGGTGGCTCCGGCTCCTGCGGAGGAGAAGGACCGTGCGGCGGGATGGGCGGCTTGGGAAGCTCGGGCGTGTCGCTCGGACCGATCTTCGGACGACGTCCGGCTCGCGTCTTTCGCATGGACGGTAGGCGAGCAAGGCGCGAACCAGGAGCGACACGCTAGCGCACGAATTTCCGCTCAGCCGCACCACGATCGCATGGCCATCTCCGACGGACGATCCATATTCGGGGGCCGTCGCAGGGCGGCTGATCGTCGGCCGCGCTCGCCGGAGACGACGAGACGATGACGAAGCCACGGCGCACCTCCCGGGCCCGTACCAGCGTGGAGATCCTTCGTGAGCGTGACGAGCTGCAGGCCCGGCTCCGCGCGATCGACGAAGCGCTCGCCGGCATCGGCGCGGCAGCTCAGCACGCGCTCGAGCACCCCGAGGCCTCGACCCTCGCCCTCACGCGCGTGGCGATGCTCGTCCGTCAGGCGCGCGGCGAGTGAACGCCGCTCGCGCGCGACCGACAAAAAAGAACGGGCTCCAGGAGGCTCTTCGCCTTCTGGAGCCGGTCGGGGCGAGTGGATTCGAACCACCGACCCTCAGACCCCCAGTCTGATGCGCTAACCAGGCTGCGCTACGCCCCGAGCCACCGCACGCTTTCGCGCACGACTGCGCGCACCCTAGTCGCCGAAGCGGAGGGTCGCAAGGGAGATCTGGATGGTCGCGCACGGACACGCGATTCGATCGGCGTTTCCGGCCCTCCCGCGGCCGGCGGCCGGGGCAGGCCGGGCGCTCGACGGGGCCTTCTCCGAGCCGCGCCGCCCCGGCAGTCGGCCATGGAGGCAGCCCCGTCGAGCGCCGGCCGGTCCAGGTCGGCGGGAGCGCGCGCAGGCTCGCCGCTCGCGCTCGGGCCTCCGAGCTCGGACGGACGTGGTCGTCCCCCGCGCCGGCGAGGGTGCTCACGCCGACGCTCGCGCGGAGCCTCGCTCGCGCTCGTGAGGACGAGGTTGCTGGGCTCAGAAGGCCGTCGCCAACGCGTGCTCTCGAGCGGGCTTCACGTACGCCATCCGACGGCACTCCTCGGCGCAGGCCCGGCATGCCTCGGCGCAGGCGCGGCAGTGCTCGTACGCGTGCCGCTCGCACTCCTCGGCGCACGCATCGCACGCCGCAATGCAGGCCTCCACGAGCGCCGGGCTCAAGCTACTGCCGCGCGAGAGGAATGCGGCGAGGAGCCGACAGAGATCGGCGCAGTCGCGCTCCAGCCGTATGCACGCCACGAGCGTGCCGACCCCCCGTTCGTCCATGCATGCGTCCGCGCAGTACTCGCATGCCTCTGCGCATTCGCTGCAAGCCTCGATGCAGCTAGCGATGCGTTCAGGATCCATCGGGGCCTCCTTCCGGGCCGACCCCGATGCAGTGCACATACCGCTCGTGAGCTCGTGTACGCCGGCGCCAGCGGCGCATCGAGCGCGGTTCGGCGCGCGTGGCCATCGACCGCCGGCGGAGACGAGGCGAGCGGCCTCCCGATCCGCGCGTCGTCGCCGCGACCCGCGGGCGTGATCCGCGAGCGGCTGCACGCCCATGTGCGCACGTCCCCCGCGGTCGTGGACGCGCCGACGATACGTCTCTCCACCGTCTCGACTCGAATCGCTCGACGCGTCACGCCGCCGTCGGCGCCGCCTTCGTTCGCCCCGCGGTCGCACGAAGGCTCGATCCTCCGCGCCGCCGGACACGCTCGCGCGCACGGCGCACGGCCTCGGCCATCGCGACGCGCTCGGCACGCATGTCGAGCGGTGCGCCGCACGATCGACGTCGAAGATCGCGTCAGCTTCGCCCTGGGGAGGCGCACGCGCGACGCGCGCGCCCTCCTCACGCCCGCGGGCTGGCCACACCGACCGTGCGGTACGTGGAGGTTCGTGGCATCCGCGAGCGTTCGTGCAGCGCCCTCCGCAGCGGAGGATCCCGTACGGCACACCGTCCGTCGTCGCGGCCTCCTCCTTCCATGAGGAGCCTCACGACGAGCCACCACGATGCGACCGGGCCGGCGGCGCGTCGTCCGTGAGGGAACGCCGCGCACGGCGTGCCGTCGCGGCGGACCACCGCCTGCCGATCATGTGCGGACCGACTACGCCGCGCGTCGGCGGAGCAAGGGCTCCGGGTCTTCGTAGAGGCAGCGCAGTCCGAGCTCGTCGTCGTCCCGTTCCCGTTCGACGTCGTTGGCGGAACGGCCGACGATGCGAGCGAGCTCGAGCGGTTCGGGCGCGTCGTCGAGATCCGGATCCAGGAGCTCAATCTCGCGGCTGTGCATGACGAACCTCCTTCGCGAAAAGGAGCTTCTCGTGCATCCCGACAGTCCCGATAAGCACGCGCCCTCGAGCGTCAAGGGGCGTCGCCTCGAGCGATGCCCGCTACCGCGTGCGGCCGAGCGCTTTGCCGTCTCCGTCGGCGTCGATCCAAATGGGCCCGGACATGGCCCATGGCGAGATCTCGGCGTCGTCGCCCGAGAGCACCGGGCGCATCGGCTTCTTCCCGCTCACGATGACGACGAGAGCGTCGTCTGCCTTCACGCGCAGCGAGAACGTCGCGTGCGCGACGAGCGCGCCCTGGGCGTTCTTCTTCGGGGTGAGCGCCACGGACGAGCTACCGGCCCGCGCGCCGCTCGCGAGGCGGACCTCGGCCTCGTCGACGACGATCCACGGAGGGGTCGTGACGGTGAGCTTCACCTCGACCGTTCCTCCTCGCGCCACGCCGCCGATCGGCGCTCCGTTCGCCGTGACGCGGAGGAAGGGGCCGTTCGTGAGCACGACGTCACGCCGGTCGCGGATCCCCTCGACGAGCGCCCGCGTCCGATCCGCGTCCCACGCGTCGAGCGCCACGTCCGCGCCGGCGCCGGCGAGGCGGACGTACGTCCGCGGATAACCGGGCTCCTCGCCGACGATCCCGTGCGTGTCGGTGTCCGCGATCGGCGTCACGGGATGGCCCGTCCGCAAGAGCGCCCAATAGTCCTCGAGCACCCGCGTCCGGTGCTCGACGACGCGGCCGTTCCAGACCTCGATGGCGTCGAACGAGGCGTCGTAGCCCGGCCCCGAGCCGACGCCCTTGCTCGGGTCGAAGCCGAGCTGATCGAAGTATCCGTTCTTGCCCGAGCGCGGGTGGTTGATCTGGAGGACGCGCGGACCTCCCTGGAGCGCGCGTGCGTCGGCGAACACGTCGGCCGCGAGGCGGTCGCGGACGACCGGCGCGCCGCCCCGCGGCTGGTCCGGCCGGGGCGTCAGCGGATAGACGTTCGCGTGACCGAAGGGCTTCTTCGCCGCGTCGCTCGTGATCTCGACGCCGGGGAGCTGCACGAGGAACGGCGCGAGGCCGAGCTCCTTCGCCACCGGCGCGAGATCGACGATGGCGTTGTGCTCCGACGCGACGGCGACCTCGACGCCCTCGGCGGCGTTCGCGAGCACGCGATCACGCGTCGCCACCGGCGCATCGGCGCTGAGCATCGTGTGCTGGTGGAAGTCGGCGGCGACGTACCCCGACGTGTCGACGACGCGCCGGAGCTCGATGCGCGGAGGCGTCGAGCCCGGGACGTCGACCTCGAACGCGTGGACGTCGTACTCGGGGCCGCGCGAGGCCGTGACGCGGTAGCGTCCGTGCGGAAGCGGCACGGCCCTCGACTCCGACGGACGCAAGAAGACGACGTTCTTCGCGAGCCCCGCCACGTGCGCAGGGCCGAGATCGGGCGAAGGGGTGCCGGAGAGACCCTCGATCGTCAGCTTGCACGGCACCGCGACGTTCGAAGGAACCTCCGTGCACGGCCCGAGCGTCAGCTCGGCAGGCTCCGAGACCGTCAGGGTCACACGGCTGGCCGCGTTCTTCTTCACCTCGACGGCGACCTTCTTGCCGTCGCCGCGGCGCCCGACGCTCGGCGCGAAGCCGACCAGCCACTTGCCGGGCGGGACCTCGCCGGCGAAGGTGTCCCCCTCCTTCGTCGCGACGATCGAGAGCACCTCGGGGGCGGCGTCGGTGCCGAGGACGACCTTCGCGCCGGCGGGCACCTTCACGGGCGCTCCCTTGGCGTCGACGAGCGCGATCTCGACGACGCCGACGTCGCCCGCCGCCGCCTTCGTGAGCTCCGCGACGATGCTCGACACGTCGGGTCGCTCGCCCACGACGAACACGCGCTCGTACGTCACGGACGCGCCCGGCTCGAGCTCGACGTCCTTGCGTTGCTCGGTGTCCGTCCAAGCGCCTCCGCTGATCGCGGCGATCTCGCCCTCGGTGGAGGTGATCGCGTAGCTCACGTACCGGCCGACGCCGCCGATGTACGGCCCGCGCGACGGCCCCTTGAAGCCGAGCGCCTTGCCGGGCGCGAGCTTCTCGGCGCCTCCCCACTGGATCGCGTCGCCGAGCCCGAGGCCCGTGACCTTCGTGCTCCCCTCGTTCGTGAGCGTCGTCCGAAGGAGAAGCGCGCGATCGCCCGGCGCGAGGCGATACTGCGTCACGACCTCGATCGCGGGCTCGTAGAGCTCCTTGCCGCGCGCCTCGACGACGGCGGCGCCGTCCGGGAGCACGCGCGCGTCGATCGACGTGTAGACGGCCTGACGCGGGAACGTCCCGAAGTACGTGAAGAGCTGGCCGAGCTCGTCCTTGCGCGTCTTCGCGTCGGCGGCGTCGATGACGTTCCCGCCCGACTCCGCGAACCCGGCGCCGCCTCCGAGCGCGTCGATCACGAACACGACCTCGTCGTTCTCGAGCACCCAGTCGCCGGGCTTCCCGGTCGCATTCGGCCCGCCGAGCTCCTCTCCCGGAGCCATCGGATGCACGCGCGCCTTCCCCACCGGCTGACGCTGCGCCTCTGTCCCCCTCCCGATCCAGTTCGCGCGCGCCGCCGCACCCGGCGTCACCTCGATGTGCGGCGTCGGATCGGTCGGACGCGGGCAAGCGACGAGCGTCGCGGCCACGACGCCCATCGCGAGCCGCCGGAGAGGAGCCTTCATCGCGCGCATTCTAGCGTGCTCGTCTCTTCTCCTCGTGCTCGTGCTCGCAGTACCGAACGAGCACGACCGCTACTTCCCCGCGCGCAACGACGCCAAGAACCGCGCGAGCGCCTGAGCCTTCTGCAGGAGCGTGACGATCTCGATCTGCTCGTCGTGCGTGTGGAATCCGATCCCGCGCGGCCCGAGCCCGTCGATCGAGGCGATCCCCATCGCCGACGTCGTGCTCGCGTCGGAGCCGCCGCCGATGAGGGCCGCCTCGCCGGCGCCGAGGCCCGAGGCGCGCGCGCATGCGCCGTAGGCCTCCATCAGACGCACGCTCTCGTCGGTGCGCTCGAGCGGGAGGCGCGCGATGCCGCCTTGGAGCTCGATGCGAGCGCCCGGCACGGCGGCCGCGCACTCGTCCGCCGCCTTCTTGATCGCCTCGATGAGCGCTTCCGCGTCGGCGCGCGACTCGAAGCGGAGGTCGACGAGGGCCTCGGCCCGATCCGGGACGGTGTTCTTGCTGATGCCGCCCGAGATCCTGCCGACGTTGACCGTGACGCCGCGCGCGTAGTCCGTGAGCGCCTGCACGCGATCGACGAGCTTTGCCAGCGCCCAGATGGCGTTCACGCCGTCCTTGTGGGCGTTGCCGGCGTGCGCGGCCTTGCCGTGCGCGATGATCGTCATCGCGCCCGTGCCCTTTCGCCGCGTGATGACGAGATCGCCCTTGCGCCCGGCCTCGAACACGAGCGCGCTCCGAGCGCCCTCTACGGCCTCGCGGATGACGGCCTGTCCCTCCGGCGAGCCGACCTCCTCGTCCGAGACGATGACGACGCGCAGGCCGGGGAGCGTCGGGAGCGCGCCCGTCGCGGCGAGGGCCTTGAGCGCCCACGCGACGACGACGAGCCCGCCCTTCATGTCGAGCACGCCGGGCCCGCGCGCCAGGTCTCCGTCGCGCTTGAAGCCCTCGAACGTCCCGGGCGGGAAGACGGTGTCGAGGTGGCCGACGAGCGCGATCGGCTTGCGCTCCCTGCCCTGCTCGTCCGGGCTCACCGTCCACGTCGAGCGCATGACGAGGTGATCGGCGAAGCGTCCGCTCGTCGAAGCGACGCGCTGCCGCTCGAGGCCTTCGATCGCGAAGAGCTCCTCGAGCATCTTGCCGACCTTCTGACCGCCCTCGACGTTCTCCGTGTACGAGTTGATCGAGACGAGCTCGGCCAGCGCCGTCTCCATCGCCTTCGCTTGCCCGGCCAACCAGGCCGCCGCCTCGTCACCTGCCCTCGTAGAAGCGCCCGCGCTCATGGGCGCGGACTATAGCCGTCTCCGAGCCGGCGTCTCCGTCGAGCCTCCGGATGCCGCGGTGCGTAGTTTTCCTTTGCGTTCTGTATTTACAGAATGTACAGTATTCGTAGGTACAACGCAGGAACCCGCGACAATTTCCGAAGGAGAGAGCCGATGGCCACGCTCCCCGTTGCGCCGAACGAGGTCCCCGAGCCCCGCGGAAATGACGCGAAAGCGCGGGCGGACACGACGTACTCCGGGCCGAGCTTCGGAGCCTCCGCAGAGGCGCGGGAAGCTCGACGCGAGGAGGAGCGCGCGCTCGTGCGCGACGCGACGAAGGGCCGGCTCACCCCGGAGCGACGCGAGGCCGTACGGCGAAAGGCGCTCGCCGAGATCCCGTGGTGGTACAACCCCTACGGGCACTTGGCGGCGACGACGGGCATCGGCCTCGTCGTCCTCGTGGCGAGCATCGCGAGCCTGGCGAAGCTCGAGGTGCGCTGGACGGATTTGCTCGTCATCCCCGGCGTCGTGCTCTTCTCGAACTACTTCGAGTGGCGCGTGCACAAGCACGTGCTGCATCGCCGGTTCTGGCCGTTCGAGGTCATCTACGACAAGCACACGCCGATGCACCACATGATCTACGTCGAGGAGGACATGGCCCTCCGCGACGTGCGGGAGTTCCGGCTGGTGCTCATTCCCGCCGCGGGCGTGCTCGGCATCGTCCTCGCCGCGTCGCCGGTGGCGATCGGGCTCGCTTGGCTCTGGTCCGCAGCGGCCGGCTGGCTCTTCCTCCTCACGGCCAGCCTCTTCATGGTCAGCTACGAGGTCCTTCACCTCTGTTACCACGCGCCCGAGGACGGCTTCATCGGCCGCCGGAAGATCATCCGCGTGCTGCGCGCTCACCACGCGCGCCACCACGATCCGCGCCTCATGCAGCGCTACAACTTCAACGTCACCGTGCCGCTGTTCGACTGGATCATGGGCACGATGGCGCCCAAACGCGACGCAGCCCCGCCCCGCTGAGAGGCGGCCGCACCGAGCCATGCCGGGCGTCCCTCGACCGAGCCGGTCGGGGCTGGCGCCCCGTTCGGGGCGGCGCTATGTGCGAGCCCCATGGCGAAGCGCTTCAAGGCCGCCGTCATCGGCGGCAGCGGTTATGGCGGCGGCGAGCTGATCCGCCGTCTGCTCCTCCACCCCCACGTCGAGCTGGTGCGTGTCGCGTCCGTCGACTACGTCGGCGAGCCGCTCTCGGCCGCGCACCCGAACCTCGAGGGCATCACCGATCTCCGCTTCGAGGGGATCACGCCCGCCGAGGCCGCGCAGGGGATGGACGTCGTCCTGCTCGGGCTGCCCCACAAGGTCAGCGCGACGAAGATGCCCGAGCTCATCGCGTCCGGCGCGCGCGTCATCGATCTCTCGGGCGACTTCCGCCTCCGCGATCCGGCCGCGTACAAGCGCTACTACCACGCCGATCACCCCTGCCCCGACAAGCTCACCGACGGCACGTTCGTCTACGGCCTGCCGGAGCTTCATCGCGAGAAGATCAAGAACGCGAAGTACGTCGCATCGCCCGGCTGCTTCGCCACGACCATCGAGCTCGCGCTCCTGCCGCTCGCGAAGGCCGGCCTGCTCTCCGGCGCCGTCGAGGTCGTGGGCATCACGGGGTCGTCGGGCAGCGGCGTCGTCCCGAGCGCCGGCACCCACCATCCGGTCCGCGCGGTGAACCTGCGGACGTACAAGCCGCTCGATCACCAGCACATCCCCGAGATCACGCAGACGCTGCACGAGGCCGGCGGGAAGAACGTCGAGATCCGGTTCGTCCCCGTGAGCGCGCCGCTCTCGCGCGGCATCTTCGCGACGTGCTTCGCGCACGTCCCCGAGTCCGTGAGCGCCGACGAGATCCGTGCGCTCTACAAGGACGCGTACGCCAAGGAGCCCTTCGTCCGCGTGCCTGCGAAGCGCCTGCCCGAGGTCGCCGCGGTCAGCGGAACGAACTACGCCGAGGTCGGCGTGCAGATCGGCACCGACGGCGCCGAGGCCGGCAAGCGCGTCGTCGCGTGCTTCGCCGTGACCGACAACCTGATCAAGGGCGGAGCGGGCCAGGCGATCCAGTCGATGAACATCATGCTCGGCCTCGACGAGAAGACCGCGCTCGAAGATCCGGGAGGCTGGCCGTGAGCTCGGGCCCCGTCGTCGTCAAGCTCGGCGGGGAGGTCGTCCAAGGGCCGCACATGGCCGCGATCGCGGCCGACGTCGCGAAGATGCGCGGCGAGGGCACGCCCGTCGTGATCGTCCACGGCGGCGGGCCCCAGGCGACCGATCTCCAGAAGAAGCTCGGTCAGACGCCGAAGATCATCGGCGGCCGCCGCGTGACCGACGCCGAGACGCTCGACGTCATGAAGATGGCGGTGGCGGGCAAGGTGAACGTCGACCTCTGCGCCGCGCTCGTCGCCGCCGGAGCCAAGCCCGTCGGCCTGCACGGCGCGAGCGCGAACACGGTGCTCGCCAAGCGGCGCCCGCCGAAGGTCGTGACCGGCGGCGGGCCCGATCCGGTCGACTTCGGGTTCGTGGGGGACGTCGTCGGCGTCAACGCCGAGCTCATCGGCCTGCTCGGCGGCGCCGGCTACGTCCCCGTCCTCGCCTGCCTCGGCGCGGACGAGTCGGGCGGCGTCTACAACATCAACGCCGACGCCGTCGCGAACCAGGTCGCCATTCGTCTCGACGCGCGCGCCCTCGTCCTCGTCACGGACGTCCCCGGTGTGCTGCGCGACGTCGCCGATCCGTCGTCGCGCATCCCGCGGCTCACGACCGCCGAAGGCAAGCGCGCGATCGAGGAGGGCATCATCACCAAGGGCATGATCCCGAAGCTCGAGGAGTCGTTCGCCGCGATCGCCGAGGGCGTCCGCGCGGTGCACATCGTCGGTCGCCTCGAGCGAGGGGACCTGGCGCGCGCCGTCCAGGAGCCCGGCAGCGTCGGCACCGTGCTCGTGGCGTGATTCCGCCTCCGACGAAGCCTCGCGTCACTTCGAGGCTTCGTCGCGGATGGCGACCGCTTGATCGATCCCTTTCTCGATCACCTCCGCCTCCGCCACCGCCTTCTTGAAGGCCTCGTCGAAGCACTTCTCGAGCTGCGCGCGGGAGGCCTCGGCGGTGGCGGCCCCTCCGGAGCTCGCCATCTCCGCGAAGCCCTTGCGCGTGGCCTCGATGGCGGCGCCCGCGACGTGGACCCGGCTCGCCCCCTTCTCGCCGACCTCGTGGAGGATCTTGAGCAGCCCGGGGAACGACTTGTCGACGGCGGTCTTCATCGCCTCGGCGGCCTCGCGATCCTTGGCGCCCGTGACGACGAGCCCCACCGGAGGGCTCGAGCACTCCGTCTTGTTCATCAACGCGAGGTCGCAGCGCGCGCGGCAGTCGGTGCTGACCTCGGGCGCCTTGAACTCGCCGGCGCATTTGACCTCGGCCAGCTCGACCGAGCACTTCCCGGAGCAGACGCCGTCGCAGATGCCGGGCTTCGCGAACGTGCAGGCGCCGGTGCACGTGCCCTTGCACTCGCCGTCGATCGCGCCTCGATCGCAGGTGCCCACGCACGTCCCGAGGCATGGGCCGTTGACGCGCTTGCCGTCGCACGTGCCGACGCAGCGACCGCCGCAGGTCCCCTTCATCTGGCCTTCGCACGTGCCCTGGCAGACGCCGTTGCACTTCATGCCGCTCTTCGGCTCGCACGAGCCGTCGCAGTCGCCGTCGCAGCGGCCGGCGAGGCGGCTGCACTCTGCACGCACTTTGTCGGCCGGCACGGACGAGTCGCAGATGCTCGCGCACTTCGTCACGAGCGTCGGGTCTGCGAGGCACACCGGGTCCCGCACGACCAGCTGCGTCTTCGCCTTCGGACCGAGCTTGGCGCGAGCCTCCTGCACGGCCTTGATCGCGGCGGCGCACGCCTCGTTGCCGCTGCGCCAGTCTCCCTTGTCGCCGAGGTCGTGGGCGATCTGGGCGCAGGCGATCCCGAAGTCCCCATCGAGGCGCTCGGAGAGCGCCCCGATCTCCAGCGCCGTCAGCGCCGCCGCCTTCAACTTGTCCGCTGCCGCGCGAGAGAGCACGTACTCGGACGCGAAGTCGAACGCGGCGAGCTCGTCCGCCTTCGTCAGGTCGGGGCAGCGCTGCGAGACGGTCTTCGTAGGCGGTGTCTGCGACGGCTTGTGACTCGAGCCACAAGCCACGACCATCCCCGCGACGAAGGCGACGGACAGGAGGCGACGCACCGGGGACCTCACGCGTCACTCCGATGCGCGGGCGCTGCCGCGCGAGCTCGCGACCCCGTTCGCCTCGTGGTCGCGTTCGTCTCCCTGCTTCCCGGCCGCTGCGACCGCGGCGGGCCTTCGACGCTGCGGTTCGAAATGCGTGAAGAACGCATGAGTGATCCTCGGCTCTATCTCGGCCATCTGACGATACACGGGCTCTTCCGGCCATGCTATGGCCTTTGCCGATGCGGATCGCGGTCATTTCGACGGGCGTCGGCAACGTCCGGAGCGTCGTTCGCGCGCTCGAACGGACCGCGCCCCCGGGCCGCGAGATCACCCCGACGGCCGACCCGGACGCCGCTCGCCGCGCGGACGTGCTCGTCGTGCCCGGCCAGGGCTCGTTCGGCGCCTTCACGGCCGCGCTCGAAGGCGGCCTGCGCGAGGCCCTCCTCGAGGCCGTCCGGCGGGGGACGCCGTACCTCGGGATCTGCCTCGGCCTCCAGGTCCTGTTCGACGGCAGCGAGGAGGCCCCCTCGGCGCTCGGGCTCGGCGTCTTTCCGGGACGCGTCCGGCGCCTCGACCCGGGCGTCGAGCCCGACGCGGCGCACGGCGGGCCCCCGAGGCCCCGTCCCCTGCCCCACGTCGGGTGGAATCGTGCCGAGCTCGTCCGTGACGGGATCGTCGCGCCTGCCCACTACTACTTCGCGCACTCGTACGCGGCGGCGCCCGACGACCCTTCGGTGACGCTCGCGACGACGACCTACGGCGAGACCTTCACGAGCGCCGTCCAGAAGGACAACGTCGCCGGCGTGCAGTTCCACCCCGAGAAGAGCCAGCGCGAGGGGCTCGCGCTGCTCGAGCGCTTCTTCTCCTCGATCGTACGAGGCTCGTGATGGACGTCGTCCCCGCGATCGATCTGCTCGACGGAAAGGCCGTCCGCCTGAAGCAGGGGCGCTACGACGACGTGACGGTCTACTCCGACGATCCGGCGAGCGTGGCGCGGCGGTTCCGCGCGCACACCGAACGCCTCCACGTGGTCGACCTCGCCGGCGCGAAGGCCGGCGCGCCCGTCCAGATCGAGACCATCCGCGCCATCGCCCGCGAGAACGCGGGAGGCGCGCTCCAGATCGGCGGCGGCGTACGCACGCGCGAGGCCCTCGAGGCGTACCTCGCGCTCGGCGCCCGCCGCGTCGTGCTCGGCACCGCCGCGGTGAAGGATCCCGCGCTCGTCCGATCGCTCGCGACCGCTCACCCGGGCGTCGTCGTGGTGGCCGTCGACGCGAAGGACGGCTTCGTCGCGACCGAAGGCTGGACCGAGGTGTCACGGATGTCCGCGGTCGACGTGGTCCTCGGCCTCGCGGACGCGCCCATCGCGGCGGTGCTCTACACGGACGTCGCGCGGGACGGGACGGGCTCGGGCCCGAACGTCGCCGCGACCGCCGCCCTCGCGGCGCGCTCGCCTTTCCCCGTCATCGCGTCCGGCGGCGTCGCGACGGTCGCGCACCTTCGAGCGCTCGCCGAGATCCCGAACGTCGAGTCCGCGATCGTCGGGCGAGCGCTGTACGACGGGTCGCTGTCGATCGAGGAGGCGGTCGCGGCGACACGAGCGCCTTCGTGAGCCGACGCTCACTTCAAGAAGAGGGGGTTCTCTCCGGCCGTGGGCTCGGCGGGCTTCGCCGGCGCACGGGCCTCGCTCGTCGCCGACGGGCGCGCCGGCCGCGGACGCCTCGGCGCGGGCGGGGCGGACCTCGCGGCCACCGGCATCGTCGATGCGCTCGTCGCGGGCGCGGAGGACGCCGCAGGCGCCTCCGGCGGATGCGCGCTCGCCGGCGGCGCTTCGGCGTGCGGCGCGCTCGCGCTCGCGGCGGGCTGCATCGTCGACACCGGACCCTCGGTGGCGGCGCTCGCGTCGCCCGCACGCGGCTCCCTCGCGCGCGCGACGAAGAACAGCAGGACCGCCGCCCCGACACCGATCACACCGAACCCCGCGAGCGCTCCTCCGCGGACGCGCGGGCGATCCATCCGCGTGTCGACGGTGGCGGACGTCGCGTCCATCGTCGAAGGCTCTTGCCCGACGACGGACGCCGAGGCCGCATGCCGCGCGCTCGAACGCGACGCCGGAGCGTCGGGAAGCGAGGGCGACGAGCTCGAGGCGAGGCTCCGGTTGCTGCGGCGCATGAGGCGCTCGGCGACGTCGGCGCCGACGGACCCCGGCGGCGCGTACGGAGCGAGCTCCTCCGCGACGTCGACGATCGTCGCGGGCCGCAGCGACGGATCCTTCTCGAGCATCCGATGGATGGCCTCGGCGAGCGGCTCGGGGACCGGACACAGCTCGCGGATGTCCGGCGCCGGCTCGGACACGACGCACGCGGCGACGTACGGGACGGCACCGCTCCACGGGGTCTGCCCGGCGATGAGCTCGTAGAGGATGACGCCGAGCGCCCAGATGTCCGAGCGCGCGTCGATGGTGGACGCGCCTCGGACCTGCTCCGGAGACATGTAGAGCGCCGTGCCCATGACGGCGCCGTCCGTCGTGATCTTCGAATCCTCGTCCTTCGTGAACTTCGAGATCCCGAAATCGAGGATCTTCACGACGACGCAGCCGTCGTCCTCCTTCGCGAGGAAGAGGTTGGCGGGCTTCAAGTCGCGATGGATGATCCCGGCGTCGTGCGCCTCGGCGAGCGCGCCGCACGCCTGGAGCACGTAGTCGACGGCCTCGCCCCAAGGCAGGCGGCCCCGACGCGTCCTCTCCGACTCGAGGTCCGTCCCCTCGAGCAGCTCCATCACGATGTACGGGAGCCCCTCCGGGGTCTGCTCGACGTCGGTGACGCGGACGACGTGCCTGCTCCGGAGCGTCGCCGCGGCGCGCGCCTCGCGGTCGAAGCGCTCGACGATCTGCTCCACCCCGAAGAGCTCCGGGCTCAGGAGCTTGATCGCGACGGGCTGCCGGAGGCGCATGTGCTCGGCCTCGAACACCACGCCCATGCCGCCCTCGCCGAGCAGACGCCGGAGGCGGTACTTCCCAGCGAGGATCTCGCCGGGCTGCGGTGTCCGAACGCGAGCCTCCGTCACGCCACGTCCCCGTGAGCTCCTCGATCACGAGCGTAGCGCAAGGACCGCCCGTCGCGATGGCCTCGTCGGCTCGGCTCCGAGCCCTACACCCCGACGGGGTGCCAGACGGTCTTGGTCTCGAGGAAGCGCTCGATCCATCCGAGCCCCTGCCCCTTGCGCTCGTCGAGCCACGCCTCGATGTCCATCGGGACGTGGGTCTTCACGCGCTTGACGTTGTCGGCGCCGTCCGTCTCGATCGCTTTGCGCAAATCCGCGTCGACGAGCCAGGCGTCGATGCCGATGACCTCGCGGTGCTTCGCGAGGGGCGGGCACAGCTCCTTCGGGAAACCCGTGAGCACGTTGACGACGCCGCCGGGCATGTCGCTCGTCGCGATGCACTCGCTCCAGAGGATCGCGGTCCGCGGGTCCGTGGTGCTCGCGAGCGCCACGCACGTGTTGCCGCCCGTGACGACCGGGAGCACGGTGGAGACGAGGCCGAGGAGCGACGGCCGCTCCGGAGCGACGACGCCGATGACGCCCATCGGCTCCGGGATGCTGAAGGTGAAGTGCGGACCGGCGACGGGGTTCTGCGAGGCGAGCAGGCTGAAGTACTTGTCCGCGAACCCCGCGTAGAAGACGGCGCGATCGATCGATGCCTCGACCTCCCGCACGGCGGCCACGTCCGGCACGCCGGAGCGCACGAGCGACTGCACGAGCTCCGCCTTGCGCGACTCCATCACCTCGGCGAGGCGGTAGAGGATCTGGCTCCGGTTGAACGCGGTCCGCTTCTGCCAGCCCCCGAGCGCGTTCTTCGCGGCGAGCACCGCGTCACGCACGTCCTTGCGCGAGCCGCGCGGGATGTTGACCGTCTCGGGATCCGGATCGACGTCGACGACGACGGCGTCGTCCTTCTCCTTCTGGCCCTTCACCTGGAAGTAGCGGCCCGACTCGGAGCGGACGAAGGCCCCGTTGACGAACATCTTGTAGGCCTTCGCCACGGACACGCGAGGCTTCTGCGTGTCCCACGGCTTGAGCAGCGCCGTCTCGGCCGAGCGCGGGAGGGCATCGGCCGTCGCCGTCTCCGTGCGCACCTTCTTCTCCGCCATCACTCCACCTCCAGGTAAGCCGCGAGGCCCTGGCGGCCGCCTTCGCGTCCGAAGCCGCTCTCCTTGTACCCACCGAACGGCGAGCTCGGATCGAACTTGTTGTAGGTGTTGCCCCAGATCACGCCGGCCTTGAGCTTCGTGGCGAGGTGGAAAATCTTGGCGCCCTTGTCCGTCCAGATGCCGGCGGACAGGCCGTACATCGTGTTGTTCGCCTTCTCGATGGCCTCCTCCGGCGTGCGGAAGGTCATCACGGTCAGGACCGGCCCGAAGATCTCCTCGCGCGCGATCCGGCACGACTGGCTCGCGCCGGTGAAGAAGGTCGGCGGGAACCAGAAGCCCTTCTCGGGGATCTTCACCGGCGCGCTGAAGCGCTCCGCGCCCTCCGCCTCGCCCGCGGCGACGAGCTCGCGGATCTTCTCGAGCTGCATCTTCGAGTTGATCGCGCCGACGTCGGTGTTCTTGTCGAGCGGATCACCGAGGCGGAGCGTCTGCATGCGATCGCGCAGCTTGCGCACGACGATGTCGTGCACGCTCTCCTCGACGAGCAGGCGCGAGCCCGCGCAGCAGACGTGCCCCTGGTTGAAGTAGATGCCGTTGACGATGCCCTCGACGGCCTGATCGAGCGGGGCGTCCGCGAAGACGATGTTCGCCGCCTTGCCGCCGAGCTCGAGCGTGAGGCGCTTGGTCGTGCCGGCGAGCGCACGCTGGATGCGCTTGCCGACCTCCGTCGATCCCGTGAACGCCACCTTGTTCACGTCGGGGTGGTTCGCCACCGCGGCGCCCGTCTCGCCGGCGCCCGTGACGATGTTGACGACGCCCGGCGGCAGCTCCGCCTCCTCGATGATCTTCGCGAGCATCAGCGCGGTCAGCGGCGTCGTCTCGGCGGGCTTGAGGACGACGGTGTTGCCGCACGCGAGCGCGGGCGCGATCTTCCAAGCCGCCATCAAGAGCGGGAAGTTCCACGGGATGATCTGACCGGCGACGCCGAGCGGCCGGACCTTCCGGCCCTGGAACGCGTAGTCGAGCTTGTCGGCCCAACCCGCGTGGTAGAAGAAGTGCGCCGCCGCGAGCGGGATGTCGACGTCGCGCGACTCCTTGATCGGCTTTCCGCCGTCCATCGACTCGACGATCGCGAGCTCGCGCGACTTCTCCTGGATCGCGCGCGCGATCCGGAAGATGTACTTCGCTCGGTCCGCGGGGCGGAGCTTCGACCAGTACTTCTCGTACGCCTCGCGCGCGGCCTTCACCGCGTCGTCGACGTCCTGTGCGTTCGCCTCGGCCACCTCCGCCAGGACCTGCTCGGTGCTCGGGCTGATCGTCGGGAAGTACTTGCCGCTGCGCGGGCTCACCCACCGCCCGCCGATGAAGAGGCCGTACCTCGGCTCGATCTTGACGTGATCCGTGGCCTCGGGAGCGGGCGCGTAATCCCACGCGCGACCGAAGTCGAGCGCCGCCTCGACCTTCCGATCGACCTCGAGGCTGCCGGCCTTCATCAACGATTGCGACATGGCCGGGATGGTACCTTACTCGCCGGTCGCCGTCTCACGTCTCCGCTTCGCCCCGGCTCAGAGCGAGATGACCTCGAGGGCGAGCCACAGACCGAAGCCGATCACCGCGATCGCGAGGAACAACGCCGACGCCACCACGTAGCCGATCGGCACGGTCTCCTTCGCGGGCTCGTACCGGCCGGTACCGGGAGGCCCCCCGGACGTCGTATTCACCGCGGGGTACGAGCCCGACGGCGCCGAGCCCCACGCTCCCGGGAGCGCGCCGCCCGCTCCCGACGGCGGCGCCGGCACATGGGACGGAGGCGGCGGCGCGGCCGGGTACTGGCCCGAGAGCCCCGAGAGGATCCGGTTGCGCAGCTCCGACTCGGTCGGCATGCCGGCGTTCGGAGCCGCTCGCAGGCCCACCGGAGTCACGGGCCCCGTCCGCAAGTGACGAGGGACGGGCTCGGGGGCAGCCGGCTCTCCCGCCCTCGCGCGCGCGATCGCCTGCGACGAAACCAGCTTCGTCGCCGGCTCCGGATCCTCGACGTTGCCCGGAGCCCCGAGCGGAGGCTCGTACCGCGGCACGCCCCCCGAGCGGCCGCTCGAGGGCGACGGCGGTACGGGCCGAGGCAATGGCGGAGGCTTGGAGGTGCGCTTCATCACGCCGCCAGCCTCCCAAGACTAGCGCGCCCCGCGCTCCGCCGCTGCGGGAGCGCGCCTCAATCCTTCGAGAAGTCGTCGGACGCCTGATAGCTGCCCGTGCGCTCCTTCTCGAGCTGCATCAAGACGTCGTTCAACAGCGCGCTCGCGCCGAAGCGGAACAGATCCGGCGTGAGCCACGCGTCGCCCAACGTCTCCTTCACGAGCACGAGGTACTGCAAGCACTGCTTCGCCGTGCGGACGCCGCCCGCAGGCTTCATCCCGATCCGGCGACCGGTGGCGTAGTAGTGATCGCGGATCGCCTCGAGCATGACGAGCGTGACCGCCGGCGTCGCCGCCGGCTGGATCTTGCCCGTCGACGTCTTGATGAAGTCGGCGCCGGCCGCGATGGCGAGCTCGCTCGCCTTCCGGACGACGTCGTAGGAGCCGAGCTCGCCCGTCTCGAGGATCACCTTGAGGTGCGCCTGCCCGCAGGCCTCCTTCGTCGCGGCGATCTCGTCGAACACCTTCGCGTAGTCGCCGGCGAGCATCGCCCCGCGATCGATCACCATGTCGATCTCGTCGGCGCCGAGCTCGACGGCGCGCCGCGTGTCTTCGAGCTTCACCGACAGCGGAGACTGCCCGCTCGGAAACGCCGTCGCGACGCTCGCGACCTTGACGCTGGATCCGGCGAGCGCCGCCTTCGCGACCGGTACGAGGTTCGGATAGACGCACACGGCGGCGCACGGGCCGATGGTGTCGTCGCCCTCGAGCGGCCGCAGCGCCTTCTGGCACATCTGACGGACCTTCCCGGGGGTGTCCTTCCCCTCGAGCGTCGTCAGGTCCATCATCGCGACCGCGAGCTTCAGCCCCGCGACCTTCGCGCTCTTCTTGATCGACCTCTTGCCCAGCGCGGCCGCGCGCTCCTCGACGGCGACGGCATCGACGGGCGGCGGCTCGAAGAGCGTGATCCGACCGCCGCGCTGCGGCGTGCCGGCGCGGAAGATGGCCCCGTTTCCGTTGGCGCTCTGGTTCTCGTGCGTCACGTACGCCAGGCTAACACGTCCTCGCTCGACGATCGCGAGCGACGGCACGGACGGCCCGAGGGCGGCCTTTCACTGCGCCGCGGCGTCGGCGTCGCCCATCTGCTCACCACCAGAAGGCCGAGCACGCCGCCCGTTCACCTCCGCCGCAGGCTCCTCCGCCCGCTTTCCGGAGAACAGCCGCGCGTAGACCGCATGGATGGCGAGAGCGGAAAGGACCGCGGTGAGGAAGTCCGTCAACGGGACCATCACCGCCGTGTAGACCATGAGGAGGCCGTGGAAGCGACCGTGGTCGCGCCAGACCTCCACGATCTCCGCCTTCTTGACCATGTTCGTCGCCACCCAGAGCAGGATGCCCGCGATGCACGCGAGCGGAACGCGCTCGAGGTGGGCGGCGAGGAAGTAGGCGATGACGAGCTTGAGCACGAACTTGAAGTAACCCGCGAGCGGCGTGACGGCGCCGGCCTTGATGCTGGTCGCCGTGCGCGCCAGCGCCCCCGTGCACGGGAAGCCGTTGACGAGCGGAGTGATGACCTGGACGAGCCCCTGCCCCCAGAGCTCCTTGTCGGGCCAGAACGGCGTCTTCTCGTTCTGCGCGAGCCGATCCGCCATCGACGAGCAGAGCAGGCTCTCGATGCCCGAGACGAAGACGATGGCGGCGACGTAGTAGACGCAGTCGACGACGACCGAGAACGAGAACGTCGGGATCACGGGCGGCGTGAACACGAAGAAGTCGTTCGGAATCGAGCCGTAGCGATCCCGTACGACGGTCACGTTCTGTCCGTCGAGGACCGTCATCGAGAGCACCGTGCAGAGCCCGAGCGCGATCAGCGGCGCGGGAATGAAGATCGAGACGCGGAGCAGACCGCGCGTGAGCAGGAACGTGAGCCCCGCGAGACCGAACGCCCACCAATTGATCTGCCCGAGGTTCGTCGCGATGAGCGCCAGCTTCGAGCGAGCGGAGCCGCCCGATGCCGGCAGACCGAGAGCGTCCGTCGCGTTGGAGAGCGCGATCGCGACGGCGATGCCGACCGTGAACCCGACCACGATCGACGTGGGGACGCGCTTCGCGATCTTGCCGAGGCCGAACAACCCGCACGCCATCAGGACGAGCCCCGCGATCAACGACACGAAGACGAGCATCCCGTGCGCCGCCGCGAACGAGCCGCCGTTCTGCTCGCCGTACTTCGTCATGAGGCCCGCGATGATCGGGATGAACGCCGCCGTCGGTCCGTAGACCTGGTACTTCGAGCCGCCGAACGTACGGCCGACCGCGCAAGCGAGCGCTCCAGCGATGATGCCTTGCTCGGGACGGAGCCCCATCGCCATGGCGAAGCCCATCGCCATCGGGATCGCCGTCAGCGCGACGACGAGGCCCGCGCTGAAGTCGCGGTAGACGGTCTTCTTCCACGTCCGCGCCTCGAGGTCCTCGAAGCGGTCGTCGACGATCTGGAGGAACCGGCGGAGGCGGCCGCCCACGGTGGTCGGCTCGGCGATCGAGCGGACGGTCGTCACCTCGCTCTCGCTCGTCGCCGCGCTCATCGCGTCCCCCTCCCGCCGGCGTCCGCCGCCGTCTCACCGGGCGCGCGGCCGTCTTCCGAGGCCTCGGCCTTCTGCACTCGGAAGGAGAAGACCTTGGCCCATGCCCCGTCGCTCTTCGCGAGCAAGAGCGTGGCGATGATCGTTGCGACCGCGCAGAGTGCCGCCTTGGACGTGTCCATCGCGCGGCCGGTCAGCAACGGAGGTGCCAGACGCGGCCCACGCGGATCCCTCGCGTACTTCGACGTTCTTCACGCGTCGCGCGTCGTCCCTCCCCGACGACGTGACCGCGAGCCGTCGTTCGTCACCGACGCGTCGTCCTTCGCCGACAGCGTCACTCCGGACCGACGTCGGCAGAAGACGACGGCATCACGACGGCGTGCTCGCGGACGAACGCCGAAGCGCGGGGCGCGTCACGATCCGTCGCGCTGTGGCGAGCGGCCGTGACGTCGCATGAGATCGTAGAAGTCCGTCCGGTTCCGGCCCGCGATCCGAGCCGCGGCGGTGACGTTGTTGTTCGTGCGCGTGAGCACCATGTCCAGGTACGCACCCTCGAACGCCTCGCGCGCCTCGCGCAGCGGCGGCGGCGCGGGCGCGTCGGGCGCCGCGTACGGCTTGAGGACGAGCTCGACGCCGCGCACGAGATCCGCGGTCGCGCCATCGCTCGCCGTGCTGCCCCCGAGGCCGATCCCCGGGAGGTGATCGACGTCGATCTCGCCGTTCTTGCAGAGCAAGACGGCCGCCTCCATGACGTTCTCGAGCTCGCGAACGTTGCCGGGCCAGGAGTGCGCGACGAGCGCCGCGAGCGCCTGCGGCCCGAGCCGTGCGGCCGGCACGCCCGCACGCGCCGCGGCGCGCTCGAGGAACATCTCGGCGAGCAGAGGGATGTCCTCGCGGCGCTCGCGGAGCGGCGGCATCGTGATCGGAACGACGTGGAGCCGATAGAACAGGTCCTCGCGGAAGCGCTTCTCCGCGACCTCCTGGCGGAGGTCGCGGTTGGTCGCCGTGATGATGCGCACGTCGGCCTCCTGCTCGATCGTCGACCCGACGGGCGTGTAGCGGCGCTCCTGGAGGACGCGCAAGAGCTTCGCCTGGATCTCGAGAGGCGTCTCGCCGATCTCGTCGAGGAACAACGTCCCGCGCTTCGCGGCGCCGAACAGGCCCTCGCGATCGGCGACCGCGCCCGTGAACGCTCCTTTCCTGTGCCCGAAGAGCGTGCTCTCGAGCAGATCGGCCGAGAGGCCGGCGCAGTTGACCGCGACGAACGGGCCGTCCTTGCGGGGCGAGAGCGCGTGGATGGATCGCGCGACGATCTCCTTGCCCGTCCCCGATTCGCCGAGGATGAGCACCGTCGAGTCGCTCGGAGCGACGAGCCGGATCATCTCGCGGACACGCTCGACGGACGGGCTCACGCCGACGAGGCGCGTACGCTCCTCGGGCACGCCGACGATCCGACGCAGGCCGGCCACCTCCCGGCGGAGCCGGTGGCTGTCGACCATGTGCTTCAGCTTCTGGAGCAGGTCGTGATCGTGGAACGGCTTCGTCACGAACCCGAACGCCCCTTTTCGCATCGCCTCGACGGCGAGATCGATCGTCCCGTGCGCCGTCAGGATCATCACGGGCACGTCCGCCGATCGCTTGGCCACGCCGTCGAGGACGTCGAAGCCGTCCTCGCCGCCGAGACGCAGATCGAGCAGCACCGCGTCGACGCGCTCGCGGCCGATGCGCGAGAGTGCGCCCTTCACGTCGTACTCGATGGAGACGCGGTACCCCGCGGCCTCGATGCGGATCGAGAGGAGCTCGCACAGCTCCCGATCGTCGTCGACGAGGAGCACGTGGGGAGCATCCCGGCCGCTCTCCCTGGCATCGCGCGAATGGGCGTGGTTCACGCCTTTCGAACCGCTCGATTGCCCCGCGCATTCCCCAGCTCGGGTCGTCATCCTGCCTCCTTCATCGTCGAGCTCGTCTCGATCGTCTCTATCGGAATCTCCATGCGGAACGTCGTCGCGCCGTCCGCGCGCGTCACGCCGAGGTCCCCGCCGTGTGCCCGGGCGACCTCCCGGGCGAGCGCCAGGCCGAGGCCGATGCCGGCTGGACGGTTCGCCCCGGTGACCGGCGCGCTGCTGAACGGCTGGAAGATGCGCGAAGCGAGCTCCTCGCTCAGCCCGGGGCCCCGGTCGATCACCTCGAGGACCAAGAGGCGCCGCCCGAAAGCCGCGTCCACGGAGATGTCCACGCGGACCACCTCGCCACGGGGCGACACGGAGATGGCGTTCCGAACGAGGTTCGCCACGGCGCGCTCGACGAGCGCGGAGTCGATGCGGAGGCTCGGCGGGCTGGGCGGCCGCGACACCCGCACCTCGACCCCCCGCTCGATCGCCAGCGGCCGCTCGCCCTCGACCGCCGCCTCGACGACCTTCTCGATGTCGCAAGCCTCCTCGCGTTGCACCGGCAGGCCCGAGCTCACGCGTGACATGTCGAGCAACGCCTCGACGATGCGGACCTCCTGCTCGCACGCGCGTCGTGCCAGCGTCACGACGCGTCGTTGTTGCTCCGTGAGCTCCCCGACGGTGCCGTCGCTCAAGAGAGCGAGCGCCTCGCGGAGCCGGCCCAGCGGCGAGCGCAGCTCGTGGGACACGCTGGCGAGGAACGCATGCTTGAGGCGCTCGACGCCGAGGAGCTTCTCGCGTGTCCGCTCGAGATCGCGCCGGAGATCTTCGATCTCGGCCGGTCCGTCCACGGGCGCGATCGGCGCGAAGTCGCCGTCGCCGAGCCGTGTCGCGTCGGCGGCGAGGCGGGCCATCGGGCGGGTGATGCTCCTGGCGGTCGAGCGAGCGATGAGCACGACCGCGATCGCGCCGACGACGGCGACGGCGAGGCCGCTCACCGCGGTGCCTTGGCCGATCCTGCGCGCGAGAGCTTGCAGGTTCTCGATGTCGACGTGCAGCTCCTGGAGCCGGGCGATCCAGGCGTCCGTCATCTCCTCGTCGAGCTGCGTGCGCCGATGCTCGACCTCGGGCTTCGACAGGAACGCGCACGTGGGACCGGCGAGCGCCTCGTCGGCCAGGACTTCGTAGCGCCTCGCCGTCATTCGGAGGACGGGGCCGTGCTCGACGCCTTGCTTGTCCGCGACGAGCCGGAAGTCCTCGCGCGCGCGCTCGATCTTCTCGCGCGCGACGATGTCCGGGGCGCCCTCGGCACACGCCGCCTGGCCGTGCCGGAGCGCGACCTCGATCCTCCACGCGGCGCGGTGGAGCTCTTCGTCGGCGTCGAGCGTGGAGAGCCGCTGCTCGCTGATGATGGTGAGGATCCCGAGCAAGCGCAGCAGTCCTTGGAGCGTGACGACGAACAGCGCCACGAGCACGGCCACGAGCGCGCCATGGGTCAAGCCGAGACGCGTTGCGAGACGCATGCGGTGCCACGCCATGAAGGCGCCACTTTAGCTCGTCGTGCGGCGGTTGCACGACGGCTTCGCCGACGCTCCAGCGTTCGAATCGTCTGTCGCCCCCGACGTCGACGTCGGCATGTGCCGACGGTTCGCGTCCGAACGACGCGCGGATTTTCCTCACGAGACGCGCAGCCTTGCGCAGGCACGCCTCGTGATTGGGAGGCGGCCGTGCGATCCGTCATCGAGGGCATCAAGCGTTACGAAAAGCTCCACCGTCCCCGGTACACCGAGCGCTTCGCGACGCTCGCGAGCGGCCAGCATCCGCAGGCGATGTTCATCGGCTGCGCGGACAGTCGACTGGTCCCGAACCTCCTCGCTTCGGCAGAGCCCGGGGAGCTCTTCGTCGTCCGCAACGTCGCCAACCTCGTCCCGCCGAACGAGGGAGACCGGACCGCGGAACCGAGCGTCGCGGCGGCCGTCGAGTACGCCGTCGAGGTGCTCCGGATCGCCGACATCATCGTGTGCGGACACTCCGGCTGCGGCGGCGCGAGAGCTCTGCTCGAGCCTCCGCCTTCCTTGGAGGCGGTCCGGCGGTGGCTGGCCCCTGCGTCCGCGTCGGTCGAGCTCTGGCGTACGCGGGGTCCGCTCGACCCGTCCTACGCGGAGCACGACCAGCTCTCGCAGGTGACGACGCTCCACCAGCTCGAGAACCTCCTCACGTATCCGTGCGTCCGCGATCGCGTCGAGCGAGGCGAGCTCCGCCTGCACGCATGCTGGTTCGACATCCCCGCCGGCAGGCTCCTCGCGTACTCGGAGACGGCCGGCCGATTCATTCCGGCCGTCGACGCCCTCGAGCCGCCCGAGCCTTCGCGGCCGGTCCATGGCGGCGGTCGACGCGTCGGTGTCGAGGCGCCCCAGGTGGACGCGCGCTGACGGCTCGGCGCCTTTCGCCTCGCGCGGCACCTCGCGGAGCTCGGACGTCGGCGCGCGTCCGGCATGGAGCCGGACGCGCCGTCCGTCCGATCACTTCCACTTGATCGAGCAGCCGAAGGCGACCGTCTCGAGCACCGGCGGGTCCTTGCCGGCGAGGAGCGCGTCGAGGGCGTTCCGCAGATCGTGCGACGTCACCTGGGACTCGTCGCGGTGGTTGTCGTCGATGCGTCCGTGGTAGCGGAGCTTGCGCTGCTTGTCGAAGACGAACACCTCGGGCGTGAACCGCGCGCCGAGCGCGCGCACGAACGCCTGGGAGTCGTCACGCAGGTACGGGAACGGAAATCCACGCTCCCTCGCGCGCACCTTCATCGGCTCCATGCCGTCGTCCGGATATCGCGTGGCGTCGTTCGCGTTGACGGCGACCCAACCCACGCCGCGCGGTCCGTACTCCTTCGCGAGCGCGACGAGCCGCGGCTCGTACGCGATCACGTACGGACAGTGATTGCAGGACACGACGACGACGAGCAGGTCCTGTTCGAACGACGCCAGCGAATGCGTCTTGTCGTCCGTGCCCGGCAGCTCGAACGGCGGGCACGATGCATTGATCTCGAGAGCCATGATCCTCGTGTGACCCCACGTCTCGAGACGCGTGCACGCGCCGGAGACTCGGGGCGGCAAGCGGGGCAGACCCCTGAACGAAGCGGTCCGCGGACCCTAGCATTTTTCGGATCCGTCCCGGCCTTCGGGCGCCGCCCCTCCCCTCGAGAGCCTCGAGCTCGAGGCGTCGGTTGCGCACGACAGCGTTGCTTTGTGCAACAACTCGTTCTCAGCGGTGAATTTCCGTGATTTGCGCGCGGGTACGATGCAGAATGCATCGGCACGAAGGTGATGGACGCATGGGCAGGACGCCGAAGGCAGCGCTGACGAGGTCCCGGGAGAGCGAGCGCCACTGGACCCTCCTCACGCCGCACGCACTCGTTCTTCTATGCATCGCCCGGGATCCCGACACCCGCGTGCGCGAGATCGCCGAGACCGTCGGGATCAGCGAGCGCGGCGCGCACCAGATCGTCGCGGACCTGGTCCAGGCCGGCTACGTCCGCCGCTCGCGAGTCGGACGCCGCAACCACTACGCGATCGAAGAGAGGATGACGCTGAAGCACGGCATCCTCCGCCATCGGAGCGTGGCGAGCATCGTCGCGCTGCTCGGTCCGGAGCCGCGTCGGCTGCCGCCGAAGACGTCGCGCCAGGGACGCGTGACGAACGGGAGCGCGGTGTCGAAGGCCGTGAAGCGGCGGGCGGCTTAGACAGGGAGCCCGGGGGAGACAGCGAGGTCGCTCGCGGCCTATTTGTATTATACAAATTTCCCCGGGAAGACGGGTTCGCGTCCGACCGGTGAACGGTCCGGCGTGCTCGACGGCCTGCCTCGGCGATCGTCCTTTTCGCCCGACGTGCAATAGCGGCCGCGGCCCCCGGGGGATCCGCTGATCGCGCACGTTCTTGCGCGAAATGAGATGCGGCTCGTTGCGGGTACGCAAAGGTGTGCTACAGACACACACGTTGGTGGGTGGTGAGGGGTAGCCAAATGCCGAAGCATCCCGTGGTTTTGGGCCGTGTCGTCCCCGTGCTCGTGGCCTCGGCGGTCATGAGCGTGGCCTCGTTCGCGGCCGCGGATTCGGACTGCGCCGGGGGCCGCTGCTCGATCGCGACGCCGTCGCTGAAGCTCGAAGGGAAAGACCCCCTTCGCACGACGATCGACACGGGATGGATGCCCTCCTGCGAAGACGGCCGGGAGCACTGCAACAAGGGGCTCCAGATCCGCGCGAACATCGCGCTCACCGCCGTCACGGCCCAGGACAGCTTGTTCACCGCCGCCCTCGCCCAGAGCGCCGCGGTGAAGGCCTCGTGGGAGACGCCCGGGAAGCTCGAGCTGCGCCTCGCGTCGCTGCCGGGTCAGGACGGCGTGTTCACCGTCACGCACGCGCTCACGCCGAACGTCGAGGTCTACGTCGACATCGGGCCGATCGAGCAAGGCTTCACGATCCCGGCCACGCGCCTGTTGCAGCTCGTGCCCGGGTCGCGCTTCGCGTACACGGCGACGGCGTCCGCTCCGTTCAACGGCTGGGCGCTCGACGGCGCATCGGTCGTCGTCCCCGCGCCGCCTCTCCAGGACGCGCAGCTCTTCTCGATCGAGCTGACCAGAATCACCGACGTCATCGGCAAGTTCGCGAACGGCTCGATCTCGCTCCATGCGCAGACGTCACCGACGGTGACGTACCGCACGACGAGGGTGATGCTCGCCGATCGCGAGCTCCACACCGACTCGGTCGTGCAGCTTCCCTTCCCGCCGGGGAACCACGACTACCTCGAGTTTCCCGCGAGCATCGAGGGCGAGCTCACCGCGTCGGGCGACATCGACGTCCTGCCCGCGGCGACGCTGAGCAACCTCGGCGACGCGAACTTCAACCCGCCGATCGCGATCACCTTCAGCAGCGTGAAGGTGCGGAAGCACTACGAGAGCGGTGCGCAGCGGTACTCGTTCGCGTACAAGACGATCCGCATCCCGCTACCGAACGTCCGCCACTTCGTGCTCGACACGGACGGCGGCGACGTCGCCGTCGGCGAAGAGGCCGAGGTCCCGGCGCGGATGGAGAACACGGGTGAAGCGCCGCTCCAGGTGCGCCTCGAGAGCTCCGATCCGCGCTTCATCGTCCCCGACGGTCCCATCCAGATCGCGCCGAAGTCGACGCGGGCGCTCGACATCGCGTTCCGCCCCGAGGCCCTCGGTCCCGCGGAGGCGACGATCACCGCCTACACGAACGATCCCGACACGCCGGAGCTGACCTTCACCGTGACCGCCAACGGCGCCAAGGTGACGCGCCGCCCTGGAGACAAGGCGGCCGGCTCCACCCCCGACGACGACGAGGATTCGCTCCTCGGAGCAGACGGCTGCGGCTGCAAGACGGCCGGCGCCCCGTCCGGGCACGGCCTGGCGGGCCTCGGCGCGCTCGCGCTCGGCCTCGTCGCCCTGACGCGGCGCCGACGCGCCTGAGCGCCCGAGGCCTGCGGCTCGGGCAGTCCTCCGTCCTCACCCTTCGAGCCCAAGGAAGGCGCCCCTCACTGAGGACTGAGGCCTCACTTCTTCCTCCTCAGCCGCTCCGCGGCGACGAACTCCGGGCTCGCGAAGAGCGCGCAGTCGCAATAGCCCTGGCGCGCGATGTCCTCGTGATGGGGCTTGCACGGGCAGACCATGTCCGAGCCCTTCTTCTTCGACTCCTCCACGTCCGCGCACGGGCAGTACATGCGGCCGTGCTCGACGAGGTTGTCCGTGAGCCCTTGGATGACGTTCTCGACGACCTCGGGCTCCGGATAGAGCTCGTACTTTCCCTTCTGCACGTACGTGGCGACGAACTTGCGGACGCGCCGCAGCGCCGCTTCCCGCCTGTCCGCCCCGGACTCGCGTTCGTCGCTCACGTGTCGATTCTACGCGCTCGATTGCGACGCACCTGCCCCATCGAGCACACAAAACGACGAAAGGCGAACGTGCGGCACGTTCGCCCGGTCGCATCGAAGAGTGGCGGCGCTCAGCCCTTCGTCGGCGTCGCGTCGAGCTTCGCGCGCTTGCGCCGACGGCGGGCCGCCTCGGCCTGCTTCTTCCGGCGCTTGACGCTCGGCTTCATGTAGTGACGGCGCATCTTGAGCTCACGAAGCACGCCCTCGGAGGCGAGCTTGCGCTTGAGCATCTTGATGGCGCGCTCGATTCCACGGTCGCTGACCACGACCTCGAGCGGCTTGCACTGGACGGCTTCACTCGGCATCGCTGAAGAGTCTCCTGAAGTCGCCGGGGCTCGGTCGACCCGGCGAGAGCACGCACCGATACCACGGCCCTTCGACCGTAGCCAGCGATTTCTCGGCCGTTTCCCGGGCCGGGCGTCCGAAGAGGGCAGACGGGCACACGGGGCCGAAGGACCGGGACCGTCGAACGCGGCCTCGTCTATGCTTCCGCTCGGACACGGCCGGGCGCCCCGAGTCCTTCCCCGATCATGCTCAAGCCTGGAGACCTCGTCGGCCCTTACGAGATCCGCGGATTTCTGGGTCAGGGCGGGATGGGCAAGGTCTATCGGGCGTTCGACCCCCGGCTCGAGCGCACGGTCGCCCTCAAGATCATCGCCGTGCCGGACGGCTCGCAGACGCCGCCGTCGAAGGCGCCCCCGAGCTCGATCGGCGAGCTGTCCGCCCGGCTCTTGCGCGAGGCGCGCGCGGTCGCCTCCCTCAACCACCCGAACGTCGTCGCCATCTACGACGTCGGCGAGTCCGACGGACGGCTCTATCTCGCGATGGAGTACGTCGTCGGCGCCACGCTCCGGAGCTTCGTCGGCGACCACGAGGTGCCGCTGCCCCGGCGCGTCCGCTGGCTCGTCGACGTCGCCCGCGCGCTCGAGGCGGCGCACAAGGTCGGGATCATCCATCGCGACGTGAAGCCCGAGAACGTGATGGTGCGCGAGGACGGGAGCGTGAAGGTCCTCGACTTCGGGATCGCACGTCGCGCGGCGACCGGCACCGACGACCCGCACGCCGTCGACACCGTCACGGGCGGGGGCGCCGTCGCAGGCACGCCCGTCTACATGGCGCCCGAGCAGATCAAAGGCGGCGACGTGGACGCGCGCTGCGACCAGTTCGCGTGGGGCGTGATGGCCTACGAGCTCGTCACCGGCGAGCGTCCGTGGCCCGAGGCCGGCGACGTCCTCGGTCTCGTCGCCAACATCCTCACGGAGCCGCCGCGCCCGATCCGAGCGAAGGCGAAGGACGTCCCGAAGGTCGTCGAGGAGACCATCATGCGAGCGCTCGCGAAGCAGCCCGAGGCGCGCTTCGCGTCGATGGGCGACGTCGCCGACGCGCTCGAGCCGTTCGCCGCCCTCTCCACGGGAGAGCGGATCCGCGTGACCGCGAGCTCGCCGACGGAGGACGCCGCCGCCTACGCCGCCACCACGCGCGTGCCCACGACGGTCTCGCTCGGGCCGTCACCCGAGGCGGAGACGGCGCGCTCGGCCGTCGCTCGTCCCCGCCGGCCGATGTTGTCGCTCGGCGTGCCGCTGTTGCTCGCCGCGCTCGGCGGCGCGGCCTGGACCGTGAAGGCGTACACCGGCTGGCCGGGCACGCCGCGGCCGGCGTCGTCGGCGCCGCGTCCCCTCTCGACCGTGCCCGAAGCGGAGGCGGCCTACCGAGAGGCGATGAGCCTCTGGCGCGACGGCGCCGGCGCCAAGGCGCGGGCGGCGCTGAGCCGCGCCATCGAGCTCGATCCGACGTTCGCCGCCGCGCACCTCGAGCTCGCGCTCCAGCATGCGTCGATGAACGACGTCGCGGCGGCGCAGGAGGCGTTCCGCAGCGCGTTCGAGCACCGCCACATGCTCCTGCCTCGCGACGAGCGGCTCCTCGAGGCCAGCGAGCCGTACATCCGTCACAAACCGGACCTCGCCGAGTGGGAGACGCGGATGACGTCCGCCGTCTTCGAGCACCCGCGCGATCCCGAGCTCCAGTACTACCTCGGACGGTCGCGGCAGCAGCAAGGCGACCACGACGGCGCGAAGACCGCTTTCGAGGCCGCGCTGCGGCTCGACGACGGCTTCGCCCCTGCCCTCGCCGCCCTCGCGAAATCCCATGCGGCCACCGGCGATGCAGAGAAGGCGCTCGAGGTGACCGACCGATGCACCAAGCGCTCGCTCGTCGCGGCGATCTGCGTGCAGGCGCGTTACGAGATGTTCGTCGCGAGCGGAGAGTGCAAGCGCGCACGCGAGGAGGCCACCGAGTGGGGAAGCCTCGAGCCGCAGTCCCCGCTGCCCTTCGCTCGCCTCGCGCGCGCGCTCCACGCCGACGGCGCCCCGCGACCGAGCATCGAGGAGGTCCTCTCGCGACGCTGGAGCCTCCTGTCCGAGAACGATCGCAAAGAGGAGGAGACCTGGGACCGGGCGCTCCTCGCCGTCCTCGATGGTGACTTCGCGAAGGCCGACGAGCTCGCGAAGGAGCACGACGCGGCGCTCCCGGCCACCGCAGACTCGTGGGACCACGCGCGTCCGGCGCGGCTCCGCGTGAACCTCGCGCTCGAGACGGACCGCGTCGCCGAAGCGGCGAAGCTGGCGCGCGCGTTCCTCGACCGCGTGGACGCCTGGCCTCGTTTCGCGTTCGCCCCGGACCCGACGCTCGATTTCTACGAGCCGCTCTATCGCGCCGGCGAGATCACGAAAGAGGAGCTCGATCGCAAGCGAGCCGAGTGGATCGAGAACGAGCGGCGCCGCCTCGGCGAAGGTCGGAGCCCTCGCGACGCGTGGATCGAATGGGCGACCGTCTACGGCGGATTCGCGGAGACCCGAGAAGAGGCCCTCGAGGCGCTCGAACGCGCGCCCTCCCCCGACGGCCCGAGCGCTCGTGCCGGCACGTTCCTCGATTTCTCACTCGGCAAGGTCCATGCGCTCGCCGGACGATGGGACGACGCGATCCCGCGTCTCGAGCAGGTGGTCCGAAGCTGCGACACGTTCGACGCCGTGATGGTCATCACGCGCGCCCGGCTCCTGCTCGGTCGCGCCTACGAGGCGAAAGGCGACCTCGAGGCCGCGCGGGCGAGCTACGAGCGCGTGATCGAGACGTGGCCGCCGACGCTCCACTCGCGCACGCGAAGGCAGGCGACCGAGCGGCTCGCCGCCTTGACCCGTCACTGATCGAGGCGCGAGGCTTCAGGCAGCGCGCTTGCGACCGCGCCCGCGGCGCTTCGGAGCGGCGGCAGCGGCGGTGCCGTCTCCGACGAAGTACGTCGTCGCGCGCTTCTGGCCTTCCTTCCGGAGGCGCCCGTCCTTGAGACCTTCCGAGAGCGGACGCGGCAGCTCCTTGGCCTCGACGCCGAGGGCCTCGCGGATCTGCTCGGCGCGGAGGCCTTCGGGGTGCTTCTGGAGCAGCGAAACGATCTCGTCGACCATCCGCCCGATGTCCGAGGCCGAACGGCGACCGAGCCGCCCACCGCGCCCCCGCCGGCGCGCCCCCACCTCGACGACCGCAGCGCGTCCGCCGCGCGCAGCGCGAGCGCCCTGCAGCCCGGCCAGGGCCGTGAGCTCCTCGAGCGACGCCGAGCGCAAGGCGCCGATGATGTTCATTGCAAAGTCGGAAGCGAGGTCCTCAATCGTCTTTTTGAGATCCATTTTGCTTTCAGCACATAAATCATTCGATATACATTCTGCAAAGGAAATTCGACCAGTCGGACGAAACGAGCCGAACTGGTACGCTCGCGCGCCAATCCCCCTCGGAAAAACGGCCGCGGGACCACCTCGTCCGTGATCGTCCCGCGCCCACGCGCCCGGAGCAGCCCGAAGTGGTCGAGTTTCCACGCCGATGAATCGCGCGCGAGACGACCGCCTGATTCCGTATTTGACGCTTTCTTGGATTCCTCGATTTTCGACGCGAACGACGATCGCACCTCCACGACGTCTTCGCGTGGAGCCCGTGGCCGCGATCAGAACGCGTCCCCGAACGGATCGAACAGACCGCCGTCCACCACAGGGCTCTCGCAAGCGGAGGTGCAGGACTGCTGCGCGCAGAAGCCCTGGTTCATGAGGATGCGCGAGCCCTCTTCGTGCTGCAGGTGACAGACCTGCACGCAGAAAATGTCCCCGTCGCACTCCTCGAGGCACCCCAGCATCGCGGTGCAGGAAGGTGACTCGTCGCATTGGAGGATGAACTTGCAGCAGCTCTCGCGCATGCAGGTGTCGCACGCGCTGTCGTCGTGTACCTTCGCATGCCCCGAGCAGTCGGCCGTCCTCGATCCCGAATCGGAGCGCTCGCTCGACCCGCCGCTGCTGCTGCTCGCGCGTCTGTTGCGCTCTTCGAAGTCGCCGTCGGGCGACGGCGCGCTGCATCCGAACACGATGGCGACGGCGAGGGTCGAGCCGATGGCGACGGCGAGGACGGTCTTCCGCACGAATGCCTCCGTGTCCAAGGTTGCCATTCCGAAGGCCGTCGCGCCATGGCGTACGCCCCGATGGATCGTCCTTGGACCAGCTCGCGACGACCATCGAGCGACCGCGCGCTCGAGCGGGCGCCGCTCGCTCAGGGCTTGCTCTGTGGGCCGATGAACGCCGCGTCGCCCTGGAAGCGAGGCCAGCCCTCGCTCCAGATGACCCGATTCGCGAGGACCACGCGCCCCTTGTCGCGCACCCGCTGGCCGTCCTCGCCCGCGAGCCATGCGTGGTGGACGTACCAGTCCTGCCCGTCCTTGCGGACGATGGAGCCATGGCCGGGGCCGAGCCACTTCTCGTTGTTCTTCATGATCGGAGGGCCCTTCTTCTCGAACGGCCCGAGAGGTGACCGCGCGCGTGCGACGCCCGTCGCGTAGCGGTCGTCGTACACGTTGCCGGAGTAGAACAGGTAGTACCAGCCGTCGCGCTCCACGACCCACGGCGCCTCGACGACGCCGCGCTCCCAGCTCGACGGATCGTTGGTGAGCACCTCGATCGCCTTCGACCCCGGCGCGAACGATCGACCGTCCCGCGCGAGCTCGCGCACGAGGATCGGCGTCGGCTCGCCGCGCTGGTTGCCGTCCACCTTCCAGTAGAGGTACCGCTTGCCGTCCTTGTCCTCGAAGAACGTCGCGTCGATCACGCCGATGTGGTGCTGGATGAGCGGCTTCCCCTCGTCGAGCCACGGCCCCAGCGGAGACTCCGCGCGCGCCACGCCGATCGCGAGCCGGCCGTTCGCGTCCGACGCCGTGTAGTACGCGACGAAGGAGCGCGGACCGAGCTGATGGATCTCGGGAGCCCAGTTGCGCTTGCCGTCGGACGCCCACGGCGCCTTGCCCTCCGGGAGGATGAATGCGCCCGTGTCCTCCCACGAGACGAGGTCCGTCGAGCGACGAATCGCGAAGCGCCCTCCCGTGCAGACCATGTAATAGACGCGCCGGATCTCGCCCTTCCCGTCGGCCTCGTCGACGCCGATGACGCCCGGATCGGGGCAGCTCTTGTCGAACACCGGGTTCTGGAACGTCGCGCCTCCGAGGACGGCCGACTCGACATGCGCCTCCGCATCGTCGGGGACCTCCGAGCAGGCGAGGAGACCAGCGAATACGACCGGGATCGCGGAGAACAGGCGTGTGCGCATGCCTCGCGCCGAGTGCACCGCACGTGCCTCGAACGGAGGTGCGCGCGCTCACGTGCATCGTCGCATGTTCTCGCGCACATGCGCGCTTCTGCACGTCGCTCGTCCCCGGTCCGTCCTCGATCCGTGCGGTGCGGGACGCCCGACGGGCCGTCCACCACGTCGCCGATCCAGGGGTCCGTCGCGGCCCCGGCCGCCCGGGCGGATCGCCCCCGTGGGACGCCGCCGAGACTCCCCGCTTGCCCGCGACGCCGCGCGTTGGTAACGAAGACGCTGGTGGACGTAGCGAAGCGCTGGCCCAAGTCTTGTGGTTGCGGCGAGACGTGGTCGCGCGAGCACTGGGGAGAGCTCACGCCGGTCGGTCGTTACCTCGCCGACGAGTGGATCGAGCTCCGGACGTGCGTGTGCGGGCGGACGCTCGCCGTCCCGACGAGCGAGCTCGGCGAGCCCGGCACGAGCGACCGCGCCGGCGCGTGACGGGGCGAGCGCGGCGCGCTCATCGGGCGCCGCTCGACCTCTGGCGCCCGTGGCGCTCGGCGCCGCTCGGGCTCCGAGCGGCGCGCCGAAAAACCGGTACCGAAGGAGGGACTCGAACCCTCACGGGAGTGATCCCGGCGGATTTTGAATCCGCTGCGTCTACCATTCCGCCACTTCGGCTCGCGCCCGACCTTCTACCAGGATCCCGGGAGCTTGACCAAGGCACTCCGCACCGCGGCCGAGCCACGCGTCGATGCGCGAGAATCCGGCGATCTGTCGTATCCTCGCCCGCGATGATGGTGCTCCGAAGGGCCTTCGTCGCCTCGCTCGCCGCGGCCGCGCTCGTCTGGGCGCTCCCCGCCTGCAAGGATCGCGGACAGAAGAGCGCCGAAGAGGCACGCGCGGACGTCGAGAAGCTCGTCGAGCTCGTGAACAAGGACGTCGCCGAGGTCGAGCGCGGCCTGCCCGAGGGCGCGAAGAAGCTCAGCGCGCTGCTCGAGAAGGAGGTCGGCAAGGACGGCGACCCCAGGCAGAACCCCGCCGCCGTACGGAGCGCGCTCCTCAAGATGCGGCAGCAGGTGCCGGATCTCGGCATCGCGAAGTCCACCTTCTTCGCCTTCGCGGACACGAAGGGCATCGCCGTCCGGAACGACTTCGAGCAAGACACGATGGCCGGCAAGGACCTCGTCGCCGGCTGGCCGGGGCTCAAGCCCGTCGTCGAAGGCGCGCCCTGGGCGGCGACGACCGGCCAGTTCCCGGGGACGCCGAACCCCGCCGGCCCGGACAAGGAGTGGGTCGCCGCCGTCCCGGTGAAGCGCTCGGACGGATCGCCCTTCGGCATGCTCGTGACGGGCTGGACGTATCGGCGCTTCGCGTATCACCTGCAGGTCACGCTCCAGCGCGAGCTGCAGGATCAGCTCATGAGGAGCGGCGACAAGGGCAAGATGCCGATCCTCTACGTGTGCCTCTTCGACAAGGAGCACGTCTACGGCGCGGGCGCGCCCGGCGCCCTTCCCGTCCCCCAGGTCAACGAGCAGGAGCTCGAGAAGGTCGGGCTCCACGCGAAGACCGAGTCCGGCATCGCCTCGAGCCCCATCAAGATCACGAACCGCGATTTCGGCTGGGCCGCGGCGCGGCTGCCGAAGCTCGGGGCGGACGTCGGAGTGGTCGTGCTCAGGAGCGAGATCTGAGCGATCCGCCCGATCCGGAGCGGCGGTCCGCCTTCGCCGCCCGGAGGGATCCGGCGCGGCCGAGGCGGTGGAGCGCCGCGATCCCGATGCCCCAGCCGGCGAGGAGCACCACCCCGCCGGTCGAGCGGTCGACCGTGCCGGCGATCGCCACGCCGCCGGCGATCGCGGCGCACGCGAGAACGAGGAGCCGCTTGCCGCGCTCGAACGCGTCCGGCGGAGGCTGCGCCGGCTCGGGCGAGCCCTCTCCGCCGTCGGGGTCTCGAGGAGACGATTCGTCTTCCACCATCCCGTCCTTCTAACAGACTACGTGCTAGAAGGAGGGTCATGCCGCGCTTCGCCGCGCTCGACCTCGGCTCGAACGCCTTGCGTCTGCGGATCGTCGAGGCGCACGCGCCCTCGTCGAGCCGCGAGCAGCTCTCCCTCTTGCCCGAACCGGGAAGCTCGTGGCGCGACATCGTGAGCCTCCGCGCGCCCGTGCGCCTCGGCTCGGAGGTGTTCGTCACCGGCAGGCTCGCCGCAGCGTCGATCGGCGCGGCGTGCGCGGCCTTGCGCGAGTTCCGACAGTCGATGGACGCCGCCAAGGTGGACGCGTACCGCGCGACCGCGACGAGCGCGGTGCGCGAGGCGTCGAACGGGCTCACCCTCGTCGAGCGAGCGCGCCGCGAGGCGGGCATCGAGCTCGAGGTCATCGAGGGAATCGAAGAGGCTCGCCTCATCCAGCTCGCCGTCGTCCGGCGGCTCGGCCTCGCCGATCGACGCGCCCTCCTCGTCGACGTCGGGGGAGGATCGACCGAGCTCACCTTCCTCGATCGCGGGCGGAGCGCTTGGGCGATCTCCCTGCCGATCGGGACCGTGCGCCTGCTCGAGACGTACCTCCGCGGCGCGAAGACGGTCGATCGCGGCCGACAGAAGCTCTTGTTCGAGGGGATCGATCGGGCGCTCGCCGAGGCGGTGCCCGCGCTGTCGAAGATACGGTTCGAGGTCGTGGTCGGCACCGGCGGGAGCGTGGACACGCTCGTCGAGCTCGCGCCGATGAAGGGCGGGTGGTCCGGCTACCCGCGCGCGATCGACGTCCCCCTCCTGAAGCCTCTCCTCGGCAAGCTCTTCGCGCAGACGCCGGAGCAGCGTCGCGAGACGTACGGGCTCCGTCCCGATCGCGCGGACACGATCGTGACCGCGACGTCGATCTTCCTCCGCGTCGCCGAGCTCTTCCAGGCGCCGGCCATCGTCGCGCCGGGCGTCGGCCTCAAGGAAGGCATCCTCGAGGAGCTCATCGACAAGTACTTCGACCGTTGGGACGAAGAATCCGAGGCGAGCAACGTCATCGAGGCATGCATCCGACTCGGCAAGCGGTACGGGTTCGATCAGGCGCACGGTGAGCACGTCGCCTCGCTCGCGATGTCGCTCTTCGACGACATGGCCGGCTACCACGGCTTCGGAGAGCGCGAACGCCTGCTCCTACGTGCCGCCGCCCTGCTCCACGACATCGGCGACTACGTCCGCTACGACGGCCACCACAAGCACAGCTACTACCTGATCCAGCACTCGGACATCATGGGGCTGTCGCCCGACGAGCGGGCCATCGTCGCGAACGTGGCGCGCTACCACCGCAAGAGCGCGCCGGATCCGTCGCATCCGAACTTTCGCGAGCTCGACAAAGAGGCGCGCTCGAAGGTGCGTGCCCTCGCCGCGATCCTGCGCATCGCCGACGCGCTCGATCGCGAGCACCTCGGCAAGGTGAAGAGCGTCCGCGCGGAGATCGACGGCCGGGGCCGCAGGATGTTCCTCCACCTCACCGGCGACGAAGATCGCGAGCTCGAGGAATGGACCGTCCGCGCCAAGTCGGAGCTCCTCCGCGACGTCTTCGATCTCGAGACCGTCCTCGCGAACGCCACCTCGAACCGCCCGTCGGTCAAGGAGCAGCCCGCGGCGCGACCGAGCGCCCGCTGAGCGCCTCCGGGCCGCGCGGCGCGGGCGATCTCCCGGCCCCCGAGCAGCGCCATGCGGTTTCGTAGGCTCCGGTTTCGTACTACGCTCCCCCGCGCCGATGCGGGTCTTCCTCCTCCTGTCTGGCCTCGTGATCGCTGGCTGCGGCGGCAGCGCCGTCCCGGATCCGCGCAGCGCCGCCGAGGAGTACGCGAAGGCGGCGGCGCGCGGCGACGGCGACGCCATCTACGCGATGATGACGACGTCCGCGCAGAGGTCGCGTTCGCGCGAGGACATCAAGCGCCTCGTCGCCGAGCAGCGCGAAGAGCTCGCGGAGCAGGCGAAGGCCCTCACGGCGAAGGACGCGCGCGTCGAGGCCGTCGCGCGCCTTCGCTACGACGACGGCGAGGAGGCGCAGCTCGAGCTGCGCGACGGCCGCTTCTGGATCACGGCGTCCGGCGCGCTGCCCGGCGGATCGCGCACGCCCGAGCAGGCGCTCGACCAGCTGCGTCGCGTGCTCGCCCGCAGGAGCTACGCCGGCTTGATGCGCGTGCTCACGCCCGCGACACGCGCGGCGATCGAGCAAGACCTCCGCTCGCTGGTGGAGGGCCTCGAGCGGCCCGAGACGCTGCACGTCGAGGTGACCGGCGACGCCGCCGTCGTCAACGTCCCCGGCGGTCACAGCGTGAAGCTGAAGCGAGAAGGCGGCATCTGGCGCGTCGACGACTTCGACTGATCCGAACGGCTCGCTCGGCGACGCAGCGCCGTGATCGCCCGCGCGTCCCGCCTCGACAAGGCCTTGGCCCTCCGACCCTCGACCCCTAGTATCGGAGCGGCATGCGAGATCCCTCGCTCCGTCGCGTCGCCCGGCGGCTCGTGCCCATCCTGCCCTTCGCGCTCGTAATCGCGCTCCTCGGCGTCTTCATGCCGCGCCCCGCGCGTGCGTTCCGTGACGTGGGCGCGTTCGATCCGCGCGCGCTGCTCGCCGGAGGGACGACCGGCCCGGCGCGGGCGTCCGCTCCCTACCGATGGTCGTGGGAGCTCGTGCAGCGGACCAGCGCGCCGGCGCGGCTCAAGCCCACGCAGGTGCGCGCCGACGCTCCCGAGGTCGTCGAGGCGCCGTTCCTCTGGTGGAGCGGCGATGCAGCGCTCACGCCGCTGACGCCGAAGGAGATCGCCGGTCTCCGCCGCTTCTTCGCGCTCGGCGGCGTCCTCCTCGTCGACGACGCCGGCGTGTCCGACGACGGCGGACCGAGCGCCTTCGGCCGGACGGCGCGCGAGCAGATCGCGCGAGTCTTGCCGGACACGAGCCCGATCCCGCTCGGCGCCGATCACGTGCTCTTCAAGTCGTATTACCTCCTCCGGCGCGCCGAAGGTCGCGTCGCGGGGCCGCGGACGCTCGACGCCGTCATCCGCGGCGGGCAGGCGCAGGTGATCTTCTCGTCGCACGACCTCGGCGGAGCGCTCGCCCGCGGCGCGACCGGCGCGTGGGAGCACCCCGTCGTGCCGGGCGGCGATCTCCAGCGCGAGCGGGCCATTCGTCTCGCCGTGAACATCGCGATGTACGTCCTCTGCTCGAACTACAAGGACGATCAGGTCCACGCACCGTTCCTCATGCGCCGCCGCGCGGGTGCGCTCGTCCCCTGAACGGCTCTCGCGATGGAGATGACCACGCGGCTCGCGGTGAACGGCGACCTCCCGCAATGGGCGGCGATCGTCGCGTGCGTGCTCGTCCTCGTGAGCCTCGCCGTCCTCGTCGGTCACGAGCTGAGGCGCCGCGAGCGCGGCGGCTTCGCGATCGTCGCGACGGGCGTGCTCGCCCTCCTCGCGCTCCTCTTCGCCGTGCTCCGCCCCGTGCGCATCGCTGCGCGCGAGAGCGTGGTCGGCGCGAAGGTCGTGGTCCTCACCGACACCTCGCGCTCGATGGCCCTCCCGCAGGAGGGCAAGACCCCGCGCTACAACGTGGCCACCCGCGCGCTCTCCGAGCTCGCGAAGAAGTCGAAGGACGCTCGGCTCCTCGTCCTCGGCTTCGGCGACGGGGCCCCCCGCCCCATCGTCGCGGCCGACGACGAGAACGAGAACGAGAAGAAGGCGTCCGCGCCCATCGCGCCGCGGAGCGACCTCACGACGGCGCTTCGTTCGCTCGCGGCATCGGCCGACGAGCACCCGCAGGCCGTCGTCGTCGTGTCCGACGGCCGCCTCGACGATCCGGGAGAGGACGCGTCGAAGGAGTCGCTCGCCGCGCTCGGCAAGGAGCTGAAGGTCCCGATCCACACGATCGCCACGACGCGCGACGGGCCGCCCGACGCGAGCGTGCGACGCGTGTCGGCCGCCGGCGCCGCGGTGGCGCACGTGCCGCTGCCTCTGCGCGTCGAGGTCGGCTGCAGCGGCGGGCTGTCGTGCGACGAGCTCACCGTCACCGCGCGCGAGCTCCGCGAAGACGGGCCGCCGGCGCTGCTCGCGACGGGGCTGTCCCACTTGAAGGACGGCAAAGGCACCGTCGATCTCTCGGTCACGCTCGAGCGCGCGGGAGCCCGCATCATCGAGATCGCCATCACGCCGCCGTCCGGCGACACGATCCCGGAGAACGATCGGCGGCTCATCACGTTCCTCGTCGCGCGCGAGCGGGTGCGCGTCCTCCACGTCGCCGGCCGTCCCACGAACGACGTCCGCGCGCTCCGGCGATGGCTCAAGAGCGACGCATCCGTCGACGTCGTCGCCTTCTTCATTCTCCGCACGCAAGGCGACGAGCCGAACGCGCGCCCGGACGACCTCTCGCTCATCCCCTTCCCCGTCGACGAGCTCTTCACCGAGCACCTGCCGTCCTTCGACGCCGTCGTGCTCCAGGACTTCGACGCACCGCCGTACCACCTCGACCGGCACCTGCCCCAGCTCGCGCGCTACGTCCGATCCGGCGGCGGGCTCATCATGGTCGGCGGACAGAACTCGTTCGTCGCCGGCGGCTACGCGGGCACTCCGCTCGCGGAGGTGCTGCCCGTCGAGCTCGATGACTCGCCCGGAGCGACGGGAGCGGACGTCGCGCCGTTCACCCCGGTGTGGACGGAGGACGGTCGGACCGCGCCGCTGCTCGCCCCGCTGCGCGACGTCGTGTCCGAGGAGCTTCCGCAGATGCCCGGCGCGAACGTCCTCGGCGACGTCCGGCCCGGCGGGCTCGTCTTGTGGTCGCACCCGACGCGCACGACGAAGAGCGGCGCGCCGATGCCCGTCCTCGCGATCGGCGACCAGGGCGACGGTCGATCGATCGCCCTCGGCATCGACGGGGCCTGGCTGCTCGAGTTCTCGCAGCTCGGCGCGCGCACGTCGGGTCGCGGCTACGGCGCGCTCTGGGACGGCCTGCTCGGCTGGCTGATGCGCGACCCGCGCTTCGAGCCCGGGCAGCTCGATCTCGAGGGACCGTGCGTGGCCGACGAGCCCGCGCGCCTGCGGGTTCGCGTGCCCGACAGCGCGAAGGACGCGCCCATCACGATCGAGCTGCGGCGGCTCGATCGCCAGGACGTCGATCCCATCAAGGTCGAGGTGCCCAAGCGCGAGCCCGCCTCCGCGACGACGGAGGTGGTCCTCCCGCCGCTGCCCGCAGGCGGCTACACGGCGCGGCTGAAGCTCGGCCCGGGACCGACGACACGACGCGACTTCGCCTGCGAGGCGGGCGGCGACGAGTGGGCCGACTCGCGGCCCGATCCGGAGCGGCTCCGGATGCTCGCCGCCGCGACGGGCGGCACCTTCCGCTGGGCGACCGACGACCTCGCCCTGCCGCTCCCGAAGCCGGCCGTGGTCAGCGCGGAGAGGCACGTCGTTCCGCTCGCGCCGCCGTGGACGTGGACGCTCGCCGCCGCGGTGCTTCTCGGCGCGCACTGGTTCGCGCGGCGCCGGAGCGGCCTGTCGTGAGCGCTCGGTCGACGCGCTCGCGCCGCTCGACGTCGCCTGTGGAAAACCCGGGTCGGGGAAACGAGGTCGTCGGAAGGACGACGGCCCCAGCATTTTCGGGTTTTCGCTCGCGACTTCGCTCTGATACTACCTCCTCCCGGGAGATGAGCGACGGGCGACCTCCGCCTCGCCGCGAAACATCGCGGAAACCGCTTCGGCGGTAGCTTGGGGCCTGCCGGCCCGATACGTCGGGAGGGCCCCGTGGCCTCCGTGACGCCATCTGGACGACCTCGCAGAACCTCCAAGGCCAGTGCATTTCGACGCGTACGACACCGCCGACTTCTTCGACGAGATGTTCGAGGCCGGCTCCCGGCCGCGAGCGGCGACGACGCTCCTGGCACAGAAGATCAACACCATGTCGCCCGCCGAGCTGCGGGCGAGACAGATCGCGGCGGAGCGCTCGCTCCTCATGCGCGGGATCACCTTCAACGTCTACGGCGATGCCGCCGGGACCGAGAAGATCTTCCCCTTCGACATCATCCCGCGCGTCATCCCCGCCTCCGACTGGCGCGTGCTCGAGCGCGGCCTCAAGCAGCGCGTCCACGCGCTCGACCTGTTCATCGCGGACGTCTACGGAGAGCAGCGCATCGTCAAGGCGGGCGTCGTCCCCGGCTCCCTCGTCGCCTCCGCCGCGAGCTACCTGCCCGCGTGCGCGGGCGTGAAACCGCCCAAGGGCATCTACTGCCACGTCGTCGGCACCGACCTCGTTCGCGATCGCGACGGGCAGTTCTACGTCCTCGAGGACAACCTCCGCTGCCCGTCGGGGGTCTCGTACGTGCTCGAGAACCGCCAGGTGATGAAGCGGACGTTCCCGCAGCTCTTCGGCGAGCTGCGCGTCCGCCCCGTCGACATCTACCCGAGCAAGCTGCTCGAGACGCTCCAGTACGTCGCGCCGACCAGCTCGCCGACCGTCGTGGTGCTCACGCCCGGCATCTACAACTCGGCCTACTTCGAGCACTCGTTCCTCGCGCAGCAGATGGGCGTCGAGCTCGTCGAGGGCCGCGACCTCGTCGTCCGCGACGGGCGCGTCCACATGCGCACGACGCGCGGCTTCCAGCGCGTGGACGTGATCTACCGGCGCATCGACGACACGTTCCTCGATCCGACGGTCTTCCGCCCGGACTCGCTCCTCGGCGTCCCGGGCATCATGGAGGTCTACAGGCAGGGCAAGGTCGCGCTCGCCAACGCGCCGGGCAACGGCGTCGCCGACGACAAGGTCATCTACGCGTACGTGCCGAAGATGATCGAGTACTACCTCGGCGAGAAGCCGATTTTGCCGAACGTCCCGACGTTCCTCTGCGAAGACGACAAAGACCGCGCCCACGTCCTCGAGAACCTCGACAAGCTCGTCGTGAAGGCCGCGAACGAGTCAGGCGGCTACGGGATGCTCGTGGGCCCGCAGGCCTCCGCCGCCGAGCGCGAGGAGTTCAAGGCGAGGATCCAGAAGAACCCGCGGAACTACATCGCGCAGCCGATGATCGGGCTGTCGCGGGTGCCGACGATCGTGGAGGACGGCGTCGAGGGCCGTCACGTCGACCTCCGGCCCTACGTCCTCTACGGCGAGGACATCTTCGTCCTGCCGGGAGGGCTCACGCGCGTCGCGCTCCGTCGCGGCTCGACCGTCGTGAACTCGTCGCAGGGCGGCGGCAGCAAGGACACGTGGGTGCTCGCCGACACCGACTCGCTTTCGGCCATCCCGATCGCGAAGCCCGCTCCTTCGTCCGCGCCGTCTCGGGCGAACGGGGCCTCGGAGCCGCTCGCTCCCAGGACGGCGGAGGGTGGGAAGGACGAATGAGCCGGCGCTCTCGGCCCCACGACGACGGACTTCGAGGTGCCCCATGCTGAGCCGGGTGGCGGACGCGGTCTACTGGATGAGCCGGTACGTCGAGCGAGCGGAGAACGTCGCTCGCTTCGTCGACGTGAACCTGAACCTCGCGCTCGACTTTCCAGAGGCCGGAGAGCAGTGGGCACCGCTCGTCGCGACCACCGGAGACAACGACATCTTCCTGAAGCGCTACGGCGAGTACACGCGCGACAACGTGATCGAGTTTCTCACGTTCGACCGCGAGAGCCCGAACTCGATCATCTCCTGCCTCGCGCTCGCGCGCGAGAACGCCCGCTCCGTCCGCGAGATCATCTCCTCGGAGATGTGGGAGCAGGTGAATGCCGCGTACCTCATGGTCATGGACGCGGCACGCTCGCGGATGGCGCTCGAGGCGTCGCACGATTTCTTCACCGCGGTGAAGCAGGCCTCGCACCTGTTCGTCGGCATCACGTACCTGACGATGGCCCACAACGAGGCATGGCACTTCTGCCGCCTCGGCCGCCTGCTCGAGCGGGCGGACAAGACCTCGCGCATCCTCGACGTCAAATACTTCCTCCTCTTGCCGCACCCGACGGACGTGGGCAGCACGCTCGACTCGCTCCACTGGGGCGCGCTCCTCCGCTCCGCGAGCGCGTTCGAGATGTACCGCAAGCGCTACGGCGCCATCCAACCGAACAAGGTCGTCGAGTACCTCTTGCTCGACCGCCGCTTCCCTCGCAGCGTCCGCTACTGCCTCTCGAAGGCGGAGCGATCGCTGCACGCCATCACCGGCGCGCCGATGGGGACGTGGACGAACAGCGCGGAGCGCGAGCTCGGTCGCTTGAACGCGGAGCTGTCGTACGCCGACACGAACGAGATCATCGCGGGAGGCCTCCACGAGTACATCGACGAGCTGCAGCGCCGGCTCAACGGCGTCGGGCAGCACGTCTTCGAGACGTTCTTCGCGATGAAGCCCGTCGACGAGGAGCCGTCGGCCGAAGACCCCCACCGCTCGCTGCCGCCCGTCCCGACGAAGAGCTTGTGATCGGGCCCCGCGTGGGTCCGGACGGGCCGCCGTGGTATGGTTCGCCCGTGCGGAGAGCGGCGCGTCGAGCTCTGGGTGGTTCCCGGCCCCTGCTGCCGAAGGTGATCGCGGCGTTGATCGCGTGCTTCTGCGCCGCATCGTCGGGCGAGGGCAAGGCCGGTCTCGTCTGGCCCGACGTGCCCGAGCGCATCGAGCGCGGGCTGTCCTCGCCCGACCCGGCGACGCGGCGGCTCGCGGCGCGCGATCTCGCGACACTGGGCGGCGGCCGCGCGACGCCGCTCGTCCTCAAGGCCCTCGCCGACGACGACGTGGAGGTTCGCCTCGCGGCCGCGCAGTCCGCGAGGCGCCTCCGGGTGACCAAGGCGACGGAGATCGTGGTCCAGTGGCTCGGCGACCGGGAGACCCGGCTGCGCGTCTCCGCATGCGAGGTCGCCCAGGCGATGCCGGACCCGCGCTTCGTCCCGCAGCTCGCGCGCGCGCTCGGCGACTCCGATCCCACCGTCCGCACGACGTGCGCCGACGCGCTCGGCGCGTCCGGATCGCCGGAGGCGGTCGCTCCTCTCTCGGGCAAGCTCGACGATCCGGCGCCGAACGTCCGCTCGCAGGTGGCGCGCGCGCTCGCTCGGCTCGGCGATGCGCGCGCCGTCGTGCCCCTCGTCGGCAAGGTCCAGGACTCCGTCCCCGAGGTGCGCCAGACGGTCGTCCGTGCGCTCGGCGATCTCGGCGACACGCGCGCGACACAGGCCTTGCTCCTCGCGCTCCGCGACAACGTCCCGGAGGTGAAGATCGAGGCGCTCTCCGCGCTCGGACGCCTTCGCGCGCCGGACGCCGTGGACGCGATCGCGCCGCTCACCCTCGAGCGGAACACCGCCGTCCGCCAGGCCGCTCTCGTCGCGCTCGGTCGCATCGCGACCCCCGCTGCGGTACGCGCCCTCGTGAAGGTGCTCGGGACCCAGGACGACGCGGCCGGCAACCTCGAACGGACCCCCGTTCGCGACGCGCTCGTCACCGCCGGCCCTGCGGCCGCGACGGAGCTCACGGCCCTGCTCGAACGGCCGATCTCGCCCGCCGTCGCGACGAGCGCCGCGTGGGTCCTCGGCGAGCTTCGAGCGAAGGCGAGCGCCCCGGCGATCGTCGCCGCGCTCCGCAAAGGCACGCTCCCGCCGGCCGCCGCGCTCCGCGCGCTCGCAGGCGCGGGCACGCCCGACCAGGTGCCGATCGTGCTCGAGTTCGTCGCCGATCCCAGTCCCGCGACGCGCGAGGAGGCCCTCCGCGCGGCGACGGCGCTGCTCGATCCGGCGCACCCCGACGGACGCGCGGTCGAGCCGCTCGCCGCGACGCTGAAGAACCCGCGGACCTCGCCGCGCGAGCGTGCCGCGGTGGCCACGTTGCTCGGACGGACGGGCGCGCCGCGCGCGGCGACGGAGCTCGTCGGCCTCGTGAACGCGAAGGACGAGACGCTGCGGCTCGCGGCGATCGACGCGCTGGGCGCGCTCGGCGCCGGCGGAGCGTCGCAGACGCAGTCGCAATGGAGCGCGGCGGTCGACGACGCGCTCGTCCCGTTGCTCGCCGAGGTGAACCCCGCCGTCCGCCTCCACACGGCCGTCGCGCTCGCCGCGAGCGGCGGGCTCAAGGCGCGGCAGGCGCTCTTGGCCAAGCTGGACGGAGGACAGGAGCTCGATCGCTTCGCGCTCTTCAGTGCGCTCGGCGGCATCCTCGAGCGACATCCGGCGGACGACGCGGCCCGTCGCGTGCTCCGCGAGCTCGCCGTCGCCGCCGGCCCCGAGCGCGACGCGGTCATCGAGTGCGCCGGACGCGCGCGCCTCCCGAGCGTCGCGGCCGCGCTCGCGTCGACGGCGAACAGCGCCGACGGCGCCGACAGGCGCACGATCGCGTCGGTGCTCGCCGCCCACGCCGGCTCCCCTCGAGCCCTCGCGACCCTTCGAGCGCTCACGGCCGATCCCGACGCGAGCGTCCGCGCCGAGGCGACCTTCTCGCTCGGCGCGTTCGGCGACGGCTCGCTCGTGCCGACGCTCACCGCGCTCGTGCGGACGGGCGACACCGCCGTCGCGACGAACGCGGCCGCCGCCCTCGCCCGAATCGGGCAAAAGGAAGCGACGACACCGAGCCGCCCGGGTTCGACCTCGGCGATCACGACGGCCGTGTGCCCGATGCTCTCCGATCGGCGCGCGACGGTCCGCGCGAACGCGCTCGCCGCGCTCGCCAACGCGGGCAAGCGCTGCGGAGACGGCCGTCACGAGCGCAAGCTCCTCCTCGAAGACCCGACCGATCTCGTCCGCGGCAACGCCGCGCGCGCCCTCGCCGCCGCGCCGCTTCCGGACGATCGCATCGCGCTCGATCGATGCGCATCCACCGATCGGAGCGCGGAGGTGGCGAGGCTCTGCCGTCCTCGAGCGACGACGCCCGCCGGTCCTCGCCGCACGTCGGCCGTCACCGTCTTCGTCGTCGCCGAGCGCGGCGGGACGCGCGCGCGCCCGCGCGCGCCGTACCTCATCCAATACTCCGACGGCGTCCTCCGGGCCGGCGTGGCCGACCGACGCGGCGCCGTGTTCGATCCCGTGGCGCCCGCCGGCGAGGTGGTGCTCCGCCGCGCGCCCTCGCCCTGACGCGCCGTCAGAGGCACTCGGGCTTGTAGCGCTTCACGTTCGCGACCGAATCCCAGACGTACGGCGGGTCACACGAGCCCGACGACGCGGAGGCAGGCGCCTTCGGGGACGTCGCCTTCTCGGGTTTCGTCGAGAGCGGCGGCGCCGCGCTCGCGATCACCGGAGGCGTCTCCATGACCAGAGGCACGACGGCGGACGCCGGCGGCGTCGTCGGCGCAGGCGGCTCCGAGGACGCCGCGACGGACGGCGTCTGCGCCCTCGGGTAGAGCCAGTACGCACCGATGCCGCCGACGAGCACCGCCGCCGACATCGCCGCGAGCAGGAGCCCGACCGCCGTCCGCCTCGTGTTCGACGGCGCCGGCGCGGTCGGCGCCGGCCGCGCGTCCCTCACCGTCGGGGCACCGGGCGCCGCCGCACCGCTCGGAGGCGGAGCGCGTCGGATGTCCTCGAGCACCGGACGCGACCGGAGCGGCGCGAACGGCGCGAGGGCGTTCGCCACGTCCAGCGCCGTCGCGAACCTCCGGTCGGGAGACTTCTCGAGCATCCGCATGATGACCTGCTCGAGCGCCGGCGGGATGTCGGGACGGATCGTGGAGAGCGGCGGGATCGGGTCGTTGAGGATCTTCGTCACGACGCCCGCGCCCGCGGACGAGGAGCCGAACGGGTGCTTCTTCGCCAGCGCCTCGTAGAGGACCAGACCGGCGGACCAGATGTCCGCACGCCCGTCGACGCGCTTCGCGTCGAGCATCTGCTCCGGCGCCATGTACGCGACCGTGCCGACCACCGCGCCCGTCCGCGTGAGCCGCTGCGAAGCGCCGCCGATCATCTTGGACACGCCGAAGTCGAGGACCTTCGCGCGCATCACGCCGCCGAGGCCCTTCGAGAGGAACACGTTCGCCGGCTTGAGATCGCGATGGACGATCCCGACGGAGTGCGCCTCGGCGAGCGCAGCGAGCACCTGCAAGACGTAGTCGACCGCGTCCTCCACGAGGAGCGGCCCCTGCGAGTACACGAGGTCGTGGAGCGTCCTGCCCTCGAGGTACTCCATCACGATGTACGGGTACCCGGACTCGAGGACGTCCACGTCGAGCACACGCACGACGTAATCGCTCTTGAGCGCCGCGGTGGCCTTCGCCTCGCGGCGGAACCGCGCGGCGTCTTCCGCGAACTCGGCTTCGCTCGAGTTCTCCCCCTCCGTGAGGACCTTGATCGCGACGCGCTGATCGAGCGTGAGATGCACGGCGCGGACGACGACGCCGAAGCCGCCGCGGCCGATCTCGCGCTCGACGCGGTACTTGTCCCCGATCATCGAGCCGGGCTTCACGTCCGGCGGTGGGCGCACGTGAGCGAGCGCGGCCTCGGCGCGCTTCGCCCGTTCGACGAGCTCGTCGCGATCGACGACGTCGAACGAAGGCAGCCTCTTCGTCTTGTCGGGGTCCTCCATCGCGACGCCCAGTTGCCGATGGTAACATCGAGGCCCGCATGGCCAACGCCAAGCGGAGGAGGCGTCAGCAGCTCGAGGCGCCCGAGCGCATCGACGAGCTCCTCGAGCGGACGGGCGAGCACCGCTTCGCCAAGCGGCAGCTCCCGATCCCGCTCGCGGAGTGGCGCGCCGCCGTCGGGCCGCGGATCGCGGACCGCGCGAGGCCCGTGGCCCTCGACCGCGGCGTCCTCGTGATCAAGGTCGTGTCGAGCGTGTGGGCAAACGAGCTCTCGATGCTCGGTCCCCAGCTCCTCGCCAAGCTCGCCGAGCGCGGGTTCGAGGTGAAGGCCCTCCGGTTCCGCGTCGGCCCCATCGAGGTCATCGAGGGCATCCCGCAGAAGAAGAGCTATCGACAGGTCCCTCCTCCGGCTCCGCTCGCCCCCGAGATGGAGCGCTCGCTCGCTCGAATCGAGGACGACGAGCTGCGTGCCGTGATCGAGCGCGCCGCCCGCGCGAACCTCGCGTGGCAGGCTGCGGCTTCGGTCAACGCAACGACGCGAGGCGCTCGAGCCCCTCGAGACGCTGGAACAAGAAGCGCTCCGCCGGACCGTAGCGAGGCAGGTTCTGGCGCAGCATCGCCACGTAAGCGCGGAGGCGATTCAGATCCACCGCGGTGACCTTGCGCATCGCGTTGTACAGCTCGTCGATGACGTGCGCGGGGCACGGCCGCTTCTGGGCTTGATAGAGCTCGATGACGTAGTCGGCCCACCCGCCCTTGCCCGTCGCCGTGGCGAGCTTCGCGCTGAACTTCGCCGCCTGGTCGACGAGGGTCGGCGGCAGCGGGCGCGACGCGCGCGTCGCCTCGATGACGTCCGCGAGCGCGGACGCGAGCAAGCGCTCGGCCTCGCCCGCCTTGCCCATCGCGAGCGCCTTCTCCGCGACGCCGGAGAGCAGCTTGAACTGGTCCGCGCGGCGGACCATGCTCGGCTCGGGATCGGTCTCGATGTGGACCGGCGGGAACGCCGAGCTGGGGCTCCCCACCCGCATCTTCGGGAGCGTCATCTTGCCGACGCCCGCTCCGCCGGAGTTGAGCGGATCGCGGGCCGCGAGCAGCGTCAGCTCCTGGGAGCCGATGAGGATCCGGTCCCCGACGTTGAGCTGCACCTTGCCGACGATGCGGTGCCCGTTGACGATGACGCCGTTGCGGCTGTTGAGATCCTCGATCGTGACGCCGTTGGGCGTCACCTCGAAAAGCGCGTGCCGACGCGACACCAGCGGGTCGTCGAGCGAGAGCTGGCAGCTCGCATTACGACCAACGGCGAACGTGCCCTCGTTGAGCTCCAGGTCGTGCTGTAGGTAGCGGAGCCGGAAGCGCATCGTTCACCGGCGCGACAACACGGGGCGACCCCCGACCACCCCCACCGGGGGCCGACCTTTCGTCGACGCACTCATGTGGAGATACCGGGAACCGTGGTGAGCGTGCAAGGAAACAGGCCAGCCATCACAGACCGGAGCGCGCGCCTCCGGACGCCTCCCGAGGGTACCAGCTCCGCCGCGCCGACCGCGTTTCGATATCGCCTCAGCTGAGGACCGGCTTCGCGTGGTGGGCGAGCGGCGGGACGCTGGACCGGATGCGCTCGAGAGCCGCGAGCGCCGGCGCCTCGTCGGGAGCGACGTGGAGCGTCCGCGCGTGAGCCGCGAGCTGCTCGACGGGCTCCGCCATGTCCATCGGGAAGCGCGCCACCAGCTCGCCGAGACGCTCGACGATCTGCTCCGGCATCATGAGCGGCACGCGCCGGTAGACCTGCGCCACCCACCGGCCCCAGGTCGCGTCGGAGAGCGCGATGCTCGCCCGGGCCGCCCCGTCCGCGAGCTTGGCGAGCTGCGGGCCATCGATGGGGTCGCCGCGCAGAATCCGCTCCTCCACCTGCACGGTCGCACGCCGCAAGATGCGGTTGACGTCTTCGAATCGCTTGAGCGACAGCGCTCGCTCGAGCACCTCGAGGAAGAGCTGCACGCTCCAGATGGCCTGGGCGGCGGCGCCGAACTGGCCGCTCAACGTCTCCTCGTCGAGCGCCTCGGTCGCTCCACAGTTCGGGCAGGCGCCGGCCTCCTGCGGGTACGGCATCCGGCACCGCGCGCAGTGTCGGAGGAACCCCGTGGTCTTCGCGGACGCGTTCGGCGCCGACTCCACCTTGCAGAAGACGAGCTCCTGCGTCCCGATGCGGAGCCGATCGCCGTCCTTGAGCTCCGTGGGCTCCTTGATCGGGTGCCCGTTCACCTTCACGCCGTTGCGGCTGTTGAGGTCGTAGAGCACCGCGCGATCGCCCTCGAGCACGATGCGCGCGTGGTGTCGGGAGACGAGCGGGTCCTCGATCGTGACGTGACAGTCAGAGCTTCGCCCGAGGATCGTCGCCCCCCGAGGGAGGTCGAACTCCTGAAGCAGAAAGCGCAGTCGGTACCGAGCCACCTGTTCTCCCGCGCCACCGGATCGAAAAGACGAGCCGGAGTGGATCGGAGTATAACGTCGAGTCAACCGCGCGTCACTTGCTCCGTGGGCAAGTCTGACGATTCGCATCCCCCAAACGGGTTACATCCCGTTCGGCATGATCCGGAGGCGTAACGGACTAGATGCCGAGCGCCCGCCGTGCGTTTCCGCCCACGCCCGAGGCGTCGTGCACGGCTCGAGGCAGCCGCGCCGCCGGGAGGTGTGGAAGCGTGCGATACCGCCCGGCCGACGGCCCGTCCCTGCCCCCGAGGCCCGGTCCATGGCCCCCCGACCTGCCCGAGATCGGGGGCCGGCCGCGGGCTCTTGCGGGCCATCCGCCGGCCGCGGTGCAGATCTCGGTTGGTGCTCGCGAGAGAGTGACGTAGTCATGTTACCCTGGTTGGCGAGGCGACCGAGGTGGACGAGCCGACGAAGGAGCAGGTCTTGAAAGCTCTCGCCGAGCTCGCGGTACCGCTCGTGAAGGCCGACGGCGGCGAGCTCTACGTGGTGAGCGTCACGAACGAGGACGTCCACGTACACCTCACGGGGACCTGCGCGGGCTGTCCGGGCGCCACGATGACGCGCGAGCGCCTCCTCCAGCCGACGATCCAGGGCGTGGCCCCGAAGCTGACGGTGAAGGTCACGACGGGCTGGCGGGTACCGGAGGGGGCGAGGAAGGTGGAGTGACTTCGTCAGTCCTCAGTCCTCAGACCTCGGTCCTCAGTCTTCGCTCCTCGATCTGCCGCACGAACCTCGCAACAGGGGTTCACGGCCTTGCGCGCTTCACGCGTCCACGTCCCAGAAACGTCGGCGCCCGTCCATGCTCCCGACCGCGCGCTCGCGGCGCTGAGCCCGCCCCCCGATCATCCAACGCCCACGAGTCAGTGAGCCTCGCGACACGCGCGCAAACGCAAGACCGCGCACGGACGTGAGCGCCCGTGACAGCAAGCGCTCACATCCGTGAGCAGAGCATGGCGGAGCAGCCAGCCCTGCCGAGCGGAGCACGCCTCTCGAAGCTGAGGACTGAGGACTCCCCTCGCCCCCTGGAGCCTGGAGCCTCGACTCCCAGCTCACTTCTTCTTCTGCTGCGTCCCCTTCTTCCCCGCGTCCGCCGGGGCGTTCGACGGCGCGTTGGGGTCCGAGCGGTTCGAGCCGCTCGTGACGGCGGCGACCGACGGATCGACCTCCGTCGGGTCGGGCATCTTGTTCGGGCGGAGCGAGGCGAGGTTCGCGAGCGTCGCGTTCTCCTCGATGGCGAGGCCGAGGAGGCCTTCGCTCGAGCGGTCGATCGCGCGGAGGTGGCTCGTTCCGTCCTTCCAGTCGACGGTGGTGGCGTGGATGCCCTTGGCCGGATCCGGCTGCTGCACGCGGCCCTTCGCGTTGAGCTCGGCGTTGATCTTGTTCACCGCCTCGACGAACGACTTGCCCATCGGGCCGTCGTCCGAGAGCGGGATCTCGTCGTACATCTTCCAGAGCCGGTCGTTGATGAAGAAGTAGTAGCGCTTCTTCCCCTGGCGCTCGATCCACATGAGCGCCTCTTTGTTCCGGTACGTGTACTCGTCCTTGATCCCGGTCGTGTCGAAACCGGTCGGCGTGTCCTTGAACTCGATGTAGCTGCGGCTGAAGGCGGCCTTCGCTCGCTCGCGCTCCGCCTCGAGCGCCGTCTGCTCGGGGCCGACGCGCGCCTTCTTCAGCTTCTCGTCGTAGTCCTTCCAGATGACGCCGCCGGTCTGCGTGAACAGCTTGTCGAGCTCCTTGTGGGTGATGCCCCACTTGATGCCCTCGGTGAACCGGGCGAGGCTCGCGACGACGGGAGGCTCTCCGCCCTTCCCCACCGCGGGCTTGCCGCTCGGGGGCGGCGACGCGAGCGGCGCGCCGGTGTCGCTCGACGACGACGAGGACGAGAACGAGCTGCTGCCCGACGACTCCGACGAGGAGCCCTCCAGCAGCGGGTCACCGGGATCCGGGGGGCTCGCCTGCTTCGGCGGCTGGTTCGCGCCCGAACACGCGACCAACAACGCAAGCGACGCAACGTAAGCCCGTCCCAGAATCGCCCGCAGCGCCGAATCGACTCTCATGCGCCGACGGTAACACAACGGCCCGACCCCTCGCCAACGGCGCACACCGCTGGTAAGGAAGGGGCCATGTCGAGGTCCAGAGCTCATGCGCTCGTCGCGGTCCTAGCCGTGACGGCCGCGCAAGCATGGGGGTGCGGCGGGGTCGAGACCACCGCCGCTCCGAGCCGTGCCCTGGTTCCCTACGCGGGCCGGCAGGCCGACCTCTTCGACGACACCATCGAGCCGGCGGCCGTCGGCCTGGACTTCGACAGAGGCTACGCGCCGCGCGTCGACAAGGCGCTGCGCGAGCGCGCCCAGACGGGCGACGCGGTGGTCCGGGTGCGCGTCTCCACCGTGACCGCGAAAACGGATGGGCCCGAGACGACCTACCAGCTCGGCCTCCAGACCGTCGAGCGGCTCGCGGGCAAGGAGATGCCCGCCCACTTCACGATCCAGATCGACAAGTCCAGCGAGTCGCACGGCATCATGAAGAGCTTCGAGAGCCGGCTCGTGGGGTACGGCTTCATCGCCTTCGTCCGCGAGTTCGCGACACCGTCCGGCGAGCGGGAGCTCCACTTTCACCTCGCGCCGGACACCAAAGAGGTAAAGATGGCGGTCGAGGAGGCTGTCCTCCTCGGACGACTGAAGTAGGCTGCAGGCTTTCGGGGCTCCGCCCTTCCGGAGCCTGGAGCCCGGAGCCTGGAGCCGAAGCGAGGTCGAACGTGGCGATCGAGATCAAGAGCGCAAAAGAAATCGAAGCGATGCGGGTCGTCTGCCGGATGGCCGCCGAGACGCTCTTGCTCGTCGGAGAGAAGCTCCGCGTCGGGATGACGACGGAAGAGATCAACACGATCGTCCACGAGGACACGATCCGTCGTGGTGCCCGGCCGGCTCCTCTCAACTACCGCGGCTTTCCGAAGAGCGTCTGCACGTCCGTCAACGAGGTCGTCTGCCACGGCATCCCGAGCGGGCGCGTGCTGAAGGACGGCGACATCATCAACGTCGACATCACCACGGTCTACAACGGCTTTCACGGCGACACGTCCGCGACCTTCTACATCGGCACACCGAGCCCGGAGGCGCGCCACGTGGTCGAGGTCGCGCGGCGCGCGCTCGAGATCGGCATCGCCGAGGTCCGGGAAGGCGCCCGGCTCGGCGACATCGGCGCGGCCATCCAGGAGTACGTCGAGTCGGAGGGGTGCAGCGTCGTCCGCGACTTCGTGGGGCACGGCATCGGCCGCCGCTTCCACGAGGACCCGCAGGTGAAGCACTACGGCAAGCGCGGCACGGGCGAGCGCCTCAAGGCCGGAATGATCTTCACGATCGAGCCGATGGTGAACCTGGGTCGCTGGGAGGTGGAGATCGACCCCGTCGACAACTGGACGGTCACGACGGCCGACGGCTCGCTGTCCGCCCAGTTCGAGCACACCTGCCTCGTGACGAAGACGGGCTGCGAGGTGCTGACGAAGCGGCCGAAGCCGCTCCGCATGAGCGAGAACGTCGCCACGGTGCTCGCCTGAGGGCTCGAAGGCTCGAAGACCCTGGATCGAGAACACGCCGGCCTGGCTCCGATGCCCGGCCGGCGTCGCTCATTTTTCGTAGCTCCTTCGAGGAGTTGCGAAAAGATGGCCAGGTTGGGTTGCCGGTAGCCCACTAGCTGCTACCTTGCCGCACCCCCATGCGCGCATCCGCCATCCTGGTCCCTGCGAGCCTTCTCGTCATCCCGGTCGCCGTCGCCCTCGGAGCCTGCACCACGGCGCCGATGGACGACTTCGAGACCGCCGAGCAGAGCGTGGCGTCGAACGTCCACGTCCTGACCTCGCGCAACGACAACGCCCGGACGGGCTGGAACCCGAACGAGAAGATCCTGAACACCTCCAACGTGCGTGCCGGCTCGTTCGGAAAGCTCTACACGCGGCAGCTCGACGGCCAGGTCTACGCGCAGCCGCTCTACGTCGGCGGCGTGAACGGGAAGAACGTCGTGTACGTCGCGACCGAGCACAACTCGGTCTACGCGTTCGACGCGGACGATCTCCGGCCGGACGCACCGCCGCTCTGGCACCGGAACTTCGGCCCGCCCGTTCCGTCGTCGGACACGCGCTGCGGCCTGCTCGGTCCCGAGGTCGGCATCACGTCGACGCCCGTCATCGACGTCCAGGCGCGGACCATCTGGTTCACGACGCGCAACAAGGAGAACGGGCAGTTTCTCCACAAGCTCCACGCGCTCGACATCGCGACCGGCGAGCCGCGCCCCAACAGCCCGAAGATCATCACCGCCCAGGCCCGCGGCACGGGTGACGGGTCCGTCAACGGCGTGATCACGTTCGACGGTCTGCGGCAGATGCAGCGGCCCGGCCTGCTCAAGGTCGGCAACCGCATCTTCCTCGCGTTCGCGTCGCTCTGCGACATCCGCCCGTACCACGGCTGGGTGCTCGGCTACGACGCGACGACGCTCGAGCAGACGCACGTGCACATCACGACGCCGAACGGCAGCGCGGGCGGCATCTGGAACGGCGGCGTAGGCATCAACGCGGACGAGAACGGCGACGTCTACTACGTCTCGGGCGACGTCTACGGCAACGGAAGGCCCGGCGGCACCGACGACACGTTCAACGGCGAGGACAACCTCGGCAACAGCATCGTCCGCCTCCGCGTCAAGGAGCGCTCCTTCGAGGTCGTGACGAGCTTCACGCCCTACGACTCGCGCAGGGTGAGCCCGACCGATCGCAGCCTCGGTAACGGCGGCGGCATCCTCCTCCCGGGCACGAACCTCTTCGTCGCGGGCGACAAGCGCGGCGTCTTCTTCCTCGTCAACCGCGACGACATGGGCGGCAGGGCCGATCAGGACGCCCAGATCGTCCAGAAGTTCCAGGGCAACCCCGCCAACATCACGACGCACGGCGGGACGCACGGCGGCGGCGCCTACTTCAAGAAGGGCGCCGGCGGCATCTACTACCTCTGGGGCATCGGCGACCGGCTCCGCGCCTACAAGTTCAACGGCGAGCGCTTCGAGCTCCCGGCCCTCGTGAACACGGACACGGTGACGGGCTACCCGGGTGGAGCCCTCTCCGTCTCGTCCGACGGTGAGCGGTCCGGCACGGCGATCCTCTGGGCGGTGCGCGGCAAGCGGACGAGCCCCGGCCTCGCCGCGAGCACGGGCGCCGGCGTCCTCGTCGCGTTCGACGCCGAGGACATCACGAAGCAGCTCTGGTCGAGCGACGACTCGCCCGCCGACATGCTCGGCAACGCGTCGAAGTTCAATCCTCCGACGATCGCGAACGGACGCGTGTTCGTCGGCACCTCGTCGAACCAGCTCGTCGTCTACGGCCTGAAGGCCGGCAACCCGCCGCCGCCGGTCGAGCCGAACGAGCCGACCACCAACGCGGACGCCGGGCCGAGCACCGACCCGACCCCGGGTGTCGCGCCGACGTGGACGGAGATCTACGACAAGTACTTCGGCCCCGGAACGCCAGGCCACTGCAGCGGCACCGGCGGCTGCCACACCAACCTGCGGGGCGGCTTCAAGTGCGGGCGTGACAAGGACACCTGCTACGCGGGCCTCGTCGCTGCCGGCCTCATCGATCCGGACAACCCGCAACAGTCGCCCCTCGGGATCGAAGGCGAGTCCCCGCTCGTCTGGCTCGGCGGCGGCATGCCGCTCGACAACGCCGACCCGAACCCGGAGGCGGCCGCCGCCGTGAAGGCGTGGATCGCCGCGGGGGCGAAGAACGACTGAGGGCGACCCCGAGGACCTGCCCTTCGGTCGGGTCGCCAGGCGCTATCCTCACGATCACCTCGTCCGCGCGGATGCTCGTTGCCTCCCGCGCGGATGAGGTCGATCATCGATCCGCGATGGTGAGCGCTCGCAAACAACGGGACGACCAGCACGGCGTGCAAGCCGCCGTCACGATCCCGGCCCCGCAGAAGGGCTCGAGCGAGTCGTCCCACGTCGACACTTCGACACGCGACGAGATCCCTTCTTCGCGTCCGACGAGCGTACCCGGTTACGACGTCACCGCGCTCGCAGCGGCGTCCGCGCCGAGCGTGACGAAGCCGCGGCTCCCCTTCGATCTCGCGGTTCCCGTCCGCCGCCGCGCCTCGCCCGACGGCGTCCCGCTCCGAGCCGCCTTCCTCCTCTCGCACGTCGACGACCGCGCGACGATCGCCGAGATCGCCGGGTGGGCGCAGATCCCTCTCGCCGAGGCGATCGACGCCTTCCACCTGCTCGCGACGCTCGGCCTCGTCGAGCTCCGCAACCTCCCCGACCCGACGCCCGGCCCGCGCTCGGAGCAGAAGCCGCCGATGCCGGTGACCCAATCGGGGCTGCGGCCGAAGACGGGCTGAGTAGAGGCTCCGGGCTCCAGGCTCCAGTCGACGAGCCACGCGTCGTCCCGTCACCACACGGCGATCCATCGCGTGATGTGAGGCCCGTGCCGGCTGCGACTTCGCGCTCGGCTCTTCCGGGAGCGTGGAGCGCATCTCCCTGGAGCCTGGAGCCTGGAGCCTCGGTCGCTCTCCGGAAACCCGACCGTTTCAGCGCCGAGCCTCGTCGCTCACTTCTTCATCCCGAGCAGCTCCACCGCCGCCCGGCGTGCCGCTTCGCCGACGCGGACGCCGCCGATCATGCGGGCGATCTCGTCGACGCGTTCGGCGGCGGAGAGGCGGCGGACGCTGCTCGTCGTCCTGCCTTTCGCCTCCGTCTTGTCGACGACGTAGTGCGTGTCGGCGAGCGCGGCGATCTGCGGGAGGTGCGTGATGCAGAGGACCTGGCGGTGGCGCGCGACGTCGGCGATCGCTCGGCCGATGACCTCCGCGATTGCGCCGGAGACGCCGGAGTCGACCTCGTCGAAGACGTAGAGGCCGGCCGGGCCCTTCTCGGCGAGCACGCGCTTGAGGGCGAGCAACGCGCGGGAGAGCTCGCCGCCGGATGCGATGCGGCGGAGCGGGCGCGGGTCCTCGCCCTTGTTCGGGGCGATGAGGAACTCGACACGATCGATGCCCGTCGGCGTGAGGCGTGCACCGTCGACGGGCGGCAGCTCCCCTGCCTGGGGCGCGGGGACCGGCGAGACGTCGACGACCACGCGTGCGCGGCCCATGCCGAGGCCCGCGAGCTCCCTGCCGATCGCGTCGGCGAGCTTCGCCGCCGCGTCGCGACGCTTGCGAGAGAGGGCACGCGCCTCGGCGGCGACCGAGGCGAGGCAGGCGTCGCGCTTGCTCTCGAGCTCGCCGCGGAGCTGGTCGGCGCCGGCGAGCTCGGAGAGCTGCTTCTTCAGCTCGTCGCGATGCGCGAGCAGCTCGGTCGTCGTGGGGCCGTGCTTCCTCAGCAGCTTCTGGAGGCGGAACCAGCGATCTTCGACCTCGGCGAGGCGCTCGGGGTTCGACTCGATGCCGGACGCGTAGCGTGACAGAGCCCGCGCAGCGTCCGCGAGCTCGCTGCGCGCGCCCTCGACCGCGCGCGCGATCGGCGCGAGGCTCGGATCGATGGCGGCCGCGGAGTCGAGGTCCGTCACGATCCGGGCGAGCTGATCGCAGACGGCGTCCTCGCCCTCGTACAGACGATCGGCTGCGCCCTGGGTCGCGTTCGAGAGCTTCTCGGCGTGACGAAGCCTCGCGCGCTCGTTCTCGAGCTCGGTCTCCTCGCCGGGCGACGGATCGAGGTCCTCGATCTCGCGGAGCTGGAACGCGAGGAAGTCCTCCCGCTCGGCGCGACCGCGCTCGGCCTCGCGAACGCGCTCGATCTCGCGCACGATCTCGGCGAGCTCCGCCACCTTCTCGCCGAGCCGGTCGCGCATGCCCTCGAGCCGCCCGTACGCGTCGAGGTACTCGAGGTGCGTCCACGGATCGGTGAGGCTGACGCTCTCGTGCTGGGAGGCGATGTCACAGAGATCGGGTGCGAGGTCCGCGAGCTGCGCCGCCGTCGAGAGCTTCCCGTTCAAGTAAGCGCGGCTCCGTCCTTCCGCCTGCACGACACGGCGAACGACGAGCTCGCCGTCGCACGGCACGCCGGCCGCCTCGAGCTTCGCGGCGACCCTCGACCCGGGCTCGATCTCGAAGAGCGCGGCCACCTCCGCCTCGCGCGCTCCGCCGCGGACGACCTCGGGGCGGGCGCGGCCGCCGAGCACGAGCGCGAGCGCGTCCACCACCATCGACTTCCCCGCCCCGGTCTCGCCGGTGAGGACGTTGAACCCCGGCCCGAGCTCGAGGACCTGATGCTCGATGAGGACGAGGTTGTCGATCGTCAGCGAAAGCAGCATGCCCGCGCGCTTACTCCAACGCAGCCGTGCGTTCCAGGCCGTGCCGCGGGCGGCCGCACGAGCAGCCGGCGTCTTCGCGAGCGGCCTGGGAGCTCTTCCGCGAGGCTTACTCGCACTTTTGACTACACGGTCGTAACCCTTTGGAAGCGAAGCACTATTTCGTGTTTCTGTTGACGATGGCGGCGGTACGCCACTACTTTCCGCGCCCGTCGTGCCCGGGGGGCCCTGGCGGATGGCTCGGCCTCCTGGGCGCGCGGCAGAAGGGCACCCATGGCCGCAAAAGCTTCCCCGAAAACGTCACGGAAGGAGTCGGCGGGGACCGCGGCGCGCTCGAAGCGCAAGATCGCCGTGGCCGCGCCGGTGGAGCCTCCGAAGCCTCTCACGCTCGAAGAGCGCGCGGCAAAGCTCGAAGAGCGGCTCATGGCGGCGAGCCCCGAGTTCCAGCAGATGTACCGGGACAACCTCGACATGTCGTGGATCCACCACGACAGCGCGCTCGAGGGGAACGTGTACACCCAGCAGGAGCTACGGGCCGCGATCGATCCGACGGCGCCGGTCGTGACCGACTCGAGCATCCAGCCGATCTGCGAGGAGATCCGCCGGCACCGCGAGGCGCTCGAGTACATCCGCGACTACGCGCAGAAGAAGCGTCAGCCGATCACGGTCGACGTGATCAAGAAGCTCTACCTCATCCTCCATCCGGAGGAGGGGGACATCAAGACGGTGAAGTACCGCAAGGACATCCCGCAGCACCGTCTGTACTTCCACGAGTACGCGCCCCCCGACAAGATCACGTACAAAGTCCGTCAGATCATCGACTGGACGAACGATCCCGAGACGCGGCGCACCCGCAGCCCGATCCGGATCGCGGCACGCGCGCACTACGATCTCTTGCGCGTCTTCCCGTTCCCCACGGACAGCGGCAAGGTCGCGCGCCTCTTCATGAACCTCCTCTTGCTGCGGAGCGGCTACCCGCCCGCGATCATCCACGCGACCGAGCGCCAGCGCTATTACGAGGCGCTGAAGGGCTCGAGCGCCACGATGACGCAGATCGTGCACGAGGCGATCGAGAACAACATCGCCTCCGTCGAGAAGCTTCTCGATGCCCACGAAAACAAGGGCTACACGGTGAGGGTCTGATGATCGGCGTCGGGCGGCGGCGCGCGGGCGACTCGGCCCCGCGGCCGGCGTCGGCCGCCGCCTTCGCCTGTCACCCCTCTCCCGTCCCTCCTTCCCCGTTCTCTCGATCAGGCGTCCTCTGCACGAGCCGGTGAGCACCGGTTCGGCGAGCCAGCGAGGAGACGCGAGGGCCGGGAGCTCATCCACGTCGGTCGGCCCCTCATGCTCACGAAGCGGATCATCCCCTGCCTCGACGTAAAGGACGGACGCGTCGTCAAGGGCGTGAACTTCGTCGACCTCGTCGACAAGGGAGATCCCGCCGAGCACGCTCGCCGCTACGACGAGGAGGGCGCCGACGAGATCGCCCTGCTCGACATCACGGCGACCACGGAGGGGCGCCGCGCGATGCTCGACGTCGTCGCACGCGCCGCAGAGGCGACCTTCACCCCCCTCACCGTCGGCGGCGGGATCCGTTCGGAGGCCGACGTGGAGGCCCTGCTCGAGGCTGGCGCCGACAAGGTCAGCCTCAACTCGGCCGCGGTCGCCGATCCGAGCCTGGTCGAGCGCTGCGCGAAGCGCTGGGGCTCGCAGGCGATCGTCGTCGCCGTCGACGTCAAGAGGGTCCCCGGGGGAGCCGCGCCCGACACCGCGGGCGCCGCGCCTGCAGAGGATTGGGAGGTTTACACCCGCGGTGGTAGGACTCGAACGGGGCTCTCCGCGACCTCCTGGGTGAAGCGAGTGGTCGATCTCGGGGCCGGAGAGATCCTCGTCACCAGCATGGATCGCGACGGAACGCTAGCCGGCTACGACCTCGCTCTCCTGCGGGCGCTCCGCGGGGTGGTGACGGTCCCCATCATCGCCTCCGGCGGCGCGGGCACGCTCGACCACCTCCTCGAGGCCGCCAACGAAGGAGCGAGCGGCATCCTCGCCGCCTCGATCTTCCACGACGGCACGTACACGATCGGACAGGCCAAGGCGTTCCTCGCGCGAGCGGGCGTGCCGATGCGCACGACCGGAGCCGAGGTGCAGGTGTCATGAGCTCGCTCGAGACGTCGGTCACGCTCGAAGACGTGTTCACCGTCGTGGAGGCGAAGCGCGTGCCCCTCGCCCCCGAGCTGGCCGGCTATCTCACGCTCGAGATTGCCGACGGCACCGACGCCGGCAGCGGCGACGTCGATCCCAAGACGGTCTTCATCAGCGAGGAGGGCACCGTCGCCCTCGTACGCCCGAAGCGCGATCCGCCGACCGGCAACGCCGAGGCGAGCGTGAGGAGGCTCTTGGCGAAGCTTCTCGAAGCCAGCGGCTCGGGGACGCCTGCGCTCACCGCGGCAGCCAAGCGCAAGCCGGGCAACGGGCTCCCCGCGCTCGTCGAGGAGCTCGAGGCCGCGCTCATCCCCGTGAACCGGTCCGCCGGCCGGCGCGCGCTCGCACGCCTCGCGCGCGAAGTGAAGCGCGTCCTGCTCGGCGTGGGCCGCAACGCCTCCGTGCCGCCGGTCGTCAAGGACGCGGGGCCGAGGGGCGTCGCCCCGCACCCGCGACCGGCGCTCCGCAAGAAGGCGCCGGAGGACGTGCCCCCGAAGCAGGCCGGAGGCTTCGAGGAAGAGGCGGCCACGGTCAAACGGCAGAACGAGCTCGCCGCTCTCGCGAAAGACGCCGAAGAGGCGCATCGCGACGAGTCGGCCGCGCCGCCCGTCGTCGAGGCGACTCCCGCCGCGAGCCCCGTCGTCCCGCCGGCTCGCCCCTCGTCTCCGCGCACCTCGTCCATCCCTCCGCCGCCGGTCGCGACCTCGGCGCCGCCGCTCGCGCCGCCGCCGCCGAAGCGCGAGCCGACGCCGCCGCCCGCGGAGGCGAAGCCGAAGCTCGAGCCGCCCCCGCCGACGATGTTCGGCCCCGACGACGTCGACACGCTCCTCGCGTCGTTCGAGGTTTCGTCCGCTCACGAGGAGAAGCAGATGGCGCGCGAGCTCAAGGCGATCGCCGGGCTCAGCCCGACGCCGCCGCCGCCCGACGCCAAGACGCTCGCCGAGCTGACGAAGGACGTGGGCAAGGACCTCCCGAAGAAGCTCGAGCCGAGCGCGCAGCGCGACAGCATCGCCGACGGCGACGGCGTCGAAGCACTGCTCGCGCTCGCCGACGCCAGCGCCCCGCCGCCCACGACCTCGACGAAGGCGAACGATCCGCCCGCCCCCGTCGCGGCGGCGAATCTGCCCCCGAGCCCGATCTTCGGTCCTCCGGCGTCCCCGACGGCGTCGGCGAACGTGCCCGGAGCCCCGGCGGCCCTGCGGCAGTCGAAGGACGCCGATCTCCTTCCGACGCGCGACGAGCCGTCGCGTGACGCCGCGAAGCCCGAGCCGGCGAAGCCCCGGGCGAGCAAGGCCGACGCGACGGGCCCCCACCCGGCCGCGCCCGGCTCGGGGAGCAAGCGAGCCGCGCCCGACCCGCGCCCGCGCGCGCCTCGCACCGCCATGGCGATGCTCGTCCTCGCGCTCGTGGTCCTCGTGGCAGGTACGGGCGTCGTCTGGAAGTACGCGCCGCAGATCTTCACCGGCAAGAAGAAGCCGCTTCCCACGGCGACGACGGCGCAGCCGGTGCCGCCGGCTCCGAAGTGCAAGGTCTCCCTCGTCTTGAAGGACGTGCCCGTAGGCGCGGAGATCCTCCTCCGGATGGGCCAAGCCCCCGTCGACGTCGAGCGCATGCCGGTGGGCACGCGGCTCGAGCTCGTCGCGACCGCGGAGGGATACGCGCCGCGCCGCGCGGTCATCAAGGAGGACGCGACCTGGGAGAAGGGCCCGGACGGCAAGCCTCGTATCGAGGTCCCGATCCAGCTCGACCCGTCGAAGGCGAAACCGGGCACGGTCGATCCCTGGCCTGCGGCCGAGCCGGGCAGCCAGGTCGGCGGCTCCGGCCCGCCCGGCACGATCCACGTCGTCTCGAACGTGCGCGGCGCGGAGGTCTGGCTCCTCGCGGGCCTCGGCCCGGAAGCGAGGATCGATCAACTCCGCTGCGACTCGGACATCGACGTCCTCTTCGCTGGCCCGCCGGGTCTCCGCCAGCGCCTCCACGTCGGCGAGGACCAGATCAACGCGGCCGCGCCGGATGCGCAGGGCAACAAAGTCGTGACGGTGAGCGCAGCGAAGTGAGGGGCGTACGGCATTGCATGGCGGAGCGCTCCGCGGTGCATCCGCGGGCGGCGTCGCCGCTGGGCAGCTCCTAGGTCGGGGACGGGAACGGGAACGGGAACGGGGGCTCGTCGGAAGCTCCCCTCCTCCGCCTCGGCGCTCCAGGTCGCCGGTGGGGACCACGTCGCAGTTGCGCGAGGCGCCGTAGGTCGGAAGAGAGACTCCCTTTTCCGAAGGAAATGCGAAGCATCCCCTTCGGTCTCCCTGTCTCCCTGTTGCCCCCTGTCTCCCAAGCGCGGCGGCTGCCGCGAGCATGAGAGGCGAAACCGTGGCGAGAGCCAGACGCTCACGCCATCTCCCTGTCGCTCGAACGTCGGCCTCGGAGATCAGCCGAGCAGATTCAAATGCTTCTTCGCGCGCGCCTCGGCCTCCGCGATGACCTGCTTCGCCTCGTCCTCCGGGATGCGGAGCTTCACCGCCAGGTCCTTGAGGAGCTGCGACTCGGCCGCGTTCTGCACGCCGTCGGCGAACGTGAGCAGCACCGCGTTCTGCAAGAGGACGCGGCGATCGCCGTAGGACAGATCCTGCAGGACGATGTCGTCGAGGGTTCGCTTCTCCTTCGCGTACTCGCGGAGCTGGGCCTTCTGCTCCTCGTTGGCGCCATAAGCCTCGAGGAGGGCCTCCAGCATCTCCTTCTCCTTGTCGGCAAACTCGCCGTCTGCCCAGGCCACCGGGACGAGCGAGCGAACGATCGCGAATTCTTCCTCTTGCATGAAGCGAGGATCGACCGCGCGGCGCCCCTCGGTCAACCCTGGGCGCGCGGGCTCACCACTGCCCGCTACGACGCTGGAGCGACTCGATTTCCTTGAGCAATGCGAGGGGGCTGAACGGCTTTTCGTAGTACGCCGTGGCGCCCGCCTCGTGGGCGCGGCGCTTCACCTCCTCGTCGTTCATCGCGCTGATGATGATGATCGGCGTGTCCTTGAGGTCCTTGTCAGCGCGGATCTTCTCGCAGACCTGGATGCCGTCGTACGTGCCTGGCAGGTTGATGTCGAGCAGGATGACGTGCGGCTTCCAGCTGTACGCCTCCTCGATGCCGCGAGCACCCGACGGCGCGCTCCTCACCTCGAAGCCGCGTGCGGTCATGAGCGCCTGGATCATCCGGACGATCGAATCCGAGTCCTCGACGATCAACACCCTCATGGTTGGCTCCTGTCCCAGCCCCGCCGCATCGGCCTCCAGCGTAAGCGCGGCTCAGCTTTTCGCAAACGTCACGGCGACGCGCAACCCGCCCGTGCTCGGGGCGTCCGAGAGCTCGAGCATCGCCCCCTGACACGCGGCGAGCTCGGCCGCGAGGAAGATCGGCAGACCGCTCGGCCTGCCGTAGGCGCCTGCGTGCGTCTCGAGCGCCAGGAACGCGCGACGACCCGACGCCGGGAGCGCCGGACCGGCGTCGTCCACGACGAGCCGAGCGCCGGCGCCTCCGTCGGGAGCGGCCACGGTGACGACCACGTTCGAGCCACGCGGCGACGCTTCGATCGCGTGCGCGACGAGCTCGCGCACGAGCACGCCGACGGCCCTCGCCCCACGCCGCACGTAGACGCGCGCGTCCTCCGGGCTCACCCGCACGTCGACCTTCACGCCGTCGCGGTCCGCCACGTTCGCGAGCGCCTTCACCGTGCTCTTCGCCACCTCGACGAGATCGACCTCGGTGTCGAGCTCGTCCGCGCGGATCTCGCCGATCGTCGCCAGCGAGCTCACGACCTCCGTCGCGTGAGCGACGCGCCGGCGGAGCGTGTCGAGCTGCTCGTCGGTGACCTCGTGGCGCCGCATCGACGCGAGCTCCTTGCTCGCCGGACCGAGCACGTTGCGCAGCTCGGAGGCGATGCCCGCGCAGATCTTCGTCAGCGTGACGAAGCGGGCCTCGGAGGGCTCGCCCGGCGCCGGCGGGACCGTCGAGACCGCGGAGACCTCCTCGCCGCGATCGAAGATGGCGGCGAGCTCTCGCGCGTAGGCCTCGCCCTGCCTGCGCGCCTCGTCGAGCTCCTTGCGCAGCGCGGCGCTCTCGCTGCGATCGCTCGCGCCGTCCGCGGGGAAGACCAAGAGCTCGCTGCCTCCCTCGAGCTCGTGCCGCCCGCCGTATCGGATCGCCATGCGCGAGAGCCACGCGCGCTCCGTCTCCGCGGTCGGGGAGCTGTCCGGACCGAGAGCTACGATCACCTTCACCTCGTCGCCCTCGCGGCGCACCGTGACCGATGCGCCTTCGCCGCTGCCATGACCGATGAGGACCTGGAGCATGCGGCGCAGATCGGCCTCGTCGCCGTAGACCTCCGTCCCGCTGCCCGGCTCGATCGAGACGCGCGCGTCGGGCGCCACCTCGAAGAGGAGCGCCGCGATGTCGATGCGCCCGCGTCGCGCCGCGGCCATGCTCCCCGACTGCGGCACGGCATGCTGGTTCAGGTTCGACAGCATGCGCATGACGTCGTCGAGCGTGTCGAGCGACGTCTCGACGCCCTTCGCCGGATCGTCGTCGCTCGTCGGCGGAGGCGGTGCCTGCGTCCGCAGGTACTGCACGCCGATGCGAAGTCGCTCGGCGGCGTGCTGCGCCTCCTGCGTGAGCAGCCAGCTCAGCTCCTGTCGCGTCAGGCGTCCTTTCGACAAGACCGTCTTCCTCGGGAAGGAGTGTCTCCCCAAGATAGGGGGTTTGCGCGCCCTTTGCGATGGGGGTCGTGCGCTCCGGCTCGAGCCCGGCTCCCGCCCCGAAAAAAGCGGCTTTCGCGCCTCCGTCCCGGCCTCCCGCTCGGACGCAGGTACCGGCCGGATCTGCGAGGTTTGGCTACGTCCGCGTGCGCGCGCCCTGCTGCGGGCGGGCCGTGCCGGCGCTCGCCCACGCACGCTCTGCGCCGAGCGCGAGCCAGGTGAGCGGCACTTTCTGCGTGCCGAGCGTCACGACGGCGGGCTCCTTCTCCGGCCACTTGGCCGGCTCCGGGAGGGCGATCGTGCGCTGCCCCTTGAGCCCCTTCACGGTGGCGGGGTCGACGCGCAGCGCCGCGATGCCGAGGCCGCTGAAGAGCGCGACGGAGCTCGACGGGATGAACGGCGCCACGACCGCGCGGACGCTCGAGGCGATCTCCGTCGCCCGCGCAGCGAGCTCGCGCACCTCGTCGAGCGTGGAGCAGACGACGGCGACGCCGTTCGTCCGCTTCTCGCCAGCTCCGCCGTTCAAGAGGTGCTGCGGCCCCTCGACGACATCGAGGGTCTGACCGCCCTTCCAAGGCGTCGGAGGCGCAGGCGCGATCGCGACCTTCTTCGTCGCGTCGACGGCGGCGCCCTTCCGATCGCGGACCACGAGGACGTCGTCGGTCGGGAGCGCGCGCGGGATCGTGACGCGGACGGGTCGCTTGAAGCTGCGCGGGTCGCCCATCTCGCCGGTGGCGACGGCATAGGCGAGCGTCTCGGCCGAGGCGATCGCGACGGGCTTCGGCGCGGTGGGGCCCGGCTCGAGGTCGTGCGTGCGCGCGGAGAGGCCGCCCGTCACGGGCGGATAGAGCTCGCCCGTCATCACGCGCGCGTCGGGCTCGATCAGCCGCGCGCCGGTCGCGATGAGGTCGGTGAGCGCGCCCGTCGAGCTGAGGACCTCGAGCATCTGGCGCGACGGCACCGCGAGGAGGAACTCCACCCGCGGAGGAACGCGCTTCGACTTGAGGAGCGCCGCGGCGGCGAACAGGTCGCGGAGCGTGCAGCCGCTGTCACCGCCGAGGAGGACCTGCGTCACGGGCTTGCCCGCGATGTCGCGGACGGTCTTCACCTGCCCGTTCTCGTCCATGTAGAGCGGGTCGACGGCGCCGAGGTCGACGTTCAGGACCTCGTCGCACGGCGCGCCGGCATCGGGGACGAGGGCGCGATGCGCCTTCGAGCGACGCTGATCGCGGAGGAACACCTCCGTGCGCTCGTCGCTCACGAAGATCGCGCCTGCGGCGCCGACCTGCGGCGCGATCGCCGCGAGGACGGCGCGCTCTCCGACGGAGAGCAGGCGGGCGCTCGGCCCGGCGAACTCGATGATGACGGGCGCCGCATGCTGCGCCTCGATCCGGCCGACCGCGTCGGCGAGGCCGCGGCGGACGAGCTCGTGCGCGATGTCGCGGGCGCAGACGAACGGACGCGTACGCCCGGAGAGAAGGACCTGCACGCTCCGGGGCGGCCGCAGCACGATGCTCCCCTGAGCGAGCGCCTGCCCCAGCATCCCCGGGGGCACGACGAGGGTGAGCATCCCGATGCCGCCCACGCCCGCCATGCGAGGGTCGTCGGTGACGCACAGCCTCGCGGGGCTCGCGAAACGCTCGAGGTGGACCGGCGCGGGGAAGCCGACGCCAGGCCGTGCGACCACGATCCCGTGGGAGAGGATCTCGGGCGTCGCGAGGTGGATGTCCTCGGATCGTTGCCCCGTCACCGAGCTCACCGAGCGGGTGTCGTAGACGATCGCCACCTCGGCAGAGCTCTTCTTCAGGCCGGCCTCCCGGGCCTCGGCGATCGCGCGGAGAGGGGCTCGGCTGAGGACGATCTGGTCGACCTTCACGGTGACCTGCGAGCCCGCCAGCATCGGATCGGCGCAGCGTCCGGCGAGGATCTTCTGGGCCATCGTGCGGGGCGGATCCCCTGCTCGTGCGCGCATCGCCGCGCACCTTAAACGGTGCAATCGGCGCCGGTCAAGGACCGCTCGCACCTGCCCCGCTTCCTACGGCTCCTCTCCGCCCTGGCCGTCCCGCCCTTCGATACAGCCCCCGGCCGAGCGCCCCGCCGCGAGCCGGCGCTGGCAGGGTCCTCGCGGGAGGCAGCCCCTCCGTCCCCGAGCGCCGAGGCGTGCCGGCCGCCGCGACCCGGCCGGCGGGCCACCGGCACGACGGCGTCTCGGCCGCTCGCGTTTCGTTGACGGCCTCCGGCCGGGGCTCGTACCCTCACCTTCGCATGTTCAAAGAGACGTTGCGTGACCTCGTCGAGGGCACGGAGGGTGGCCTCGCTGGGCTCTTGATGGACTCCAGCGGCATCGCGCTCGAGAGCTACACGAAGGCCGACGCTCCCTTCGACATCAACGCGATCGGCATCGAGTTCGGCGTCGTGATCGGCCAGATCAAGCGCGCCGCCGAGATGCTCGAGGCAGGCAACGCGAACGAGATCGCCGTCGGCACGGATCGCCTGATCACGCTCATCCGGATGCTCGGCGACACCTACTTCCTCGCGCTGGCGATCACGCCGGGCGGCAACTTCGGCAAGGGCCGGTACCTGATGCGGACCGCGGCGCCCAAGCTCATGGCCGAGCTCTGAGTGGCCGCCACGAAGACTCCGCGGAAGAAAGCCACGCCGAGAGCGACGCCGCGCAGAGGGCTCTCCATCCTCGTCCTCTCGGGCCCGAACCTCCAGCTCCTCGGCGTCCGCGAGCCCGAGATCTACGGCACGGAGACGCTCGCCGACGTCCACGCGCGCCTCGTCGCGCGCGGCGCCGAGCTCGGCGTCCAGGTGACGGCGCGCCAGTCGAACCACGAAGGCGAGCTCTGCGACTGGATCGCCGCGGCCCGGACGGAGCACGACGGCATCCTCCTCAACGCCGCGGCGTACACGCATACCTCGCTCGCGCTCTTCGACGCGATCAAGGCGGTCGGGCTCCCTTGCGTCGAGGTCCACATCTCGAACCCGGAGGCGCGCGAGGCCTACCGCCACGTCTCCCGCATCGCGCCGGCCTGCATCGCCAAGGTCAGCGGGTTCGGGACGGACAGCTACCTCTTGGCGCTCGAGGGGCTCGTCCGGTGGCTCGAGAGAGCCGGCTCGGGGCGGCAGGCTCCGGGCGCCAGGCGGAAGGCGCGGTAGGCGGGACGCCGCGCACGCGGCGCGTCAAACACGGCGGTCGCACGCGCGCGCCGACCGGCGAATGGTCGAGTCGAAATGGGCTTTCGATGCGCCGCCCGTGCGACTACGGTCGCGGCCGACATGACCGTCGACATCGACAAGCTGCGGGCGCTCCTGTCGGTCCTTTCGGAAGAGAACGTCGCCGAGTTCGAGCACGAGTCCGAGGGCGTGCGCGTCCGCATCGTCCGTGGTGGGGTCGCGGCTCCGGCAGGCGCGCCCGTGATGCAGCAGATGCCCGCGGCACCGGCCGCTCCGCCGCCGCCCGTGCCGGCCGCGAGCGCGGAGGAGGCGCCGGCCGACACCGTCGACGTGACGAGCCCGTTCGTCGGCACCTTCTACCGTGCGCCGAGCCCCGACGCCCCGCCGTTCGTCGAGGTCGGCTCGGTCGTCCGCCCCGGGCAGACCCTCTGCATCATCGAGGCGATGAAGCTGATGAACGAGATCGAGGCCGAGCTGTCCGGCACGATCGTCGAGATCTACGCGCAGAACGGAAAGCCCGTCGAGTTCGGCCAGAAGCTCTTCCGCATCAAGAAGGCGTGACCGTCGTGGCGAACGCGCCCCTGTCCAGCTCCATGCCCATGCGGCCCTCGAAGCCGCCGTTCAAGAAGATCCTCATCGCCAACCGCGGTGAGATCGCGCTCCGGATCATTCGAGCGTGTCGTGAGCTCGGCATCGGCACCGTCGCCGTGCACTCGGAGGCCGACGAGCGCGCGCTCCACGTCCGGTTCGCCGACGAGGCCGTGTGCATCGGACCTTCGTCGCCGGCGCGGAGCTACCTCCACATCCCGGCCATCATGGCCGCGGCCGAGATCACCGGCGCGGACGCGATCCATCCAGGCTACGGCTTCCTCTCCGAGAACGCCGAGTTCGCACGCATCTGCGAGAAGTGCGGCGTCACGTTCATCGGGCCGACCCCGGAGGCGATGCGCGCGTGGGGCGACAAGGTCACCGCGCGCAACAACGCGAAGAAGTACGGCCTGCCTCTCCTCCCCGGCAGCGAGGTGCTCAAGGACGAGAACCACGCCGTCGAGGAGGCCAAGCGCATCGGGTTCCCCGTCATCCTCAAGGCCTCGGGCGGCGGCGGCGGTCGCGGCATGCGCATCGTCCGCAACGTCGACGAGGTCGCGCAGTCCTTCACGCAGGCCAAGCGCGAAGCCGAGGTCGGGTTCAAGAACCCCGACGTCTACATGGAGAAGTTCATCGAGCGGCCGAAGCACATCGAGTTCCAGGTGCTCGCCGACGCGCACGGGAACGTGTGGACGCTCGGAGAACGCGAGTGCTCGCTCCAGCGCCGGCACCAGAAGGTGATCGAGGAGGCGCCGAGCCCCGCGATGACGACGGAGCTCCGCCAGGAGATCGGCGACGTCATCCGTCGCGCGGTCCGCGAGACGGGCTACCGCTCTCTCGGGACGCTCGAGTTCATCATGGACGAGGACAAGCGCCTCTACTTCCTCGAGATGAACACGCGCGTCCAGGTCGAGCACCCCGTCACGGAGATGGTCACCGGCCTCGACCTCGTCGCCCTCCAGATCCGCGTCGCCTCGGGCGAGAAGCTCGATCTGCCCGACACGCGTCCGTGGAGCTTCCGCGGCCACGCCATCGAGTGCCGCATCAACGCCGAGGATCCGAAGACGTTCGCGCCCTGGCCGGGACGCATCACGGAGTACTTCCCGCCCGGCGGCGCCGGCGTCCGCGTCGACTCCGGCGTCTACGGCGGCTGGACCGTCCCCCAGCACTACGACTCGCTCCTCGCGAAGGTCATCGTCCACGCGCCGACGCGCGCCGAGGCCATCATCCGCATGCGCCGCGCGCTCGACGAGTTCATCGTCGGCGGCATCCGCACGAACATCGCGCTGCACAAGCGCCTGCTCGTCGACGACGAGGTGGTCGAGGGCACGATGACGACGAGGACGGTCGAGCGCGTCATTGCGCAGGGGGACTGAGCGGGAGAGGAGGCTCCAGGCTCCAGTCAAGAGTCCTCAGTCCTCGGTCCTCAGCTCTTCGGCCCATTCGGCCCGCAACCCTCCTTTCAGGCGCTGACCGGAAGATGCTCGGAGGCGTGGATCTGCCCTGCCGAGTCGCCACCGCCCCGCTCTCCCGTGCAACGGGGAATCCCCTTCCCCGCTTCCGCTGAGGAGTGCGGGTCGCAGGAGGGTGAACCACGGGGGAGGCCGAGAGGCAGGCAGCGCCGCGAGGAGCCCGCAGGCACGCCTCATCCTGCTGAGGACTGAGGACTGAGGACTGAGATGAGGACTGCGGACTGTCTCCCCTGGAGCCTGGAGCCTGGAGCCTCTCCTCACCCCCTCGCCACGCTCTGCGAGGCCGCCCGCACATGCCTATCCACGCTCTCCACCCCACCATCCTCGAACCCGATGACGAGGCGATCGGCCCACGCTACGCGTGAGGCGCCGCGGACGCCGAGATCGAGGAGCGTCGCGCCCTTCTGCGTGAACGTGATGACGGATGCCGTGCCGTCGGCGAGAACACACGCGAGGCGGCGGCCCGAAGGCTCGAAGGCGATGGACGCGGGCGTCTCGTTCACGCGGAGGCGTGCGAGCACGCGGCCCTTCGCGGGATCGAGCAGCGCGAGGAAGCCGTCGTCGCCGCCGGAGGCGACGATGCGGCCACGTGCGTCCGACGCGAGGCACGTCACGCCGAACGCCTCGTCGTGCGGCGAGAGGCGATGGACCACCTTCGCGTTCGCGACGTCGACGAAGAGGACGCGACCGTCGAGGGCTCCCGTGCCGACGACGAGCAGCGCGCCGGGGAGGCGCGCGAGCGCCGTGATGCGATCCTCCTTCGACAGGGCCCAGCTCGTCACGCGCTGGCCCGAGGAGGGATCGTAGACGTCGACCTCTCCGGTCTGCGTTCCGGCGAACACGTACGCGTCGTCGGCGGCGAACGCCGTCGGCACGCCCTCGAGCGCCATCGAGCGCGGCGCGCTCCAGGGCGGCGCCGCCCAGGTGACGAGCCGCGCGCCACCGGCGGTGATCGCGCGATCCTTCGTGACGTGGAGGCCGATCGCCCCCTCGGCGGCGGCGAAGCACGCGAGCTCGCGGAAGTCGTCGCGAGCGGGTTCGAGGACGCGGACGCGGCCGGTGCGATCGCCGACGGCGACGAGCCCGCCGCGCGCGGCGATCGCCGTGATCGGGGACGCGGGCCGGACCGTGACCTCGAGCCCTTTGCGGTCGAGCGACCGGACCGCCGAGGTCTCGGCCGACATCGTGAAGAGCGCCTCGGCTCCCAGGGCGACGGCGCAGAGCTCTCCGTCGTCCGACGCGAACGAAGCGCGCGGCTCTCCCGTGGCCGAGCGGAACGCCTGCACGCAGCCGCCCTCCACCGCGACGATGACGTGGTCGGGATCGGCGGCGATGTCGAGCACCTTCGCGCGCGCCCGGACGCGCCGCACGGTCTTGCGCGTGGCAGCGTCGATCCAGACGAGCCACTCGCCGAGCGCGAGCACGACGACGTTCGCGTCGACGTGCGCGAGCCGCCAGCTCGTCGGCGGCTCCGGGGACGCGAGCCGGAGCGCCCCCAGCACGGAGCCTTCGTCCCGCGCGTGGAAGACGAGCGCGCCGTTCGCGTCGAGCGCGACCACGTAGTCGCGCGCGACGACGGTGCGCGTGCACGGCGCGCCCTTCGTGCTCCACGCGCGCACGCCGTCGCGAGACCAGAGCTCGACGTGCTCGCCTCGCCCGACCGCGACCGCATCGTCGCGTCCGACGCCGAACGCCGTGATCGTCCCCTTCCCGGAGGCGAAAGGACCGGGCACGCCGTCGACGACGTGCAGCAGGTGCTTCTTCTTCTCGAGGCGGACGAGCCAATCGTCACCGAACCTCGCCACCGCCCTCGCCCGGTCGCCGAGCCCGTACTCGTCCACCCGAGCGCCCGCGGCGTCGTAGACCACGAGGCCGCGCTCGGAGACCGCGACCGCGCCGGCGGCCGAAGGGGCGAGAAGGCTCAACTCAGTTGCCTTCCCACCGGAGGCTCTCGCCGGTGACGTTGGCGATCTTCTGCTGGTTCAAACCCTGCGGGTTCGAGATGTACAGGCCGCCGCGCGTCGAGAAGAACGCGACCATCCTGCCGTCGGGAGAGCACGCGGGATACGTGTTCGATCCCTGGTCCTGGGTCAGGCGCTTCATGTTCCCGCCGCTGGGGTCGATGCTGAAGATGTCCCAGGTGCCTCCGTCACGACCCATGAAGAGGATCTTGAGCCCCTCGGGATCGTTGCAGAATACAGGGGCCATGTTGTAGGTGCCGCGGTAGCTCACCCGCTTGCCGTCCACGAAGATCTGCGGGTTGCCGCTCGCGTTCGAGACGTAAGCGAGCTGCCCGCCCGGACCGAACGCGGGATGCGTGTTGAGGCCGCCGTTCGTCACCTTCTTGAGACCGGTCCCGTCGGGGTTGCCCGTCCAGATGTCGCTGTGGCCGTTCTGCGAGATGACGAGCGCCATCTTCCCTGCGCCGAACGCGACGCCGAAGATGAGCCCCGCGTGCTTGAGCACGGCGACGGGGTTGCCGACCTTGAAGAGCTGGTAGCTGCCGTCGGGCAGGCCGCCGGCGTAGTAGATGCCGCCGGGGCCGATGGCCGGAGCGAGGGCGACGTTCGAGACGGCGGGCAGCCGGGTGAGCCCCTGGCCGTCGCTCTCGATCGAGTAGATCGCCTTCTGCCCGCGGCCGGCGCTGTAGACGAGGCGGCCGCCGAAGCTGCCGGGGATCCCGGTGAAGTACTTCACCACCTCGTTGTCGAACTGGTGGACGGCGCTCCGGATGTTGCTGATCGGGACCTCGTACTCCTTCTTGAGCACCGGATCCGATCCACGCGACACGACGTAGAGCCGCAGCTCGACCTTCACCTGCGACCCGCGCGGCGAGAGGTTGCCCTTCACCACGCCCTCGGCGCCGATGTTCCTCCACGAGCTCGGCTCGATCGAGGAGCCCTCCTGGGCGAGGTTCGCGGTGAAGCTCTTCGGGTCGAGCACCTGGAACAGGCTCGAGAGCGTAAAATCGCGCGTCGCCGTCTCGACGACGCTCTTCGCGAGCTGGTCGTCACCGATCGGAGGCGTGACCGCGATCTTGAAGAGCGATCGGCTCCCGCCCTGGACGACGACGGTGGTGACCGCCCCCTGGTTCGTCGCGCTGGGGAGCGCGGTCGCATCCGACGTCGGCTGCTGGGCGACGGCCGGCATCGTGAGCGTGAGGGCCGCCCCCGCGCCGAGCGCCGCGACGATCGGGCACCAGGTGAAGACGCAACGGCGAATGGTTCGGGAAGCGAAGCGACTCATCTTGGCATGCACCTCGAAGGATCTCCGTTACGACCGGTGACGACGATTTGAATGCGGCGACCGCGATACAGCTCGTCGACTTCCTTGGGGGGCTCGGGGAGCGGGGTTTTGTCGTCGAGCAGCTTCAATAGCATCGTCCGCGCGGCATCGTCGAAGAGCTCGTTGCCCGAGCTCCGGATGGGCGACGTCTTCACGTGCCAGATCACCATGTTGCGGCCGACGTTGATTTCGTAGACGGCACACAGGCGCCGCTCCTCGCCGACCGAGATGACCGACGGCACGTTGAGATGCTGTCCGAAGAACTGCCCGAGCTGCGTCGCGTACATGTCGCCCGCGCGCACCTTGTTCGGGTCCGTCTCGGTGCCGCCGTCGACGCCGCTCTCGTGGCCCTCCTCCGGTCGGCTGGCCGCGTCCTCGGCGAACGGATCGCTCTTCGCCACGAGGTTCAGGATGTCCGAGTCTTCGGCGTTCGGCGGCGGCGTGCCCGCGTCCTCGAGCTTCTTGGTGGGCTCCTCCTGCGAGGCCACAATCTGCTTCTTCGGAGCGGTCCGCTGCTGCGGCACGAACCGGTCCGGCAGCTTGCTCGGATCGAGCGGCTTGCCGAGCTTGAGCAGCGCGGCCTGCACGACCGGCCGTGCGACGAGCGGCTTCTCCTCCTCCGGCTCCTGCGCGCTCGGGACCATCGCCCGGTAGACGAAGGGCCCTATCGCCGCGACGTGCAGCGCGATCGCGACGACGACCCCGAGGACGGTCTCGTCGAGCGTGTAGCGCGGCGTGTAGGGGACTCCGGGGAGTTTCATGAGGGGGAGGCTCCAGGCTCCAGGCTCCAGGCTCCAGAGGAAGCGAGGGAGAAGAGCGTGGCGACGGTCATTCTATGGGTGGGCGAGCTCATTTCCTCGCTCGGCTTCGTTTGACGAGCGCCGCGCGACATCGGTCTAGTCGAGCTTGCACGCGGCGTCTCGCGACGGATGAGTTTCACCCCAGCCCGAGGCCCCGAAGCATCGATCATTCTGGAGCCCGGAGCCCGCAGCCTGGAGCCTCATGCGTCACTTCACCATGAGGGGATCCGTGATCATCCCGAGCTTCTCGACGCCGGCGCTGCGGGCGGCGGCCATCACGCGGAGCACCACGCCGTACTTCACGTTCTCGTCCGCCTGGACGTAGAGCTCCTTCTCCTCCTGCAGGCGCGCGTTCGTCCGGAGGCGATCCTCGACCGCGTCGGTGATCTCGTCCTTGCCGAGGTAGACGTGCTCGTCGGCGGTGACGATCACGATCATCTTCGACTCGTCGGTCTGCATCGGCGAGCTCTTCACCTTCGGCAGATCGACCTCGACGCCGGTCGTGAGCAACGGCGCCGTGACCATGAAGATGACGAGGAGAACGAGCATGACGTCGATGAGCGGCGTCACGTTGATCTCGTTCATCCCGCCCATGCGGCGGCGCCGGCCTCCCCCGCCCGCGGCGGCTCCTCCCATCGCCATCAGATGCCTCCGAGCTTGGCGCGCGAGGCGACGTCCGCGGCGAACGCGTCCATGATGTCGGCGAGCTCACCGACGCGGCGCGCGAAGTAGTTGTAGGCCATGACGCTCGGGATGGCCGCGACGAGGCCGATCGCGGTCGCGATCAGCGCCTCGGCGATCTTCGGCGCGACGACGGGGAGGTTCGCGCTCTGCTGGTTCCCGATGCTGAGGAACGCGTCCATGATGCCGTAGACGGTGCCGAAGAGGCCGATGAACGGCGCGGTCGATCCGATCGTGCCGAGGAGGCTCATCCACGACTCGAGGTGCGTGACCTCGGAGGCGGCGGCGCGGCGGGTAATGCTCTCGACGTGCGTGCCCTGCGCGTCGTCGAGGCGACGACCGCGCTCACCCTTCGTCAGGCGAACCATCTCGTCGTAGCCCGTCGCGAAGATGCGCGCGAACGGCGAGCCGCGGAAGCTCGAGAGGCCCTGCTGCGCGAGCGCGTCGAGCGAGCCGGCGGCGTCGAACGCCTTGATGAAGCGCTCGGAGTCGCTGCGCGCACGCGCGAGGTGCAGCGCCTTCGCGAAGATGACGATCCAGCAAATCACCGAAAAGGCTACGAGGATGACGAGTACGAGCTTGACCGGGATCGACGCTTGCAGGACCAGCTGCATCGGGTCGAGGCGCTCTCCGCCGCCGCCACCGCTCGCCGCCGGTGCGGCCGGCTGGAGCGCGACGTGGATGGAGGCGGTGGCGAGATTCGCAGCGTGCTCGGCGTCCGCTAGGAAAGTCATGGGTCAACCTTATGGGCCGGACCCTTCCGCGGTGTCAAACCCCAGGTTCCGGCCCTGGCCCCGAGCGAGCACGGCCAGAGAGCCCAGCCGACGAGGGGTGACGAGAAGAAGCGTTGGTGAAGCGGCTCTGCCGAGGTAAAAGGCGGCCGTGCTGAGGAGACGGCTTGCGTTTTCGTCCTTGCTGCTCGCGAGCGTCCTCGGCGGGGTCTACGCGTGCAGCGGGACCTCATCGACGAGCTTCCTCCGGCCGACGACCGGCATCCTCGTCCGTGCCGAGACGCTGACGACGGGCCGCGGGTGCGGCCGCGAGCCGACGAACCTGTACAAGTACGCGGTCGTCGTCTTCGGGTACACGAGCGGCGACGAGCTCGAGCCCGCCAGCTACCAGACGCCGGTGACCGCGAACGTCTTCGACTGCTTCACCGACGGCGCGTTCATCGAGCTCACGCCCGTCCAGGACAACCCTCGCTTCCGCCTCGAGGTCTACGCGTACAACGAGCAGGCGTACACGGCGGCACGCGATCTCATCGAGAGCGCCGGCACGAACACGACGCAGCTCCGAGAGACGTCGCCGACCTGGACGACCGAGTGCACCGCCACGCAGCACACGGACGTGCAGACGCTCGCGCTCTGCGCCCCGCTCGCGCCCGGCCTGTCGGGCCTCGGCGGAGCGGTCGAGCCGACGCGCATCGCGCTCGAGACGACGTCCTTCCGTCTGGCGGACGGGGGCATCGCGAGGTGCGACACGTTGGTCGACGCGGGAGTGACCGAGCCGGACGCCGACGTCCCGGACGCCGACGTCGCGGATGCCTCCGACGAGGATGCGTCGGACGAAGCCGACGCGGGCGCGATGAACCTCTTCGAAGACGAGCCGGTCGGCGTGGTCACGTTCACCACGGCGCGCGTCCGATGGCGCACGGGCGCAGTCGTCGGACCGACGATCGACGTCCGCTGCCCCGACCCGTACACGGCCGAGGTCGCCGGCGGCCCCACGCGCTACCAGCTCGACGTCGGCCTCCTCGACGAGAGCGGCGAGCCCGTCGGACAGACGGTCTGCTCGGTCACGACGGAGACCGGCGCGACGACCTCGGCCGTGTGTCCCTGAAGCTCTCACCACGGCACGACGGCGATCGCACACCGCTGCGCCGCGCCCGCCGCGACGAACCTCGGCCCACGCGATCGCGCGATGCGCGTCGGCAGGCGCCCTTGCCCCTGCATCGTCGCGAAACTAGAGTCTAAGGAGCATGAGAGAGCCGGGCGAGATCGCTGCCGCCTTGCCTCGACCGGGGCCGGTGCTCAAAGCCGTGCTCGGGCTCCTCGCAGCGTTCGCCGTCCTCGGCGCGGTCGTCGTCCATTGGCTCCCGGGCGGTGAGACCGGCGCGAAGCTCTACACTTTCCTCGCGTTCCAGCCGACGGAGTTCCTGAGGGGCGGATCGTTCCCTCGCTTCTGGACGCTCGTCACTTCGGGTCTGCTCACGTACCCCGAGGGCATCAGCCACGTGCTGTGGTCGCTCGTGGGCCTCTACTTCCTCGCGCCCGACCTCGAGAGGCGCTGGGGCGGCGCTCGGTTCGTCCGCTTCCTGCTCGTGAGCGTGCTCATCGGCAACCTCACCGTGCTCGCGGGCACGTTCCTTCCCGTCGCGAAGGGCGTCTTCCACCCGCCGCTCGTCGTCGGGCCGTGGGCCGCGATCACGGCGATCATCGTCGCGTGGTCGAAGGAGCACGCGCACCGACAAATCCGTTTCATGTTCGTGCTGCCGATGAGCGGCCGCACGCTCTTCTGGATCACGGTCGGCTTCGCGCTGCTCTCGATCGTCTTCTTGCAGGGCACGCCGGAAGGCGCGCTCGCGCCGCTCGGCGGCGTCCTCGCGGGCCTCGCCTTCTCGGGCTCGCCCTCCCCCGTCCGAGAGCTCTGGCTCCGGCTCCGACTGCGATCGCTCCGCCGCCGCGGCGGCGGCATCACCGTCGAGGACCTCCTCGACGACGGCGCTCCTCGGCCGCGCACGAGCTCGAAGCGAACGGGAGGCAACGTCCCTGCGCTCCGCATCCTCCAGGGCGGGCTCGAGGAGGATCTCAAGAATCGGAAGCCGCCGAAGGACAAGAGGTATCTGAATTAGAGAGGCTCCGGGCTCCAGGCTCCGGGCTCCAGGGGGGTTTGGGGCTCCGGGCTCCAGG
>CALFEQ010000025.1 GCA_937949945.1 uncultured Myxococcales bacterium
ACGCAGGCATCCCGGGCACCGACGCAGGCATCCCGGGCACCGACGCAGGCATCCCAGGCACGGACGCAGGCACCGCGGGCGTGGACGCCAGCATCGCCGGATTGGACGCCGGGCCCACGGACGCGCCGATCCCGGGCGCACCGACCATGGTGTTCGCGAGCACCTCTTGCGCCGTGGCCGCGTGCTGCGCGCTTCGAGGCGCGACCGCGACGCTCACGCGATCGCGCGACGAGATTCCGTTCGGCAAGTCGATGTTGCTCGCCGCGGCGGCCTCGTCGATCGCCTCGACGAGCGCGCGCCCGCTCGCGTAGCGTGCCTTGGCGTCCTTCTCGAGGAGGCGCATCACGACCGCCTCGACGGCAGGAGGCACGTTGGCGCCGGTCATCGGCGGGACCGGCGCGACGATGTGCATCGACATGACGGTCCCGATCTCGCCGTCGAAGGGCCGGCGGCCGACGAGCATCTCGTAGAGCATGACGCCGACCGCGTAGAGATCGGCGGCGCCCGTGACGCGCTCACCGAGCGCCTGCTCCGGCGCCATGTACTCGGGCGTGCCCATGATCGTCCCGAGACGCGTGAGCGCCTGCTGCGCCTCGTCGCGCCCGCCGCGCGGCTCGAAGCGTGCGACGCCGAAGTCGAGCACCTTGACGTAGTCGGGGTCCTCCTCCTTCCGCACGAGCATCACGTTCTCGGGCTTGAGGTCGCGATGCACGATGCCGAGCTCGTGCGCGCGGTCGAGAGCGAGCGCGATCTGGCGCGCGATGCGGAGCGCGCGCGCAGGAGGAAACGGCGCCTGGGCGAGCGCCCTCCGGAGCGATGTCCCTTCGACGTACTCGAGCACGAGGAAGAAGCCGCCGTCCTCCGTCTGGCCGAAGTCCGTCGCGGACGCGACGTGGGGATGCTCGATGTGCGCCGCGGCCTCGGCCTCGCGCCGGAAGCGCGCGAGCATCTCCTCGTTCGCGGCCATGTCGGGGTGCAGGAGTTTCACCGCGACCCGCTTCCTCATCAGCGTGTGCTCGGCGAGATAGACGGCCCCCATCCCTCCCTCGCCGAGAAGCGCCGTGATGCGATAGCGGCCCGAGATGAGCTGACCGATGCGACCGTCGGTCGGATTCACCGGTCGTTTCGGGCCAACCGTCGGATGCGTGCTCATCGTGGATCGACCGTTGGACGCGAAAGTCGTTCTTCGAAGTGGACCGTCGAGTCGGGAGGAACGCAAGGGCCGCGTCGATGCGGCGCGGCATCCCACCCTGGTTGGACGGCCGAGTGACCAGGCTTCCCGGAGCCGCGTGTCGTCGGACGTGCCGAGCGGTGTCCTTCAGCGACGAAGTGCGAGCGCTACGATCACCGCCACGACGAACGCGACGAGCACCAGGAGTCGGAGCCGAGCGTGCGTCAGTATCCCGTGTCCGTTTCCCCGCGGACCACCACGCACACGTCGGCAGAGCTCGCTCGCGACGGCGGCAGGGCGCAGCTCGACGACGAGCTGATCGAGCCCGGCGTCCGCGCCGAGCGGCCGGATCAAGCGCACGGCGCGTGCGGACTCCGACAGCGTGATCCGTACGGTGCGCGCCTCCTCGCTCTCGTCGATCCGTATCGCGCCGCTCCTTCCACAGCCGTCGCATCCGCCGCCGTCGCAGCGAGCACATGCGAGGCGTTTCGGGACGACGATCTCGAGGACGGTCCCGGCCTCGAGCCACGACTCGGGGACGTCGACGGTCAACCGCCCACGTGGCCCTTCCGTGTCGACGTCACGCTCGAGCACGTTTGCGAGAGGCGCGGACATCGCCGCCGATCTTAGCGCGCCATAGTCATCGCATTGGGGTACGTGCGCTTCCGTTGCGACGCCCGTCGAGGTTTGCGTTTGATGAACGCATGCGTGATCTCGTCCGGACATGGCCGGTGGCGCTGGTAGGTCTTCCGCTCGCCCTTCTTCTCGCATGCACGGGGGCCGATCCCGATTTCGGGCCGCCCGGTCCGGATCCGCGCGGAACCTCCAGCGGCTCGGACGGTGGCGCAGGTGCTCCCGACGGGACGAATGAAGGCGGTGATCCACCGGAAGAGACGCACACCGCGCCGCCGGCGAACGGCCCGGCGTCGTTGCGCTTCCACAACCAGGAGCTCCGCGATGGATTCGCGGAAGGACGCGTGCGCATCGGCAGGGCGGCCGACGAGTCCGACGTCACCGAATACGTCCTCTACTGGGGCACGAGCGCGGACTTGAAGGCGCCGGGCGATCCGATCGCCGTGCTTCCGCGCGGCCCCGAAGAGCACGTGTTCGTGCTCGCGCCGGGGACGCCCATTCCGCCGGGCGCCACGCACCTCATCGCGTTCACGCGGAACACGAAAGGCGAAGGGCCGCACGTCTCGGCCTCGCTCGCGAACGTACCCCAGCTCGTCGACGTCTTCACGAGCCTGTCCGCCGACGCAGGCCACCCGCTGCAGCTGCACCGCATACGGACGCTCGTCGACGCGGAGCGCGAGCGCCTTCTCGTCGTGGGCGAGGCGCGCACGCCGGACGAGAACGGGATGGGCACCCTCGTGTGCAAGCTCGACGCGACAGCCTGCACGTTCAACTGGGCGTGCATCGGAGACGACTGCGCGCTGGAGCCGAGCCACGCGATCGACCATCTGAACGACAAGCTCCTGATCGCCGCCGATTCCGAGGAGGCCGAGGGTCTCGCCGGCTGGGTGTGCGCGCGTGACGGTACCGCATGCCAGATGAGCGACCTGCCTGCGCTGGGGTTCCCGAGGAGGGCGCCCTGGGTGTTCTTCCGGCCCGAGACGAACGACGTGGTCCTGCTCTACGTCTCGAACGACAACGCCGGCGGGGTGAATCGCCTCTACGCGACGATGTGCAGCGCGGAATTCTCGCGGTGCCCGACAAAGAACGTCGATCTCAACCCGTTGGGAGGGGGGGTCGGTGACGTCACGGGGGCGGTACGACTGCCGGACGGCCGATTCGCCGTCGCGACGACCTTGCTGGCCTCTCAGCGAGCGCTCGGCCTCACCGTGACCGACGGGACGCCGGCAGGCACGCTGAGTCGCTTCGTTTCGTCCCCCGTCGGGAGCGGCGTGAACCCCTCGATGGCACTCGACACGAAGAACGAGCGACTCGTCATCGTCTCGACGAACGAGGCCAACGAGAACCGGCTCTACCTGACGCTCTGCCCCGTCGCGGGGACGACCTGCACCTCCGTCGACATCGGCGCGGGCGCTCCCGCGAGCTCCGGCCACTCGCCGTCGGTCGTGATCGACTACGAGAACGACAAGATCCTCGTCGTCTCGAAGAGCGACGCGGGCGGAGGCGTCCCGCGCCTCACCCGCTGCAACCTCGACGGCACGGCGTGCACGACGAGGGCGTTCTCCGCAGGCATCGGCGAGGTCGTGTACGAGCTCAACGCCGCGATCGACACCGTGGGCGGCTACCTCCTCACCGCGGTCGTCTACGGCGACAACAAGGTCGCCGTCATTCGGTGGGGGCTCTGAGGACGCCGCCCGCTCGCACGGCCCCGGATCACGGGCAGCAGAACATCCTCTCGACCGCGGTCTCGCCCGACTTGTGCTCGACGCACCCCGTCGGCGGCGCCACGTGCCCGCCGATGCCGTTCGGCGGACACTGGTAGCGCTTCCTGAGCCCCGCAGGCGCGTCGTTGCACTGAGCGTTCTGATCGGGCTGCGCCACGCACTCGTTCGTCGGACAGCAGTAGGAGTTCCCGTATGCGCCCGTGGACTTCTCCGAGCATCCGGTGATGTTCGGAGGCCCGCCACCGAAGCAGACGTACCCGTATCGCCCGCAGCCGGCCTGCTCGCACTCCGCCGAGACGCCGAACCCGACGCACGTCTCGCCGTTGCTCGAGAACTGCGTGTTGAACGGACAGGTGGCCGCGTCCTTGGTGGAGCCCGCGTCGCGCGCGTCCTTGCCGCCATCCTCGTCGTCGCCGGCGTCCTCGTCGCCGCCGCTGCCGCCCGTCCCGGCCTCCCGACGGCTCCCGGAGTCCCGCGTCCCTCCGGCATCGGCCGCGTCGCCGTCGGGAAGCAGCGGGTCTTCGCTCGAGGCGCACGCCGCGACGATCAGGACGGGGACACAAAAGAAGAGGAGGGCCGCTCTCGGACGCATCGACCGCAGGATACCCCCGAGGCAGCGGCGGGCCGACGCCCCGCCCGGGCGCAGCGAACTGCAACGGCGCCCGCTAGCTCCGCCTCGCCGGGGGCCGGCGAGCAGGCCAGGCCTTTACAGCGTGCTCGGGCAACGGTAGTAGAGGCGCGCTTCCTTCCGTCCCCATCGTCTAGAGGCCCAGGACCACGGCTTTTCACGCCGTTAACAGGGGTTCGAATCCCCTTGGGGACGCCCGGTGACCCCGGTTTTTTCGGGCCTTCGTGCT
>CALFEQ010000026.1 GCA_937949945.1 uncultured Myxococcales bacterium
CGGCCGCCGCCGCGTCGGCGTCCTCGTCGGCGCCGGCGAGCGGGGACGGGAGCTCCGATCGACCGCCCGCGACGCGGGGGATGAGGACCGTCTCGACGTTCGCGCCGTCCTCGAGCGAAAGGAGCAGCTTGCGCGTGTCGTCGCTCGCGCGGCGCTCGCCCACGACCCGCACCACGTCGCCGAGCCCTCCACCGCCGGACGACGCCGGCTCGGCGAGCTTCGCGCGCAGACTGGCGGGCAAGTCGGTCATCTTCGCCGGGTCGGTCACGCCGCGGACGTGAATCCAGCGGAAGACCTGCTTGCCGTGGAAGGTGCGCTCGCCGAGACGGCGCATCTCCTCGGTCCACTCCTCCGGCATCCGCGCGAGCGGGCCCGGCGGCAGTGCCGAGCGAGGCGTCGGGGAGGAAGTCGGGGACGTAGCCACGACGGGATCCTACCTCGCAACGGGCCCGCGCGCGCTCGGGTCCTCGTCGGCACGGCGCGGATCCTTCACCACCGTCTTGGCCTCCTCCCAGTAGCGATCGAGGACCTCGAGCGGGAGCTTCTCCTGATCGTTGGTCCCGAAGCCGCCGTGCTCTTCCTTCACGCGCGCCTCGACGTGCGCGAAGCGCGCCGTGAACTTGTCGATCGTCCGGCGGAGCGCGCCCTCCGCGTCCACCTTCAGGTGCCGCGACAGGTTCACGAGGGCGAAGAGCACGTCGCCCATCTCCTCCTCGATGGCGGCCTGATCGCCGGCCTCGATCGCACGATCCAGCTCCGCGAGCTCCTCGCCCACCTTGGCGCGGGAGCCACGAGCGTCCGCCCAATCGAACCCGACGCGCTTCACCTTCTCGCCGATGTTCTGTGCACGCACGAGGGCCGGGAGGCTGCGAGGCACGCCCGAGAGCAGCGGGCGCCCCTGCTTCTCCTTCGCCTTCAGCGCCTCCCAGTTCCGGAGGACCTCGTCCGCCGTCTCGGCATCGAGATCCCCGAACACGTGCGGGTGCCGGGTGATCAGCTTCTCGACGACCCCCGCGACGACCTCGTCGATGCCGAAGCTCTTCTCCTTGCGCGCGAGCTCGGCCAAGAACACGACCTGGAGCATCAGGTCGCCGAGCTCCTCCCGCAGGGCCTTGCGGTCGCCGGCGTCGATCGCGTCGATGACCTCGCACGCCTCTTCGAGGACGAACTTGCGCACGCTCTCGAACGTCTGCTCGCGATCCCACGGACAGCCGCCCGGACCGAGCAGCCGGCTGGTGACGCCGACGAGCCAGCGCAACGTCGATCCGTCCTGGAGCTCGAGCGGGGGCACCGGGCGTGGGGCATGCTCGTCGAAGCGCGGCAGACCGGGCGCCTCGGTGGAGGCCTGGGCGTTCTCGGACATGGGCGGGGGATTACCACTTTTCTTGCGTGGCGGCTTGCGCCTCGAAGCTCGACAGGTCGCGGCTCGATGCGACGGTCCGGGAGGCTCCAGGCTCCAGGCTCCAGGGGGATGCACCGCCGGCGTCCGGATCGTCTCCTCGCGTCCATTCACCATCGCGGGCCGTGAGCGTTTCCCATGAGCGTTTCGTGACGGAGCCCACGTCGAGCAACGACGTCGCGACCACGGGCATCCGAGGACGACGCGCGTGCGGACATGAACCAGAGCCCCGCATGGAGCCGCGCCCGCTCGTCGCATCCGGGAGCCCGGAGCCTGCAGGTCGACGTCCCTGGAGCCTGGAGCCTGGAGCCTGGAGCCCGAAGTGCCTGGAGCCTGGAGCCCGAAGTGCCTGGAGCCTGGAGCCCGAAGTGCCTGGAGCCTGGAGCCCGGAGCCTCTTTTCCTGATACCCTTTCCCTCCGTGAGCGTGCCCCGTGGGTGAGGGCTCCATGCCTGCGAAAGAGCCGGGAACGAGCTTCCGCCGCAAGATGATCTTCCTCGCGGTCGTGCTCGTGCTCGGGCTCGCGTACGTGCTCCGCGGCGTCCTCGTCCCTCTGTTCCTCGCGTTTCTCCTCGCCTACGCGCTCGACCCCTTCGTCGATCGGCTGGAGGCGCTGCGCGTGCCGCGCGCGCTCGGCGCGATCCTCGTGATGCTCGGGATCGCAGGGCTGTGCACCGTCATCCTCATCTACACGATCCCGCTCTTCGTCGACGAGGTGACGGACGCCACCGCGACGTTGCCGGACAAGCTGAGAGGCCTACACGCACGCATCGAGGCGTGGTTCGCGGCCAAGCTGCACATCCGCCTGCCGCACTCGATGAACGACCTCTCGAAGGCGGTGCCGGATCGACTCCTCTCGCAGAACGCGGTCGAGACCGCGAGGACCGCCCTCTTCGGCACGCTCGGCTACGTCGGCGTCGCGCTCTCGGCGCTGATCGTGCCGGTGTTCGCGCTGTACCTGCTCATCGACTTCGATCGCATCGTCGCTCGCGTCGAGCAGCTCATCCCGCGGCGCTGGGCGCCGGGGATCTCCGAGGTCGCCCGCGACATCCACAAGACCCTCTCCGGCTACGTCCGCGGCCAGCTCACCGCCAACATCGTGCTCGCCGCCCTCTATGCGACGGGGCTCCGCATCGTCGACATCCGCCTGGCGGTCGCCATCGGCGTCATGACGGGGATGCTCGCCTTCGTCCCGTACGTCGGGTTCACCCTCGGGCTCCTCCTCGCGCTCTCGATGGCGATCCTCGACTGGCAGGGCCTCGGCCCCGTCATCGGCGTCATCGCCGTGATGGGCGGCGTGCAGATCATCGACGCGATGGTCATCACGCCCCGCATCGTCGGGCGATCCGTCGGCCTCGCCCCGCTCGAGGTGATCCTCACGATGATGGCGGCCGGATCGCTGTTCGGCTTCCTCGGCGTCCTCTTGGCGGTCCCGCTCGGCGCCGTCGCCAAGATCCTCATCCAGCGCGCCGTGAGGGCGTACCTCGCGTCCGCCTTCTACAACAAGCCTCCCGACACGGCCCCCGCGAAGAAGCCCGTCGTGCGCTCCCCCGCCGGCGACACCGCCTTCTCGACGACCCTGCCCGGCGGCGCCTCCGCAGGAAAGCCCACCGCCGCGCAGGTGATCGTCGCCAAAGGAAAGTCATGACTTCGGAGAACGGCCGCGAAGAAGTGCTCGTCGCGACGGACGGGCGCACGAAGATCGTCACCCTGAACCGGCCCGAGACGCGCAACGCGCTCACGAAGCCCGTCCTCGAACGCGTCACCGCCGCGATCGACGAGGCCGCGTCGGACGAGGCGATCCGCTGCGTCGTCCTCACGGGCGCGGGCGGCCACTTCTGCTCGGGCGCCGACATCCGCAGCACGATGGCGAGCGATCCGGATTTTTTCGATCACCTCGAGGCGTACATGGACGTGTTCCATGGCGTCATCCGCGCCCTCGTACGCTGCCCGAAGCCGACGATCGCCGCGCTCGACGGCTGCGCGGTCGGCTTCGGCGCGGACATGGCGCTCGCCTGCGATCTCCGCGTCGCGGCCACGACGGCGTACCTGCAGGAGAAGTTCGTCGACATCGGCCTGATGCCGGACGGCGGCGGGACGTTCTGGCTCCCGCGCCTCATCGGGACCGCGCGCGCGATGAAGGCCATCCTGCTGAGCGACAAGCTCACGGCGAAGGACCTCGAGGCTCTCGGTCTCCTCGCCGACTGCGTCCCCCCGGAAGAGCTCACGAGCGCCACGATGGCCCTCGCGCGCCGCCTCGAGAAGGGGCCGCCGCTCGCGTTCATGGAGGCCAAGCGCGCCGTCTACGCGAACCTCGGCGATCTCGAGGCTGCCCTCCGCCGCGAGCGCGAGGGCCAGCTCCGCCTCCTCCGCTCGCAGGACGTGATCGAGGGGGTCATGGCCTGGGCGCAGAAGCGGCCGCCCGAGTTCAAGGGACGTTGAGGGTCCGCGCGCCGAAGCTCACGCGAGGAGATAGCGCTCGCCTCCGTCGCAGAGCAACGTGACGACCGGCCCGCGCACCTTCGTCGCGACCTGACAGGCCGCGTGCACGTTCGCGCCCGAGGAGGGCCCCACGAGGAGCCCCTCCTCCCGCGCGAGCCGTCGCGCCATGTCGTCGGCGGCGAGGTCGGTCACGGTGATGACCTCGTCGATGAGCTCGCGGTCGAGCACCTTCGGGACGAAGCCCGCCCCGAGGCCCTGGATCCCGTGCATGCCCGGCTCTCCACCGGACAGCACCGCGCTCTTCGCGGGCTCGACGGCGACGATGCGCGCGTCGGGGCGCTCGCGCTTGAGGACGCGGCCCACCCCGGTGAGCGTGCCGCCCGTGCCGACGCCGACGACGAACGCCGCGAGGTCGGGGACCTCCGCGAGGATCTCGCGTGCGGTGGCTCGCTCGTGCGCGGCGGGATTCGCCGGGTTCTCGAACTGGCGCGGCATGAACGCACGCTCCGTCCGCGCGACGATCCGCTCCGCCTCCGCGACCGCGCCGGCCATGCCCTCGTCCGCCGCGGTGATGACGATCTCGGCGCCGTACGCGCGGAGAATGCGGCGCCGCTCGACGCTCATGTCCTCGGGCATCACGAGGATGCAGCGATAGCCGCGGACGGCGGCGATCATCGCGAGAGCGATGCCCGTGTTGCCGCTCGTCGCCTCGACGATGACGCTCCCCTCTCCGAGCTTCCCTTCGGCCTCGGCCGCCTGAATCATCGCGAGCGCGGGGCGGTCCTTGACGCTCCCGCTCGGGTTCTTCGACTCGAGCTTCGCCAGCACGGTCGTCCCGCGTGGCGGCACGCGCCGGAGCTCGATGAGTGGAGTGTCGCCGACGAGGTCGAGGACGCTACGAGGCATCGCCCGCGATCGTACCCGCTCGAAGCCCGCGCCAGGGAGCCCGATCGTCGCCCGTCAGGCATCGCGCTCGCCGACGACGTCGGACTCGAACCAGGCGCGCAGCGCAGGCCCCGGGCCATGACGGCCGAGGCCCACCATCAGCTTCGCGAGGGCGGCCTCCACGGTCATGTCCTTCGCGGAGATCGCGCCGGCCTCCGCCGCCATCACGCCACCCTCGTAGCGCTCGAGATCCACGAAGCCTCGAAGGCACTGGGAGACGACGACGACGGGCACGTTGCGTGCCCTCGCCTCCTCGAGCGCCGGCAGGAGCGACCGCGGGACGTTCCCCGTCCCATAGCCCTCGAGCACCAGCCCCTTCACGCCGGCCCGCACCGCGCCGCGGACGAGCGCGGGGTCGAGCCCCGGGAACACGCGCACGGCGAGGACGCGCGGCTCGAGGCGATCGTCGAGCGGCGCGAGCGGGCTCGGGGCGCGTACGTGCGGGGCGATCTCGACGTCGATGCCGAGCTCCACGAGCGGTGCGAGCTGCGGCGAATCGAAGGCGTCGAACCCCCACGCGTCCCGCTTCGTCGCGCGTGCGCCGCGCAGCGCGCGCGAGTGCATCACCACGCAGACCTCGGGGACGGGCAGCGTCGCCACGAGCGCGGCGTCGATGAGGTTCTGTCGCGCGTCGGTGCGTGCATCGACGAGCGGCTTCTGCGACCCGGTCAAGACGACGGGCTTCGGGAGCGGCCCGAGCAAGAACGCGAGCGCGCTCGCGGTGTAGGCCATCGTGTCGGTGCCGTGCACGACGACGATGCCGTCGTAGTTCGGGAGCTGCGAATGGACCTCGCGCGCGAGCGTCAGCCAGTCGGACGGCTGCATGTTCGCAGAGTCCATCTGGAACAAGAGGCGCGTCTCGAGGTCGGCGATCCGAGCGAGGCTCGGCACCTCGAGGACCATGTCGCGGCTGGTCCTCTCTTCGTCGATCTTGACGAGCTTCTTCGGTCGGTCGCCGTCGCCGCTGCCCGGCGCCTCGTCCACCGCGGGCTCACCGCCCGGATGGGTCATGAGCAACGTCCCTCCCGTGAGCAGGAGCAGCAGACGGGGCGGCCGGCGTTGACCCATTCGACGATCCGCGCCCCTTCGCTCAGAAGAGCCGCTGGTCGACCTTGATCGTGTCGCCCTGCTGCAGCTTGATGTCGGGACGCACGTTGTCCGTGATCGCGTCGACACTGACGATCGCGTTCACGGTCCCTTTGCCTTCGACCTGGCGGATCACCTGCACGTGATTGGTGTCCGCGAGCGGCGTGAACCACCCGGCCGCGGCGATGGCCTGAACGAGCGTCATCCCGTCCTGATACGGGAGCGGGCCCTGCTTCGCGACCTGGCCGATGACCTGGATCGTCTTCGAGTTGTACGCCTTGACCTTGACCTGCACCTGCGGGCTGACGAGGAACTTGGCCTCGATCAGCGCGTCGCGGAGCGACGTCGCGATCTCGCGCGGCTCGAGCCCAGCGACCTTCAGCGGCTCGACGTACGGGAACGCGAGGGTGCCGTCGGGTTGGACCTCGTACTCCGTCGGGAGCTTGTCCTCCCCGACGACGATCACCTCGAGGACGTCGCCCGGCCCGACCTGCTGATTGATGACCGGCTCGGGCAGGTTGGGCGGAGGCGGATAGCTCCGGGCGCACGCCGGGAGGAAGAAGCCGATCGACGCGGCGAGCAAGAGCGCGAGCAGAGAGAGGAGACGCGACAGCAGCATGGCGTGGACGACCGCACCGCGACCGGGCACGACCGCAACGAGCGTTGTCTCTCGACGTCGCCTCGTCAAGTCGGGCGCGCGGCCGAGCCGCCCGCCACGTCAGTAGAAGTAGCGGGCGCCGAGGAAGGCTTGGAAGCGGCGGTAGTTCAGGTCGAAGACACCGGGAGCCCCCGTCACCGTGGATGCGGCAGGCAGCTGGGTGTCGCTGAACTGCTGGACGTAGTCGATCGTCGTGTTGATACCGAAGGACGACGAGAGACGGTACTCGGCGAACAGACCTCCGCCGACACGGACGTTCGTGAAATCACCCGTCACCTGCGTCGGCGCTACGCCCGGTCCGACATTGAAGAACGCCGGCGGGTACTCGAGCAGCTCTCCGTAAGCATCGAACCGCAGCACTACCCTGCCGCCGAACCAGTACTCGAGCCGACCGTAGAGCTTGTTCGTCGTGTAGAAGTTCGCGAGCAAGCTCGTCTGGAAGTCGCGAAGAACGCCGAGAGACACCCTCGACAGGAGGAGCGTCGCCTGCCCCGGCTCGTCCGTCCCACCGCTCTGACCGAGGTAGAACGTTCCCTCGGCCTGACCCGTGATGCTGTCGAACTGCAGCGACGAAGGAGCCTCTGGAGCCTTGAAGAACGTCCCGCCGTAACCAACCGCGAGGAGCGTCCCGAAGCGCTCCGTTACGAGGCCCGTCAAACCGAAGCGGGTCCGGAGCGGCGTAGAGTCGTTCAGGTAATTGAGGGCTCGCTCGGCGTGCGGGTAGTTGATGAACCGCAGGTTCGTCTCACTGAACAGCGCCGTACGCGGCCGAAAGCGCCAGCGATTCCGCACCGCAACCTCGTGGGTGAGGTTCGTGTACGGAACGCCCTGGGACTCCTCGAACAGGGCGGCCATGATCTGGTACCCGCCGCGGATGTCGAGCGTTCCCCCACCCGGGATGAAGACGAGCTCGCCGCCACCCCGGAGGTCGCTCCGGTTGAAGGAGAGGTTCGGGTCGGCGAGGACCTGCGGTTGGATGAGGCGGTTGTAGGCGCCAAAAATGCCCAAGCCGACGGGGCGCCCCTGGGCGATGTCGAGCCGGAGATCGGAGTTGACTCCGACGTTGTGCTGCCGGCTCATCTCCTTGCCGATGAAGAACCTGGCGGTCGCGGCGGCTCCACCTCGGAAGGTGATCAGGCGAGGCGTGACGGGCGCGCCGCCGTCGGCGAGGCGCTGCTGGCCGAGCGTCGAGAGGTAGAGCGATGGGGTGACTCGAAAGATGGCCCCATCCCTCGGCGGGAGCGTCGGCGGGCCGTTGACGATGTTCGGCCCCTCCGTGTGCGAACGCCGGAACCAGTTCGAGTCGTAGCCGGCCTCCGCACCGATGCCCGGATGGAGCTCGAGATCGCCGGTGCGAATACCAGGCCCCTCGGTGAAGCGCCGGTCCGCGAGCCACCCCTGCGCCGAGGCGGTGCTCGAGTACGTCAACGCCGCGAGCGGCAAGGCGAACGCCACGTACGCCCGCCCTCGGCGGAGCCACCCTCGGAGGCGCGAGGCGAACGTCTCGGGTGAGCCCGAACCGGAGGGAACAGCGTGACGGTTCATCGCGACGAACGATCGAAGCAAGGGCGCATGCCGGCGCTGCGCGAATGGAGGGGTACTCGGGCCATCGTTCGGGTGCAATGTGAATCGAAGATGTTCGAGAGGGCCAACCCCTTGCAGGACTGCATTCGCGCGCGCGAGGGCTGATCCACCGTCCAAACTCACGTCGATGTCCGACGGAGTCTCGGCGATTGCCACCCCCTACTTCTGGTTGGCGTACTGCGCGCCGCCGATCGTCCGCCGTCGGTGCTTCGTCCGACTACTCCTACGAGATCACAACGTACAGCTGGTGCACTGCGGCGGACCGATGACCAGCGACGGGTCCGTGGGCGGGTAAGGCGTCTCGTCCGGCGGGATGCGCGGATCGATCTCCACGGTCGTGCGCGTGTCGCCGATGAACGCCGACTCCTCGCCGATGCACTGGTTCGCCTCCGCGACGATCTGCTCGCTGCGCTGGCGAAGGACAGTGAGGATCGTAAACTCGTGATTCGACGCCTCTTCGTCGTTGCGGGCGACGGCCGCCTGGAGCTGCGCGCGCCGGTCGCGCGCCGAACGAATCGCGACGTCGATCTGCGAGAGCTTGTCGTTGAGGCAGAGGGTCTTCACGACGTCACGCTGACGTCGTGCTTCCTCGAGCTGCTTCCGCACGCCCGCGGCCGCCGCCTCCATGCGCGACAGGTGCTTCGCCGACTCCGCGAGCTGCTCCTGCGGAGTCAACGTCGTCTTCCGCTCGAATCCGACTTGTCCCTCCGTCGGCGGCGGAGGAGGCGCCGGCGGCAGATCGCCTGGCTGAGCGCCCGCGGGACCGGCCACGAGGGCCACGGCTCCGAAGGCGATGAGCCACTTGAGTGTTGAGCGGAAGCGCATCGGACCTCGTGACGACTCTAGAGTGTGAGGCATGATGTGTCAACGCAAATGCCGCGCTGAAAGACAAGCAATCTCGCTTACTTGACGCATACTGCCGCAGGAACGGACGGTAGGCGAAGCCCGAGGTGCGTTGTTTCGTTGCGCCCGAATGTCCGATCATTCGAGCCGAAATGCCGCAAGGCCCGCGGGGTCTCGTCCGCGGGCCTCGCGAGGGTTCGAGCTCTTGGCTGCTTACTTCTGCTGAACGAACGTCACCGGGATGTTCAGTGTCGAGCCGCTTCCTCCCGGAGGATTGAACTGGGCTCGCTTGACGACGTTCGCGATGCACGACGCGACCTGGGGAGACAGGCCCGTGTTCTGCGTGACGTCCGCCCTCGAGACCTCACCGTTCGGATCGACCTTCGCGGTGATGACGACCTTGCCGGACATCGTCGGGTCGGAGTTGAGGCCGGTCTGGTAGCACTGACGGAAGCGTCCGCGCAGGCCCGCGATGACGCGGTCCGCGTCCGAAACAGGCACCGACGCCGTCGAGCCGCCGATCTGCGCATCGCCTTTCGGCCCCTCGACCTTGCGCTCCGTACCCGCGCTCGTGCTGCTCGTGCCCTTCGTGCCGCCGCCGAGGCCTCCGAGGCCGCCACCCTTTCCGCCGCCTTGGATGGCGCCGCCGCCGCCACCGACCTTGAGATCGCCGGTGCCGGCCGCCACACCCGCGCCCGACGCCGCCGCGCCGGACAGGTCGACCGGCGGGATGTCGCTCCGGTTCAGCGCTCCCTGGACGGCGGATCCTCCGCCGAGCGCCGCGAGCATCTGCATCTGCATGGCCTCCGCCTGCGCGACCAGCGCGGCGGCCTGCTTGTCTCCGATGCTCCCTGCCCCCTTGCTCTGGCCCGAGCCGCCAGCCTTGCCGCCGGCGCCTCCGCCCGACGGCTTCGACGCCGCCGCCGTGGCCGTGGCCGTCGCCGTCGCGTTCGGGTTCACGTCCGTCGGCGTCTCCGTGACCGGAGGCGGCGGGATGTTCTTCATCATGTCGACGAGACTGGCGACGTTGAGATCGTCGCCCACGACCGGATCCATCCAGTCCGAGTACATCGCGCCGACGACGCCGAAGTGGAGGAGGAAGCTGAACGCCGCGATGATCGTCAGAGACCAGTCGATCTGAGCGGCGATCCCGGCCTTCACCGCGAGGGGAAGCTGCGGACGCGGCTGGACCGGAGGCGGAGCGACGAACTGGAAGAGGAACGTCGTCTCACCGATGACGACCTTTCCGCGCGCCTCCTCCGTGAGCTTGATCTGGTAGGCGGCCCCCACCTTCTTCGCCTGGCCACGGAGCGCGGCGAGGTCCGTGATGCCCGACGCGAGCGCGACGCGCCCGGCCATGCCGTCGAGGAAGTTCAGGTGGTAGTCGTTGCCGATGAGCTCGAAGAGCTTGAACATCGGCGGCACGGACTGCGACGGGATGACGAACGTCGCGCGCTCGTTCGAGCCGACCGTCACGGTCGTGCGCTGCTTGATGATCCGCTCCTCGACGACGCGACCGCCCTGAACGAGGCCGATGCGCAGGACCTTCGGGCCCGTGTGGACGGACATGGCCCGCATGACCGCGGTCATCTGTCCCGGGCGGCTTGCTCCACCAGGTCCTGCCTGCGGTGTCATGCCTGGCTGTCCCGGTCCCGTCATCGGCGTCTTCTCCCGTAGCGTCGATCGATGCCTTCCACCTTTGACGGCACACCGGGAGAAAAGTTCCCGGCACGGATGGCCCGTGGTGAAGGGCCACGTGATCCTACCGACAATCCTGGGGATTGGACACTTCCTTTTGGGGAGGCTCCAGGCTGTAGCCCGTCAGGCTCCAGGTGGGCTGGTCACCCGAGCTTTCGGGCGGCAATGTCGCCTGCCCTCGCCCGCTGGAGCCTCCACCCCCGGGGCCTCCTGGAGCCTGGAGCCCGGAGCCTGGAGCCTCATTCATGTGCCTTTGGCCCGGCCCGCATCAGCGGGCCGTCACTCCCTCGTGGCTGCCGCTTCGAGCTGCTCGATCATGCGATCGGTCGCCTCGATACGCTGCCGCGTCATCCGGCGCGCGTGCGCATGCGCTGCGATGCAGAAGGCGGTCCCGACGATGCCGAAGGACGCGACGGAGATGGCGTCGTTCAGGATCTGTCGGACGAAGAGCTCGCCGAGCTCGCCCGTCAGATCGGGGGCGTTCGCGAGGCCGTGTCGAAGCACGAGCGTACCGAGGAGGATCCCGGCGCTCGTCGCGATGCTCGCGCAGACCCGCGGCACCCGCGACCAGCGGTGAATCCTCGAGTCGAGCTCCGTGAGCTGCTCGTTCACGAGCGCGATCCGGGCCTCGGCGGACGGCGCCGCCAGCGCGTCGAGCAGGTCGCGCTCCCAGTCGGCGGAGGGCTCGTCTCGCGTCGCGGCCCGAAGACGGGCGAGCGAGGCGCGCCCCGGGTTCCGCCCGAGCGACGCGACGACGTCGTCCGGATGCAACGCGGTCGGATGCGCGGCGAGCCAGAGACGCCTTGTGCTCGCGGCCACGCACGCCAGCGCGACGATCACCGAGGCGATGACGATCACGCCCGGACGGACGGTCTCAGAAAGGGTCCTTCCGCGCAGCCTCCTCGATGCGATCGAGGAACGGCTGGCGGAGCTCGGCGAGCGTGAGCTTCGGCTGGATCTTGCTCACGTCGACGGACGCGACGGGCTTCTGGACGCGACCCACGATCGTGACCTCGTTGAGCGTGATGGTGCCTCCCTTCTGCTGCGCGGCAGCGTCGTCGGAGACGAGCAGCGCGGCAGCCACGAGAGGCGCTGCGACCGAGAAGCGAACGACGGCGTTCATCGTCGGGATGTCCTCGTTGAAGCGATGGGTCCAGTCTAGCTCACTTCTTCGCCGGCGCCGGAGCGGCCGGTGCCGGGGTCTGCTTCAGCTCGGCCTGCTTGGCCTTGGCGCGCGCGATGAGATCGTCGATGTCGTCCTGCACGCCGGGCGGCGGCTTCGGCCCGCGCATCGTCCGATACGTCTCGAGCTCCTTGATGGCCGTCGCGATCTGGCTCTCGGGGCTGTTGCCCGGGATCGTCGGCGCCGTCAGGTACATGAGGCCGAGGTCGTAGTGGGCCGCGGCGAGGCTCGAGTCGTGCGCCAGCGCGAGGTCGAACTCCTTCTTCGCGTCCGTGTAGCGGCCGAGCAGCCGGTAGCAGTCGCCGAGGTTGAGGTGGGCGATCGCGTTGTTCGGCGCGAAGCGCACCGCTCGCTCGAGCACGGGCAGCGCCTCGGTGGCGTTGCCCGCCTCGAGCTTCATCGAGCCGAGGTTCACGAGCGCCTCGACGAGGTCGGGACGTCGCTTGATCGCGGCCTCGAAGTCCTGCATCGCGGCGGCGCGCGCGCCGCTCTCGCGATGGATGAGACCACGGATGAGGTGCGCCTCGGCGTTTCCCTTGTCGCGCGCCGGGCTGGCCTCGCCGAAGCCCTCGAGGATCGCGTGGAGCGCGTACTTCGCGAGATCGAGCCGCCGCGCGCGGTAATGATCCCGAGCGATGGTCACCATCGCATCCTTGAAGTTCGGATCCATCCGCAGCGCGTCCTGCGCGAGCTGCTGCGCGCTCGCGTGATCCTTCGCGATGCTCTTCACCTCGCCGTGACACGCCGTCAGGCGCGGCGACTCCGGCTTCTTCTTCCGTCGGTCCGTCAAGAAACCGTCCGCCTCGCCCGTCTTGCCGGAGCTCGCCAGCGAGAGCGCGTACGCGCACATCGAGAACTCGTGGTTCGGGTTGGCCGTGAACGCCGCCTTGTACGAGCGCTGCGCCCCCGAGACGTCGCCGAGGCGCTCGAGCACGATTCCGAGCGAGTACGGCGGCGAAGGCGATTTCGAGTCGAGGCTCTGAGCTTCCTGGAACTTCTTTTTCGCCGTCTGGAGATCGCCGTTGAGCCAGGCCTTCCAGCCCTCCTCGTACCGACTCCTCGCGGCTCCGGTGAGCCCCGATCCGCCGGCGCTGTCGATGACACCGACCTCGCCGCCGGCCTCCGTCATCACGGGCGTCCCCGCCCCTGCCCCCGGCGCCGGCGCGACGACACGCTTGTCGTCACCGCCGCCGCACGCAGCAAGCGCCAGAGTGAGCGTCAGGACGCCGATGGTGTCGCGGGGGCGAAGCATTTCAGTCCTCAGTCCTCAGTCCTCAGCGGATCCTTTCGACAGGCTAGCTCTCGAAGACTTTCGATTCCAGCTCCCGCCTCGTGCTCATCCTCTTTCTCGATCCCGTCGTTTTCGATCCCGTTCGCCCCTCTGTCGTCGATCCCATCCTGTCGGCGCCTGCGATCCGAGCCTCGCTTGGACGTCAAACCCGAAGATCGACTCGCGGACACGTCGCCATGACGTCGAAGAGAGCGAGAACGTGGCGTCGTACCCCCGCTGAGGTCTGAGGTCTGAGGACTCCGCCGCGCCTATGGCGCGGCGGGGAGCGGCTTCGCGTCGCCACGCGCGCTCGGGAGCACCGTGAGGCCCGGGCGGGTCTGCACGTACATGTTCTGCGAGTACGAGAGCTTCGTCGCACCCTTGGTGGTCGGGTCCGGCGTGTTCGACACGTACTGCTGCATCTTCGCGTCGCCGATGAGGTCCGTGTAGTACGCGAGCCGGGCGACGGCCTTCGTGATCGCGGGGTTCTTCACGTTGTACTTCCGCGCATAGGCGACGGCCGTGGCGTAGCGGCGGACCATGATCTCGTCGGCGCCGTCGAGCTCCTGCTGCTTCTTCTGACGCCAGAAGTCCTTCGCCGCGTCTTCGAGCTGGTCGGCCTGGTCCATGAGGTCCTGGCGTCCGCTGTTGCGCATGGTCTCGAGCAGCTTCTCGCCCTGCGCGTTGAACAGCTTGACCTTGACCGTGTTGTAGAGGCCGGTCCGGAGCGTGTCGAAGATCGCGCCCTGACGGGCGAACGCCGCCGGCACCCACTCGAGCGACTCGTACTTCTTGATGACCTCGTTCTCGAGGCGGAGGTCCCACTTCTGAGCCTCCTCCGCGTTGTTCTGGTACTTGCCCTTCTTCCCCGTCTTCACGTCACCGAGGATCTCCGGGACGGTCTGCGGGTACTGGTGCTTGGAGGCCACGTCGAACTTCGCCGTGATCTCCTCGTCCAAGAGCGTGTACGCGGCCTCCGCGGCATAGTCGACGTACGGCGGCTTCTGCGCCTCCGCCTGCCCCACCTTCGCCTTGAAGTTGTCCCACGCAGCGACGGTGTTGTTGAGCCAGGTCCGGTAGTCGCCCTCGCCGCCCGTCTTCTTCATCTTCGCGACGGCGTAGGCCGCCTCGACGAGGAAGCGCGCGGCGCCCGCGTTGTTGCGGTTGGCCTGGTAGTACTGGATGAGGGCCTGCTGACCCTGGATGCGGTTCTGGCGGTTCGTCCCGCCGTCCGCGCCCTTCGGATCCCACTGCTTGTAGTCGTACGAGGCGACGCGGTAGTCGGCGTCGGCCTTGTCTTCGGCCGTCGGGTGCAGGCGCACGAGCGTCCGGTACTCGGCGAGCATCTTGTCGCGCTGACCCATGTTCGCATAGAGGATCATCGCGTTCTTCGCCGCCTCGCGACGCTTTGCCTCGTCGAAGCGCTCGTTGGCCGAGATCTTCTCGTAGGTCTCCGCGGCCTTCGGATAGTTGAAGAACGAGTAGTACGTCGTGCCGAGCGCGTCGTACGCCTGCCCGAGGTACTCGAGGCGCTCCTGGTAGAGCTTCGGATCCGGGGCGGTCTTCGTCTTCGGGTCGCCCTTCTGGAGCGCGTTGAGCTGCGCTTCGGAGCCGTACTCGCTGATGAACTTGTTGTAGAGCTCGATCGCCTTGTTGTACTCGCCGATCTGCTTGTACGCGAAGGCGGCGTTCATCGCGCCCTCCGGCGCGTCACGTCGCGCCGGCGCGGCGCTGAGGGCCGCCTCGTAGAGCTCGGCGGCCTCGCGCCAGGTCTTGCGCTTGTGCGGAGCGTCGGGGTTCTTGCACGGCGAGCCGACCTTCGCCTCGCACGCCTCCTCGAACTTCGCGCGCGCGCGGACGTACGCGGCCTCCTGCGAGAGCGGGGCCTTGATCGACTCGGACTTGGCCGTCTGCTCCGCGTTGAACGGGCAGGAGTCCTCCTTCGAGAGGCGCAGCGACTCTTCGACGTTGCGCGTCACCGCCGCCATCGTCACGAGACGCTCCCACGCCTTGTAGCCGTACTCGTTGAGCTTGCAGTTCTCCTTCCACATCACGGTGTAGCGCTTCTTCGCTTCGTCGAAGTGCCCGTAGAGGAAGTACTGCTCGGCGACGTAGTACTGGTACTCGAGACCGCGCTTCTCCGGATCGAGCGACGGCGGGACGGCGCGCACGTACTCCTCGCGCGCGATCATGCTCTGCTGCACGACGGGCGGGATGGGATCCTTGATGACGTTGCGCGTGTTCGGATCGTCCCCGTCGAACTTCACCTCCTCGCGCTTCTCGATGCCGGTGACGCCCTTCGTCTCGTTCCAGCGCGCGTACGCGAGGTCGCGGTCGACGTCGCTGATGTCGACGACGAAGAACGCGGCGTTGTCGAGGTACTTGTCGTCCTCGTTCGAGTCGCGCACGTCGATCGCCGCGAGGATCGCGTCGTCGATGTCCTTCTTCGTCGGCTCCGGGTACGTGTTCGGCGCGGCCTCGTGGAGCTTCACCTGGATGCGGACGTACTTGTGACGCGCATCCGCGTTCCAGTAGCGAGACTCGTACGCGTCGGGAGCGTTCTCGTCCTGCTTCAGGTACCCCTGCCAGCCGACGGCCGCGAGCTTGTATTCGGTCGCCGCGCGCGAGAGGAGCTCGATCTGGCGAGCCGGATCGTTCGTTTCGGACGCCGCGCGGAGCGCCGCGCTCGCGTTGTTCGTGTGCTGCGCCGCGGCCTGACGCAGACCGCCGCGCACGAGGCGCTCGGCGTTCTGGATCGCCGCCGGGTTGTCCTTGTTCGCGTCGACCCACGGCGTGTTGCCGATGTAGTTCGCGAGCTTCGTGCGCGCCTCGAGAGCCTTCTGCGCGATCGCGTCGTGCTCCGGCGTGCCGGGCTTCTTCGTCATGTTCATCTGATCGTAGGTCTCGGCGATCGCGTTCTGCGTCTCCGGGGCCGTCGGATCCATCGGCCACCGCTGCAGCATCGTCTCGTAGACCTCGATCGCGTTCGCGAACTGGTTCAGGCTCCGGAACTCGTAGGCGAGCGCGCGATAGACCTCGATCGTCCAGGGCTTGTCCTGGGGGATCAGCGTCGGGTCCTTCACGCGGTCGATCGCGATACGGAGCTTCTGCTCCGCCCGGTCGGGGTTGGGCTCGGTGTCGAGGATGTCGGGCCGCATGATGTACGGCTCCCACTCCTCCGGGCCCTTGAAGTCGACGTTCGTGAGCGAGCCGGCGATGTACGTGTACGCCTCGCTCCGGAAGTCCGCGCCGCGATCACCCGTGAGCTTCTCCTGCTCGTCGGTGTAGAGTAGGAGGTTGACGAACTCGCGCGTGGCGAGCTCGTAGCGCTGCTGCTTGAAGAGCGTCCAGGCGTACTTGTAGAGCGCCACTCCGTAGAGCGGCGGCTTCTTGTACTTCATCGAGTGCCTGTACGCGCTGGCGGCACGGTTGTAGCCCCAGACGGCGGCGGGGTCCTCCTTCGTCACGCCGCTCGCGAAGTCGAGCTGATCGAACTCCCAGTTGCCGATCTGCCACCAGACCTCGGCGACGTACTTCGGGTCCTCGCCGGGACGCAGGTTGGGCTGCGGGACGAACGTGCAGTCCTCCGGGTAGACCTCCCTGTAGACGGTCTCCGGGTTGTTCCGCGAGACCTTCCTCGGGTCGTTGTAGCGATGACGCCACGCCGTCCAGTGCGCTTCGTCGGCGTCCTGGGGCATCGGCGTGATGAGGTCGCGGTCGGGATCCTTGGGATCCGTCTTGACCGGATACGGGTAGTGGTTGTGGCACACGAGCGAGCGCCACACCTGCTGGGCCTCGGGCACGCGTCCCGAGTCGTTCAGCGCGTGACCGAGGAAGTAGTAGATGCCGGCGATCTCCCGGTACTTCGGGTACTCGCGGATGACCCGCTTGTAGAGGCGGATCGCGTCCTTCAACCCCTCCTCGAGCGGCTCGGTCGCGTCCTCGGAGCGCGCGCGCTCCTCGTAGAGCGCCGCGAGGCGGTACATCGCGTCCGGCGTCGCCTGCGGGTGGGCGCGCGGACCGCTGTACGTCTGGATGAACTCCTCGAGCCGTCGGATCGCGATCTCGCGAGCCTTCTTCAGCTCGGCCTTCTCGATCGCGATCTCGCGGTCGAGGCCGGAGAGGATCTCCTTCTTCTTCGCCTCGTAGTGCAGGCGGATGATCGTGGTGACAGTGTCGCGGTACTCCCTCGCGCCCCGCTCGTAGGCCTCGACCTGCTCCTTCAACGCGGCGAGCGCCGCGATCTGTTGCGGCGTCGGCGGAGGCGGAGGCGGAAACAGCTTCCGCTGCCGCGCCGCCGCGGTGAGGATCTCGCTCGTCGATCCGCTCCCGGCGGCCCCCGCGTCGCCCGCGGCGGCCGGCGCTCCCCCGTCGGCGCTCGACGTCGTGGCGGAGGATGCGGACGGAGCCGCGCCGCCGTCGGCGGCCGGCGCAGGCTGGGCGACGGCGTCGTTCGACGCGAGCGCGATCGCGAGGACCGCGAACGCCCCGACCGTGCTCACCGCGAGGAGCCTGCGCAGAACGCTGGAGCCGAAGCTGGGACGAGAAGGCGAAGGAACGCGATCGGAAGCCATCGACTGAAACCCGTCTTCCTGGAGCCTCGTGGCTGGAGCCCGGAGCCTTTCGTTCATCAGTTCGGCCCCGGTTCGCCGGCGTCGTCGAGCACCTCGCGGAGCTCCTCGTCGAGGAGATGCTCTTCGCGCGCGCGCTCGGCCTGGAGGTTGTGCACGCGCTCGAGCTCCTCCTCGCGGACCTCCCACGCCTGCTCCGTGATGCCGACGTCGGCACGCAGGACGATGTTCCGGATCTTGTCCCGCACGTAGCCGAAGTTCCGCTTCGCGACCTGGCCGACGAGGTCGTGGGCCTCGCGTTCGAGCGCTCCGAGCTGCATGTTGTACTCGTTGATCTTCAGGCGCTCGGCCTCGACCTTGGCCTGCACCTCGCTCACCTTCGCAGCCACCTGCTGCTCGAGCTGGGCGAACTGCTGGACGAGTCGGTCTTCGACGGCGCGCGACTGCTCGAGCGCCGCGCGCACCTTGTTCGCGTACCGCTGCGCGTCGCCGCCCGCGTGCCCCTGGGCGGCGAGCTGCACCTCGCGCTCGAGCGCGTCACGGAACGTGACACGCGCCTGCGCGTCGTTCTGGTAGCGCGCATCGCCGAGGCCGACCTGCGCGCGCCCCATCTCGATCTGCCGGCGCAGCTCGACGACTTCCTCCTGCCGCTGCTTGAGGACCCGTTCGTGCTCGTCGAGCTCCTCGTTGATGCGCTTCAGCGTCGCCGGATCGCGCGCGAGCCCCCGCTGCGCGTCCTCCCGCAGCATCCGGCGCAGGCCGTTGATCGTGGCATTGAGGTAGTCGATCTCGATCCCGCGCCGCGTCAGCTCCTGCGAGACCGTGTTCCACTGGCGCATGCCCTGGTAGTCGCGCTCGTTGAACTCGGCCTGGGTCACGGGCAGCGCCGTCATGATCCCCATGAGCGCCCGGCGCTGCGCGCGGACCTGCGCGATCTCTCCTTCGAGCGAGCTCGGCTCCTCCGAGTCGAGGCCCTTCGCGATCATCGCGCGCATGCGCGAGAGGCGGTTGATGAGCGAGAGCGCCTGCTGCTGCCCGGCCTGCAGCTCGGGAAAGGCGCGGACGCGGTTCGACGCGTTGAGGATGATGTTGAGCTTGTCGATGAGCTGGTAGCTCTGCCGGATGAGCTGCTTGCACTGGTTGACGTCGTCGATGACGGCGAACGCCATCGGCCCGTCCTCGGCCTCCCGTGCCCAGCGGATGGCCATCGGCGGAAGCTGCTCGTCCTGGTCGAGGACGTCGAGCTGCTGCTGCGAGAGCTTCTCGTAGAAGACGGCGGGGTCGGTCGTGTTGTCGATGAACGACTCGACCTTCACCCGCATCGGCTCGTACTCCTCGCGGACGCCGAGGTAGAGCTGGAGCGACTTGTCGAACGCACCCGCGCGCAAGAGCAGGTCCGCACGAAGGAGCGTCGCGTCGCCGGACTGCGGAGAGCTCGGATCGGCGATCGACAGGATCTCGAGCGCCCGCTCCGCGCGCTGCACGTCCCCGAGGCGGACGTAGACCCACGCGAGCTCGTACAACATCGTGCTGAACTCGGGCGAGTCGCGGCCGACCTTCGAGTACGCCTCGGCGGCCTGCGTGTAGTTCTCCATCTCGTAGTGGAGGCGGCCGATCGCCATCCACGCGAGGTCGATCACGTGGCGGTGCTCCGGCGTGTCCGGCGGCAGCTCCGTCACCGCTCGGAACTGCTCGATGGCCGGCTTGTAGTCCGCTTTCGGGACGCGGATCTGCTCGGGAGGGGCGCCGGGCGGAGGCGGAGGAGGCGTCGTCGGGCGCGCCTGCTTGATCGCCACCATTCCGAGGAAGTACCCGGCTTGGTGCGAGTAGAGGTGCCCCTTCGGCACCGCCTGCAGGGCCGCCGCCGCATTCGCGTAGTCGCCCTTGAAATAGAGCGCCTTGCCCTTCGCGTAGGAGAGCCCCGCGTCGACCTGCGCCGGCGGGAGCTGGTTCAGCTTCGCGAAGACCTCGTCGAGGCCTTCGAGGTCGTTGATGCGCAGACACACGTCGACGAGGCGCCCGAGCGCTCGGCCGACATAGGGCGCGAATCGGGGCTCGTCGGACCTCTCGACGATCTGCCGGTAGTCCCGCCGCGCCGACAGGTACTCCTTCTGCGCGTAGAACGTCTCGCCGCGCAGCCAGAGCGCATCGACGTACGCGATGGTGTCCGGAAACTCCTCGAGGATCTCGCTGAAGACGACGGTGGCTCGCGCGTAGTCCTTCGTCCTGTACAACAGCTCGCCGTTCGCCAGCCGCTGCTCGACGCTGTAGCGCTCGTTCCTCGCCTTCTCGATCGCCGCCTGGACGCTGTTCGACTCGTTCGCGACGGCGTTCACCTCCTGCATCGCCTTCGCGGCGTCGGCGTCGGCATCGGCGGCGCGCGCCGTCCCGGGCGCCGCGAGCGCGAAGGCCGCGAAGCCCGCCAGCACCCAGCGCGAGCACGCCCGGGAGCGTCTGGCGGCCACTCCGAGGAGCGCCTTCCGGCGAGGGCGCACCGTTACTTCCCTCCCCCGATCTGGATGCTACCCGACACGGACCCCGGACCGGTCTGGCTCTGCGTCTTCACGCCGGAGGACGGCGCCCCCGAGCCGCCCGGCCCGAGCGACGCGATCTTCTCGGACCACTCGATGGTCGGACGCTGCTCGAGCGGCGTGGTCACGCCACCCTTCTCGAGCGCCGTCGCGACGAGCGAGAGCGTCTTGCCCTCGATGGCGGTGAAGGAGTGCGCGCTCTTCACCTCGAACTTGTAGCCGCGCAGGTACGTGAAGACGCCGTAGCCGTTGCCCTGGAAGTTGAGGATGACCTGCACCGTGTGGTCGCCCGGGGGCATCGACCCGCTGAAGATCGGGATCTCCTTCTGGTCCGCCAGCGCGCCGGTGTCGTCCTGGCGGTTGTACTGGACGGCGCCGTCGACGACGAAGAGCGCGCGCGTGAGCCGGAACGCGCTCGACATCTCGTTCCTGAAGACGACCTCGGCGCGCGAGCCCGCCGCCCCGCCGGAGAGGATCGTGTCCGAGAGGAGCGCGAGCCGCGTGTGGCTGCGCCGGATCTGATCCTTCAGCTCGTCGATCCGGGCCTCGAGGTCACGGAGGCGTACGGTGTACGTCGCGCCGTCCATCGCGGGCTTCTCCGGGATGGGCACGGCGGGGCCGCTGCCGGCGGGGGCCGCCGAAGCGGCCGATCCCGCAGGAGCGCCGGTGCCGGTCCCCTGCGACCCCGCGCTCGCGGGCGTCGAGCTCGCCGCTGCCGCGGTCGTCCCCGTGGCCGCGGGCGCAGCTCCCTCGGCCTTCGCTTCACCGGTCGCCGCCGGCTGCTGCGCGAAGACGGCGCCGCCGAACGTGAGGGACGCGAGAGTGAAGAAGGCAAGGCCCAACGCGTGACGTCGCATAGCTCACTTCCCTTTCGAGGCGGGTGTCGCGTGGAGGACAAGGAAATGATTCAAGTCGAGAGCGCAAAGATCGCGCGGGTCGCGTTCGGAGACGTCCGGAGCATGGGCGAATGCCGAACGCCCATGAATGTCTCCTGCCTCCCGTGCAACCAACATCGATCCGCTCAAGCTTCCTGATCGCGCTCGCTCAGGGATCGGACAGGCGTGGTCGCGCGCTGCGTCGAACCCATCACCAAGCGAGCACGAGTGTAGGCCTCCCACATGGGGCGTGGCAACGGCCCGTGGACGGACCAGCTCGCGTCGCGTCGGGCGCTCCGCCATCCACCCGCGACCACAGGAGCTCCGTCGCCCGGTCGAGCTGCGACGCGTGGTGAGCACATGCCGCCGAGGTGGTCGCGTGCGAGCGCTTGAGCCTGGGGTCGAAGCGGCCTATCACCGTCTCGATGATGGGCGGGAACCAGGCCGTGCCAGGCAGAGCTTCGTCTCGGCTGCGACGCCTTGCGACACCACGCCCCTCCCCGGGAGAACGCGCGGAAACCAACGCCGATCCGGTCCTTTCACGACCGTCCAGAACTTTGTCGCCCCAGGGCCGTCACACCCTCGTCCCCGTCGGTCGGTTCCAAGGATTTCGGGATGCACGTGTTCCTGGTGAGCTCGAACATCGCGCGCGGGCCCGCGCCCCGTGCCTTCAGCGCCCCACCCTCACCTCTCCTCACGGTAGGCTGTCCGGGTCATCGAAGAGTGTCGTCTGGCGCCGGCTCGTGCGTTGGAACGACATGTCGAACGAACCCCCGGCTGGAGCGACCTCGAAATGAGCGGCGTCCCGAAGCGAGCGTTGGATCCGCCCGACGAGACGCTGATGCTCCGCTACCAGGAGGGCGACCGCAGCGCGTTCGCTCAGCTCGTCCGCCGGCACCAGACGGCGCTCTACAACTTCGCGCTTCGACAGGTGCGGACCCCCCAAGTCGCCGAGGACATCGTGCAGGAAGCCTTCGTGCGCGTGGTCCAGAACGCCACCGAGTTCAAGCACGAGGCCCGCTTCACGACGTGGATCTACACGATCACGCGCAACCTCTGCATCGACCACCTCCGCAAGCGCGCGCTGCGCAAGCACCCCTCGCTCGACGAGTCGCGCGGTGAGGACGGTGATGGACCGACGCTCGGCGAACAGACGGCCGATCCCAAGGCGAGCGTCGAGCGCGAGGCGACCGGGTCGGAGCTCAAGGAGCGCATCGTCCAGGCCGTCGACACGCTGCCCGACGAGCAGCGCGAGGTGTTCCTGATGCGAGAGGTCGCGAACCTGCCGTTCAAGGAGATCGCCGAGATCACCGGCGTGCCCGAGAACACGGTCAAGAGCCGCATGCGTTACGCGCTCGAGCGCCTGCAGGAGGCGCTCTCCGAATACGAGGACTATGCCCGCGCCCTTCGCTGAAAGCCTCCCAAAGAGGCCATTTCCAGCTTGATTCGCCGAACGTTCGCTTCAACTTAGGCCCGAAGAGACCCGATGGATTGCGAGAAGTACGAACCCCTGCTGCTCGACGAGCTCTACGACGAGCTGGACGAGCTCACGAGCGCGGCCGTGAAGCGGCACGTCGCGGGGTGCGGTCGCTGCGGGTCGATCTTCAACGGGCTGCGTGCGACGCGCCGCGCGATCTCGTTGCCCCTCGTCCCCGTTCCGGACGGGCTCGAAGACCGCATCCTCGCTGCGGCCAAGGAAGCGCGAAAGGTCGTCCCGCTTCGAAGCCGCGTGTCGCGGATCATCGGGATCGCCGGGAGCTGGGCGATGCGACCGCAGACGGCCATGGCCGCCGTCTTCCTGCTCATGGTCGGCACGAGCGCGGTCCTCATCCGATCCAAGAACTACGCGAGCAAGGACTCGACCGTCTCCGTCATCGTGCAGGGCGAGCCCTCCCCCACGATGACCGCCGCCTCCGGCAGCGAGGCCTTCGACGACAAGGCAGCGGCCGCCGCGCACGGACCGAGCACGCCGAACGTCGCCCGTCCGCCCGCGGTCGCCACCGTTCCTCCGATCGCCATGAGCGACGACGGGCCCGTCGATCGCCTCACGAGCGGTGCCGCGCGCGACAAAGCAGACGAGTCGCTCGCGCTCGGCAGCGCGGCATCCGGGGACGGCGAGAACGCGCGGCTCGAGGCGAAGACGTTGGCCGAGCCCGCGCCTCCGCCCGCCCCCTCGATGGCGGCCCCCGCGGCCATCGCGAACGCCGGGCTCCCGGGCGGGGTCCCGTCCGACGACTACGCCCCGCAAGCGGCGAAGCCCCTGGCCGCGAAGAAGAGCGAAGACCGCGCGGACGGACAGGCGCGCGATCCGTTCTCCCTCGGGATGGCGGCGTTCCGCGCGCGGAGCTTCGCCGAGGCGACGCGGTACTTCGATCAGGCGGCGCAGAACGGCGACACGAACGCGGCGCTCTGGGCGGCCGAGAGCGTGCGCGAAGGACAGGGCTGCGCGGTCGCGCTCGGCCGCTTCGATCAGCTCGCACAGAAGGCCGCCGGATCGTGGGTCGGCAACGAGGCGTCGCTTCGTGCGGCGCGCTGCCAGATCGCGATGGGGCAGCTCGACCCCGCGCGCGATCGACTGAACCAGCTGACCCAGGTGCCCTCGCACCAGCAGGCGGCGCAGCAGGCGCTGAACGATCTGCAGATGGCGGCCGCGCGCAAGGCCGGTGGCCCTTCGGCTGCCGGCGGCGCCGCGGCGGCGCCCCGTCGAGCGGCGCCGGCGAAGTCCTCTCCACGAGCGCCCGCGGCGGAAGCGGGAAAGCAGAAGCCGCAGGACGCCAACGCCGCCGAAGGGTTCTGACCTCGATGGCAGAGGGGTCGAGCGCCGAGCTCCACCGCGTGCGCCGCGCCCTCGCCCAATGGGCGGAAGCGGACGAGGCGCGCGCACTGCACCCAGCCGACCGGAACGTGATCCGCAGCACGGAGGCAGCCCGCCATCTCGTGCTCGAGCTGTTCGCGGCCTCCGACGCGCACGATCTCTGGAGCGCGTGCGCGCGCCTCGGCGGGCTCATGGCCGACGCCGGTGCCTCGCCTTCGCTCGCCGCCGGCGTCATCGACAGCGCGGCGCGCGCGCTCGCCGAGGCGGGGATCGAGCACGATCCCGCGCGTGTCGCGCCCGCACGCGCATCGCTCCTCGAAGGCTACGTCGCGAGCGTCCGCGACGCCGAGCGAAACGCCGGCCTCGCCACCTGGGAGTATCCCGCGTGCGCCGTGCCGCTCGGCGACGGCGCCGTCGCCATCGCGTGCGGCTATCCGACGGACGACAGCGAGGCCCTCGCGGCCTGGGCGGCGCGCGTCGCCGGACGCCTCGTGAAGGATGGCGTTCGGAGAGTCGTGCTCTCGGGCCCTCCTGCGGCGACGTCCGAGCTCGAGAGCGCGGTCGAGCTCGTCGGGATCGAGGTGGCGCGCCCAGCGCGCGCCGCCGAGACACGCGCGGCGCAGTCGTCCGCGACGGGATGGCTCGCCAGGCTGTGGAAGAAGCGGCGGTGAGAGCTCGGTCCTCAGCATGAGGCTCCAGGCTCCGGGCTCCAGGCTCCAGAGGGGACGTGGGCCGCAGAGCGAGAATTCGGTCGGGAACGGGCTCGGCGCACTAGAGTGAGGCGCGATGCGCGCGGGGTCGCTCCTCATCTTCTGCATGGGCGTGATCGTCGTGGGGGGCTCGTGCGGCGGCTCGGAGGAGCCCGTGCGAACCTCCATCGTCACGAACCTCTCGGCGCCGCGCGGACTGCTCGATCGGGCGCAATCCCTCGAGCTTCGCGTCCTCGAGGGGAACGTCGGCTGCGACGAGGACGGCGGCGTCGTCACGATCGACGGCGACTCGAGGGAGATCGCGCGGCGGAACCTCGAAGCGACCCGATGCCCGTCCGGCGTGCGGTTCTGCGGGACGCTCGTCATCGAGAAGAGCGCAACGCCGCGCGTGTTCGAGGCGACGGCGAAGGACGCCGGCGGCGCGATCGTCGCGCTCGGCTGCGCGACCGCGACGATCGCAGCGGACGCCGTCCAGGTCGACATCCGTATGACGCGCTACCTCGCGCCCGCGGTCTGCGGCGACGGGACGATCCAGCCGACGGAGCAATGCGAGCCCGGCGGCACGGACGTCTGCGACGACGCGTGCCAGTCGAAGGAGATCCTCCTCTCGATCGGAGCACCGGAGAACGGGACCTCGACCGGCAGGGCCGGCGACAAGACGGATCCCTTCTTCCTCTGGCCGCCCGGCGCCGGGGATGACGGACGCTTCGTCGCCTTCTGGACGGAACGCGCGGTTCCGAGCAGCGGCGGCACGCTCGACGTCGCGCTCCGTGTGATGAGCGCCGACCTCTCGCCTCTGTCGTCTCCGCCCGCGCTCGCGCGCGGCTCGATCTTCCTCGCGAACGGATCCGGGTTTCCGCCGGCGCCCGCGCCGAGGCAGCAGTCGCGTCCGCAGGCGGCCCTGCTCGGAGACACGTACTACGTCGTCTTCGAGAGCGACGACGCACCGAGCCTCGACATCCACATGCGCGCCCTCGATCGCGAGCTCCGCGAGAAGGGGCCGCTCCTCGTGGTCGACGGCTCCGGCGGCGAAGCGAACGTCCAACGAGCGCCCGCCATCGCCGCGAGCGCCGATCGACTCTTCGTGGCCTGGGAAGACCACGCGCAGGGAAGGATCGTCGGCCGCACCGTCACGCCGTCGGCGAACGGATCGTTTTCGTACACGCTCGGCAACCAGAACGACATCAGCACGGGTACCGGAAACGAGAGCCCGCACGTCGCTTCCACCGGCGACGGCTGGGTCGTCGTGTGGACGAGCCCCACGGGCATCAAGCTCCGCGCGATCAACGCCGACGGCACACCCGCGGGCGCGGAGCTGACGGTGGACGGGACCGGCGCCGGAGCGGACGGAGCTCGAGTCGCGGCGCTGCCGGACGGCCGCTTCGCCGTCGTCTGGAGCGCCGGCGGTGACGTGTTCGTCCAGCGCTACGACGCGAAGGGGCGCGCCATCGAAGGAGATCGTTCTCGGCCCGTGAACGACGTCGTCACGGCCGGCGATCAGACGCAGCCCGCGATCGCCTCGACGCCGGCCGCCGGGGGCTCGTACGTCGTCGCGTGGCTCGACGTGGACACGGGGCACGTCCGCGCCCGCTTCCTCGGCGGCTCTTCGGGGTCCCTGTTCAACCACGTCGACGGACGGGCGACGGAGTTCCAGGCGAGCCGCGAAGACGGCCGCACGCGCGCTCGACCGGTGGTCGCCTCGGGCGGCTCGGGGCCCTTCGTCGCGATCGGATGGGAAGACACGTCCGCGAGCGGCGCCGGGATCGTCGTGCGGCGGTTCCCGCTCCCCTCGGAGTGATCTTCGCGGCCCCGACTCCCGTCAGTTCGGATCGCGCAGATACGCGATCGTTCGGATCACCTTCACGAGTCGCTCGCGCTCTTCGAGCTTCAGGTTGACGAACTTGATCCCCATGCCGGGGTTCGGGTTGTCGCCGTTGTCGCGAACGGGATTGACCCACGCGACGACGCCTTCGAGCTGGAAGCTGTCGGCACCAGGCGGCGCGAACGTGAGCCGCAAGCGCGTGCCGGTCGTCAGGGGCTCGGTCGTGCGGACGAAGATCCCCATCTCGCTGATGTTCGTGATCGAGGCGAACAGGAACGTATCGGAGGCGACACAGTCGACCGCCCACTCGACGTCGTAGCGATCGTAGTTGCGCCGATCGGCGACCTCTTCCTTCACCGCATCGACCGCTCCGGCCGTCTCATCCTTCGTGCCGCTCATGTTCCACGTCCACCTGGCCCGCCCGGTCGCTTTCGATGCCGTACCGAGAGCGGAGCCGAGATGCGACGCGCATAGCCCGGCACCGGGGTGGGCGCCACAAGAAAGTCCTCGGTCCTCAGTCCTCGGTCCTCGGTCTTCAGTCCTCAGCGCTCCTCCGTCCGCGCTCCTCAGGCCGAAGGCCCGATCGTTCGTTCAGGCATCGCGATCACACCAAGAATCGACCCGCCCGACGTTGGGCGCATCGAAGCCGGCGACGAACCGACCACGCGGAGTCGACGGCGATCGGGAACGCCGACGAGCGAGAAGGGCGAGCCGACGAGCGAGAACCGAAGCTGAGAACTGAGGACCGAGGACTCCGTCCTCGGGACGGCTACTGCACCCTCAACGTCCCCGCATTCACGCGGTCGTCCTTGTCGCTCGGGCCCGACTTCACCTTCATGCGCTGATCCCCGATGAAGAAGCCGAGATAGATGGTGTACGGGCCGGGGCTGAAGTTCGGCTCCAGGGTGAACTCGTGGTCGTCCACGATGACGTCGTCCGGGAGCCAGAGCGTCATCGGGTACTTGCCCTGACAGACCTTGTGGTCGCCGTTGTGGCGGCGGCGGAAACCGTCGATGTGGATGAACATCGTCCACTCCGTCGTCACCGGGGTGAGCACCTTGAAGTACGTCTTGAGGTGGTACTTCTTGCCCGGGCGCACGGTCTGAACGAGCCTTCCGTTCGCGTCGGTGATGTCGACACCGAGGAGCTGCAGCTTGTCGTCGAAGTTCGCCTCGATCTTCCGCTGCGGCTGGGGCGGCGTCGAAAGGACGATGCGCGAGAGCGGGTTCTGGTTCTTCTCGTTGTCCGCGAGGCTCGACGCGGCGAGCACGATCTGACTCGAGCGCCCGTCGATGATCGGGAGGTTCTGCCCCGACTTCGTCCGCTCACGGTACGTGCGGTTGAGACGTGCGAGCTCCTCGGCGCGCACGGCGAGGAACCGCCGCGTGCCGGGCTCACCGGCCATGAGCCAATCGAGCGCGCTCTGGGTGTCCTTCAGGATGAGGGGCTGGCCGCCCGCGTAGTACGCCGCCGTGCGCCCGCCGACCCCGAAGAGAGCGAGCGGCTCGTCACCACGTCGCGTCTTCCGGTAGCTCTCGAAGATCTCCTTCGGCGAGAGCTGGTTCGCGAGCGCCGGATAGTAGGAGAAGCAGAGCACCATCCCGACCGTCGCGGCGGAGAGCGCGAGGAAGGCCGGCCGGCTGCCGCGGAACACGCTCCCGACGAACCCGAGGACGAGGAAGAGGGCGACGCCCGAGGGGATCGCGAGCGCACCCGCCACGAGCGGACGGAAGCCGACCTTCGTCCACAGGAGCAAGAACACCACCGCCGGGACCTGCAGGTACATGAGCGGGGTCAGGACGAAGAGGCAGACCGGGCCGATGCCGTCGTCCAGCTTCTCGTTCGTGACGACGAGCTTGCCGGAAATGAGCTTCGGGACCGTCTCGAGGAGGCGTCCCTCCTTCAGACGCGCGGCGAGATCTTCGAACGGCTCGAACCCGCGCGTCGCCGCCCTCCCGAGACCGTCGCGGAGACGAGGCGCACGATCGAACGCCCAGACCCAGACGTCGCACCAGAAGTAGAGCGCGAAGATCGCGGCGAGCGGCACGAACGCCGTGACCCACCACGCGTTGAGGACGGCGTCGCGCATCTGCGAGCTGAGCGTCGGGAGCCACTTCGCGTGGTAGCGCGTCCCGACCCACACCGCGAGTCCGGCGAGGGACGCACCGGCGACCATGGCGAAGTACGCGAGAGCGAGCATGCCGTCCCAGGCGTCGCGCAGGGCGAGCAGCGCCCTCAGGTAGCCCTTCGGCTCGAAAGGCTCACGCTTCGGATCGCGCTCCACCCACGTCAGGAAGGCGACCGCCGCGAAGCCGAAGAGCACCACCGTCCAGATGGAGACCGAGTGGTTCTTGAAGCTCTCCGGGAACGTCGCGCCCGCGACGACGTTGAAGGCGTGGAAGACCTTCTCGGGCAGCTTGCGCATCTCGTGATGCAGGAGCCCGAGCAGGACGAGCGTGCCGACGCCGACCGCCACCGAGGGGTGCGCGCCGCGCTCGTAGTCGCGGAGGGCGATGCCGCAGACGGCAGCGAGGATCACCGGCGCGCAGAACGGGATCATCTCCGTCCGGGCCGCCATCCAGCCGTGGACGAGGAACGCGGCCGCCGCGCCGACGAGCAAGACGAGGCGCGTCTGGCTCTCGCGCTCGAAAGCGTCGGTCCTCACGCCGACGGGCGACGCGAACATGCGGCCGAAGGCGAACGGCGCGAACGCGCTCCATGGCGCGAGCGCCGCCGCGATGTGACCGATCGTGAAGTCGAACGTCGGGTATTTCGTCGGTGGCTTCATGAGCGCGCCGACGATGGGCACGGTCATGTCGTCGGCCGGCCTGCCGAGGGCGCTCAGTCCTTTCGCCATGAACGCGAGCCCGACGAGGCACGCCGCGGCGCCCGTCGCGTTCGCGAGCTTGTCGAACCGCTGTCCGTTCGCGACCGCGACGAGATACGCAGCGCCGACGGCCACCGCCGGCAGCGCGACGCCGATGATCGTGCCGCGCGTGTAGTAGCCGGCGACGAGCCCCAAGATCGCGAGCCCGAGCCAGGACGTGCGGATCCGACCGTCCGACGTACCGCTCTTTGCTTCCTCGCGTCTCCCGAAGACGGCGACGGCGAGACCGCCGAAGGACATCGCGAGCGACGCCATCATCACGACGTCGCCGAGCATCGTGCGCGCCTGGACGAAGTAGAGGGGCATCGTCGTCAGCGCCACCGCGGAGAAGACGCCCGCGCGCCGGTCCACGAGCCGCGAGACGAAGGCATACGTGACGAGGACGCCGATGGTGCCCCAGAGGGCGAGAGGCGCGCGACCGGCCCACTCCTGGAGCCCGAAGAGCTTGAAGCCCAGCGCGATCGACGTGAACGGGAGCTGCGGACGGCCGAGGTCGTTGAGGTACGGCAGGGAGTTGTCCGCGCCCTCGAGCGCGAGCTCGGTCGCGCCGTGGAGGTTCAGGGCGACCCGACGCGCGAGATCGGCGACGTTGAGCTCGTAGGGATCCCAGATGCCGCTCTTCGTGAGCGGAGGGAGCACGAAGAAGAAGAGGAAGGGAAGCGCGATCGCGATGGCGAGCGGAAGCCAGCGCGGGCCGCCCGCGGTCTCGTCCGCGAGCGGCGTCCCGACGACGGGCTCCTCCCCCGCCCTCTTCTCGGCCTCCTCGTTTCCCGAAGCATCCGCCGACGGGTCGGGCTCCGCCGGCTCCCCGTCGCTCCCGGGCGCCGACGCACGCCCCTCGTGCTCGTCTCCTGCTTCTCGGTCGATTCGACCCTTCGGCTCGTCGCCGGACGTGTCCGTCGGGGGCTTCTCGGAGTCGGCCATGGCAAGTCCTGCAAGTCCAGGAAAAGGGGCGTTTGGCTCGAAGCGCAGGCGCGCGCAGCCTCAATACCGCATTCTTCGGCAGCGCCCAACACGCGGCTTCGACCGGGGCAGCCGCCGAACGCCAGAGCCCGTGCGGCCTCTCGGACTGTGGTATGGACCGCGCTCCCATGGCGCGCAGTGCTGGCTCGACTCGAAAAAGGGCTCCCGGCGAGGGCAAGGCCTCTCGTCGCGCGGGGGGAGCTCGACCGGAGCGCGCCCGCCCGCGTGCCGGGACCGTCGCCCTCGTGGGGCGGCCCAACGTCGGCAAGAGCACGCTCCTCAACGCCCTGCTCGGCGAGCGCATCGCCATCACGAGCCATCATCCGCAGACCACGCGCGATCGCATCGCCGGGATCCTGACGGTGGACCGGACGCAATACGTCCTCCTCGACACGCCCGGGCTCCACAAGCCGCGCAATCGCCTCGGGCAGCGCATGAACGACGTTGCGAGCGGCACCGCGGCGGAGGCCGACGCCGTCCTCTTCCTCGTCGACGTCGATCCGGACCCGGCGCCCGAGGTCCGCGAAGAAGACGAGCGGGCGTTCCGGTCGGTGCCGCCCGGCAAGCCCGTCGTGCTCGTCGTCAACAAGGTCGATCGCGTCAAGCAGAAGACCAAGCTGCTCGAGGTGCTCGCCGCGTACGCGAAGCTCTACGACTTCGCGGCCGTCGTACCGATCAGCGCGAAGAAGCGCGACGGCCTCGATCGGCTGCTCGCGGAGCTCGGCAAGCTCTTGCCCGAGGGCGAGCCGCTCTACCCGGAGGACGACCTCTCGGACAAGCCCGTGCGCTTCTTCGTCGCCGAGCTGGTGCGCGAGCAGATCCTCCTTCGGACGCGACAGGAGGTCCCGCACGGGGTCGCCGTGACGGTCGACGCCTTCGAAGAGGGCAAGAAGCTCTCGCGCGTGGCGCTCACCGTCCACGTGGCGAAGGAGTCCCACAAAGGGATCGTGATCGGCCAGGGCGGCAAGATGCTCGCGGCGATCGGCACCGCCGCGCGCGAGCGCGCCGAACGGCTGCTCGGCCAGCGGCTGCACCTCGACATCCGCGTGAAGGCGACGCCGGGGTGGTTCGACGACGCCGGCAAGCTGATCGAGCTCGGCTACGCCGACGACGGCCTCCCGCCGAAGAACGACTCATCCCGCGCACGCGCGAGAGCAGGAGCTGCCCGATGACGAAGCATCACCCTTCCCGCAAGCCGCGCGCGTTGCCCGCCGGGTCCCACGGCTTGCCGCTCGTCGCGGTCGTCGGGCGCCCCAACGTCGGGAAATCGACGCTCTTCAACCGCCTCGCGCGCCGTCGCCTCGCGATCGTGCACGACCAGCCCGGCGTCACGCGCGATCGCCACTATGCCGACACGTCGGCCTTCGGCCGCGAATACACGCTCATCGACACGGGCGGGTTCGACCCCGACGACCGCGACCCGATGAAGTCCGGCATCCGGAGGCACGTCGAGGCCGCGATCGAGGAGGCGGACGTCATCGTGTTCGTCAGCGACGCGACGGTGCCGCTCACGAGCGCCGACCGCCTCGCGGTGAAGCTCCTGCGCCGAACCGACAAACCGGTCATCTACGCGGCGAACAAAGCCGACTCGCCGAAGCTCGACGCCGACGCCTTCGAGCTCTACCGACTCGGCGTCGAGAAGGTCTACCCGATCAGCGCCCTCCACGGCCGCGGCGTCGGCGAGCTCGAGGCGGCGATCGTGGAGGCCCTGCCCGAGAAGGATGCCGCGCCGGACACCGGCGAGAAGATCCCGCGTGTCACGATCGCGGGCAAGCCGAACGCCGGCAAGTCGAGCCTCATGAACCGCATCCTCGGCGAGGACCGCATGCTCGTCGACGCGCGGCCCGGCACGACGCGGGACGCCATCGACGCGCTCGTCGAGCGCGACGGCAAGCGCTACGTCTTCGTCGACACGGCAGGCGTCCGCCGCAAGGGCAAGGTCACGAAGGCGGGAGACGCCATCGAAGCGGCGAGCGTCCACGCCGCCATCCAGGCGATGGAGCGCTCGAGCGTCGTCGTGCTGCTCGTCGACGCGAAGGAAGGCGTCGCCGAGCAGGACGCGAAGATCCTCGGGCTCGCCGCCGACCGCGGGCGCGGGATGGTCATCGCGCTCAACAAGATCGATCTGCTCACCAAGGCCCAGATCGAGAAGGCCGAGGAGGACGCGCGCGACAAGATCTCGTTCGCGCCCTTCGTGCCGATCGTCCACGTCAGCGCGAAGACGGGCCGCGGGCTCGGGTCCCTCTTCTCCGCGATCGACCGCGTCTCGGAGTCCTTCCACCAGCGGATCCCGACCGGAGAGCTGAATCGCTTCTTCGAGCAGGTCCTCGCGACGCGTCCCCCGCCGACGAGCGGCGGACGCGCCCCTCGCCTGTACTACATCACGCAGGCCGAGACCGCGCCGCCCGTCTTCGTGGTCATCTCGAGCTCGCCCGAGGCGGTGCACTTCTCGTATCAGCGGTTCGTCGTGAACCAGCTCCGGAAGCACTTCGGCTTCGAGGGCGTGCCCATCCGCGTCGTCTATCGCGAGAAGCGCCGCGGGAGGAAAGCGGAGGCCGACTCGGACGGGTGACCGGCGCGGCGATCCTCAACTTGCCGCTCGTGGACCCGCCTTTGTCGAGGCAGGAATACGCGACCCTCGCGCACGAGGTCACGCTCCGTGACGACGAGGCACGCCGCGAGCTCGGCTACCGGCCCGTGATCAGCGTCGAGGAGGGGTCGCAGGAGCTCCGGCAGCCGCCATGGCTGCAAGAGTGAGCGCTCAGCGCCGGATCTCGCCGCACCCGATCCGCTCCCCCGCGTTGCCGCTCGGCTGCGAGCCGTCGTCGGGCTTGGCGTGGACGATGATGGCGCGGCCGACGAAGGAGTGCGGATCCCCGAGGCGCAGGTTGGCGCGCGGGGCGACGATCTCGAGGCGCCCGGCGCCGTTCGGGCCGACGTCGATGTTGCCGAAGTCACCGATGTGCCTCGGCGCCGTCGGCGGCAGCCCGTGCGGGTGACCGTCGGGATCGAAGTGGTCGCCCGCGCTCGAGGCGTCCGGAGCGCTGCAGTCCCCGTTCTCGTGGATGTGCACGCCGTGCTTGCCCGGCGACACGTTCGCGACCTCGACCACGACCTCGACGCCGCCCTCCGGCAGCTCGGAGAAGATCGCCCTGCCGCTCAAGCTCGAGCCGCTCCTCGGCTCGATCCGGGTCTCGATCGTCGTACGCGCGGGCTCGACGGGTCCGTCCTCGTGGATCGCGGGCGGCGTCGGGCTCGCAGGCGGGACGGGCTCTGCGCGACACGCGAGCGCCGCCACGAGCACGAACGAGGCTGTCGACGCACGGACGAGCCAAGAAGTCATGTGTCCTCTCCTGTGTTTGCCGCGTGGACGGTGATCGGAGACGCCTCGAAGCAGCATCCGCGCCCGCGCGCGTGACGAGGCCGCACCACGACGTCGAACGGGCTCGCGCTCGCGTCACCCGACGCGCACGCGACCTCGCCGCTCCGCCTCGCGGCGCGCGATCTCCGCCCAGTCGTGCGCGTGCGCGTCGACCGCACGGCGTAGCTCGGCCTCGAGCTCCGCCTCGCCCGTGACCGTCGCCTGCTTCTGCCTCGGCTCTCGCGGGACCTGATGCCGGCCGAGGAGGATCTGCGCCTCCTCGACGGCGGACGTCACGAGCTGGCGGACGCGGTTGTCCTCGAGGAAATGGCCGAGACACGCCGCGAGATCGGCGTGCACCACGGGCCGAGCGATCGGCCCCTCGATGCGCACCGGCAGCACGAGCTTCTGCGTCAGGGCACGCGGAATCGCGAGGACCTTGCTCGTACGGAGGTACTCCTCCTCGAGGGTCACGTCGACGCGACCGTCGAGCACGAGCCCGCGCGACAGTCCGACCTCGCCGCGGAGCTTCGCGCCGTGGAGCTGGACGTTCAGGTCGGCGAGCGTGATGCCTCCGTCCGACCCGACGAGGAGCGCAGTGACCGGCGCGGCGGCGTCCTCGTTCGGAGGCCTGAGCCCGTATCGCGCGAGCGGAGCGCGCACGAGCTCCATGGCCGGGAACGTCGCATCGTCGAGCGTGAGGATCCCGCCTGCCCGCAGCTCGCCTCCCGAGCCCCATCGGACGATCACGGACGCGGAGAGGTGCCCGCGGACCCAGGAGCTCGGCGCGCGACCGGCGATGGGCGGCAGGTCGTGCACCGCGATCCCGACGATCGACACGCGCGCCCACGTCGACCCTGCGTGCTCGCGGTGCCCCGTCGAAACGACGCTTCCTCCGTAGGCACGCGCCTCGACGTCCTTCCACGTGACCCCGCGCCGATCGACCCGGAAGCGCGCGACGACGTCGGCGAGCTCGACGTGCACCGTCTCGCGTTCGCCGGCGAGGATGACGAGGCGCTCGGCCTCGAGGCGGCCCGCGCCCGCGAGCCCCTCCCCGCCGCCGCGCGCGAACGCGTCGACCTCCGCGACGCCTTCGCGCAGGACGAGCGGTCGCGGGCCGAGCGCTCCGGAGGCGACGAGATCGCCGAGCGCGATCCTCCCTCGGAGCGTCGTCCCGTCGAACGCGCCGCGGTTCGACAGCCGGACGGCCACCGCGGCCTCGGTCCCGCGCGGCGTCCCGAGCGTCACGTCGACCGCGAGGGCGAGCGCGCCCGGACGTCTCGCGTCGTACCAGCGGAGCTCGCCGCTCGCGACGAGATCGCGCGGGATCCAGATCTCGTCGAGGGGACGAGGCCCCTCGACCTGCACCGCCAGGCGCGGAGACGCGGGGTCGCTCCGTTCGATCAGGTTCGCGAGGGCCACGGCGAGCTCGGCGCCGCCCTCCTCGAGACGAAGCGCGATCCGCGGCGCCTCCTCCAGGGTGCCGGCGACGAGCGGGATGGTCCCGCGAGCGACGAACCGCCCGCCGTGAGCGGAGAACCGGAGGTTCTCGTAGACGAACGCCGCGGCGTCGATCGCGACGTCCACCGTCGCGTCCTCGAGGACGTACGGCGGGACGTCGGGGCGCCCCGTGATCACGAGCGACAGACGCGCCGACGCGGCCGTCCCACGCGCGCGCACGCCTCCGCGGTCGACGTCGAGGTCGAGCGCGAGGCCGATCTCGCCGTCGGCCGGGCGGACGGCTCCGCCGAGCGCGCCGATCGCGACCACGTCCTCGGCCGTGACGCGCCCCGTGACGCGCACGACGTTCGGCGCGACGGAGAGGACGAGAGAGGACGACGAGGTGGAGATCGCGACCGAACCCGAGACGACCGGCCTTCCGTCGCGCGGAGCGAGCGCGAAGTCGACGGCGGCGGACGCGCCGTCCGGCACTTCGATCCGCGCGCCCAGCGTGCGGATCACGTCGCGCAAGAAGCCCGCCTCGATCGCGTCACCTCGGAGCCGCCCGCGCGCGGACGCCGGGTCGCGGACGTTCGCCTCGAGATCGAGCGTGACCTCCGAGGTGCGCGCGAACGCGACGGCGCGCACGACGGCGCGATCCTGCTTCAGGGCGAGCTCCGCCGAGAGCTCGCGGAGGAGTACCGGCGGCACGAAGCGCGGGCGGCCGAGGCGGAACCCGATCTCCGTCGCGACGATCCGTCCGGACACCTCGGGTCGTCCCAGCGATCCGCCGATCGCGAGCTCGACGCGCGCGACGTCCTCCTCGCGTGGCAGCGCCTCGCGCGGCGCGCCCGCGCTCCGCACGAGACGAGCGAGCGGCACCTCGGCGTCGACGCGCCCCTCGAGGCCGCCGCCGTCGGGCGCGATCGATCCCTCGACCGTCGCGCGGAGCGCCTCCGACGCGACGCGGAGCTCCACGCGCCCTCCTGCCGTCGCATGCCACGAGAGAGCGCCGTCGAGCCGAGCGTCGAGCGGCACGATCGACGGCACCGCGAGCGTCCGGCCCGAGAGCGCGCCCGCGGCGTCGACGAACGGGCCGACGCGCGCATGCTCGAGCTCGAGCGTCGCGCGCGAGAGCACGCCCGGGACGAGCGGCTCCGCTCCGCCCTCACCGTCCGAGGCCGCCCCCTCGAAGGTTCCTCCGCCCGAGAAGCGCGCTCGAGCGTTCTCTCCTTCGAGCCTGCCTCGATCGATGCGCCACTCGTGGGACGAGACGAAGAGCCGCGCGTCCCCGTGCATCGGCGACGTCGGCGGGCTGCCCTCGCGCACGGTCCACGAAGCGTTCCGGATCGACAGCTCGCCCCAGATCCACGCCGCCTCCTCGGGATCGGGCGACGCCGTGAACGACACGTCCGCGCGGAACCCGTGGGCTGCGTCTCCGAAGCCGAGCGACCCGTGGAAGGCGTGCAGCCGGATCTCGGGGAGCCCCGCGCGTCCGAGGCCGGTGATCACGGCGGTCGCGCGCTCGAGGACGAGCAGCCCTCGCGGTCCGATCGGCACCCGTACGCCGTCGAGATGGACGAGCTTCCCTTCCGTCGTGACGCGCGCGACGTCGGCGCCCGGGCCGACACGGTCGCGGAGCCACTGGCGGATGGCGGGGAGCCCGAGGCCGAGGAGCGCGTTCGCGAGGCTCCCGAACAAGCGCGCGACGGCGCCGGGACGCTCGGCGGGTACGTGCTCTTTTCGTTCCGTCACACGCCTCCGGCCATCAGGACGTCCGAGAGCTGCGTGAGCAGCGCCAGATCGTAGACGTCCGTGTCCAGCTCCGCCACCCGGACGAGCGGCAAGGCTGCGACATTCTGGAGGGTGCGCACGTTCGCCTCGTCGTGGAGGGCGAGCTTGAGCGCGTCCGCGTGCGCTTTGACGAGCCGGTACGGCGCGTCCTCCTCGAGCGTGAGGCCGTATCGCTCGATGCCCTTCGCGGCGTGCTCCTCCGAGACGCCCTCCTTCGCGAACGGCGGCGGCAGGTGGAACCGGTTCACGACGAGCGCGCCGCGAGGCATGTTGGCCTCCTCGAGGCGCTCGGCGAAGTAGAGGACCTCCTTGATGGCGGGCGGCGACGGGCTCGTCACGAGCACGAATGCGACGTCCGGCGAGCGGAGCGTCTGCTGCACGCGGGCGGCGCGCTCCTTGAACCCGCCGAAGAGCTCGTTGAGCTCCGAGATGAACTCGGCCATCGCTTCGAGGAAGCCGCCGCCCGTGATCTTGCCGATCCCGCGGAGCACGGCGGCGGCGCTCTTGGCGACGAGGTTGAGCGAGAACTTCCCGGACGACTGGAACGCCTCGACGAACCATCGCATCGTCGCCGAGTCGAGGGCCTCGGTGAGACGCTCGGGCGCATCGAGGAAATCGAGCGCGTTGGCGGTCGGCGGCGTGTCGAGGACGATGAAGTCGTAGCGGGGATCGTCCTTCACGGCGACGAGCTTCTCCATCGCCATGTACTCCTGCGTGCCCGCCAGCGACGTCGAGACGTACTGGTAGAGCCGGTTCGAGAGCAGCCGCTCGGCCTTCTCTCTCGACGACGAGTACTTGAGGACGAGCTCGTCGAAGGTCCGCTTCGTATCGAGCATCGCCGCCGTCAGGCTGCCTTTGATCGGCACGCCGATGGCCTCGAACCGCGCGGGATCGACCGTGGCCGCGTCCGTCGACATCGCCCCGATGCCGAGGCTCTCGGCGAGCCTCTTCGCAGGGTCGATGGTGAGGCACAGGACCCGCCTCCCGCGACGAGCCGCCGCCACGCTGAGCGCTGCTGCGGTGGTCGTCTTCCCGACGCCGCCCGCGCCCACCGTCACGAGCACGCGCCGCGTATCGACGAGCGTAGAGAGGGCGTCCGGCGAAGCTACCATCGAGGCTGCCTTCTAGCACGACCCGCAGCCTCTGGGGCCCTCCTGCTCCGCCGGCTCAGCCCATGTCGTCCTCGAACTCGCCCTCGGGGAGGTTGTCGAACCTCGTCCACTGCTTGTCGAACTTCACCTTCACCGTACCCGTGGGCCCGTTGCGCTGCTTGGCGATGATGAGCTCGGCCACGCCCTTCTCCGGGGAGTCCGGGTTGTAGTACTCGTCGCGGTAGATGAAGATGATGTTGTCGGCGTCCTGCTCGATGGCGCCCGACTCGCGGAGATCGCTGATCATCGGGCGCTTCGATTTCTCGCTGCGCGTCTCGACGGCACGATTGAGCTGAGAGAGCGCGATGACGGGGAGCTCGAGCTCCTTGGCGAGGCTCTTCAGGCCTCGGGAGATCTCGCTGATCTCCTGCTCGCGCGAGGAGACGCCGTCGCGTCCCTTCATGAGCTGCAGGTAGTCGATGATGACGCACCCGAGCCGACGGATCTTCCTGCCGTTCTCGTCGCGCAGGTCGTACTCCGCCTGGAGGCGACGCAGCTTCGAGCGGAGCTCGAGGAGCGTCAGGCTCGGCGAGTCGTCGATCCAGATCGGCAGGCTGCCGAGCGCGCTCGCGGCCATCGTGAGCTTGTTCCAGTCGGACGGGCCGAGGATGCCCGTACGCATCTTGCTGACGTCGACGCGCGCCTCGGAGCACACGAGACGGTTGGCGAGCTGCTCGCGCGGCATCTCCAGCGAGAAGATGGCGACGCCGACGCCCGGCTCGTCCCACCGCTGCGACGGATCACCGGCGAGCTCGTTGTGCTTCGGCTTCGCGATGTTCGCGGCGAGGTTGAGCACGAAGCTCGTCTTGCCCATGCCGGGGCGCGCCGCGACGATGGTGAGGTCGCCCTCGTGCAGGCCGGCGGTCTGGCGATCGAAGCGATCGAAGCCGGTCGCGATGCCGGTGATGCGATCGCCGCGCGCCACGGCGTCGTTCAGCTTCGCGAACGCCTTCTTCATCACGTCGATGAGCTTCTCGGCGCTCTGCTTCGACGAGGTGCGCGCGATGTTGTAGATGGCCTGCTCGGCGCCGTCGATGAACGCCTGCGGATCCCCGTAGTCTCCGTAGCCCTGCGCGGCGACGCGCTGGCACGTGAGAATGAGCTGCCGGACGCGCCACTTCTCGTAGATGATGCGCGCGTACGACGCGACGTTCGCGACGACGGGCGCGGCGTCGAGGATCTGCCCGAGGTACGGCATGCCGCCGACCTGCGCGAGACGCTGCCGATCTTTCAGGTAGGCCGCCACCTGGACGACGTCGACCGGCGCCCCCGTCGCGCGCAGCTCGAGGCACGCCTCGAAGATGCGCCGGTGCGCCTCCGAGTAGAAGTGCTCCGGCTTGAGCTCCGCGACCTTGTCGAGCGCCGACGGGTCGAGCATCACCGCCGAGAGAACGGCGGCTTCGGCGTCGAGATCGTGCGGCGGGACGCGGCCCTCGACGACGGGAGGGTTCTCGACCTCTTTCGCACGAGCTGTCCACCTCTTGTCCACAGACGAGACCTCCAAATGACAATCGCCCCGGCCGCCGGACGGCCGAGGCGATTGGTTCGTGATCGAGTAAGTCGCGCATCCGATCCGATGCGTCAAGGCGCTCGTCGACGCCGGCGCGACGAAGTCGAGAAGGCGTGCACGATACGTCGGGAAGGCGTGCACGATGCGTCGGGAAGTCGTGCACGCCGACGTGAAGTCGAGAGAGCGGAGCCTCTCTGGAGCTCGGAGCCGTCTCGGTCCTCGGTCCTCAGACCTCAGTCCTCAGCGTCTGAGGATGCGCGCGCGAAGCGCGCGCCCAAGTCTGGAGACTGGAGTCTGGAGTCTGGAGACTGACGTCTGGAGACTGACGTCTGGAGCCTTCTCGGTCCTCGGTCCTCGGTCCTCGAAAAGCAAGAAGGGAGAGACCTGCCGAGCGGCCTCTCCCTTCCTGCTTTCGTTCCGAGCTCCCTGGCCTCTGAGCCCCTAATCCCTGGAGCCTGGAGCCTGGAGCCTGAAGTCACTTCTTGACGACCTCGACCTTGAGGGTCGCGGTCACGTCCGTCATCAGCTTGATCGGGATCTCGTAGGTACCGAGCGCCTTGAGCGGCTCGGCGAGCTGCATCTTCTTGCGATCGAACGCGACGCCGAGCTTCTTCGCCTCGTTCTCGATCTCCTTCGCGGTGACCGCGCCGAAGAGCTTGTCGTCCTCGCCGACGGGACGGGCCAGCGTGATCTTGAGCCCGTTGATCTTCTCGGCGAGGGCCTGGGCCTCCTTCTTGGCCTTCTCGGCGCGCGCGAGGGCGACCGCCTTCTCGTGGTTCAGACGGTTGATCTGCGCGGTCGTGGCGGGGACGGCGAGCTTGCGCGGAATGAGGTAGTTGCGCGCGTAGCCGGGCCGCACCTTCACGAGCTCGCCCGACGTACCGAGGTTCGGCACGTCGCTCTGGAGAATCACTTGAAGCGTGGCAGGCATGGTGGGTCTCCTCAGCTCGTGACGGTGAAGGGCAAGAGCGCGATGTTGCGCGCGCGCTTGATGGCGAGCGTCACCTTGCGCTGGTGAAGGGCGCAGTTGCCGCTGATACGGCGCGGAACGACCTTGCCGCGCTCCGAGATGAAGTACTTGAGCGCCTGCGGGTCCTTGTAGTCGATGACCGCGGTCTTGTCCGCGCAGAACTTGCAAACGCGCTTCTTGCCGCCGCGGCGGCGACCGGGAGCGTCGGCGTTGAGATCCGGCGTCCGGCCGAAGTCCTTGTCCTCTTCGATCATTGCCATGACAGCTTTCTCCTCGGAATAGAGTCTTCGGTGCGAGGCCTGGCTCGATCGGGCTTCACGGAGCGAGCGGCGCATGGGCGCCGTCGGCTCGGCTCACGCGCCCGAGCCCAAAAGGAGGGTCAGCCCTCCTCCTCGCCGCCTTCCTTCGCCGCCTCGCCCTCTTCGCCGGCGGCAGCCTCGCCCTCGCCGAACTCGTCCTCGCCGCGCTCGCCACGCGTGCTGCGCGGAGGCTCGACGACGTCGACGAGACCGAGGGCCTTCTCGCGCGACTCCTTCTCCTCCTCCTCGGGCGGGAGCTCGAGCCGCTGGAACTTGATCTCCTCGGGATCGACCGTCACGGCGTTCATGTCGACGTCCTTGGCGGTCATCACCGTCTGGAACTTGAGCACCACGTCCTGGAGCTTCAGGTTGCGCTCGAGCTCCTGCACGAGCCCGCCGCGACCGATGTACTTCACGTAGACGTAGACGCCCTTCTTGTGCTTCCGGACGGGATAGGCCAGCCGGCGGCGGCCCCACGACTCGACCTTGACGAGCTTGCCGTTGTCGCGGGCGACGACCTCGGCCACGCGGCTCTGGACCTTGTCCGCCGAGTCGGGATCGACGTCCGGCCGCAGGATGTAGATGGTCTCGTATTCCTTGGACTTCAGGACCCGTGCTTCAGGCATGGTGTCTCCTTCTGGATCACCCCGGAGACCCCGGGGGAGCCCGCAAGGCCGCGCCCTGCGAGCAAGGATGCCGGCCGATTCGCGGGGAATCGAACGGGGGTCGCGCTTTTAGCAGTCGGCCCGGGGGGAGTCCAGAGTTTCAGTCCTCGGTCCTCGGACCTCAGTCCTCGGCTAGAGCGCCTCGCTTTCCGCAGCGGGCTGGTCTCGACCGGCACGCACACGGCACTTCCCACGCTGCATCAAGAGCATTCGCGAAATGCGCGAAGAGCGCGTGAAGCTCGCCGCCTCACACGCTCTCCTGCAGAACCTGAGGATCGCTTGTTCGCTCCAGAGTCGATGTCTGGCGTAGGAGCTCCGCAACTCCAGGGTCGAGATCCGGCCGGCTCGCTTCGAGAGGCAGAGCCGCGGAGCCGAGCGGGAACCGAAAGCCAAAGCTGAGGACCGAGGACTGAGGACTGAGGACTCCTCAGAGCCCGTCAGTCCTCGGAACGCGCCCTGCCCGTCAGGACGTCACCGGCGAATCGCAGCCTTCTGGAACGTCCCGAAGTCCCACTCGTACGTCGCCGTGTCCTCGCCGTACCGGACCTTCATCGGCGCGCCGTCCGGGATGGCGGCGAGCTCGTCCGGGCGGATCGTGAAGACGATGCGGTGCGTGTCGCCCTCGGCCGTGTAGCCGCTGAGGAGGACGTCGCGGGAGCCGATGCGGAGGCGCGGAAGGTCGTTGGAGACCGGGAACGCGAACTCGCTCGCGAGCTCGACCTCGACCTCGTCCGAGGGGCCGTTGCGGACGGCGGCGACGTGGTTGCCCGTCGTGATGCGCACCGGCTCGTGCGTGTTGCCCGGCTCGTCGATGCCGACGAAGCGGCCCGGATCGACGTTCGCGTTGGCGACGTTCAGCGCCGAGCGCGAGAAGCGGATCGAGGCGAGGTACAGAGCACCCGACTCGGTGTCGTCGAAGACGAAGCGGACGGCGCGGACGGAGTCGAGCTGCGCGTTGCCGAAGTCGGCGAGCGGGATGCGCGCCGTCTCGAGGACGACGTGACCACCGTGCGTCGCGAGATCGAGGTAGTCACGCAGCTGCACCGGCTGCGAGAGGCTCCCGTCGGCGGACACGAGCTGGATCGAGAAGCTCATCGGCCCCGTCGAGGCCGGCGTGGCGTGACGGGAGACGCGGAAGTCGAGCGTCTTCATCCCGGACGCGTCGACGCCGGCGCCGGCGGCCGCGAAGGGGATCTCGAAGTACTTGTCGGGGCCCGCCTGCGTCCACTTCACCGACGCAGCCTTGAGCGCCGGGTCGTGCTCCGGGACGGTCCCGTGGGTCACCGTCACGCCCTCGGCCACGGTCGTCGGCTCGCCCGACAGGCTCGTTCCCGCCGGCCTGGTGAAGTCCTCGAGGACGCGGACGTTGTCACCGCGGGCCGCGTCGGCGTACGCGCGCTCGATGCGCGTGATCGCCTCGAGCGACTCCGGGATCCGATAGAGCGGGTCGAAGCCGCGATCGAGAGCGGGGCTCGCGTTCTTGCCGACGTGCGCCCGGAAGAAGCCCATGAGCGCGTGCAGACCCGTGGCCTGCTGCTCCGGCGACGCGATCGCGGTGCGGTCGAAGAGCGGAACGTGCCCGGTCCCCTGGCACCCGCGCGAGTCGCTCTGCTGCCACTCCGTGTTGTAGAAGTTGTGATTCGCGCCCCAGACCGCGAACATCGCCTTCGGCGTCGGACGCGTCTCGTTCACCGCGGACGCGAGCATGCGATCGAACGGCCGCATGCCCTGCAGGTTGAACACGTCGCCGTCGCACATCGGCAGGATGACGTTCCACGCCGTGTCGAGCGCGTTGAGCGTGCGGCTCGTCTGGCCGTCGACGGGGCCGATCTCGACGATCGCCTTCACGCCGAGCGGGCTCTTGATGCGCGCCGGCCAGGGGCTGCCCTCGTCGTTGTACTGGACGTAGGCGGCGCGGACGCCCTCGCCGCCGCGCGAGTGGCCCATGAAGCCGACGTTCGAGAAATCGATCGCCCCGGCGAGATCGACGCCGACGCTCTGGGGCGTCGTCCCCGGCTGCTCGTTCCACTCGCTGAGGAGCTGCAGGTGCTTGAGCACGAGGCGCCCGCGCGCGAGGTTGAGGCCGAAGTCGTCCGGCGTGCCTCGACCCGCGGTGATGCCGCGGTTCGCGTTGATCGACACGACGATGTAGCCCCACGACGCGAGTCGCTCGGCGGCGTACGCGTAGCCGAGGTGGTTCGGGACGACGACGTAGCCGTTCGGGCACGTCCCCGTCGTCGTGTACTGGACGTTGTCGTCGATGCGCGGGTTCGACCCACGGCCGCACGTCGCGTGGTTGCCGTGGAGGAAGACGAGCAACGGGTGCTTCTCGTTGAGGTTCAGCGTGGCCGGGCGATAGACGTGCGCCCAGATCTCCGTCGCACGATCCTCGAGGATGTCCGGATCGACGCTCGCCGGGAGCCGGTACTCGCCGTCCGCGACGGCGAACGGCCCCATGCCCGTCGGATCGGCCGCGCGCTCACCCAGCTCCGCAGCCGACGTCTCGCTGCCGTCCTCCGTGGCCGTCGGCGCACAGCCGAGCGAATAAAGAAAGCCGAGCGCGAGCACGGCACTGACGGAACGCGCGAACGTCGTCTGCATGTAAGCCTCCTTTTCCGCGCGCACGAGCGCGCGGCCACCAAACCCTTCCAACGCTCGCGGTAGCACCGTTTTGGCGACAGACAAGCTGAAATGTCTGCACAAGACGTAGGCTCTCGTACCTTGTCGGAAAATTCGCCGCGTCGCTCGCGGGTATGCTGCTTGCCCAGCGCCCCGCCCCGCGCGAAGCCGTCGCCTTTTCTCGCTCAACGCCTCGCGTTGACGACGTTCATGGCCGCGGCCACGCCGTCGGAGAGCACCTTCTCGATGGCGCCGCACGCGCGGTCGATGACGTCGGGCAGGTCCACTCTTTCAGCAGCGTCGAAATCTTGCAGCACCCAATCGCCCACGTCGCCCCGGAAGCCGGGCGGAGGACGGCCGATGCCCACGCGGACGCGGACGAAGTCGGGCGTGCCCAGCCGCTGGATGATGCTGCGCAGGCCGTTGTGTCCCGCGTGCCCTCCCCCGAGCTTCAGGCGGACGTCCTTCCACGGAAGATCGAGCTCGTCGTGCACGACGATGATGCGCGCGGGCTCCACCTTCAGGAACGCCGCGGCCGGCTGGACGCTGTCGCCCGAGAGGTTCATGAAGGTGTGCGGCAGGAGCAGCGCCACGGGGTGGCGCGTGCCGCCCACGCCGACCTCGCCCTTCGTCCAGACGCCGGCGAACTTCTCCTTGAAGGCCGGGAAGCCGTGGGCCTCCGCGAGGCGCTCCACGACCATGAACCCGACGTTGTGCCGGTTCCGCTCGTACTTCTTTCCCGGGTTCCCGAGACCGACGACGAGGTGCACGCGAATTCGGCGCGCGGGGAGGACAGAACCTCCCCGTCGGCGTCGCCGTTACTTCTTCTTCGCGTCCTTGGCGGCTTCCTTCTTCTCGCCGCCAGCGGCCTTGGCCGCGGCCTGAGCCGCCTGGCCCTGCGCCTGCGCCTCCTCGCTCCGATCCTTCTCCGGCGCGACGATGGCGATGAGCGTCTGCTCCGGCGGGAGGCGGACCTCGACGCCCTCGGGGAGCTTCAGATCCTTCGTCGCGAGCGTCTCGCCGAGGTTGAGAGCGGTCACGTCCGTCTCGATCTTGAGCGGGATGCGGTCGGGCAGGCAGCGCACCGGAAGCGTGCGGAAGACCTGGCGGAGCAGACCGCCGACGACGACGCCCGCGGCCTTGCCGGTCGTCACGAGCGGGACGTCGACGTCCACCGGGCGATCGAGCTTCACCTCGACGAAGTCCACGTGCTCGAGCGCACGCGTGACCGGGTGATAGCTGTAGTCCTTGATCATCACGAGCATGTCCTTGCCGCCGTCCACCTTCATCTGGAGGACGGTGTTCTGGCCACGCTCGCTCTTGATGATCGAAGCGATCTCCTTGGGCGCGACCGCGAGGGGCGTCGCGGGCAGGTCCTTGCCGTACGCGACCGCGGGGATCAGGCCCGACTGGCGAAGCCGCCGCGCGGCCCCCTTTCCACTCTCGGTCCTGGGCTTGGCGGTGACGTTTTGCATGGCGGAAGACATCGGTTCGCTCCTCGAAAGACTGGGCCGAATCGCGGCTATGGCGCCTCGGGGGGGCGAAGCCATAGCAGACCACGGCTTCCGGTGGTAGCGGATCTTGCAAGAGCCGCGAGCGGAGGGTTTCGGGCGCCCCTCCGGACCGCCGCGGGACGCGAGACCCCGGCGAGGCGAGCGAGAACGGCCGGTCGCGCTTCCGTGTTAGAACGCCGGAGCTCGGAAGGTCCCATGAAACGCCTCATCGTGCCCTCCATTCTTCTCGCGCTCGCGCTCGGCGCCTGTGGCAGCGACGGCTCGGCGACAGGCGGCCCGAGCAGGAAGCTCTCGGACTGGTACATGCAGATGGGCGGGAACCTCGGCGCGACGATCGCGCGTCTCAAGTCCAGCGCGACGTCCCCGGGCACCCATGCGCCGGCCGACCTCGCCGAGGTCGCGCGCGTCCCCGCGAGCGTCACCGGCGGCGTCGACATCGGGGCGGAGCAGAGCGGGAAGATGGGAGACGCGACCGCCGACATCGACGGGCTCGGCGTCGAGGAGACGGTCACGTCCTTCGTCCCCGACCCGCCAAGCAACGCCGGGACGACGGCGAGCCTGCCTTCGTTCGTCATGTGGCGGGGTGACGTCGAGACCAGCGACGCGAGCCTCTGCTATCTCGCGTGGACGAAGGGCGCCTCGTGGTTCGTCGTCTCACGCTGCGGCGACCGATCCGGCGCCTGGGTCTGTCAGGTCACGAGCGAAGAGGCCGTCTGCAACGCGTGTAGCGAGGTGGGTGACTGCCAGCCGTGCGACATGGAGCAGGCGGAGTTCACGTGTCGGTGGTGAGGGAGAGAGGCTCCAGGCTCCGGGCTCCGGGCTCCAGGGGGCACGGGTCCACGACGCTCTGCTGAGCTGCTTCTGCGCGTGCACGCTCGGCGGCACGCGGATCGGCCGCTCTGCTCATCTTGCGAGCTCCTGAGTCCGTCGTGCTCCGAGCGCCTCACGTCTCGAGCACGAGCACGAGACGCGGCCAGGCGCGGCTCGACGTTGGCGCGCTCACTCTCTGGAGCCTGGAGCCTGTTCTCAGGCGAACAGCGAGCTCACCGAATCCGAGCTGTGGATGCGCTTGATGGCCTCGCCGAGCAGGCGCGCGATGCTGACCTGCTTGATCTTCGAGCACGCCTTCGCGGCCTCGGTGAGCGGGATCGTGTCGGTGACGACGACCTCGTCGAGCGGCGAGTCGATGATGCGCTGGATCGCCGGACCGGAGAGCACGCCGTGGGTGGCGCACGCGACGACGCGGGTCGCGCCGTGCTCCATGAGGGCGCGCGCGGCGCCCGTGAGGGTGCCGGCCGTGTCGATCATGTCGTCGACGATGATGCACTCCTTGCCCTTCACGTCACCGATGAGGTGCATCACCTCGGAGACGTTCGCGCGCTCGCGCCGCTTGTCGATGATCGCGAGGCTCGCGTTCAGGCGCTTGGAGTAAGCGCGGGCGCGCTCGACGCCGCCCGCGTCCGGGGAGACGAACACCGCGGAAGAGTCGAAGTTCTTCTTGAGGTAGTCCTCCATCATGATCGGCAGGGCGTAGAGGTGATCGAAGGGGATGTTGAAGAACCCCTGGATCTGCCCTGCGTGGAGGTCGACCGAGACGACGCGCGTGACGCCGGAGGCCTGGATGAGGTCGGCGACGAGCTTCGACGTGATCGGCGTACGAGGCGCGACCTTCCGGTCCTGCCGCGCGTAGCCGTAGTACGGGATGACCGCCGTGATGGTCGCGGCAGAGGCACGCCGGAGCGTGTCCGCCATGATGAGGAGCTCCATCACGTGGTCGTTGACGGGGCTGCACGTCGGCTGGATGACGAAGGCGTCGACGCCGCGGACGTTCTCGTTGATCTCGCAGAACGTCTCGCCGTCGCTGAAGCGCTGGACCTTCGCTCTACCCAAGGGCGTCTCGAGGTAGCTCGCGATCGCGTTGGCAAGCGTAGGGTTCGCGTTGCCGGAGAAGAGGCAGACCTTTTTGAACACGCGCGCGCCCTCCTTCGTATGGACGCCCCATACGGACAAGCCCTGAAGTTTTTGGGCTTTTTCAGCGCGCTCCTCTAGCTCCCGCGCTGGTTGGTGTCAACGGACGTGGCCGATCGAATCTTCGATCCTCGTCCGTCCCGATCCCGTCGAGGCGGTACGGCTCCGATCAGCGGAGCATTTTCGCGCACTCGTGGCGTGGTCCCGTCTTCCCTTCCTTGAGACACGCTGCGTACGCGCGGCGCGCGGCGGCGATGTTCCCCTTCTCTTGATACGCGGCGCCGAGGATCAGCCACGCCTCGCCGTCGGTGGGATCGAGAGCGACGGCTCGCTCGCCGGCCTCGATCGCCTCGGCGACCTTCCGCCTCTCGAGGAGCCTGCGCGCCTTCTGCTTCTCTTCCTTCGCGTCGCCCGTCACGGGCGCGGCCGACGACTCCGCGCTCGTCGCGGCGGTCTCGGTCGCGGAGCTCTCGGTCGCGGAGCTCTCGGTCGCGGAGCTCTCGGTCGCGGAGCTCTCGGTCGC
>CALFEQ010000027.1 GCA_937949945.1 uncultured Myxococcales bacterium
AGGCTGAGGACTGAGGACTGAGGACTGAGGACTGAAATGCGAAGAGCCGGCTTCCCGAAAGGACGCCGGCTCTTCGTCATCCGCTACCGCGCAGCGACTACGGCGGCACCGGGTCGGGTCGCACGCCCTTCGCCGTGGCGTTCGGGCAGCCGAGCTCCACGCCGGTCGGGCCGTCCTTCGTCTTCACGATCTTGAACTCGACGCGGCGGTTCTTCTCCCAGGCCTCCTCGTTGTGGCCCGGGTCCTCCGGGCAGAACTCACCGTAGCCCTTCGCGCGGAGCCTGCTCCGGTCGACCTTACGGGCGATGAGCGCGGCCATGACGCTGTTCACGCGGTCCTGCGTGAGGCGCAGGTTGTACTCGTCGGACGCGCGCTCGTCGGCGTGGCCGGCGACCTCGATGAGCGTGAACTCGGGGTGGCTGTTGATGGTCGCCGCGACCGCGTCGAGGATCTCGTGCGACTCGGGGAGGATCTCCGCGGAGTTCGTGCGGAACTTGATCTTCTTCAGGATGAGGATGTTGTCCTTGTCGACGACGACGAGGCCCTTGTCGGGGCAGCCGTCCTCGTCCTGGAAGCCGTTGAACGTCTCCGGCTCGTTCGGACACTTGTCGACGACGTCGAGGATGCCGTCCTTGTCGTTGTCCGGATCCGGGCAGCCGTCCAGATCCTGGAAGCCGTCCTTGTCCTCCGGATCGTTCGGGCACTGATCCTTCTTGTCGGGGATGCCGTCCTTGTCGTTGTCCGGGTCCGGACAGCCGTCCTTGTCTTGGAAGCCGTCGCGGTCCTCCGGATCGTCCGGGCACTTGTCGACGGAGTCGAGGATGCCGTCGCCGTCGCGGTCGCCGTCGGAGCCCTCCGGGCAGCCGTCGGCGTCCTGATCGCCGTCGCGATCCTCGGGCTCGTTCGGGCAGCGGTCGTCCTTGTCGAGGATGCCGTCGTTGTCGTTGTCCGGATCCGGGCAGCCGTCCTCGTCCTGGAAGCCGTCGTGGTCCTCCGGCTCGTCCGGGCACTTGTCGACGTCGTCCTTGATGCCGTCACCGTCGCGGTCGCCGATCGACGGCTCGAACACGAAGCCGATGAAGCCGCGGAGGTTCGCGGCCTCGAAGCCGTCCGTGTAGCGGGTACCGCCGCCGATCATGAGGTAGCTGTTGCGCTCGACGAAGACCTTGAGACCGCCGGTGACCTCGTTCGAGGGCTTGAGCTTGCTGTCGGCGTCGGACAAGAGGAGCGTCGCGTACGTGTCGGCGACGATGTCGACCGCGGGCAGGACGCGATACGAGACACCCGCGCCGTACGTCAGCCGGTTGCCGTCGCGGAAGTTGCCGTCGCGCAGCGTCATGATCGTGCTGCTCGCGCCGTGCCCGCGGAAGCCGACGTTCGCGCCGATCTTGAGCTGACCGGTCGAGCCGAACCGCTTCTCGGCGATGAGCTGCGGCCAGTACCAGAACGTCGGGTCCGCGCCGGCGCTACGGGGAGCGTCCGAGATCGGCAGACCGACCTGGATGGCCGCGGCGAGACCGAAGCCGCGCTCGACGCGGAGGAGACGCGCCTTCGCGTGCAGCGCGATGAAGCTGACGTTCTGGAAGTCGAACTCGTTCGGCGTCCACTGCTGACCGTTCGTGCCGTCGGCCAGAGGGCCCGTCTGCGTCGGGCCGGGCGGCGCCAGGGTGTTCGAGAACTGCGCCTCACCCGACATCAAGTTCACCGGCAGCGTGAGGCCGGCGACGAGGAAGTTCTTGATGCCGTAGTTGAAGGAGAACGTCCCCTGGAACGAGTGGTCGATGAGGTTCGGACTCTCCTGTCCCTTGTCGACCGTCCGCAAGAGCCCGCGGCCGTAGTCGATGACGAGGCCGAAGCTGATGTCGTTGTGGCCGAGGATGTCCGTTCCGTTGGTGTGGAAGAACCCCTTCGAGTCGAGCGCCGGCCGGAACAGATGAGTATCGAAGCCGTCACCGTTGTTTTCCGGGATGGCCTGCGCCGTCGCCTCGCGCTCGAAACCGAAGAGCGCGAGCAGCGCGATGACGAGCGCGCTGGCGAACAAGCGGAACGGAGCGAGCAGCGGCGTGTGACGGCTTCTCACCGCCCGTGCTCCGTCCTTGGCTCCCGTGAAGCGAAGCGACCCCTTGGCCTTCGACACGTGCACGGTGTCGACCCTAACACAGTGGGGAAACACCGAGCGAAAATAGGTACACTCACCGTCGTTCTGGATTTTTCTCGTTGGTGGTCGCAAAAGGGCCGGTTCGTCGAGGGTCGGCGCACGCCTGTCCCCTCGGGATCCATCCTTTTTCCTCGGCTCGTCCCCCGCCCCGGGGGCACCGGCGCCATGACGTCGTTCCGGTTCATCGAACGCTTCGTGCTGGCCGCGGTGACCGCCGCGCTCCTCTCGGTCGCCTCGCCCGCGCGGGCGGAGGTCCAGCTCGACGGCCGCTGGCGCCAGAGCGCCCTCCGCGAGGAGTTCACCGTCCAGCAATGGCTCGAGGACGGCTGCGGGAAGGCGCCTCGGACCACGAGCACGGGCGGGGGCGAGATCGTCGAGATCCGCACGGAGGGAGACGAGCTCGCCTTCATCGGCGCGGGGCGCGTGTACCGGACGAACCAGTGCTACGACCCGATGCCGAACCTCACGCGCGCGAGCCACTCGCGCGCCCCCGACGGCAAGACGTGGCGCACGCAGTGCGTGACGCCCCCGAACGACCCGCGCAAGACGGTCCTCAACACGCTCGTCGTCGTCACCTCGCCTTCGCACATCGAGGTCGTCGAGACCGGCCGCTACGAGATCACCCTCGAGAACGGGCGCTGCATCGCCGACGTGAAGCGGACGCGCTCCTTCGATCGCGTCCACGAGGACAACGCGGCGGCGACGACGACCGCGACCACGCCGCCCGTGCCGACGACCAAGCCTTCGGAGCCGCCGAGGCCGAGCGCGTGCGGCACGCCGGGCGCCCCGGCGAAGCTCGAGGTCCGTCCCTCGAAGAAGCTCCTCCGCACGGGCGAGAGCTTCAAGTTCCGCGCGCTCGTGCTCGACGCCCGAGGCTGCGAGACCCGGACGCCGGTGACGTGGAAGGTCGGCGGCGAGGCGTCAGGCGTGACGGTCGACGACGCGGGGACCGTGTCGATCGCGTCGGACGCGCCGGAGGCGACGGTCGAGATCGTCGCCACCGCCGCCGGACGCGACGCACGCGTGTCCGTCGAGATCGCCTCGCCCGCGCGCTACGACGAGCTCTTGGCACGCTCGGGGCTCAACGCCGCCGGCGAGGACGACGAGGCGGCGACCGTCCTCATCGAGCCGTCCTCGATCGGTGCGGGCGAGGGGCGCGTCGAGGATCGCGCACGCGAGCGGAGGATGACGTTCCTCGCCATCATCGGCGGCGTCCTCGTGATCCTCGCGATCGCCGCGGTCGTGCTCGTGCGAAGGGCGCGACGAGCGAAACGGCTCACGGAGCTGGCGGAGCAGCGACACGAGGCGCGGGTGCGCGAAGTGCTCGAGCGGCGTCGCAAGCGCGAGGAGGAGTACGCCGCGCAGATGCGCGCCCACGAGGCGAGCGTCGCGGCGGCGAAGGCCGCGAGCGAGCGCGCGCGCCTGGCGGGCGTCGAATACGCTCGCGCCGACCTCGTCTGCCCGTCTTGCGGCCGCGAAGCGCCGCCCGGCACGGCGTTCTGCTCGCAAGACGGCTCGCCTCTCGTCGCCGCGAAAGGACCGCCGCGGAGCGGAGGCCGCTGCCCCGTCTGCAACAAAGGCTTCGGTCCGGGGATCACCGTGTGCCCGACCGACGGCGAGGAGCTTCTTCCCCATCCGATGTTCGCCGCGATGGCGCAGCGTCCGCTGGCGACACGAGGGAAGATCTGTCCGACCTGCGGCGAACGCTTCGACGGCAGCGCCGACTACTGCGGCAAGGACGGGACGCAGCTCGTGCTCTTGAATTAGAGGCTCCAGGCTCCGGGCTCCAGGCTCCAGGGGGAGATCGCCTCACGAGCATCGTGCAAGCGCGAGTGTGCGCCACGGATGCGCGGACGCTTCCGCTTCGTCCTCGGCCTCGAGCCTCGGTGTGCGCCCGCCAGAGATGCGCGAACGGCTCCGCTCCTCATCTCATCTGGAGCCTGGAGCCTGGAGCCTCACAACCCAGCCTTGTCGCGCGCGCAGGTGCTCCCGTGTAGGCCGGTCGTCGCTTCGTCTTTTCGATCGACGCGAAGAACGTTCGTCGCGATGCTACGTCGAAGGTCTCGTGATGATGCCGCGGCCTCGCGCGCAGCGCTTCGTGACGATCGCCCCCAAGGCCGAGAGCCACTCCGGGGTCGCATCGAGGGTCTCTAGCTTGATCGCTTCGATCTGCGCCCGCTATACTCACGGAGCATCACAAAACTCGCTGTTTTCCGGGCGCACGCGAGCGTGCTCGGAGTCACGACAACCATGAAGGCTTGCTCCGCCAGCGACGGAGCAAGCGCATTCCCAAGACCCAGAACACGCGCTCATCCAAGGATGGTTCCGCGATGAAGATCCAGTGCCAGTCCTGCCAGGCCAAGTACACGATCGCGGACGAGAAGGTCCTGGGGAAGGTCGTCAAGATTCGCTGCAAGAAGTGCAGCGCGACGATCGTGATCAATGGCAACGAGCAACCGCCCGCGGAGAGCGCAGGCGAGTCGCACGGCTACGACTACGCGAATCCGTCCGCCGAGCAGTGGACCGTCAACGTCGCCGACGGTGATCAGCGGACGATGACCGTCCCGGAGATCGTCGAGGAGTACAAGAAGGGGACGATCAACGACGAGACCTACTGCTGGAAGGACGGGATGCCCGATTGGCTCCCGCTCCGTGACATCGAGAGCATCTACAGCGCGGTGAAGGCCGCCACCAACGCGCCGGAGATCTCGGTGACTCCGCAGGCGCCGGCGGCCGGCGCCGGAGCTGGTGCAGGCGCGCTCTTCGCGTCACCTGCCGGCGAGAGCCCCTTCGCAGCCAGCGCGCAGACGAACGGCAACGGCGCGCCCACCGCCGCGCGGCGTGCGGGCGGTCGCGCGCAGGGCGCCGACCTCTTCGGCAACGTCGAGAAGGCCGGCGGCGAAGACGACGTGATGACGAGCGCGTCGACGTCGTCGTCGAGCAGCGGCGGCGGTGGCGGTGCCACCACCACGACCGGCGGGCTCACGGGTCAGCGCAACGAGAACAGCGTCCTCTTCTCTCTGGCCGCGCTCACCGAGGCCAAGAAGAACGAGCCGGTCAACCGCACGACCGCGACGTCCGACGGCTCCGGGCTCATCGACATCCGTGCGCTCAGCGCGAGCCTGGACGCGAGCGAGAAGAAGAAGGAAGGCGGAACCCGCGTCGACGACATCATGAACCTGACGGGCGGCGGCGCGTTCGGCGCGGCCCTCGCGGCGCCGATCCTCGCGCCTCCTCCGCTCGAGGCCGGCGACGTCGCCGCCGCGACCGGGACCGAGCAGCCGAAGCAGAACAAGATGCTCGTCTTCGCCATCCTCGGCGCGGGCGCGTTCATCGCGATCGCGATCATCGTCGCCGTCGTCCTCACGCGCGGCGGCGACGACGACAAGGTGGCCGCGAACACGGCCGCCAGCGCGACCGCGGGCGAGACGGCGAGCAGCGGTGGCCTCGCGGCGAACGACACGAGCAACACCCCGAGCACCGCCACCACGACGCCCTCGTCGGACGAGAAGACCGACACGCCGCCTCCGCCCGGCACCGGCCAGGCGTCGAAGCCCGCGGTCGTCAACACGCCGCCGAAGTCCAGTGGCGGCGGCGGTACCGTCGCGAAGGCCGCGGCCAACACCCCCGCTCCGGATCCGGGCCTGCCGCCGGCGCCCAAGGTTCCCGACAAGCCGAAGAGCCTCAACGAAGCGATGGCAGGTGCGGTCGGCAAGACGGCCACGGGCTCGGGCGGCGGTGGCGGTGGTGGCGCGACGACGGCTCCGTTCGATCGCGGCGCTGCGGCCGCGGCGCTCGGCAACATCAACGTGCAGTCGTGCAAGAAGCCCGACGGCCCGACCGGCTCCGGCCACGTGACCGTCACGTTCGCGCCCGACGGCACCGTGACCACCGCGGTCGTCGACGGAGGCCCCTACCCCGGCACGTCGGTCGGCGGGTGCATCGCGGGCAAGTTCCGCGGCGCGCGCGTCCCGCCGTTCAGCGGCGCTCCGGTCCGCGTCGGGAAGAGCTTCACCATCAACTGAGCAGGCGCCTTCGGCGCCTGCCACGTCAGGCCAAACGCAGTGTCCGGCCTCTTCATCGGCCTCGCCGTCACCGCAGGCTTCATCCTCGGTGTTCGCGTGGGGATCGCGCTCGCGCGTCGCGACGAGCGCAGGCGGGCGGCGAAGCGGCGGGCCTCGACGACCTGACCGGCGAGTTGTTCGCCTCCGCGGCGCGGGACATGTAACGTCCCCGGCGTGAGTCTCCGCGCTCTCGGGCTCCTCGCGGCCACCTGCGCCGGCGTGAGCTGCGCCGGCCCGCTCGCGAGCGACCGGCTCGCGCCCCGTCTGCCCGAGCCGCGGCCGCAAAGCCCCCTCGAGGCGCCGACGCGTGCGAGCGCCCGGCCCGCTCGTGCAGGCCCCCATCGGTGGGCCGACGTCACGCGATCGCCGTGGCCCACGCCGGCGGACGCACGAATGCGCGCCGAATCCGCGTCGTGCGATCCCGACGAGGCGCTCGTGCGCGTCGCAACGGCGCTCGTCGAAGAACGCGCCCGCGGCCACGGCGCGCCCGACGGCGATCGCGCGAGCGCGCTCCTGCGCAGGGAAGGAGCGCCCCACGTTCGACCGCGCGTCGTCGTCATGTCGGGCCGCGCGCCGCTCGACGACGAGCGCATCCGAGCCGAGCTCGAAGCGCTCGCGAGCCCCGAGCGCAGGTCACGATGCGGCGTCGCCTCCGCGACGACGGAGCAAGGCAAGGAGCTGCTCGTCGGCATCGTCGTCGACGCGCTCGCGGATCTCGATCCGTTGCCCGTGCGGGCTCGAACCGGCGAGTGGCTCACGCTCTCGGCGAAGCTCCACGTCCCCGCCCGCCGCGCGACCGTGGTCGTGCTCGGGCCTCGCGGTCTGCCTCGCACGGTACCCACCTCGCTCGATCCCGGCTCCGGGCGCGCGCGCGCGCGTTTCGCGCTCGATCGTCCCGGCGCCTTCACGGTGCAGCTCGTGGGCGATCTCGAGGAAGGGCCGAAGCCCCTTCTCGAGGCGCGGGTCTTCGCGGACGTGGAGCCGAGCGGAACGGAGGACGCAGCGGCTCCCGGAGAAGAGGCAGGCGGCGGCGAAGACGACGCCGACGCCCTCGCCCGCATGACGGCCGCGCTCCGGAAGTCCGAGGGCCTCCCTCCCCTCACCCGCGACGAGCGGCTCGACGCGCTCGCGCGCGCCCACGCGGAGAGGATGCGGGCGACCCGGACCGTCGCGCACGATCTCGGTGACGGCGACCTCGCGGTGCGCTTCGCAGAGCAGGGCGCCGTCGCGAAGACCGTCGGCGAGAACGTCGCGCGCGCCCGCTCCGTCGCGCTCGCGCATCGCGCCCTCTACGCGAGCCCGTCGCACCGAATGAACCTGTTGCGTGCAGATTACACACACATCGGCCTGAGCGTCGTGAAGGACGAGGCCGGGGACGTGTACGTCTGCGAGGTCTTCGCAGCGGGCCTGCGCTGAGCCTCCGAAAGGCGAGCGCGACGAGGCCACCAGGCCAGGCAAAGGCTCCAGGCAGCGCCCCCCTGGAGCCTGGAGCCCGGAGCCCGGAGCCTGATCAGTTCTTCTTCACCTTGTTCGTGTCCTCTTCCTCGAGGATGCGGAACTCGACGCGGCGGTTCTTCGCGCGGCCCTCGGCGGTCGCGTTGTCCTCGATGGGACGCTCCATGCCGTAGCCGTGCGCCTCGAGGCGGTTCGCCTCGATGCCGTGCTGGATGAGCCACCGCATGACGGCGTTCGCGCGATCCTGCGAGAGGCGCTTGTTGAGCTCGGCCGAGCCCTTGTTGTCGGTGTGGCCCTCGATGCTCATGCGCTTGATGGCCGGGTTGGCCTTCAAGTAGTCCGCGACCTCCTGGAGGACGGGGAAGCTGTCCGGCATGATCTGCGCGGTACCGAAGGCGAAGTGCACCTGCTGGAGGACGCGCACCACGGTGCCGTCGCCTTCGATGAACTGCGGACAGCCGTTCCTCTTCGGATCGGGGCTCGGCTTGCCCGGCATCTTCGGACACGCGTCGACCGTGTCCGGGACGCCGTCGTTGTCGGCGTCGTCCTCGGGGCAGCCGTCGCCGTCGTCGATGCCGTCCTTGTCCTCCGGCACGTCCGGGCACTTGTCGTACTGATCCGGGATGCCGTCGCCGTCGCGATCGGGCGGCATCGGACATCCGTCGGCCGGATCGTTGCCGAGGTGATCCTCCGGCTCGTCCGGGCACGCGTCGATGTCGTCCGGGATGCCGTCACCGTCGCGATCGGAGCGAGCCTCGCGACGCCACCTCTCGCGGATCTTCGCCCTGCGCTCGGGGGCCTTCGCCTCCGAGTCGAGGATCGGGATGTACGTGCCGATCAGTCCGACCACGCGGAGATCCGGCGCACCATACCCGCGCAGGATCGAGGTGCCTGCGCCCGCGCCGACCCACCAGTGCTCGGCAGGCCCGAAGCGCATGCGGCCCTCGACGTTGAACTCGATCGGCGTGTTGCGCAGCTTGAGGAACGTGTCGCCGATGAGGCGGTCGCTCTCGATGCCGGTCTGGCCGAAGATGCTGCCGCCGATGCGGTACTTGCCGTCCTTGAGCGGGACGAAGGCGCCCACGGCCCAGCGAAGCTCGTTGCCGATGCCGAGCCCGTTGTCGTTGGTCGGGCTGTTGATGGCGTGGCGCGGGCGGAAGTGGACGCCGAGGTTGCCGACGAGGACGAGGAACTTCACCTGCGTCTCGCCGTTGAGGAGGAACATGGCGGCGGTCTTGTCGTCGCCGCCGAAATTCGTGGTCGAGCCCGTCGGGAAGAAGACGCTGACCTGGGCGCCGAACGCGCTCTTGCGATCGTCGCTGCGCGCGAGCACGGCGCGGAGATCGAGCCGCGTGTCACCGGCGCCGGGACCGCCCGTCCGGAAGACCTGCGACGGCGTCGCCGTGCCCGAAGGGACGCCGCTCGCCCCGGCATACTCGGGGACGTTGCCCGACTGGATCGGGTACCAGGGGAACGCGAGGGCGATCGTCGCTCGATCGAGGAGCTGGAAGCCCGCGTTGCCGTACATCGCGAGCTGGTGCGTGATGACGCCCGAGCTCGAGCGGTTGATCGTGGCCTGGTCGCTCGTGATCGTGCTCGTGCGGAGCGGGCGAAGCTGGTAGCCGAGCCCGAGCTGACCGAAGAGAATCGTCCGCTGGTTCGTGACCGGCCGGAACACCGCGATACCGTCGTCCGGGGCACCCGGCATCTCGAGACGGTCGAGGTGGAAGGTCTTCTGCTGCGCTGAAGCGGCGCCCGCGCATGCGAAAGCCGTCGCTCCTGCCAAGGTCGCAACCGCCCTGCGGATCGCGGTCTTGCGATCGAGCACACCCGTTGTCTCGGCCATTCCCAGTCCCGAAGCTACGAGGGGGTCAAGCCCTCAAGAGAACAGCAAAACTGCGCTGTGCCACCGTATCGCAATCTCTGCTCGAGCCGTGAAAAAAAGAGGAGCTCACGGCACAAGACTATCCCACATGATATAGAGCCGCCCCTCGGCCGGCGGCGCCGGGCGGGCCCCCGTTCGCGCGCCCCGCGCAATCGGCGCGTGCGGGCCCGTCCCCTCACCGAGCGGCCCCCGTGATCATGAACGAGCACGCGGAGATGGAACGGATGGGGATACGTGCTTGACATGTGACGGGCTCGATGCTTCTTTTCGCGCCCCGCTTTCTGCCGGGACCCGTCTCCGCACGGCGCGCGTTCCCCCAACCGGATAACTTCCATGGCCAAGCCGAAACGCACCTACCAGCCTCACAACAAGCGCCGCTTGCGCACGCACGGCTTCTTGGCACGTATGTCGACGCGCGGTGGGCAGAAGGTCCTGGCGAACCGCCGTCGCAAGGGCCGCAAGCGCCTCACCGTCACGATCTACAAGAAGTAGCCGCGCCGCGATCGCGAGCGTCCATGGCGTTCGACTTCGGGCGGGACCGCCGCATCCGTAGTCGCGCCGATTTCGTCCGCGTTCAGACCTACGGCGAGCGCGCGACGAGCCCTCATTTCGTTCTCCTCGTGGCGGCGCGAGCGAAGCCTGAGGCGCCGGAAGCGCCGGCTCCGCCGTCGCGCCTCGGGATCGTCGTCACGCGGAAGATCGGCAGCGCGACGGTGCGGAACCGCATCAAGCGCCTCTGCCGCGAGTGCTTCCGCCTCTGGCCCGGCTTCGTGCCGGACGGCATCGATCTCGTCGTCATCGCGAGGGAAGGCGCGCACGAGCTGTCGCTCGCCGAGGTTCGAGCGGAGTGGGCTCGAGCACGCCCGGCGCTGCTCGCTCGCTGCGCGAGCGTCCTCCGGAGAGGGCCCATCACGGCGAAGCCGCCGCTGAAGGGCCGGCCGAAGAAAGGACGACCTCCCTCACCCGGCGGGCGGCCCGAGGGCAAGGAGCGACCGAGCTCCTGAGAAGCCGTGCCTTTTCTTCACGCTTCTGCTGGCGCGAGCGTGGATTCGGCATCATGTTGCGCGCACTGGTCATGACCTTGCTCGCGCGCTTCCTCGTCGCCCTCGTGCGCGCCTACCAGATCATGATTTCGCCCTGGCTCGGAAGAACCTGCCGGTTCGAGCCGTCGTGTTCGCGCTACGCGGTCGCCTGCTTGCAAGCCCATGGGGCGATGCGCGGCAGCTTGCTTTCGGTGAAACGCCTGTGTAAGTGCCACCCGTTTCACCCCGGAGGCTTCGATCCGCCGCCTCCGCGAAAGGACGGAGAGCTCGGACGGGCCACGTGAAGAGCACCGTTCCACGACAAGCACATCGCCTCGCAGTCACGAAAGAAGCTGAATGGATCGGAACAGTCTCCTCCGGGTGCTCGTCATTGCAGGAGCCCTGTTGCTCTTCTGGCAGTTCGGCCTCCCGCTCATCACGGGATCGGACGACAAACCGCAGTCGCTGCCCGAGGAGACCTACGTCAACGCGCCTGGGTTCGTTCCGGACAAGCTCGATCCGCCCGTCGAGAAGGGCAGGCCGAACGAGCCGCCGGAGGGTGAGCTCTGCAAGATCGACGGCAACCGCTACGACGTGACCCTGTCGACGCGCGGCGCCGCGATCACCCATTTTCACCTCGAGGGCGGGAAGTACGAGGGGATGGACCTCTCGACGACGCCCGATCACGAGCGTTGGCGATCGCTCCGCACCCTCTTCCGCGGCCCCGACGGCAAGGATCAGGTCAAGTACGACCGCTTCTTGTGGAAGCTCGAGGCCCAGGACGGGAAGAGCTGCACGTTCTCGTACGAGGACGAGGACGTCCGCATCGTCAAGAAGGTGGTCGCTAGCCCGAGGCCCTTCGAGCTCGACGTCACGACGACGGTCACGAACCTCGCGAAGGAGCCGAGGAAGCACCAGCTCTCGATCGGCACGTACGCCTTCCGCCGAAACCACGAGATGAAGGGGAGCCTCGGCCGCGTGTCGCCGTGGCAAACCGAGCTCGCCTGCGCGAGCGGAAGCGACGTCGTCCGCAAGAACAGGGACGAGTTCAAGTCCGGCTGGTTCGCGGTGCCGAGCGTGGATCGCTACGCCGCGGTGAACAGCCACTACTTCACGCAGGCGTTGCTCCCCAAGATCGGACCGGAGACGGTCCCGGATCTGCCGCGCTGCGAGCTGCTCGCCGAATCGTGGGTCGGCGCCGGTCAGTCGCCGGACGCGGACGACGCGGCGTGGATCTTCCACGCGAAGCTCGTCTACCCCGGCCAGGAGCTGAAGCCGGGGGCGTCCGCCACCTACGAGACGATCGCGTTCTTCGGGCCGAAGGAGCGTGACGTGCTCGCCACCGCCGGCGGCGGCGACCACCTGCGCGACACGATCAACCTCGGCTTCTTCCGGCGAGTCGCCAGCGTGCTCGTCGGCGTCCTCGTCTTCTTCCACTCGAAGATCGGGAACTGGGGCGTCGCCATCATCCTGATGACGATCTGCCTCCGCATCATCCTGTTCCCGCTCACGTGGAAGTCCATCAAGACGACCATCGAGATGAGGAAGCTGAAGCCGGAGGTGGACGCCTTGAACGAGAAGTTCAAGGACGACCCTCAGGCGAAGAACCTCGCCATGATGGAGCTCTGGAAGAAGCACGGCGTGAACCCGTTCGGCGGGTGCCTGCCGCAGCTCGTCCAGATGCCGGTCTGGTTCGCGATGTACACGACGCTCCAGACCGCGGTCGAGATGTACCACGTGAAGTTCCTGTGGTTCCCCGACCTGTCGGAGCCCGACCCCTACTACATCCTCCCGCTGCTCCTCGGCGGCTTCATGATCCTGCAGCAGCGGCTCGTGCCTCAGCAGGGGATGGATCCCGTTCAGCAGAAGGTGCTGATGTGGATGCTGCCCATCATGTTCACCGTGATGATGCTGTTCCTTCCGGCGGCGCTCGGTGTCTACATGCTGACGAACAGCATCCTCGGCATCGCCCAGCAGCTCGTGCTCGAGCAGGTCGCACCGCGATCGAAGAACGAGATCGTGGTGAAGCAAACAGGCGAGAGTCCCAAGGGAGCCGCGAAGAACGACAAGGCCCTTGGCGACGGTTTCGGAAAGGGGAAAGCCCGTGTCTGACGTGATCGAACGCGAAAGCGGGAAGGCCGAGACGAAGAAGGACGCACCCTCCGACGAGGTCACCGACCCGCAGGCGCGGCGCGCGCTCGCTTTCGTCCAGATGCTCATCGAGAAGATGCAGATGGACGCCGAGGTCAGGATCGCCCCCGACGACGGCGAAGGGTCCCCGGACGAGATCCGTCTCGAGATCGAGGGCCCCGACGCCGGCCGCATCATCGGCAAGCGCGGGACCGTCCTCGAAGCCATCCAGTATTTGACGACGCGCGTCGCCCACAAGCCGGGCGAGCCTCGCAAGCACATCGCCGTCGACGCCGAGGGCTACCGCGCGCGTCACGAGGATCAGCTCGCCGAGATGGCGCGGAAGCTCGCGAAGCGCGTCGCGAAGGAAGGCAAGATCATCACGTTCGATCCGATGTCCGCTCGCGATCGGCGCGTCGTGCACATGGCCCTGAAGGACATGCCGGGCGTCCGCACGGAGAGCCACGGCGAAGGGCCGGATCGTCGCGTGCAGATCATCCCCGTCCGCAACTAGCGCACGGCGGACGGCGCGCCGCTCCGGCACGCGCCACGCTCGAGCGCGCGCGACATCACCGAGAGAGCCCTCGGACGATGTGCGGCTTCAGGAGGTACTCGAAGCCGGCGTTGACGAGGCGCTTCAGGAACTCTTCCTTCGAAGAGGCGAGCCGCTCGCAGACGGTGTCGAGGTTCCAGTCGGCCTTGGCGATGAGCTCGAGCAAGTAGGCGCGGCGGATCTGCGCCTGCGAGAGGCGGAACGTCTTCAGGTACTCGAGCGTGCCGTCCTTTCGGACGATGCGCTCGCCGATGTGGCACTCCTCGTCGAGATCGAACGACGGCAGGAAGCGCTCGAGGACGAACGGCCCCGAGGTGCGCACGCGCTCGACCGTGATCGGCCGGTCGAAGAGGCCGCTCGCCATCAACGAGACGTAGCTCACCCAGTCTCCTCGGACGCGTTCGACTTCGCGCTCGAGGTCGGCCAGCGTGGCGACCACGTCGACGTCGACGCGCGACTCGGCCCGCGGCAGCTCGGGATGGAAGAGCGCGTACTGGTAGAGGAGGTGCCCGTAGAAGTCCTCGAGCAGGCTCGTGTGGAGCTTGCGGTAGTCGTCCGGGTGCGAGACGACGAACGCGGAGGCGAGGGTCTCCGCGACGAAGCACAGGACGCCGACCTGACGAGGATGGATCTCGAACGTGGCGACGGCCTGCTCGAGCCCTCGGATCCACGTGCCGCGCACGCTCCGCTCCATGCGAGGGCTGAGCCCGAAGCGGTGAGCGTGCTCGGAGTACTCGCTCCAGAGGACGTCCGGGCCGCGGAAGTGGAGCGCGAGGAAGCCCTCCATCGCGAGGTGGAGCGGCAGCAGTCGGAAACGCCGCGGCCCGTCGTCGTCGGCGAGCTCCGACTTGACCATGCGGTGATGGAGCCGGATGAACGATTTGCCGCCGCGCTCCTCGTCGCCGAGACGCGTGCCCAGCGCGGCGCTGGTCTCGCCGTCCGTGTACGAGACGACGAACGCGTGCGGAACGTACGAGACGTAGTGAGTCCCGCGCTCGAGCGGCCGCGTGTCGACTCCGACGATGCCGAGGCTCTCGCCGTACGAGCGGAGCCCGATGCGTAGATCGCCGGGCGGATCGTCGCGCAGGATCGGTACGAGGCGCACGGCGCCCATCGACTGCGGGGAGCCGATCCGTAGCCCCGTGAGCGAGAGCTTCGAGGTCATCGCGCCTCCCCCACGTCCGCCGTCTTCGCCGGAGCCGGCTCCTCGGGGCCCGCTGGGCCGCCGAGGAAGGCGCGGACGCGCGCGTCGAGATGCGCCTCGAGCTCGGCGAGCGACGCGGCACCACGGGCGAAGCGCGCGAAGGCGACGAGCGTCGCGATGTCCTCTCCGTCACGAATGCCGAGCGTCGGGACGTCGGGCGAGAGCGATCGCGGCGCGAAGCCGTCGGCGTCGTAGACCGGGTTCACGTGCAGGACGAAGCAGCCTGGGCACAGCCGCGGCGCGAGCTCGAGGGCCTGGCCCGCGACCGTCGGCGGATCGTTGTCGTAGCCGTCGGACACGACGACGAGCAGCTCCGGCTCGGTACGCAGCGCGTCGATGATGGGCCGGACGAGGTTCGTCGCGCCGTAGGGCGTGACGAGGATCTCGTCGTCGACGGGCTCCGTCCAGAACGCCGTGTACTCCGCGGCCGCCGCGCGCATCCAACGCGACACCGCGAGCGCGACGGCGAGCGGTCGGTTCCTCTTCTCGCGCGACCCTGCGCTCGAGAAGCTGCGATCGAGCACGCACGCCACGCGCCCGAAGCGGACACCCGTGCGCCTGACGGATCGTGCGACCGCACGATCGAGCGCGTCGCGCAGCTCGTCGGCGCGCCGGCGTCGCTCGTCGAGCGGCCTCGAGAGCACGTAGCTCGCGAGGCGGGTCGGCGGGAGCCGCTCCCAGTCGACGTCGAACGACTCCCCGAGCGCCTCGAGGCTCGCGTCCTGGAGGCGGAGGCGCTCGTTCCGGGTGAGGCGCGGCGCGATCCGCTCGAGGAACACCTCGCGGCGTACGCCGTGCTTCGCGGCGAGGCCCTCGGCGATCGAGTACGGCAGCTCGTAGATGGCGCTCTCGGCGTAGTGCGCACGGCGGAACGCCTCGAACAACGGAGTCGAGAACTTCCGCTCGCAAAAGCCGCGGAGGAAGAGACCGGCGAGCTCGCCTTCGAACGGCACGTGCGCGTGGATGGCCGCGGCGCGGAAGGCGCGTCGGTATTTGACGGCGCGGAAGTCGCGCACCTCCGGCGGGGCATCCATGAGGTACTTCCTCACGATCGCGCGCGTACGTCGGTTGCTCACACGACGCCGCCGGAGCTCGAGCAGGACGCGCATCGCGCGGTTCGCCGGCAGCGACGCGAGCGCCCGCGTCACGAGCGCGTTCTCCTCCGCGCGATCCTCCGGCCGCACGTCCCTTCCGCTCGCGAGCAGGTTCGTGACGATGAGCCCCTGGTTGAAGTGATTGACGCCACACGCGAGCACGCGCGCGTAGAGCCGGCGGTAGTTGCCGAGCACGTACTGGTGCAGAAACCCGATCGACACGGCCTGCCCCGTGCCGTCCGAGTAGAACTCCCGCTGTCCGGTGCACGCGAAGCACGCGTTCACGAACATGAGCAGGTCCTCCCGCCGCACGCGCTGGCTTCGGGTCTCCATCGTTCGCCGTTCGAGAATGACGCTGCCCGGGGAGAAGAGACGCGACGAGCTTAGCTCAGCTTCGGAGGCTGCATTCGGAAGTCACGTCGAAGTCCCACGGGCAGCATCCGTCATCGTATCCCCGGGCGGAGATGCGCGCACGCGAGCGTCGGCTCAGCGCCGCACGGGGAACTTGGCGAGCTTGCGCTGCAGCGAGCGCCGGTGGATGCCGAGCGCTCGCGCCGCCTGCGTCACGTTCCCTCCGCAGTCGGAGAGGGCTCGCTGGATGTGTTCCCACTCGACGCGGGCCAGGCTCGGGAGCTCCATCGACTCGGAGGCGTCGCCGGAGCGACGTGTCGTACCTTCGAGCGCGGCGAGGATCTGGTCGGCGTCCGCCGGCTTCGTCAGGTAGTCGACCGCACCGAGCTTCACCGCCTCGACCGCGGTGGCGATGGATCCGTAGCCGGTGAGCACGACGACCCGCGTGGTCGGGTCGATCGCGAGCAGATCGCGCACGAGCTCCATGCCGGAGGCGCCGGGCATGCGTAGATCGACGATGGCCCACTCCGGGCTGTCGGACTGAGCGAGACGCCGAGCCTCCTCGACGTTCCGCGCACCTCGAGCCTCGTGGCCTCGGTCGGCGAGCGCACGCACCAGCCGGTCTCGGAATCGGTCGTCGTCGTCGACGACGAGTATCGAACGTGGCGGAGAAGCGCTCATGACCTACCTCCCGGGACCTCGAGGACGAATGTGCTGCCGACGCCGACCCGACTCTCGACCGTCAACGATCCGCCGACGCGCTCGGCGAAGCTGCGCGCGAGGAAGAGCCCGAGCCCCATACCTCGGCCGTCTTTCATCGTGAAGAACGGCTCGCCGAGCCGGCCGAGCACGTCGTCCGTCATCCCGCAGCCTCGGTCCTCGACCGAGAACGCGACGCGGTCGCCGACGACCTCGACGCCCATCACCACCCGCGGCGCGCCCGAGCACGCATCGAACGCGTTCGACACGAGATTGACGAGCACCTGCACGAGCGGCTCGTCCGGCACGTTCACGAAGGCCGAGCCGAAGGGCGAGACGACCTCGAGCTCCGAGGAGCGCTCCTTGTCGAGCGCCGCGCGGACGCGATCGACCACGTCCTCGACGGCCGTCTTGCGCGGCGGAGCGCCTTGAAGGGCGCCGGCGTTGGACGCCATCTTGGCGATGATCCGGCGACAGCGCTCCGCCTCCTCGCGGATGAGCTGTGCGTCGTTCTTCAGCGAGGCTCTGTCGAGCGCGCCGTCCGCGCCTGCGACGCGCTCGATCTCCTTCGCCACGACGGCGATCGTCCCGAGCGGCGTCCCGAGCTCGTGCGCGGCTCCGGCGGCGAGCGTCGACAGCGAGGCGATCTTCTCCGTGCGCGCCGCCCAGTCGCCGAGCGCGCGCATCTCCCGCTCGCGGCGCTCGAGAGAGCGAGCGACGCGATACACGAAGTAGCCGACGAAGCCGGCCGCGAGCGCGTACGCCGCGAGCATGCCGCGGAGGTGGAGATCGAACGAGTCGTGCCCGGCATGAGCGTGTCCGGCGTGCGGCGTCGCCCCGAGGAAGAGCGTGCCGAAACCGAGGCAGGTCGTCCCCGCGACGATCCAGGTCGCGCGTCCGTCGAGCAAGAGCGCGGCGAGCGCGACGTGGACGAGATAGAGGACGGAGAAGGGATTCATCGCGCCGCCGGAGGCACGCAGGACGAGCGTGAGGAGCATACCGTCGAGCACGAGCACGGCGGCGAGGAGGAGCTGCGAGGCCGGGCGTCCTCGCTTCGATCGCCAGAGGAGCCCGACGTTCGTGAGCGCCGTCGCCGCCACGGCGACGGCCACGACGGCGGCGTCCACACCGGCTCCGAGGAACCACGTGGCGCCGGCGGCCACGAGGATCTCGACCGCGACGAACGCCCAACGGAGCCGGACCAGCCACGCGAGCCCGATCGTCGGAGCGGAGTCGATGCGCGGCGGGTGATCCGGCCTGCCCGTCAATACGTGTCGAGCCATCGTCGGCGACAGCGAAGCTTCACCCCGAGGCCCGCATGCGGCATCGGGCGGCGCGAGGTTAGCGCGAGACTCGTCTCGTGGGGGCGTGGCGAATCGTCGCGCCTACGGAAGAGCTCGTCGGTGCGCGCTCGCGGGGAAACGAATCGCGCCGAGCGACGATTTGACGCGCCCCCGTGAGCGCGCGCGTTCGTTAGAAGGCACGTCGAGACGAACGAGCCTCGACATGAACGACACGTGCATCGATCCGAACGCCAGCCCCGTTCTTTTCGCGTCGAAGCGCCTGTCTCGGCGCAGGCCATTTTTCGTCGCCCTCTCGGCCGCGGTCACGCTCCTCGGCTGCGGATCGTCGACGAGCGACGAGACCGAGATCCCCCTGCTCGCGAGCGAGGGCACGACGCGCGTACGGTCGCGCGACGACGTCGAGGTCGAGATCCGCGCCGAAGCGCCCATCCACGTGGGCAAGAACACGTTGAACGTGAGCTTCCCCGGGCAGAGCGCGCATCTCAGGGCGGCCTCGGCGTTCATGGCCGCGCATGGTCACGGAAGCCCTCCGCCGGCCATCGAGCGCGCCGGGGACCGGTTCGTCGTCCGTGACCTCGTCCTGTTCATGTCCGGACGATGGGAGCTGCGCCTCGAGTTGCGCGCCGCGCACGGGGAGGACGACGAGGCCGTCGTCGCGATCGATGTCCCGTGAGCGGCCGAAGCGGCGTGGAGCGTGGTGCGCGCTCTTCACCGTCCTCGTCTCGATCCTCCTGACCGCGCCGAGGACGGCGTGGGCGCAAGCCTGCTGCGCAGGCGCCGGGGCGGTGACGCCGGGCCGCCTCGGGCTGCACGAGGACGCGCTCGTCGGCCTCCAGCTCCGTGCGACGCATGTCTTCGGCTCGTTCGACGCACGCGCGAGATATGCGCCCTCGAGCGGCGGTGTGTCCGAGCAGAGCCTCGCGCAGGATCTGATGGGCTCGGTCCGACTGCCGTTCGCGCCCCGCTTGCAACTGACGGCGCTCGTCCCGTTCGTCGAGACGTGGCGAACGGCGGCGGGCGCGTCGGACTTCGGCGGCGGCCTCGGCGACGTTAACGTCAGCGCGCGCTGGGACTTCTTCGAGGCGGGACGCGCGCGGTGGCTGCCGGGGATTGCCGCGCTCGCCGGCGTCACGTTCCCGACGGGCACGCCGCCCGAGACGGCCTCGCCGCCGCTCGCCGCGGATGCGACCGGGACCGGGGCCTTCCAAGGCAACGTCGGCGTCGCCGTCGAGCAGACGTTCGGACCTTGGCTCGTCACCGTGTATGGCATCGTCGCGAAGCGCGCGCCCCGCACGATCCACGGGGCGACGAGCTCGCTCGGCACGCAGTGGACGGCGCTCCTCGCCGTCGCATACACGTTTTCGCAGGACTACGCCGTCGCGCTGTCCGCGTCGTACGCGGTCGAAGGCGAGGCCGAGCTCGCAGGTGAACGGGTGCCGGGCTCGTCGCGGCGCGTTCCCACCGTCGGACTCTTCGGCGTCGCGCCTTTCTCCGACGCCTTTCGCCTCCAGGGCGGGCCTTCGCTGTCGCCGCCCGTCTCTCACCTCGGCAAGAACCAGAGCGCCAACGCGGTGCTCACCGTGACTGCGGTGTACGCATGGTACTGAGAAGAGCTTTCGTCGATCGGATTCGCTCGGCGTTCGGTTGCATCGTGCTGATCTCGGCGCTCGCTTCCTGCGCCGCCGAGCCTTCGCTCCGCGTGCCGCCGCTCACCGTGGCGGACACGAGCGGGGCGCACGTCTCGCTGCCCGGCGATCTCGCGCGCTCGAAGCTCACGGTCCTCGTCTTCTATGCCGATCGCTGCCCGTGCTTCCGTGTCCACGAGGGGCGCATCCGCGACCTGTATCGAGCGTACGCGCCGCGCGGCGTCGACGTCATCCTCGTCGACTCCGAGGTCGACGCCACGATGGAGCGTGCCACCGCCGCGGTACGCGAGCGGAAGCTCCCGCGGATGGTGCTCGACCCGGGCGGTCGCCTCGCGGAGGCGCTCGGCGCCGAGTACGCGACCTACAGCGTCGTCCTCGACGAAAGCGGGCGGGTGCGCTACCGCGGCGGCATCGACTCCGACAAGAACCGGCTGACCGACACGCCGAAGGAGCATCTGCGAGAGGCGCTCGACGATCTCCTCGCCGGTCGCGAGCCTCGCCGGACCGAGAGCAAGACGCTCGGTTGCGCGCTACGGACCCGATGACGTGCAGCCCACGGCCGCGAGATCGTCGTCAACGATACCCTGATCGGCGCGCACCGCCGCGAGGTGCGCGAGCTCGATCGGAACCCACCTTCCTCGGCGGTCCGTATAGTGCTCGCGCAGCCGCTCCTCGAGCGCTCTCCGTGTACAGGACGCTTGCGCGTCACCTGCGCACTTCTGGAGCACCACTTTGCACTCCCACGTCGGGAGAGGCTCGATCTTCGGCGCACCGCCGCACCCGCGACGCGCGAGCGCGACGATGGCGTATGCCTCGTGAAGGTCATCGTGGAGCTTCACCTTGGCCTCGAGGCGTCGGCACGCGAGCGGCACCGCATGCTCGGGCGCGCGCAGGGCGAGCGCCGCGAGCGCGCGACGCTGCACGTACGACGTCTCCGTCTTGCGCTCCATCCGCACGGCCTCCATCTCGAGCAAACGCT
>CALFEQ010000028.1 GCA_937949945.1 uncultured Myxococcales bacterium
ACTGCATCGACTGGGGCACGCCGGGCGACGAGGATCGCTACGTCACCTTCGACGACGTCTGCGACAAGTACCTCGGGCGCGCGATCCGCCACGTCGCGCGCTCGTCGCCGCGCAAGAAGGTCCACGTCCTCGGCTACTGCCTCGGCGGGACGCTCGCGGTGATCCACGCGGCGGCGCGACCGGAGCACGTCGCGTCGTTGCTCTTGCTCGCCGCCCCGGTCTCGTTCGACAACGACGGCCTGCTCTCGGTCTGGACGCGCACGCCGACGTTCGACGTCGGCACGCTCGTCGAGGGGTTCGGCAACGTGCCCTGGCAGCTCATGCAGGGCGCCTTCCACATGCTCCGTCCCACGCTCGGGCTGTCGAAGACCGTCGGCCTCTTCGACCGCGCCGCGAACGACGAGTTCCTCGACGGCTTCCTCGCGCTCGAGACGTGGGGCAACGACAACGTCTCGTTCCCGGGCGAGTGCTACCGGCAGTACATCGAGCAGCTCTATCGCGGCGACGCGCTCATGCGCGGGACGTTCTCGCTCTCCGCCACGCCGGCTCGCCTCGAGAACATCGCGTGCCCGGTCATGTGCGTCGTCTTCGAGCACGACAACATCGTCCCGTGGGAGAGCGCCGCCGTGCTCCTCGACCGCATCTCGTCGAAGGACAAGCAGCTCTTGAAGCTCCCCGGCGGGCACGTCGGCGCCGTGGTGTCGAAGGCCGCGAAGAAGAACCTCTGGCCGAGGATGAGCGCCTTCTGGGCGGAGCGCGACACGGCCCCCGAGCCCGTGCGCGCCCCGCCTCCCCCTCCGCCGTCGTCGACCACGCAACCGAAGCGCGCGCCGCGCGCTCGCAAGCGCTCGAAGCCCAAGGTGCAGGCGACGCGTCGACATCGGCAACCGTAACCAAGCACGCCGACGCAGAAATCGAACGAGCCAAGAAACACCGCAGTCTAGCCCGCCGCACCAACAAGAATGGTCGGACGCAAAAGAACCATCGACTCAACAGCGCGAGGATTGTTTGCCCTCAGAAGAGCGACAAACGCATGGTACTGCGCAGACCGCTGAAGCAAAATCTCCGCTGCCGACTGAACGCGACTTTCTTCTCTATGATTCACACATATGGCTATCAATTGGGTAAGATAGAAGTGCGCATGAAGAACAAGATCCGTTAACCATTCAGGACCTCGAGCGGCATGCGCAACACTATTGCGCGCCCGATACAAACGAAGGATCTGCCACTCTACGCGCTCCCGAGAACGCTCAAAATAGTCTGCAATTCGTTTCCCATCGGCCGTCCGAACATCCCTCTGAAGCGCTGCCACCCATTGAGTTGCCAGCACGTCATCGTCGTAAAACTCACTCGTGAGCGCCGTCGGATCCGAATCCCTGATTAGGTCAAGCAAATCCTTCAGTGAACGAGACTCCTTCCTCCCAGAGCGACTCGCCGTCCGCGCCAAACGCACGCGCAACGCAGCAATATCTCGCCGCATCTTGCCAAGGGTAAGCGCCGGCGGGACTAGCGACCGAACGGCGTCCAAGATGGTCGTATGATCTGGCGACCCTAGACAGAGCCGTTCGATTCCCATCCAAAGGAGCATAAAGCGACTTTCAAGGTCAGTCGTCTCCAGCGCACGCTGCCGATGGCGAATCGCATCAAAGATGCTGTCGCCGGTTCGCATTGTGGCGGCATCTGCCGCACTTCTCACGATGCGCGCCAGTTGGTCCGACTTCGTACGTCGACTGTCGCGAGGCAATCGTAGGTGCGTATCGCAACTATGAAGCCCATCCCCGACCTTCACAACAACGATGTTGCTGCGCACGAGAATGTCAGTCTTAACGAACACCGCAGCTGCTCCGAGCACTGCCGAGAGCTGACTGAACGCGACCTCGGCAGCGTACCGAAAGTCAAGCGCGTCCACGACAACCTCCGCAAATGGTCCGGATTGCGGAGGTAATGGTCCGATGACCTTTGCCCCCGGCAGCGCATCGACGACCCTAATCCGTTCCGGCACATCGAGTGCATCTCGATGCGCGGTCACCGTGACCGCCACGTAACAGGGCCAACGTTTGGGCGGAGAATCGAGAGACCTTAAGGAGCTTACGAGTCCACCGATATCGTCTTCGTATTTCCCGAAGGCTTCGGCGAGGGTCGTATCCGACCAGCCACGGTTACGAAGCTCAGAAACGAGACCGACGCAGACCTGCTCGATTTCGAAGAGCTCCCGCGGGTCGTCACGCACGAGCTCTTCAAGAGACGTTAGGGCATCTAGGAGGTACGATTTTCGGAGAGTCTGCCCATACGCCTCGACGCGAAGAATGGTCTCCTCGAACAACTCTTGCTGTCTCAGCTTCTCAAGATCTGCGACGAGGAGAGTTGCGAGCTCTGGTTGTGTTCGCTTTAGGACGGGATCGGAGCGCACCAACGACGTCGCCTCGCGAACGACATCCGGCAGCATCGCGATGTTATGCCCAGCGCGTGAAGGATCGGCAGACGGACGCGTTACTCCACCTGCACGAACTTTCGCCCGTGCAAGAGCCGCACACTCCGCAACGGCACTCACCACGCTCAGAGTGCGTGCTCTGCGGCTGATCGTGCTGGCACTAACGAGCTCACGCAGCCGCTCGACCACGAGCCTCGTAGCTCGCATCCGCTGCGCCGCCTCTCTATCCCCCTCGCTCATCGGCGGAAAGTGGCGAGGCTACAGCGGGGGGCAAGCCCACCCGCTGTAGCGCTTTGCCTAGCCTGCGGAGCGCAGCTCCTGCCGGAAACGTAAGCTATCCTGAACAGAAGTCAAGTTCATCTTCCCGTCCCGACTCGACCTGGTCGAGTCGCGCGATCCACGAGTCGTTCACAAGAACGCCGCAGTGCTGAAGGAGGTCATCGCTGAAGAGAAGACATGGCGTGTCTCCTGCTAGAGCTCCCGCGCGCCAGTGAGCGCTACTGGGACTCGTCAGGACAGCGCGACGAGCAACGGGACAGTGCCTCGTCTTCGGTCCGTTCGTGACGGCACCAGCAGGAACCTCGGTCCCCCATTGCTTGGAGTCGCTGAGCCACGGACTCACGCCGCTCATTCTCCTCTAGTTGCGGGGTTTGCGGTGCGACGATTACACGTTCATGTCCTTCCACCGCTTGCTCATGTGGGAGAACGCGATGATCCCGACGAGCGAGCAGAGGCCGACGGCCGCGAACGGATACCAGACCTGGTACGGCCGATAGGTGTCCCAGAGGAGCTGGTTCACCTGGTGCGCGTCCTGGCCGAGCACGTTCGCCAGCGTGGCCACGGCCTCGTTGCGGTCCACGCCCACGAACGAGGCGAGCGACTCGACGTTGCCGTCCCAGGTCCCCGGGCCGTGGTGGTCGGTCTTCTCGGCGAGGTACTTGAGCGCGAGCGTCGCTTTTTCGCCGTGCGAGCCGTAGAGCGCGCCGACGATCTTCGCGCCCGCCGCCTGTCCGATCGCGACGGGGATGTTCACGTACCCGAGGTAGAGCGCCTTCTTGCCCGGCGGCGCGATGAGCGAGAAGTACTCCGTCTTCTTCGGCCCCGTGAGCATCTCGCCGATCGAGAAGAGGAAGATGCCGAAGAAGACGGTGTAGATGCTCGGCGAGGTACCGTAGACGAGCGTACCGATCGTCGCGATGAGGATGCCGATCGTCATCGCGCGGAGCACGGGCAGCTTCCGGACGAGATAGGACATCGGCACGACGAACAGGACGATGAGCACCGCGTTCAGGTTCAGCGCGTTCTCCTGCTTCAGCTGGAGGCCACGCGACGTCTCCTGCAGCCACGACTGCGGGATCCAGCCGTTTTGCGCGACGAACCGAGACGAGTCGATCCAGTCGGCGTAGAAGTTCGGCATGAAGTCCCAGAGCTGGTAGAGCATCATCCAGAACCCGCTGAAGATCGCGATGACGGCGATCAGGCGGAGATCGAGGATGTTCACGAAGGTGTCGCGCGCGACCTTGAGCGCGTTCTTCGTCTTGTCCGCCCCCGACTCCACGACGGGGTACGTGAACAGCATGAGGTAGTTGAGCGACGTGATCGCGGCGCAGCCGTAGAACACGAACTTCCACCCCATCATGTGCATGAAGCCCGCGAAGGGCGGCCCGATCGCCGCGCCGACGTTGACGAGCCAGTAGAAGAGGCCCCAGCCGACGCTGGAGTTCTTCTTGCTCATCGACTGCGCGAGCGTGCCTTGGAGCCCCGGCTTGAAGAGCGCCGTGCCGAGGGCGAGCATCATGCACGCGGCGAAGAACCCCGGATAGCTCCGGAGGTTCGCCATCATGACGAAGGCGATGATGTTGATCGTCGCGCTGACGGCGATCGTCTTCTTGTAGCCGTAGCGATCGGCGAAGCCGCCGCTCACCATCGGGATGCCCGACGCGACGATCGCCCAGACGGCGTAGATCGTCCCCTTCTGCGCCTGCGTGAAGTGCAGGCCGCCCGGCTCGTCCGCCTGACAGATGTAGATGGGGAGGACGACGCGCGTGCCGTAGTACGCGAGCCGTTCCCACATCTCCATGACGCACCCCATCCAGAAGGAGCGGGGGAACGTCTTCAGCGTCTCCTTCACCCCGAGCTTCGGCTCGTTCTCCGGAGGCGGCGTGGAGCGCGTCTCGGGCTTGTCAGCGCTGGTCGTTGCGGCGGCCATGAGGCGCGCGTCGTAGCATCGACCTCGCCCTGCTTCCATGCGACAGGCGCCCTTTCGCCTACATCTCGAGGGAGCGCTCCTTCACCGCCTCGAGGCGGGGTTGTCTTTCGGACAACAGGATCTCGAATGGCCCACCGATCGCTTCGAGAACCGTCGCCATGGCCGCGGGGGACGAGGAAAAATCCAGCAATTTCAAGCACCACACGGAGACCGGGGTAGGAGATCGCCACCCTGGATCGTCCGGCGCACGACTTGCACGCATTGGGCGGGTCCCATGATGTTCCCTCCCCACCACGGCCGTGAGCGACGGCAATCGGATGCGCCGATGTCGCTGGACGTGTCCAACACGATCGACGCGGCGTCGAACGCGTGGGCGAGCATCGTGCAGAAGCTGAACATCCCGCGCGCGTGGGTCCCGATGAGCGGCTACCTCGCCGCCGGCGTCTTCCTCGGGCTCGTGCTCATCCTCGCGCTCAGCATCGGGCGCGACCGGAGCGCGGCCGCGGCGACCTCCGCGAACGCGATCACGGACAACGTCGTCCGCCTCCATGCGCGGGACATCGAGAGCGCGTGTTGGACGGGTTGGGACAAGCTCGGACCCGCACGGCTCACCGTAGCGCTGGAAGTCGGGATCGACGGAAAGATCCGATACGCAGCAGCGTCGGGCGCAACGCCGGCGATGCGCGCTTGCGTGGAGGCTCACGTCAAATCGTGGGAGTTTTTGCCTCAGGCGCAGGCGCAGACGATGGCGCTGCCGTTCGAGGTCGATCGCCGCTGACACTTCCCAACATCTCGGGCGACGGGTAGGGTCGCGGCCATGCCGAACCCCACTGCCCTCCTCGAGACGTCCCTCGGAAACATCAAAGTCGAGCTCTTCACCGACAAGATGCCGATCACCGCGGGCAACTTCATCAAGCTCGCGAAGAGCGGATTTTACGACGGGCTCCACTTCCACCGCGTGATCGACGGCTTCATGATCCAGTTCGGCTGCCCGTTCAGCCGCGACCCGAAGAGCCCGCGCGCCGGGACGGGTGACGGCCCCGACGGCCCGATCCAGGACGAGCACCCGCCGGACGCGAAGATCTCGAACGAGCCCGGCACGCTCTCGATGGCGAACACCGGTCGCCCGAACAGCGGCTCGTGCCAGTTCTTCATCAACACCGTCCACAACGCGTACCTCGACTGGTTCACGCCGGGCCCGTCGAAGCACCCGGTCTTCGGCAGGGTCATCGAGGGCATGGACGTCGTTCACAAGATCGAGAAGGCGAAGACGGACGCCAACGATCGGCCGATCACGCCGATCCGGATGAACAAGGTCACCGTCTTCGAGGCGTGATCTCGACGCGCTCACGGCGCCGGCAAACGTGACCGCGGTCACCGATGCCGGCGTCGAGGCGACACCACCGAGATCGAGCGCCCGCCGTCAGCGCGCTCCTACGCCCGCGTCGTAGTGCGCCTTGATGCGCTCGGCAGGGAGCGCTCTTTCGTAGATCGCGAACTCGTCGAGGATGCCGCGAAGAGCGGAGTCGCTCCAGCTGCCTCTGCCGACGTAGAACGTGGTCGGCGGCGCCTTGAAGGAGCGCGTGTCCGAGCTCGAGGCTCTGAGCTCGCCGTCGAGGTACACCTGTATCGTCGACCCGTCGTACGTGAGGGCGAAGTGATACCACTCGCCGGCCGGCGGGGGCGGATTGATGGCCGCACCGCGCCCGCTGCCGTCGATGTAGCGCTCGAAGTCCCATCGGTTCGAGCGGACCCAGAAGTTGAGCGCCTGCCTCGTGCTGCCGCTGGAATGGTCGCGCGCGAAGATGAAGCGGTACTCCGAATCGTAGGCGTCGGGCCTGAACCAGGTCTCGATCGTGAAGGGCGCGCGATCCGGGAAGGCGAACTTGTCGCCCACGTCGATGCCGTCGATCGTTCCGCCGAACCGAATCCCGCGGCTGTCGGGTAGCGCGCCGTCGACCCCGCGCTGGGGGTTTCCGACCACGGTCCCGTGATGCCTCCCCATCGCGTCCTGAACGGGCCCGGACGTCTCCTCGAACGTGTAGTAGAGCGAGGGCCCGTCGGCGAGGACGAGGTTCCGATATTCACCCACTGGGCCTGACGCGTCGAAGACTCCCGGCGGAAGCGGCCCGGCGGCCCCTGCGTCCGTACCGTCCCGATCGCGACCGTCCGGAGCGGGGTGCGCGTTCTCGGACATCCCCGATTCGGAGCCGATGAGCCCCGTCGTGTCGACGAGGAGTGAGCAGCTTGTCCCCCCGATGATCAACGTAGCTACCGCGAGGCAGACGCCCGCGAGGCGTGGGACGAGCAGCATTCCGCCAGCATACGTTTGCGACGGACGGGCGGAAAGGGACGACTCGCTCTAACCCGGTCATACACGAGTCGAGGCGCTCGCCCGAGCGGCGCGCGGCGCGACTCGTGAGCGTCAGTTCTGCTCGAGCGCCTTCGCGATCGCCTCGTCGATGGGGCCCCCCTCGTTCGGCTCGACTTGGCTCAGGAACCGATCGAGCACCTTGCCGTCGCGTCCGACCAGGAACTTCTCGAAGTTCCACCCGACGGGCGTGGACATCCCGGGCTGCGAGGTCAGCCACTCGAACACGGGCTGCGCGGTCTCGTTCTTCGACGGATTGTCCTTCACCGGCGCGATCGCGAAGACCGGGAACGTGATGCCCTGCTCTCGCGTACAGAACTCGCTGACCTTCTTCTCGTCCGAGTCTTCCTGGTCGAAGGACTGGGACGGGAACGCGAGGACCGAAAATCCCTGGTCCCTGTACTTCTCGTAGAGGACCTGGAGCGGCTTGTACTGGACGGTGTATCCGCAGTACGAGGCCGTGTTGACGATGAGGAGCACCCTGCCCTTCGCGCGGCAGAGCGGGATCTCCTCGGTGCTCGCGAGCTGCCTCACCGTGAGCTCGTAGAGCGTCCCCGGCTCCCCGGTGCAGGCGGGCGCGTTCGGGTCGAGGATGGGGGTCGCCGTCGAATGCTTCGTCGCCCGGATCGACGGGGCCGGTGCTCGGCGGCCCGGGCCTGCGGCCGTTCGAGCCTTTCGAGCCGCCCGACGACGAGGCCGGCTCGCCCGAGGAGGGAGGAGCCGTCTCGCTCGTACAGGCCACGGCGAACAGCAGAAGACCGGCTGCGAGGATGGAAGGACGCACAGCCTGAGTCTGGCATGGCCCGCCTCGAGCTCAAGCTGGAACGGGCGCCCCTCCCTTTCGGGCCGCCTCGGCGGCGGGGTGCGAGCGCCGGCGCCCCTCGGAGGGACGCCGCCTACCGCTCAGCCGGAGGGGCTGTCCGCGGCGAGCTCGAAGCAGCACCCACAGGTCATCTTGACCGTGTCGTGAAAGCTCGGCACCCTTAGAAGCCATGGCGAGTGATCCCCCCTTCAAAAGCCGGCCGAGCATCCCGGCCGACGAAGGGGAAGCCACACGTATCACCAGCCTCGCGAACCTCGAGTCCGAGCTTCGTGCACGGCGGCAGCAAGTCGCTGCTTACCTGGTCGTTCTGCAGGGCACGAATGTCGGCGAGATGCACAAGATCGACCGGCCGGAGCTCATCATCGGTCGAGCCGCGAGCGCCACCGTCCGGTTGAACGACGACGGCATCTCCCGGCGACACTGCCGCGTCATCCAGGTCGGTGGGCAGGTCATCATCGAAGACCTCGGGAGCGCGAACGGAACGCTGGTGAACGGCGAGATGATCCAGCACCACGCGCTCAAGGAAGGCGACAAGATCCGCCTCGGCGCGACGACGACGCTGAAGTTCACGTACCAGGACAAGCTGGACGAGAGCTTCCAGCAGCAGATGATCGACGCCGCGCTGAAGGACGGCCTCACGCGCGCGTACAACAAGAAGTTCTTCCTCGATCGCCTCGAGACCGAGTTCGCCTACGCGCGACGGCACAAGACGATGCTGTCGCTCGTGATGTTCGACGTCGACTACTTCAAGAAGATCAACGACACGTACGGGCACCTCGCGGGCGACGCGGTGCTCGTTCATCTCGCGCGCATCACGCAGTCGACGATCCGCACCGAGGACGTGCTCGCGCGGTACGGCGGCGAGGAGTTCGCCATCATTTGCAGGGGCATCCCCCTCGTCAACGCCGGCGTGCTCGGCGAGCGCCTCCGCGCGCGCGTCGAGGCGGAGAACTTCGACTACCAGGGCACGCGCCTGCCCGTCACGATCAGCGTCGGTGTCGCCGCTCTGCCGGAGGCGAACGTCACGACCGCCTCCGAGCTCGTACGCGACGCGGACAGCGCGCTCTACGAAGCGAAGCGCTCCGGACGCAACCGCGTGTGCCTCAACGGGCTGTAGCCCCGGCACCACCCGCACGGCACGGTCGTGCCCGTCGTCGTGGAGGCGTAGCGCAGCTCAGCGACGGCGCGCGCTCACCGCGGCCTGCTCCCGCAGCGACGTGCGCGTGGAGCGCTTCGCGTTCGTCGTGGGCCACGACACGGCCGGCGGCGGGAACGCGGGGCGAGCGAGGAGGTAGCCCTGTCCGAAGCGCGCCCCCGCCTCTTGCACGGCCTCGAGCTCCTCGACCGTCTCGATGCCTTCGGCGACGACCATCGCGTCGAGCTCGCGACAGAGCACGACGATCGCCGAGACGAGCTTGAACATCCGCGTGCCCTTGCGCAGCCCCGCGACGAGATCGCGATCGAGCTTCACGACGCGCGGATGGAGATCGGCGATGTAGCGGAGATTCGAGTAACCCGCGCCGAGATCGTCCACCACGAGGTACACGCCGCGCCCGCGGATCTCCGTGAGGATGCTCTTGCAGAGACGGAAATGCGAGAGCGGGACGCCCTCGGTGATCTCGAGGTACACGTCCTCCGAGTGACGGAAGATGGGATCGTTCGGCTGGACGACGAACTTGTCGTTGAGCTCCGCCGGGTGGATGTTGAGGAACAGCGGATGCGTCGGGCAGCCGTCGATCGCCATCTCGCGGATGATGCGCCCGAGCTCGCCGGTGCATCCGTGCTGCACGGCGGCCGCGAAGAGGCTCATCGGGCTCTCGAAGTCGGGTGACTTCGAGCGGACGAGGGCTTCGTACGCGAACACCCGCTTCGTCTTGAGATCGACGAGCGGCTGATAGACGACCTTGAGCTCGCGCATGTCGAGCAGCCGACGGATCGCCACCGTGGTGCGCCGAGGTTGGGCGGGCTCGACTGCCTTCGTCACGATCGACTCATCATACGGGATGGACGCGCCTTCCGCCGCGGAGATCGGGTCGCCGATTCGGACGACGCCTTCGTCATGACCACGCGAAGCAGGCGGACACGTCGCGGCGCCGACGCGGCGCAACCGCAAAATCCGTGTCTTCTACGCGCGGCGAGCGCTCACGACGGCAGGGTCGCGGCGAGGCGGCCGCGGCGGAAAACCCACATCTCCCCCGGCTTTCCCATCGTCCACTGCTCATCGCGCGTCAGCGGAGCGGTGGCGACGATCGCGACGCGGTCGCGCGGCGTGGTGACGGTGGAGAAGTCGACCGAGAAATCGTCGTCGGCGAGCGTCGCCTTCCTGAACGGCGCCTTGCGGACGATGTAGCAGAGCTTCGTGGCGCACCGAGCGAAGAGCTGAGAGCCGTCGCCGAGCAGGAAGTTGAACGTGCCGTCCTTGCCGATCTCGCGACCGGCGGACGCGACGACCTCGGCGAGCGGACCGTTGCCCGGATAGCCGTTCGGGAAGGCGCTCTCGATACGGTGGAGGAGAGCGCAGAACGCGTACTCGCTGTCGGTCGTTCCGATCGGCCGAAAACGGCCGAGCGGGTGGCGCTTGACGTTTCGTATGGTCCCGTTGTGCGCGAACGTGAAGTGACGCCCCCAGAGCTCGCGCACGAACGGATGGGTATTGGCGAGGCTGACGGGACCGCGCGTGCGCTTGCGGACGTGTGCAATCGCGAGCAGCGTCTTGATGGGGTAGTTGCGCACGAACGCAGCGAGCGGCGAGTTCGCCGCGGCCGTGGGCTCGCGGAAGGTCATGACGGATCGTCCTTCGTAGAGCGCCAGGCCCCAACCGTCGGCGTGCGGGCCACGAGCTCCGCCGCGCAAGGCGAGCCCGGAGAAAGAGAAGACGATGTCCGTCGGTACATTGCACTCCATACCGAGGAGCTCGCACATGGATCTCGCAAAACTTATTCGTTCGACACGGGCCCATCAACGGAGCTAGCGCGCTCCATCGACGGCGCGTCCGCGGAGCCACCGCCCCAAACGCTCGAGCGTGCTCGGCGGGATGGTGTGCGGACCGTGGAACGGGTCGAACGTGACGTCGAGGCCGGCGCCGCTCAAGGCATCGCGCAGCCGCTCCGCGATCGAGAACGGAAGGATGGGGTCGGCGTCGCCATGGCTCTGGAACACGGGGAGGCCCTTTCGGCCGGGCATGAGCGGGATCCACTCGTGCTCGGCGAGGAGCGTCCCCGAGAGGAGGACGAGACCGGCGAGCGGACGCTTCGGATCGCGCAGCGCCACGTCGAGCGAGAGCATCGCGCCTTGCGAGAAGCCGCCGAGCACGAGCGGGCCGGCGTCTTCGACGCGCTCCGCATCGAGGGCGTCCAGCATCGCGACGACGGCCGCGCGCGCCTCGGCGAGGCCGTCCGGCACCTGACGGGTCAGGTCGCGCGCCTCGCCGCGCAAAATCGCCCGCTCGATCGCCCCGACGTCGATCATCCACCACGCACGCGCATCGCCGTCCATCGGCGCGAAGACGAAATCCCGTAGCGCGTGGGGCGCCTCGGGGAAGACGAGCTCCGTCCCTCGCGGTACGTCGAGCTCCCGCGCGAGCGGCACGAGATCGTCGCCCGGGGCGCCGAAGCCGTGGAGGAGGACGCACGTGAGCGGACGGCCGGAGCCCGGTTTGTCCCCGTGCTTTCCATGGGTTGGTCCGTCCTTCACCACGCGCCGCACGCGGAGTGGACCGAGGGTCGACGTCTCCATGCCGCCGACGTTACCCCACGACCGATCACGATCGCGGAAGACGCGTGCCCCAGATGGTGGATCAATCGTCCATCCTACCGGAATCCCTCAACTTTGGGTTGCTCGGACAGCAACGCGCGGCGTACACTGAGCTGAGGTCGAATGGTCGCGAGTGCCTCCGTGAAGCCCGGCGACGTCCTCGCCGGCAAGTATCGCGTCGAGCGTGTGCTCGGTGCCGGAGGCATGGGCTACGTCGTCGCTGCGCGTCACCTGCAGCTCGACCAGCTCGTCGCGATGAAGTTCCTCCGGAGAGGGGCCGTCGACAACGAAGAAGCGACGGCGCGCTTCCTCCGCGAGGCGAAGGCCGTCGTGAAGCTCCGCAACGAGCACATCGCGAAGGTCTTCGACGTCGGCACGCTGGAGTCCGGCGAGCCGTACATCGTGATGGAGTTCCTCGACGGGTGCGATCTCGCTGCGCTCGCGAAGCAGCGTCACGTCTTCCCCGTCGAGGAGGCGGTCGAATACGTGATTCAAGCGTGCGAGGCGCTCGCGGAGGCGCACGCGCTCGGCATCGTTCATCGCGACATCAAGCTCGCGAACCTCTTCGTCACGTGCGGCCCCACGGGCGCTCCGCTCGTGAAGGTCCTCGACTTCGGCATCTCGAAGACGAACCCGTTCGGCGAGTCCGAGCACGACATGACGCGCACCGCGTCGATGCTCGGGAGCCCGCGCTTCATGTCGCCCGAGCAGATGCGCGATCCGCGGCTCGTCGATGCGCGGAGCGACATCTGGTCGCTCGGCGTCGTGCTCTATCGGCTCGTCGCGGGACGTCCTCCGTTCGAGGCGGAGACGCTCGGTCGGCTCATCACGATGGTCATGCACGAGGAGGAGCCACCGCTCTCTGCGTCGCGCCCCGATCTCCCGCCCGGCTTCGAGCTCGTCGTCTCGCGATGCCTCGAGAAGGATCCTGCGATGCGCTTCGCGAACGTCGCCGAGCTCGCGTACGCGCTCGCGCCCTACGCGTTCGATCCGACGCACGCGCGCGCGGTGGCGGACCGCATCTCGGCGGTGTTGAGCGTGCCGCCCATCACCGCGACGAGCTCGAACCCGATGCTCGGCGGCATGATCAACCCGTCGTCGAGCCGCGGGCGTCTGAGCATGCCGCCGGGAGCGAGCGACACGGGCGGCACGGCCTCGCCGTGGACCGGCACGCACAGCGGCGCGCGGAGGCCGGCTGCCGGCTCGAAGGGCACGACGATCTGGCTCGGCGTCGCCCTCGCGGCGCTGCTCGTGGGCACCGGGATCTTCGCGATGGTCAAGCAAGACCGCGGGCCCGCCGCGGCGGCCGCGACCGAGACGGCGACGACGGAGGTACCTCCACCGAGCACGAGCCCGGCGGTCGCGCCGAGCCCGCCGACCATCCAGCCGCCGCCTGCTTACGCGGCGCCCGCGCAGACCGAGACGGCGGTCCCGGCCCAGCCCACGGCTCCCCCGACCGTCCCGACGCTCCTCGGCGCATCGCCGGTGGCGCCTGCTCCCCCGTCGACGGGGGTCAAGGCGCGTACGGAGCCGGCGCCGTCGACGCGCCGTCCTGCCGCGCCGTCGGGTCCGAAGCGCGCGCAGCGTGCTGTGAGCCCGCCCGCCCCCGTCCCCGCGCCCGCCCCGGCCCCGAAGTACGACGACGGCATCCCCGCGACGCGCGACTGACGGATCGTCGGGATCGCGCACGGGCACGTGTACGGACAGAGGGACTGACCGTAGTCTTGGGGAGATGTCCTCGCGAGCTCCGTCGCGGCAGGGTGCAGGTGAGGGGCGAAGGGTGAAGCGGACCGTCGTCGCCGCCTCGCTCTGCGCGGCGCTCTTCTTCGCTTCGTTCGCGCACGCCGACACGGACAACGAGGCGAGCGCGGCGGCCGCCGAGTCCCTCTTCCAGGAGGGCCGCAAGCTGATGGAGGCCAAGCGCTACGCCGAGGCCTGCCCGAAGTTCCTCGCGAGCCACAAGATCGCGCCGGCGATCGGAACGCTCCTCAACCTCGCCGACTGCTACGAGAAGAACAACCAGCTCGCGAGCGCGTGGGCACGCTTCCACGAGGCGATCGCGCTCGCGCAGCGCCTGGGGCGAGCGAACCGCGAGCAGACCGCACGCGAGCGCGCCGCGAAGCTCGAGCCTCGTCTCATCAAGCTGACCATCACGGCCCGGGACACCGACATCGAGGTGAAGCTCGACGGCACCGAGATCGATCCCGCGGCGCTCGGCACGCCGATCCCCGTCGACGTCGGCAAGCACACCATCGAGGCGACCGCGAAGAACAAGAAGCCGTTCGTCCAGGAGATCGAGATCACCGACAAGTCGAAGTCGCCGGAGTTCGAGATCCCTCCGCTCGAGGACGAGCCCGAGCCTCCGCGGGAGAAAGAGGCGGGCAACTCGAACAGACGCGAGCCGCGGGACGAGGAACGCTCGGGCTGGTCCACGCAGAAGACCGTCGGAGCCGTGACCGCCGGCCTCGGCGTGGTCGGCCTCGGCGTAGGCGGCTTCTTCGGTCTGAAGACGTCGTCGACCTGGATCGAAGCGCAGACCCACTGCAACGCGAACCTCGAGTGCGATCCGCAGGGCGTCGATCTCGCGGCGCAGGCGAAGAACTCCGGGAACATCTCGACGATCGCGACCCTCGCCGGCGCCGCCCTCGTCCTCGGCGGCGCAGTCCTCTTCTTCACGGCGCCCCACGACCGGAGCACGGGGGCCGCGCGCGGCGTGCGCGTCGGCGTGGGGCCGGGCTCGCTGACGCTCGGAGGCAAGTTCTGATGGGGCTCCCATCGACGAGGCGAGCGCTGGTGGCCCTCCTCGTCGCCGGGAGCGTCCCGTTCGTCTGCGCTGCGTGCAACATGATCCTCGGCGTCGAGGACGTGAAGCCGAGGCGCACGCGCGACGGAAGCTCGAACGAGGAAGACGACGTCGAGAACAACGACCCACTGCCCGACCCGGACGCCACGACGAGCCGCCCGAACGTCTTCCAGACCGCGCTCGGTGAGGCGCACACGTGCGCTCGCAAGCCGGACGGCACGGTCAAGTGCTGGGGCGCCGCCGACCTCGGCCAGGCCGGGACGACGGAGGCCGACGGTGGGGTGATCCTGGTCCCGCGCGAGGTCGAAGGCGTCGACGACGCGGTCGACATCGCCGCCGGACGCAACCACACGTGCATCGCGCGGCGCGATGGGACCATCTCGTGCTGGGGCTTCAACCCTGCGGGTCAGCTCGGCAACGGAGAGGCCGGCAACGTCCGGGCGTCGCCGGTCGACGTCGTCGGCATCCGCGGGATCGCGGTCGCCGCAGGAGGAGACTTCTCCTGCGCCATCCGCACGCAGGGCACGGTGGCTTGCTGGGGTGGCAACGATTACGGGCAGCTCGGCAAGGGAGACACCGTCGGCAGCACCACGCCGGTGGCCGTCGCGGACCTCGAGGACGTCGTGGCGATCTCCGCCGGGCAGAAGCACGCGTGCGCCGTGAAGAGCGACGGCACCGTCTTCTGTTGGGGCGACGGAGAGAACGGACAGCTCGGTTACGGCAAGGTCGGCGGCAAGACCAAGCCCGTCGCCGTCGAGTCTCTGCCTCCGGCCACGATGGTCGCAGCCGGACAGCGCTCGACGTGCGCGCTCACGAGCGCGGGCTCGGTGTACTGCTGGGGCGCGAACGAGGTCGGGCAGCTCGGCACCGGAGCCGCGAACGCGACGCCGAACCCGTCCCCGATCGTGGTCTCGAAGCTCGAGGAGGTGAAGTCCATCTGGATGGGCGCCGACCACGCTTGCGCGCTCCGCGAGGACGGCTCCGTCGTCTGTTGGGGCGCGGGCGGACGCGGTCAGCTCGGCGACGGACGCACGCGACCCGACGGCGGCGCGCAGCCGTCGTTCGTCGTCGTCTCCGGCGTGCAGAACGCGGTCAACGTCGGCGCAGGCTGGTACCACTCGTGCGCGCCGACGAGGACGAACGCCGTCCTCTGCTGGGGCGCGAACGACCGGGGCCAGCTCGGCAACGGCAGCGTGATCAGCGAGCTGTCGCCCGTGGCGGTCAGCGGCTACCCGTGACCGTCACGAGACGCGCACGCGTTTTCGAGCGATACTCGTCCCCCGATGTCCGCCGCGGCCGTCACCGACAGAGGATTTTCCGCCCCGCACGCGACGCCTCCCACGCCGGAGGTGGGGAAAGAGCACGGCGGAACGAAGCACATCGTCCAGTCGCTCCTGGTCAACCTGACGATCGCCGGCGTGAAGACGCTCGCCGCCATCTTCACGAAGTCGGGGTCGATGCTCGCGGAGGCGCTCCACTCGTTCTCGGATTGCGGCAACCAGGTGCTGTTGCTCGTCGGCGTGCACCAGGCGAAGAAGCCCGCGACCGCGACACACCCGTTCGGCTACGGGCGCGCCGTCTACTTCTGGTCCTTCATGGTCGCGCTCATGCTCTTCCTCGGGGGCGGCGCCTTCTCGATCTACGAAGGCGTGCACAAGATCCGAGCGCCCGAGCCGCTCGAGCGCGTGTGGCTCGGTCTCTTGATCCTCCTCGTCTCGCTCGGCCTCGAGGGCGCCGCGACGTTCTCGAACATCAAGGAGCTCAACAAGCGGCGCGGCGACAAGCCGTTCTTCCAGTACCTGAAGGACACGACGGACTCGGATCTGGTCGTCGTCTTCGGGGAGAACGCGGCGGCCGTGCTCGGCCTCGGCATCGCCGTCGTCGCGATCATGCTCGCGTGGCTGACGAACGACGGACGCTGGGACGGCGTCGGTAGCTGCATCATCGGCCTCGTGCTCGTCGCGGTCGCCGTCTTCCTCGCGGTCGAGGTGAGCTCTCTGTTGCTCGGCGAGTCGGCCGCGCCGGAGATCACCGCCGCGGCACGAGAGGTCGCGCAGCGCTTCCCGGAGATCGATCGGGTCCTCAACGTCGTCACGATGCAGCAGGGACCGGGCGAGGTCCTCCTCCACGTCAAAGTCGCGTTCACGCCGAAGCTCACGATCGAAGACGCTTGCCGTGTCATCAACGAGTTCGAGGGCGCGCTCCGCGCCCAGCGCTCGGAGGTGCGATGGGTGTTCGTGGAGCCGGACATCCCGAGGCCTCCTTCTCAGGTCGGGGGCTACGGGTTCGGTGGTGCGAGCTGACCGCGACCGCGCGGTGACGGCCCCTCGTCGGAGCAGGTCATGAGCGACATCGGAGGGAAGAGGCCGAGGCTGCTCGGCGACCGCGTCGCGGGGCTGCCGCTCACCCCGGAAGAACGGCTCGTCATGGCCCAGGTCGACGGACGACGCTCGGTGGCGGAGCTCGCGGCCGTCACGGGGATCGCCGCCGAGCGCTGCGAGCAGATCGTCTCGCGGCTCGCGATGCACGGCGCGCTCGCGCTCGACGCAGGCCCACGGATCCCGTCTTTGCAGGAGATCCCCGGCATCGACGACGGCGGCACGACGTCGCTCGCCGACTTCGCCGCGGCGCTCGGGATGGATCCGACCGTCTTCGCGGAGCAGCCCGCAGCGCAGGAAATCGCTCCCGAAGCCCCGCAGGTGCCGCGCCGCCCGAGGGTCGAGAAGCGCACGAGCCCCGAGCCCCTCCCCGCGCCCGTCGTGGACACGTCGCCGACGGAGGCCGAGATGCTCGATCCGACGATCGAGGAACCTGCGCCCATCGGCGATCTCGAGGCGGTCGACGGCGGCGCGGAGCAGCCCGCCGAGGACTCGGCGGCGGCCGACGGCTCGGAGTCTCCGGCCGAGGGCGTGCGGAGCGCCAAGGACGACGAGATGACGCTCGCGGTGGCCGAGCGGAACTACCGTCGCGTGTACGAGGCGCGGTGGCATGCGCTGTCCGTCGATCAGCGGGCCGCGAGCGCGAAGGTCGTCAGCGGCCCGGACCTGTTCGCGCTCTGCTTCGACCCCGATCCGCGCGTCATCGCGTCGATCCTCGAGAACCCGTCCACGGGCCTCGATCACGTGCGGCTCATCGCCTTCCACCACCGTACGACCACGGGGCTCGAGATGGTCGCCCGACGCCAGGACTGGCTACGCGATCTGCTCGTCGAGCGACGGCTGCTCCGCAACCCGATGATCGGCGAGGTCGTCCTCGGCCGCGTGATGGCGCCGAAGCGGCTCTTTCCCACGTACAAGATCGCCATCGATCGCGACGTCCCCGAGCTGTCGAGGGTCAAGATCCGCGGAATGCTCAAGAAGAAGTGGAGCACCGCGCCGAGCGAGGAGCGCGCGGACCTGCTCCTCCGCACGGAGGCGAGGTGCCTGGCGCTCATGACGGGCTGCACGTTCGACGCGAAGACGACCGCGATCCTGTGCGGCAAGCCGATCAACTCGGCCATGTTCGTGCAGTCGGTCGCGAAGTTCGCAGCCTCCCCGCCGTCGCTCCTCGCGCACCTCTACAAGCAGCCTTTCGTGCGAAAGAGCGCGCCGCTGCGCAAGATGCTGCTCGCGCATCCGAACATGCCGGGAGAGGTGAAGCGGAACATTTGACGGGCGTCTCCAGCCTCCAGTCTCGAGTGCGGAGAGGCTCCAGCCTCCAGCGAGGAGAGGCTCCAGGCTCCAGGCTCCAGTTGGGCTCCAGGGTGAGGAGGCTCCAGGAGGAGACGCCTCTCGGAGCTCGGAGAGGCACGAGAAGCACAGGCTCCAGGCTCCAGGCTCCAGTTTCGCTCCAGGAGGAGAAGCCGTCACTCACACAGCCCAGCCCTCGGAGCTCGGAGAGGCACGCGAAGCCGACGAAGAACCAACCCCTGGAGCCTGGAGCCTGGAGCCCGGAGCCTCCTCCACAAGGTCACTTCTTCTCGACCTGCGCCTTGAGCAGGTCTCGAATCTCGCCGAGGAGCTTCTCCTGCGCGCTCGGCTCCGCGGCCGCTGCCTCCTCGGCCTTCTTCTTGAAGCGGTTGTACACGCGCACGATGAGGAAGATGACCCACGCGATGATGAGGAGCTCGACGAAGGCCTGGAGCGCGGCCCCGTAGCCGATCGCGACCTCCTTCACCGCCTCCTTGCCGTCGGGACCGAGCGCCGACTCCTGGAGGACGATCTTCAAGTCCATGAAGTTCACGCGTCCGGTCACCAGGCCGATCGGCGGCATGATGATCTTCTCGACGAGCGAGTTCACGACCTTCCCGGAGGCCGCGCCGATGATCACACCGACGGCGAGATCGAGGAAATTCCCCTTCAGCGCGAACTCGCGGAATTCCTTCAGGATGCTCATGGCGATTGCCTTTCCGAAGCTTGAATTCAGAAGAACGAGTAGACGAGATTGACCGACGCGATCGAGTCGAGGTCCGCGACGTTGGGTAGGGGCTTGTTCTCGTAACGCGCGGTGTAGGTCGTCGCGAGCGCGAGGTTGTCGGCGACGTTCGACTTGAGGCCGATGTCTCCGATGAATCGGTAGGTCTCGAGATCACCGAAGTTCTGGAGGTACTCGGCGCTCACGATCAGGCTGACCTCCTTGCGGAGCTTGTTCTCGTAGCCGACGAACACGCGCGCGTTGTGGAGGGTCTGCGTCTTCGGCAGCGGAGGCGGAGGCGGCGTCCCGGCCGGGGATCCCTCGGGCACCGGCTGCGCGCGCGAGTCGTCGCGGCGGATGTCGTGCTGGAGATCGTAGCCGAGCTCGATCTGGAGCCGGTGCGTCTTGGTATTGATGAAGTAGTAGGCGAGACCGGGATCGACGTTCAAGCGCAGGTCGAGCCCTTGGAACCGATCGCGGCGCCCCGTCGATTGGAGGAACAGCGAGACGTTCTCGCCGAGGTAGTAGTCGTAGCGGAGCAGCCCCTGGAAGTTCTCGACGGTGGTCTCGACCGCCTCTCCCTTCTTGCCCGCCCGCGCGAAGTTCCCGACGGCGGCGCCGCTCACCTGATGCGCTTCCCTGCGGAAGCGAGCCCGTGCGAAGGAGGTCACCGCGACCGTACGCGCGTTGCCGGACGAGAAGAGGCCGCCGAGACCGATGCTGACGTCATTGACGTAGGTGGCATCGTCCTCCGGCGGCTGGCTGCTGGTCGCGAAGCCGCCATTGGCGACGTCGGTCGTCCCTGTCGTCGCGGTTTGGGGCTTCACGGTCTCTTCGGGGACCGCAGGCGTGGATGCGGGAGCTGCCTGGGCAGAGGCGATGCACGACCAAGCAGTGGTGGCGACGAAGGCGAGGGAGGCAGAAGAACGGCGAACGATTGGGCACATGGCCCGCCGCTCTATACGAATTGTGCCTCCCGGTCACGCCAGAACGCACCGGGAAGGAGGAATCAGGGCGGCGTGGGGAACGTCACCGGAATCGTCAGGGTCGAGTTCCAGCACTTCTCGACCTCGGGGAAGGGCGTTGCCTTGAGCGCCTTCAGCATGCAGTCCGCGACGGGATTGGGCAGCGTCTTTTCGACGACCTTGATCGATTTTATCTTGCCCTTCACGTCGACCGTGACGCGGAGCTTCACGGTCCCCTCGAGGTTGGGGTCCTTCTTCTTACCCTCGCGATAACAGGCCTTCAGGCTCGGACGTGCTCGCTTCTCGAAATCGACGGCGACAGGCGTGCACTCGTCCTTCACCTCGATCTGAATCGGCTTTGGCGTCGGCGCCCCTGCATCGGCGTCGGCCGTCTCCTCGGAGGCGGACGTCTCCGCTGCGGAGGATTCCTCCGCCGCCTCCGGCTCGGCGCCAGACGACTTCTCTTCGGCGGGCGGCGCCGCGGGAGTCTCCTCGGCCGGCGGCGTGACAGGCGCGTCCGGCTGCTTGGTGCTGCCTCCACAGGCGAAGACGAGCGCCGACACGACGACGCCGGTCGCGAGCTTGGTAGCGAGATTCATTTCAGTCCTCAGTCCTCGGTCCTCAGTCCTCAGGGGTGCGTCCCCGCCAGGCCGCAACGCGCCAACGACGCTCAGAGTATCCCGAAACGCCCCGGCTCGCCGACTTGGATGACGACGAGCTCAGCCCCACGCATCCCCCTGGAGCCTGGAGCCTGAGCC
>CALFEQ010000029.1 GCA_937949945.1 uncultured Myxococcales bacterium
CGTTCCGAGAGAGCTCGGCGGGCATCGCGCCGCCCGCGGCGTTCCGAGAGAGCTCGGTGGGCATCGGCCCGGGCCCGTCCTTCGTGCCTCAGCCGGCGCCGGCGGTGGAGACCGCCCCGGCGAAGAAGCGAGGCGTCCCGCTCTGGTTCGTGCCGATCCCCTTGCTCGCGTTGGGGTTCGGCCTCGGCCTCGCCTTCTTCGTCTCTCGCCAGCCGCCGCCCCAACCCGTGGTCATCCAGATGGCTCCGACCACGCCGGCGCCGACGCCTGCGCCCACGGTCGACGAGATCGACGACGTTCCGGCGGCGTCGGCCGCCCCCTCCGCCAATCCCGCGCCGACCGAGAAGAAGCCCAAGACCGCCTCCGCGGCGAAGACGTCGAAGCCGGCCCCCACGCCGACCGAGGAGAAGAAGGGCCTCGACCTCGGAAACCTCGTCCCGGGGACGGGCGGACCGAGCGTCGGACCGAGCAGGGGCACGGGCTCCGGCGGAGGCCTCGATCAGGCCGGAGTCGAGCGTGTCGTACAGTCGCATCGTGCCGCCGTGAAGCGAACGTGCTGGGAGCGCGCGGGCGCCGACAAGGGCAGCGTGAACGTCACCGTCACGGCGAACGTCGCGCCCAACGGCTCGGTCTCGAGCACCTCGTCGAGCGGCGACGATCCCGTCGTCGCCAAGTGCATCGAGAACCAGGTCCGCACGTGGACCTTCCCCGCCCCGGGCTCGCCGACGACCATCAACATTCCGTTCAAGTTCGTGCGGCAGTAGGCCCTGCCGTCGGGTCGGCCTCCGTCGCGGAGGGGGACGAATTCACGCAACCGGGCGGCTCGGCGGCCGACACGGTGCTACGTGACAAGCATGTGGAAGGCCCTCGTCCTCTTCGCCTTGGCCATCCTCCTCGGACCGCGCGTCGCGTGGGCCGACGAGGTCGCGCCCGAGCTCGAGAGGGCCGATCTCCGGGTGAGAGCGCAGGCCGAGCTGCGCAGGCTCGTGACCCGGCTGCCCGCGAACGATCAGAGGCGGCTCACCGGCGTGTACGTCGCGTTCGACACGAACACGTCCGATCCCTTCGCTCAGGTCGCTTGCGACGACGACGGCGACTACGTCGTGCTGCTCTCCGACGCGATGCTCCGCCTCGCCGCGCACGTCGCGCGGGCGGCGTCCTACGACGACGCGAACAACGATCGGAAGGTCGAGGACTACGCGTCGTTCCTCGCCCGATCCCAAGTCCCCGGCCGACCGCTCTTGCCGCCGCCGCCCGGCTTCTACATCGCCTCGCGACCGGCGGACACGTACGAGGAGCGCCTCGCCGAGGTGCTCTCGTTCGTGGTCGCGCGCGAGCTCACGCATCTTCGCGCCGGCGACCTCGTGTGCCCGAAGCCGACGCCCACCAAGGAAAGCGGCGACGACGTGTGGACGAAGGCGGAGCAGCGAAAGGCGGCCGAGACGGCGAGCTTCGTGTACCCGGGCCGGCAGGTCGAACGCGACAACGAGGCCACGGTCCGCATGCTGGAGGCCGGCCGCAACGAGGAGGGCGCGCTCGCGTTGCTCCGGTTCTTCGCGCACGTCGAGGTCGAGAACCAAGTGGCGCTCTCGCGCTTCCGCCCGACGTACGTCGCTCACCATCCCGGCTCGGCCATGCGAGCGGCCGTGGTGAAGCAGGCCGCAGCTTCGCATCGGACGCACGGCGGCGACTGAGCTGATACCGTCATGGCCATGAAGGCCGCTCGTCGTCTCGTGCCCGCCGCGCTCTTCCCGGCGGCCGCCCTGACGGCGCTCGCGTGCGGAGGGAGCCGGAGCCAGCCGCCCGCGAGCCCGAGCCTCGGCGCGGGCGTGGACGCGCCCGCGCCGGCGGCCGGCGCGCCCGCCCCTCCGGCGCCGTGCGCGCCGGGCCAGCCGTGCGGCGCGCAGCCCGCGCGAGAGACCGCCGCGCTCGGCAGGGTGTACACGACCGACCCCGACGCGCTCGCCAGCCTGCTCGCGGCGGCCGCGGCGGCGGGGGCCGCGTTCTTCGGGCCCCCGTCCGGGAGCGCCGACGACGCGGCGGAGGCCGGCCTCCGCGCGGCGGCCGCACGGTACGCCCCGGGGATGACCCCGGATGGAGAGGTCGCGAGAGGCCACCTCGCCGAGGGCGATCACGTGGGCTTCATCGCGAACCTCGACGGCAGCAAGTGCTACGCGATCGTCGCGTACGGCGAAGGGATCGCCGACATCGAGGTGAACCTCCTCGCGCCGCCGCTCTACAACGTCCTCGCGGCGCAGGACGGCATGGGCGGCCCCGCGGCGGCGATCGGGGCCGCGCCGAATCCGATCTGCCCGATCGTCCCGGTGCCGGTGCCCTACAAGGTCGATCTCCACGCCAAGAAAGGAAGCGGATCCGTCGCGGCGCAGGTCTACTCGCGGCCGAGGTGAGCGACGTGCACAACTCCTCCGCCGCGCGGCCGACCCGCGGGCGTGAAGCTGAGACCACACGATCCGGGCTACCCCGAGAGGCTCTGTCATCTGGACGAGCCGCCCGACCTCGTCGTCTCCGGACCGCTCGAAGGCGATCGCGTCGTCGCGATCGTGGGATCGCGACAGGCCATCGACGGGTCGAAGCAGCTCGCCTTCCAGCTCGCCTACCACCTCGCCCGCGCCGGCGTCACGGTCGTGTCCGGCGGGGCCGTCGGGGTGGACCGGCTCGCGCACGAAGGCGCGATGAAGGCCGGCGGCGCGACCTGGCTCGTGAGCCCGGCCGGACGCGGCGTCATCTACCCGGCGGCGAACGAGGACCTCTTCCGCGCGATCGAGCAGTCGCCGACGTCGCGCATCATCTGGCCCTTCCCGGACGGAAAGCCGAAGGACGCCAATAGCCCGCGCTTCCGCAACGCCGTGCTCGTCGGGCTCGCGGAGTGCGTGGTCGTCATCCAGGCTTCGCTCAGGTCCGGCTCGCGAAATGCGGCGAGGAGGGCGCGCGAGCTCGGGCGGCCGGTGTACGTCGTGCCCGGCATGCCCAACACGTTCGAGTTCGAGGGCTCGATGGCGGAGGGCGCGGAAGGCGCGATCCCGTTCTGGTCGATCGAGTGGTTCTTCGAGCAGCTCGGCCTACCGCCACCCGACCTCGGCGACCCGAACGCTCTCTGGGGCGGCCGAATGCCGCTCCGGGTCCCTCGGCCGCGGAGGCGATGCCAGCCGCAGACCTACTCTTCCCCGCCTCTCTTCCCGGTCGAGCTCGACGGATGGACTCGCGAGGAAAAGCTCGTATTTTCCAACCTTTCCGCCGCGCCGATCCATCAGGATGAGCTGGTCACGCGGACGGGCCTACCGACCAGCTCGACGCTCACGGCACTCTTGACGCTCTCCCTCAAGGACGTAGTAGTAGAGGGCCCGGACGGGTTCTTCCGCCGCAGAGTTGGAACATAACTTATCGGAAGTACTCGGCTTTTTCACCTCGCTCTCCACCTCCTCTAGTTTGTGCGAGATCCGGGATCCGGGGCCTCCGAAGAAGCAAGGGTTCCAGAGACGCGAAACGGAAAGAATCAGAGACGGGGATGGGCAAGACACTCGTAGTCGTCGAGTCGCCGGCAAAGGCCAAGACGATCAAAAAGTACCTCGGTAGTGGCTACGAGGTCCTCGCCTCGAAGGGTCACGTCAAGGACCTGCCCAAGAAAATGGGCATCGACGTCGAGAAGGGCTTCCAGGAGACGTACGAGATCGTCCCCGGCAAGGAGAAGATCCTCCAGGAGCTGAAAGCCGCGGCGAAGGAAGCCGACGAGATCCTGCTCGCCACCGACCCCGACCGTGAAGGCGAAGCCATCGCGTGGCACCTCGCGGAGGAGCTGACGGGCACGCCCGAGAAGGCCAAGCGCGTCGAGTTCCACGAGATTACGAAGAACGGCGTCCAGAAGGGCGTCGCCTCGCCGCGGAAGCTCAACAAGAACCTCTACGACGCGCAGCGTGCGCGGCGTGTCCTCGATCGGATCGTCGGCTACGACGTCTCGGCGCTCGTCTGGTCGAAGCTCGCCTTCGGGCTCTCGGCCGGGCGCGTCCAGAGCGTGGCCCTGCGCCTCATCGTCGATCGCGAGCGTGAGATCGAGGCGTTCGTCCCCGAGGAGTACTGGAACCTCGGCGCGACCCTCGCGAAGGCCGCGGACAAGTCGCCGAAGCGGCAGACGTTCGCCGCGCGCCTCGCGCAGGAGAACGGCAAGAAGATCGAGGTCAAGGACGGGCCGACCGCCGAGCGCGTCAAGAAGGACCTCGAAGGCGCCGTCTACAAGGTCGTCAAGATCTCGACCTCCGAGCGCAAGCGCAAGCCGTACGCGCCCTACACGACGAGCAAGCTGCAACAGGACGCGGTCAACCGCCTCGGCTTCGGCGCCAAGCGCACGATGCAGATCGCGCAGGGCCTCTACGAGGGCGTCGACCTCGGGAAGGACGGCGGCGTCGTCGGTCTCATCACGTACATGCGTACGGACTCGACGCGCGTGTCGCCCGACGCGCTCGCCGCGGTCCGCGAGTACATCGGGCAGCGCTACGGCAAGGACAGCGTCCCGAAGGACCCGAACGTCTTCAAGTCGAAGAAGAACGCCCAGGACGCGCACGAGGCGATCCGTCCGACGTCGCTCGAGCACACGCCCGAGAAGGTCAAGAAGCATCTCAAGGACGACCAGTACAAGCTCTACAAGCTGATCTGGGACCGCTTCGTCGCGAGCCAGATGAAGGAGGCCGTCTACGATCAGACCTCGGTCGAGATCGAGGCGACGCCGAAGGCGAACGGCGAGAGCAGGACGTATCTGCTCCGCGCGAGCGGCCGCGTCTTGAAGTTCGCCGGCTGGCTCGAGGTCTACGGCGCGACCGCGGAGGAGACGCAGCAGGCGGGCGACAAGGAAGACGCCGACGACGCGGACGCGAAGGACAAGGACGAGGCCGAGGGCGAAGGCATGCTGCCGGAGCTCGCCGAGGGCGACTCCCTCGAGCTCGTCACGCCTCCGGGCGTCCTCGCCGAGCAGAAGTTCACGCAGCCTCCGCCCCGCTACAACGAGGGCTCGCTCGTGCGCGAGCTCGAGGAGCGCGGGATCGGGCGCCCGAGCACCTACGCCGAGATCATCAGCAAGGTGCAGGCGCGCGACTACGTCGAGAAGGTCGACGGCCGCTACTTCCGCCCGACGCAGCTCGGGAAGATGGTCGTCGACGGCCTGCTCCAGTGCCAGCTCGACTTCATGGATCCCGCCTTCACGTCGAGCATGGAAGAGGAGCTCGACGAGGTGGAGTCCGGCAAGCAGGAGCGGATCGCCCTCCTCTCGCGCTTCTACAAGAAGTTCCGCGCCCAGCTCGAGAAGAGCAAGAAGGGCAAGCGCTGGCACCCGGATCCGGTGCCGATGCCCGACGAGCTCTGCGACCAGTGCGGGCCGAACGCCGAGGACGAGAAGCTCCGCTCGCTCAAGCAGGGCTACATGATCAAGCGCTGGTCGAAGAACGGGTGGTTCGCCGGCTGTTCGAACTACCCGAAGTGCAAGGCCACGCGCGACATGGGCGCCGACGGCGAGGGAGCCCCGCCGCCGCGCGAGACGGACATCGAGTGCGACAAGTGCGGGAAGAAGATGGCGATCCGCAGCGGTCGCTACGGCGAGTTCCTCTCCTGCACCGGCTACCCCGCCTGCAAGAACGCGAAGCCCGTCCCGCTCGGCGTCGCCTGCCCGAAGTGCGGCGGCGACATCATCGAGGTGCGCCCGAAGAAGAAGGGCGGCAAGACGTTCTACGGCTGCAGCCGCTACAACGACGAGACCGTCAACTGCGACTTCAAGCTCTGGCAGAAGCCGGTCCCCGAGCCGTGCCCGTCGTGCGGGGCGAAGTTCCTCGTCATGGGCGGCACCAAGGCGAAGCCGATGATCGCCTGCGCGGACAAGGAGTGCGGGTACAAGCGCTCCGCCGACGCTCCCCCGCCCTCTCCGGAGACGCCGGCGCACGCGAGCCGGAGCGCCGTCGCCAGCGCCTCGGCCTGATCGCCTCACGAGGGGCGGTCAGGCGCGGACCGCGTACGCGACGCCGTCGCCGAGCGGGAGGATCACGCCCCGCAGGCGGGCGTCCGACACGATCCGTCGATTGAACGCCCGGAGCGCCTCCACGCGAGCGACCTCGCCCGTGGGGACCTCGGTGGCGGCGACGAGCCCCTTCCAGAGGACGTTGTCCGCGACGATGACGCCCTTGGCCGAGAGCTTCGGCAGGACGAGGTCGAGGTACTGCGGGTAGTGCTCCTTCACGCAGTCGATGTAGACGAGGTCGATCTCTCCGCCGATCGCCGCGAGCTCCGCCAGCGCGTCGCCGTGCCGGACCTCGATGCGGTCTCCGAGGCCGGCACGCTCGACGAAGCCGCGCGCGACCTGCACCAACGCCGCGTCGTTCTCGATCGTGACGACGCGCGCGTCGGGCCCGGCTGCGCGTGCGAGGACGATCGCGCCGTAGCCGATGTTCGTGCCGACCTCGACGATCGAGCGTGCGCCGCACGCGCGGGCCGTGACCGCGAGGAACGAGGCGACCTCGGGATCGCTGATCGGCTGCCTCTTCTCCTGGGCGTAGGCCTCCATCTCCGCCAGGAGCGGGTCCCTCGGAGGCTCGATGCTCTCGAGGTACGCAGCCTGCTCGGGACGGAGGAGTGCGTCGGCGGCGTGCTTCATCGTCGTCCTCTGCCCGAGGAAGACGTCACTTCGTCTTCGGCGGCTCGACCGCGTCGTCGCGGAACTTCGCCAGCGCGGCGGCGAGGTCCTGCTGCTCGGCGTCGCCGACCTTGTGCTCCTCGAGCGCGCTGCGAAGGTCGAGCAGCATCGCGTTCCACTCGTCTTCCTTCAGCTTCGACTTCGCGCCGAGCAGCTCCTTCATGAAGCGGCCCTCGTACGTGCACTCGGCGCCTGCCTCGGGCCCGCCCGCCTCGACGCAGATCATGTCGACGAGGTCCTTCGTGAACTTCTCGAGCTTCTGCCCCTTCAGCGTCGCCATCCGCTTGGTGAGCTTGCTGTCCGCCGAGAGGTTCTTGATCCAGGTCTCGACGAACGCGGCGATGCCTTCGTCCTTGCCGAGGCGCTCGTAGAGCGACCTCGGCGGCTCCGGCTCGGGCTCCTCGGGGGCGTCGGTGCCGGCGTCCGCGACGGTCTCCACGTGCGGCGGCTCCTTCGGCGGCGGCTGCTTGGACCCGCAAGCGGCGGCGGTTACTCCGGAGGCGAGGAAGACGGCGGCGTAGAGCGTTCGTGCTTTCATGAGGGCTCCGAGCCTCTGACCCGTTTTCCGAGGGCGCGAGGGCACCGCATCTATAGAGCGGCCCGTTCCGCCGGGGAAGGGAAAAGACCGGCGAGCAATTGTGGCGATACCAGCAAGTTACACTGTAAAACGAGAGGGTGAGGCTCAGGGTGATGGTCGTGCTGTCGAGCGTGGAAATGCTCCCGTGATCCGTGGCACGACCTGTGAGATCCTCGGGCGCACGCGAAGAGGGGGCGCCCCAAAGGCGATGAGCGAGGTACTCGGGTGACCACGACGACCGCTTCGGCGACTTGTCTCCTGACCATAGGGGACCGCGTCGTGCTCCGTGCGAGTGGACCGCCGGAAGCCGAGTACGCGATGTTCGACAGCGCCGAGATCGAGCTTCGCGCGAGCGAGCCGAAGCGCGTGCGCGAGCACGGCTACCAGACCACCGCCGAGCAGGCGCTCGCTCGCCTCGAGAACTTCGGGATGACGCCCGCGGTGGCTCGCGATCTCGCGCAAGCGATGCAGCCCGTCCTACCGGACGCCTACTCCCGCGGACCTGCCGTTCGGCGCATCGCGCGCTACCTCGGCCCGGCAGAGCTCTTCCAAGCGGACGGCTACGACGCCTCGAAGCGCGCCTACCACGGCGTGTTCCTCGATCTCGCCGCCCTCGCGCGCGACCTCGAGCTCGACCACGTCGGAGCGACGCTCCAGGCGCTGTACCTGGCGACGATCCTCGAGTCGGAGCCGGCCGACACGGCGGTCGTCCTGTCGACGGAGGCTTGGACGAAGGAGCAGAAGCCGGGCGCGAGGACGTACAAGCGACCGAGCTTCACGGATCTCCAGCGGCTCCAGAACGCGATCGGCGGGCTTTCGCACAAGGGGCCGCGTCCGGTCATCACGGAGTCGCTCCCGCGCGCGGACGTGATCGCCTTCTTGCGATCGCGCGCCGAGACGGCGACCGACGAAGACTCGCGCGCGCTCTACAAGTCGCTCGAGGGATCGGTCTCGATGCGGGACATGCCCGAGAAAGGGCCCCTCGCGTCGCCCGAGCTCTGGGCGATCGAGACGCGTCTCGACAACGGGGAGCTCGACGGGATCCTCGACGCGATCGACGACGTCGAACGCCGCCACGGCCGCACGCCCGGGACGACGTATCTCCGCGCGCGCGCGTCGCTGGCGATGCGCCTCGAGGCGCCGAAGCTGATCGCCGAGCGTGTCTCCGCGCTCGCGCTCTCGATGACCTCGTTCCAGGAGCTCGCGCTCCTCGCCGCGGAGGCCTGGCTCGAAGCGGGCGATCCGCGCCGCGCGGCACCCTACGCGCGCGACCTCGTCGACGCGCCCGGCGTCGACGAGGGGCTGCTCCTGCGCGCGCAGCGTCTCCTCGCGCGGGCGAGCGGTGCAGCGCCGAACGCGAAGAAGACGCTGGTCGACGCGTACACGCCCGCTCCCCAGCCGAGCCGACCGCCGGCGATGCCTGCGGCAGAGCCGGTCCCGCTCGGGAACGACGACGTCCCGCTCGAGCTTCCTCTGCAGTCGTCGCTGCAGTCCTCGCTCGAGCCGCCCGGCGCCCGGGCGTTCGACCCGGCGGACCTCTCGCAGGGGCTTCCACCGCCCCCGCCCCCGTCGGTCTCGAGCCCGCCTCCGCCGCCGCCCGTCCGGCCGTCGCGAGGTGTGCCGCCGCCGCCGCTGTCGTCCCGCCCCGCACGCGTCTCGGCCCCCGCCCCGTCGAGCCGCCAGATGCCGACCGCGACTCCGATCGCGCCGCCGCCGTTCGAAGGGAGCGACGGTCGCAACCTGCCGCCGATCCCGCCGCTGTCCGTCCCGCCGGCTGCGCGGTCTTCGCGCAGGATGCCGGCCGCGGCTCCGGTCGCACCTCCGAGCGAGCCGAACGTCTCCGTCCGGGAAGGATTGCTCGATGGGCCCACGCTCGAGCTCGAGCCGCCGCCGGTCGCCGCGCAGGCGCGCTCGGCGTCCGTTCCTCCGCTTCGTTCGAGGCCTTCGATGGAGGTGCCTCCGCCCGCCGCGCGCACGCCGATCGAGCTCGAGGTTCCGCCGGCCGATCCGGCGGCCTCGTTCACGCTCGACTTGCCCGGCCCCGACCCGCTCCAGCCAGCCGCACCGGCAGCGCCGGCCGTGCCGGCAGCGCCGGCGTCGTCACCGCCGGACCAGCCGAAGCCTCCACGGCGCCCGCGGCTGAGCGGCGTGATGATGGAGACGCGGCCCAGCGCGACGCTCGATCCGCGCGCCGAGCCGGACTCGCCCATCGTCCCGAGGAGCGCGGTCGCGGAGCCGCGGAAGGTCACGCCGATGCCGGAGCCTCGGCCGGCGCCGCCGCGTCGACCGTCCGACGTCGCGTCGGCGCGATCGGTGTCGGAGGAGAAGGACGCGCACGAGCGGCCGACGCCGATGCGTCCTCCGTCGAACGAGGCGCGCGCCCTGTCGGTGCCCCCGACGTTCGAGCCGGCGCCGGTCCTCGAGCCAGCGCCGGTGCTCGAGCCGCCGTCGGCGCACGTCGCCGCCGTCGAGCCGGTCGTACCTGCGCCCGCGCCGATCCCGTCCGCCGCACCGCCGTCGTCCTCCCTCCTGCCGCCGCCCGAGGCGCGCACGTTCATGCACGGCGCCTCCTTGCCGCCGTACCGGCTCGAGAGCCCGGCGCCTCTGCTTCCGAAGGCGCCGCTCCTCCCCAAGCTCGGCAGCGGCGACGAGCTCGCGGAGCACCTCGCGCTCCCGCCCGGGATCGGCGCGGAGCCGCGCTCGCTCGACGTGCTTCCGACGTCCGTGCTCGAGGCACGCATCCAGTTCACGTTGCTCTCGCGCGAGCTCGGGCTCGATTACCGGTTGAAGCGCGGCATCGACCTGCGCGCCGACGTCAGCGGCATCGAGGCGATGCAGGCCGTCCTCCTCGAGTCGTTCCCCGATCGCGTCGTCAAGACGAGCGACGAGGCCTACGAGCTTCGCCGTCACGGCGCGCTCTTGAGCGAGATCCTCGCGCGCCGCCTCGACGCCGAGTGGCTCGACATCACGCCCAACGAGCTCGGGTACTGGGCGATGATCGTTCCGCCGGACACGCGCGTCTGGCCGTTCGGCCGCGTGGCTCGCTTCGTCGCGATGGGCCACAAGGAGCGGGACCTCGTGAGCTACTACCTCGAGCTCCAAGCACGCGCTCGAGGAAGGTGATGCCTGGCGACGCGAGGGCTGGGGCCGTAGACTGAGGACGATGCCGCGCCTGCACGTCGAGATCGAGCGCGTCGAGAGGGCCGAGCAGGACCTCGCGGAGAGCTCGACCGAGCGCTTCGACCGCCTCGCGTTCGCCGAGCGGGCCGTCGCGCTCGTTCGACCCTTCAACACGCGGGTCGCCATCCGAGAGGGCTCGCGTCGCGTCCATGTCCAGGCCGGCCGCCAGTGGGGCCGGTCTCCGGACGCGCGCTGGGCCATCGTGAGCGTCCCGCACGACGCTTCACGCAGGGCCATCGCCACCGCGGTGCTCGCGCTCCACGACCAGACGCCCTCGCCTTACAGGGGCTCGCGTGCGTGGCGCCTCGACGTGCTGATGGGTCTGCTCGGTAGTCCCAACGTGCCGGCGGCGGCGCTCGAGCACGCCGAGGACAACGCCAGAACGACGCCGTGAGCGACGAGCCGAACTACATCACGAAAGCCGGGGCACGCCGCCTCCAGGAGGAGCTCATCGAGCTCCGCACCAAGCAGCGGCCCAAGATCGTCCAAGACGTCGCGGACGCCGCCGCGCAAGGAGATCGGAGCGAGAACGCCGAGTACATCTACGGCAAGAAGAAGCTCCGAGAGATCGATCGACGGATCCACTACTTGGTGAAGCGCCTCGAGAGCGCCCACATCGTCGAGCCGAGCGAGCGCCCGGCGACCGATCAGGTGTTCTTCGGAGCGACCGTCGAAGTCGAGGACGAGGACGGCAAGCGGTCCACGTACACGATCGTCGGACAGGACGAGATCGACGCGGACCGAGGCTTCATCTCGTACAAGTCACCGCTCGCCCGCGTGCTGATGAAGCGCCGCGAGGGCGACACGGTGGTGTTCAAGAAGCCGTCGGGAGAAGTGGAGCTGACGATCGTGAGCATTCGGTACGTCTTGGACTGAGCGGGAGCTCTGGGCTCCTTCGCTTTCAGAGTCCTCAGTCCTCAGTCCTCGGCGGAGATCCCCCTGTCGGATCCTCGCGGCCCTCGACAGGAGCTCGCGCATCGATCGGCTCCTCAAAAATCGGACTTCTCGGCGATCGGTCGGGGCACCATCGCTCGCAGTCCGCGATGGAACATGGAGGTCGAAATGCGAGACCGGGCGGCTCGTCGTCGCGCGCCCTGTCGAGCGAGGACCTCTCAGCGCACCTCCGCTGAGGACCGAGGTCTGAGGACTGAGGTCTGACAGGCCTCGCCCGTCAGGGTGAGGCCCGTCACGGGGCTGCAGCCACGCGGATGCGGAACGAGGCTCCCTGCCCGTTGTTGCCGTCGTGCAGGTACGCCGTCACGTTCGCGCCGACGTTGAGCGTGCGCTTGCGCGGGCTGCCGTTGCTCATCTCGAACGAGTTCGGCTGGATGGGCGCCGCCGTGTTGCCGTGCGGGAATTGACCGCCGGGACCGTGGATGATGTGCGGCTTCGAGTCGGCGTTGAAGATCAGGACTTCGATGCCGTTCCCCTGCTGCGTGAGGAGCGGCTGGCCGTTCGGGCCGAAGGCCTCGCCGTACTCGGAGCGGAGTTGGGAAGCGCCGCGCAGGGCGTCGACGTTGACGGGGATCGTGATCGTCACCCTCGGCGCGACCTTGAAGTTCGCGTTGGCGGTGGCCTGCACGGCGCCGGACTTCGCCGTCACGACGAGCGGGACGCTCTGGTTCGGCGGAGTGACCGGCGTGTTGTACGACGCCTCGAAGGTGAGCTTGGCCGTGGTGGGCCCCGCGACGTTGGCCGTCACGGGCGCAGCGGTCACGCCCGACGGCAGGCCGCTGACCGAGAGCTCGACCGGACCGTTGAACCCGCCCTTCGGCTCGATGGTGACGTCGATCGTCGTCGAGGCGCCGAGGTCGACGGTCGGCGTGTCGTCGGAGAGCGTGATGCCGAACTCGGCGGCCTCCGTGCCCTTGGTGGCCGGCGGAGCCGGGCGGGAGCTCGCGTTCGGGTTGCCGGGGTCGACGGACGTGGCGCCCGGGGTGTCGTCCTCGTCGTGCTCCTCGTCCTCGTCCATCGCGTCGTCGTCGACGCGCGGCACGTTCTTGCGCGGCGAGCGGCGGGCGGTCGAGCTGCCCTGGTCCGCGGCGTCGATGCAGGCGAACGACGTCGTGGCGAAGACGGCGGCGATGGCGAGCACCAGGATCGAGCGCATGCCCGGCGCGGGTGCAAACGTGGCGCCATCCCGTCACGCCTGGCGGGCGATCGCTCACCGTGTGTGTTTTCCGATGGGACCGCGCGTGGAAGGCCGGAAATTGCGGCTCTGCGGGGCTCCATGACGCGCTGCCGCCCGAGCCTCCCGAGGGCGGTCACCCGCGCCTGATGTCCGGTTGAGCAATCCGTTACCCGATTGGGTCGGCTTCGATCCACGTCGGACGCGGGCACGGCCCCTCGCGACGAGGTACGAGAGCCCCACGATGAGCAAAGGAAGATCCGGCCTGCCGGCCGGGGCGCCGACGGCCTCGCACTTGCATGTCGAGCGCCGGGCGGGCGCGTCGGAGGCCTCCTCCCGTCCCGCGTCGCGCTTCGATCGCCGCGCGCGGCGACCGGCGTCCGCCTTGGACGCGTCGTCCTGCGGAGAGATGAACTGCTTGGTCTCCGGCCACTCGCCGGCGCACAGGTTCGCGCGCGCGTCGGTCGGGCAATCGACGGGGCCGGCGATGTCCGTGAAGCGCGCGAGCGAAGTGATGGTCGCGCCCTGATCGCGCGAGACGGCGATGGCGGGCGCTCCGAGCGACAGCGCGTTCTGACAGACGAAGAGCGCATCGGGCGAGGCGGCGTGGAGGCAGAGCACGCCGTGGTTGCCCACGCGCTCGAAGTGCTCGCCGCGATCCGTCGAACGGTAGATGCCGTGCTCCGGCAGGCCCGAACCGGCCCAGTACGTCTTGCCGTCCCCGCTCTTCGCGAAGCCGTACATCGCGCTCGTGATCGAGAGGACGTTCGTGAACGTCTTCCCGCCGTCGCGCGAGAGCAAGAGATCGCTGCCCTTGGCGTGGAGGTGTCGGACGAGCAGGCGGTTCGGGTCCGAAGGATCGACGGCGCCGATGAACATCGGTCCGTCCGCGACGAGGCCGTCCGCGGTCACCGGCCCGCCTGCGTCGGCGGGATGGGAGGGGCCTGCGTCGACGGGCTCGGTGCGGAACGTGCGGCCTCCGTCGTCGGAGCGATGGATGCGCCCGCGGATCGTCGTGTAGGGCTGACCGCTGACGTAGATGCGCGAAGGATTCGACGGAGCGACCTCGATCGTCATCAGGTTCGTCTCGCCGAGATCCGCGAGGCGCTCGAACGGCTTGCCCGGCAACCGACGCCAGACGTAGCTCCTCTTGCCCGGAGCGCCGGTGATCGCCCATAGCGTTTCGCCACGCGGGTCCGTGGTGAGATCCTTGATCGTGTGATTGTCGAGCTCGGGGGCGGCGTCGACGTGGCAGCCGTCGGTCGTCCACGTGAGGCCGTCCTCGAGCCCGACCCAGAGACGGCCGTCGCGGGTGACGGCGATCGGCGGATCCCACTGGCCCTCGTAGCCGAGCGCGCGCTCGCAGATCCATCGCCAGCTCTTGCCGCCGTCACGGGAGACCAGGATGCCGAAGGTCGCGCGGAGAAAGAGCGTGCTCGGATCGCCGGGGACGCTCTCGATGACCTGAGCCTCGGGGAAACGGCCGTTCGCCCGTGCGCTGCCGGTGGTAGAAAGAGCAGCGGAGGCGATGAGGACGAGGGCGGCCACGCGCATCCAGAACGACGTCCCTCGTACGTTGATGTCGAGCACGCTCCGGTTGTACATCGGAAGCGTCGCCGTCGGTGCGCTCGTCGCGCTCTCCGGCTGCTCGAGCTGCAAGAAGGCGCGCGCCGACAAAGCGGGTCCTCTGACGCCGGGCGCGACGATCACCATACCTCGCGAGCGCGCCGCCTACGTCACGAACAACGGCTCGGACACCATCAGCGTCATCGATCGCGATGGGGACACCGTCGTGACCGTCCCCGTCGACCTCGATCCCGACGCGCGCGAGGCGCCGCACCACCTCGCCATCGACCCGGCGCGCAAGACGGCGTTCGTCGCGCTCGCGTTCCCCCCGGAGCCCGCCAAGAAAAAGGACCCGCACGCGTCGCACGGCAAGGCGAGCGACGTCGGGCAGGTCGCTCGGCTCGACCTCGAGACGCTGGCGGTGCTCGAGGCCGTGGACGTCGACGAGAACCCCGGCGACATCATCCTCACGAACGATCGATCGCGCATCCTCGTGACGCACTTCGACATGAAGCGCGCGATGGACGTCGCCGCGAAGGGCGCCGCGAGCCCCGCGACGATGTTCGCGCGCCTCGTCGTGCTCGACGCGAAGACGATGAAGACGCTCGGCGCGCGGCCCATCTGCACGGCGCCGCACGGCATGGTCACGACGCGCGACGATCGGACGGCGTTCATCGCCTGTTACGGCTCGGACGAGCTCGCGATCGTGGACTTGTCCGCCGAAGGCTTCCCGTCGACGCGCGTCCCTCTCGGCGCGTCGCCGGGCGTGCCGGGCGTGCCGCGGTACGGCCCCTACTCCGTCGCGCTCTCGCCCGACGAGAAGATCGTGCTCGTCGCCGACCTCGAGGGACAAGACGTGCGTGTCTTCGATCGCGCCGCGAAGGCGTTCGTCCCGGAGCGGACGGTGCCGCTCGCCGCGAAGGCGTTCATGCCGGCGTTCCTCGACGACACGACGGTGCTCGTCCCGACGCAGGCGCCCGACGGCCTCGTCCGCGTCGACCTGCGCGAGTCGCGCGTGACCGGACGCGCGACGCTGACGAAGCGCGAGTGCACCCTCCCGCATGCGGTGAAGGTCGCGAAGGACGGGCGGGTCTACCTCGTCTGCGAGGGTGACCACAAAGGGCCCGGCAGCGTCCTCGAGATCGACCGGGACACGCTCGCGACGAAAAAGCGCTGGGAAGTCGGCGTGTACCCGGACGGCATCGACTTCGGGGATTGATGGGTTCTCGCAAAACGAGCGCCGCTCGTCGGGGCGACCTCTTCCGAGAACGGGACGTGCCTTCCGAGCACCGAGAGCCGCTTGCCCGAACGACCCGCCACTGACCATCGGAGCAGGCGGAACGGACGAGCGGGACCGAGGAGCGTGGAAAGCTCCGCCACGGACGGTTTTCGTGGTCTCCCCTGCCGTCCTGAGTTAAGCCCCGAACGCCCATGCCGTCGCCATCGCCCGCCCGTACGTGGGGCCTCGTGGTCCTGGGAGCCGCCCTCGGTGGAGGGCTCGTGCCTGCATGCGCGCGCCCTCAGCCGGTGCAGAAGGAGGCGATGGAGACGCCGGCGCCGATCGGGTCGGCGAGCCTCGCCCTCGCGAGGATCCAGCCGCTTCCTCCGACGGCGCCGGTCGCGAAGAATGCGCCGACCGCGGGGAAGACGAGCGACGCGAACGTGTGCCCGCCCGGCATGGTGCTCGTCGAGGGCGATTACTGCCCCGAGGTGGAGCAGAGGTGCCTCGAGTGGATGGACCCGCCGGGCAGCCGCTACCACCACTTCCGCTGCAAGCGCTACGCGAAGTCGGTCTGCAAGTCGAAGCAGCGCGTCCACATGCGCTTCTGCATCGACGTCACCGAGCGCGTCGAGGAAGGGAGCGACAAGCCGCGCAACCACATGTCGTGGACGTCCTCGAAGAAGCTGTGCGAGTCCGAGGGCGCCCGCCTCTGCCGCGAGAGCGAGTGGGTGTTCGCGTGCGAAGGCGAAGAGATGCGCCCGTATCCCTACGGCTGGGAGCGCGACTCGACGGCGTGCAACGTCGACATCAGCAAGAACCTCGGCCGCCCCGGCCGTCTCGTCGATCACCGCGCGCCGGTCGGCTCCCACGAGCGGTGCGCGAGCCCCTTCGGCGTGATGGACATGGCCGGGAACCTCGAGGAGTGGGTGCAAGCGGACGGCCGCGGAAAGCACGGCTGGAAAGAGGTCCTGAAGGGCTCGTGGTGGATCCCGAGCCGCCACGCGTGCCGCCAGTACCAGATCGGCCACGACGCCGTGTACAGCGGCGCGGAGACGGGCACGCGCTGCTGCAAGGACGCGCCTCCGAGCGAAGTCGCGTCACGCTGAGCGCCCCTCGTCTCCGGATCGCGAGACTCGGCGCAGTCACCGCTTCTCGGCCAGGATCAGCGTGCGCGGCGACTCGCAGCCGAAGAAGACGCCCGGCGTGCCCGTGCGGCCGCTGACCTCCGCGACGCGGAAGCCGTTGTCGTGGAGCATCTTGCCGAGCTCGTGGAGGGCGTACGCGCGGATCGAGTACTCGATCTCCTTCGTGCGGCCGTCATCCATCATCAGCGTGCGCTTCACCTTCATGCGGCTGGTGATGAAGTCGACCGTCATCTCGTCCATGCAGATGCATCCGTCGCCTTCGAACCACGCGAGGGACGGCGCCTGCCGGATGATGTAGTCGCGGTTGACGACGTCGAGGAGGAACTGCCCGCCCTTCTTCAGCGCGCGGTGGACGCGCGCGATGACCGAGCTGTTCTTCTCTTCGTCGAAGTAGCCGAAGCTCGTGTTCCACGAGTAGACGCCGTCGAAGGTGTCTTCGAACGTCATCTCCCGCATGTCACCCTGGACGAAGTTGATCTTCGCGTTCCGATCCTGCGCTTCGTCCGAGGCGCGCGCGAGCATCGCGAGGCTCAGATCGAACCCGACGACCTGGTAGCCGCGCGACGCCAGCTCGACGGCGTGACGCCCCGTCCCGCACGCGAGGTCGAGGATCATCGCCCCGGCTTCGCATCCGAGGCTCTCCTCGATGAAGTTCACCTCCCCGCGGATCTGCGCGTCGGTGACGTTGGCCATCGTGCGGATGAAGTCGTCGTTGAACAGCTCCTCCCACCACGGACGGGTCTTCTTCTTCTGCTGGACCGCGTCCTCCCTCATCGGCGGCGGGGCGAGCGTGCCCACCGGCGGGACGAAGATGAGCGGGCTCGAATCCCGACGCGGCGGAGGCGGAGCGTTCACGGCGACCGCCGGCGACACGTGCGTTGCCGGCGGAGCCGGCGGAGGCGGAGGCGGCGCAGGCGCGATCGGCGGCGCGGCCTCGGCCGACGCGACGGCCGGAGGAGGCGGAGGCCGATGGGGTGGCGGCGCCGCGCCTTGCATGAGCGACGTCGCCGTCGGGCCCTCGGGCTTGAACGCCGGGTACTTCCCCGCCGACTTCACCGGCGGCGGCTGTTGCGCCGGCGGCGGCTGCTGCGCCGGCGGCGGCTGTTGCGCCGGCGACGGCAGCGACTCGACGCTGACGAGATCCTCGGGCGCGACCTCGACCTCGCCGGTCTCGCTGAGGCGATCGCCGTCGTCGAGCCGGATCTCCTCCGAGTCGAGCGCGATCGGCAGACGCGGGCTCGTCGCGAGATCCTCGCTCGACGCATCCGCCATGTCCGACAGATCCATGTCGACGGGGATCTCCTCGGAGATGGGAGGCTGCGACGGCGACGATGCCCGGTCCGCATCTGCGGCCTCGTGCGGATCGACGACCGTCCCGTTCGTCGTGGTCACGGGCGGGGGGCGCGCCGACGCCGAGGCCGCGGTCGCAGGTGGGGCAGGCTCCGCGCCGACGTCGTAGATCGGCATCGGCTGGATCGGGAGCATCGCGTCGCGGTCCTCGACGTTGGGCTGGAACGGCGTCCATCCCGGCTCGTGGGTCGTGTCGACACCGACCGCGGGGACACGCGCCGGCGACAGCGCGGCTTCCACCTCCTCGGGGCCGAGCCTGCGCGCCGGCAGCTCGAGCGTGTCGTCGGCCGAGATGTCCACCTCGGACTCCGGCGGCGGCGGCCCCGTGAGCGAAGCCATCACCGGAGCCTGCAACATCGGGCTCGTGAGGTCGTCCGGCACCGAAGGAGGTCGTTGGGACGAGAACTGCGCCCCAGCGGCCGGTACTCCGGCGACGGGCGTGAGGTCGGACATCTGTTGCGGACGCGACACTTCGTCGTCCGGAATGCGAAGCGTCATCTTGGCGCGCTTGCGTTGCGCCTCCTTCACGTCCTTGCTCGCGTCGCCCGCCCGCATCGCCCCCGAGCTCGCACGCTGCGGATCGTCCGCCGGCGCCGACGGCGCGACGGCGGGCACGCCCGAAGCCTCCACGCCGCGTGGCGACGAGCGCAACGGCGGCGGCGAAGACGGCTTGGGCTGTACCGGTGGCGGCGGAGGCGGCGGGTCGGTCGTCGCGTCGTCGTCACCGAGGATGATGTCGTCGAGCGGCTCGGCTTCCGGAACGACCTTCGATCCGTCGCTCATCGACCCCCCTGTCGGGTGCCGTTGGTGAGTTTCTCCTCGACGTGCTCCGCGAGAGGCTGACCGAACCGAATCGGGCCCTCGCTAGCCCGCCAGCGCCCAACCACTCCGGGCTCGAAGAAGAGCACTGCCGTGCTCCCCAGCCGGAAGATCCCGATCTCGTCACCACGCTCGACGGCCACCGGCGGGCTCATGGTGTGCACGCCGAACGGCACGTCTCGCTCGTTTATCCCAGTCACGGTGATGCGGCCGACGACCATGGCAGCCACCATCACGACGGTCACCCTGCCGAAGCCGGACGACGGCGGCGTATCGATGGCGATCGCGACCCGGCGATTGCGCACGAACAGATTGTGGACGTGCCGCACGCCGATCGCATTCACCGGGTAGTAATCACCCGGCATCGATCGCACGACCGTGATCTCGCCCGACACCGGCGCGTGGACCCGGTGATAGTCACGTGGAGAGAGGTAGACGACGCAGCCCGCTCCGCCTTCGTAGCGTCGCGCTTCTTCGTCGTCCCCCAAGAGCTCGTCTACGCGATAAGGCCGGCCCTTCACCACGAAAGCGCGGCCATCGACAGGACCGATCGAATCGATGCGCCCGTCCGCAGGGCTCGCGATGATGCGCGGATCGTCGGGCAGCGGTCGGACGCCGTCCCGAAGCTCGCGCGTGAAGAAGTCGTCGAAGCTCTCGAAGCCGCTCGCCTTGCGGCACTCGTCGAGCTCGACGCCGTACGCACGGCAGTAGAGGCTCACGACCGTCTTGCCCACGCGGTCGGGCCACGGGTAATCGGCGAGACGCCCCATCGCACGCGTGATCCTCGTACGCGGCAGCACTCGCAGGATCTGGGCAGTAGCGTACGTCAGCGCGTTCATCGGCAAGGTTTAGCGCAACATCGAGAGTCCAGCCCCGACCCGACGTCGTTTCCCGAACTTGGGCTCCCCGACCTCTTTCTCTCGATAGATTCGGCCGTTACGGATTATGCCGGCGCTTCGGACCATCGGTCAATCGGCGTAGGTCAGCCCTAATCCTTGCCGAGGTCGGGCTCTCCCCTCTTACGGGCGGCATCGCACAGAGGTCCACCAAGGTGGTCGGGCGTGCTCTCCGGACCGGTGGGGACCGCGCTCGGAAACGAGCCATCCACGGTGAGACATGCCGCCTCCGTGCTGAGCGGATCGTGCGCGAGCGCGTCGGCGCGCGCCTTGTCCGCGACCGCCATGTCTCCTCGCGCCCGTGCGAGCCGCGAGCGGATGGCCCAGCAAGGCCCATGGGCCGTGATCCACGCCTTCGGGTCCTCGACGAGCGTCTCGGCGGCCGCTCGATCGCCCCGCGCCTCGAGCACGCGCGCGCGCAGATAGCGCAGCGTCGGATCGGCCATGAGCGTCTCGGGGATCTTGTCGAGCTCCACGAGCGCCTCGCCGGGATGGCCGCGGCCGAGGAGGAGCTCGGCGAGCCGCGCGCGCTCGCGCGAGTCGCCGACGCCGGGCGGCTGACCGCCGAGCCCGTAGAGCGGAGAGAGCGGCTCCTTCGGGCGGCGTGCGAGGTGGGCTCGCCACTTCGCGTCCCACTCCGCGAGGGTCTGGCCGCTCACCTGCTCGAGCGCGTCGTCGACGCTCTTCGCGGTCCGGAGCGCGACGAGGAGCTTCGCGAGCGCGTCGTCGCCTGCGCTCTCGACGAAGAAGCGCACGAAGCTCGTGACCTCGGCGAATGCGACCGTCGCCGCGTCGGCGCTCGGCAGCATCGCGATCGAAGGCCCGAGCTTGTCGAGCGGGAGATCGAGCTTCAGCTCCATCCCTCGCATCACGACGCTCTCGGCGCTCGGCCGATCGTCGAAGGGCCCCGGCTCTCGCCACCGCGTCTCCTGCCGGCGCGCGACGCCCTCGTGCAGCCACAGCGGGGCGCGCTCGCGCGACTGCATCGAGATCGCGAGGTGCGTGAGCTCGTGGGTGAGCGTGTCCCGCCACGGGTAGCCGTGCTTGCTCGCGCGCGGAGAGAGGATCGTGACACGTCCCCACTTCGCGACGGCGACGGTCCCCGTGGTCTGAGCGGCCTTGTACGGCAGCCCGGTCATCGCCGAGAGGGAGAGCAGGTCGCGGACGACGGTGATGCGCGTCGGCTTCTTCCACTCGACGCCGAGATCGCGCGTGAGCGACGCGCGCGCCTTCAGGACGGTGTCGACCACGAGCGGCATGAGCGCGCGGTCGCCCTCGTCGTGCCATCGGACGACGACGCCGGCTTCGTCGTCTCGGTCGACGACGGTCGCCGCGGTCACGCGAGCGCACCCACGGGCGACGTCGGCGACGACACGACCGTCCTCGCTCTGGGCGATGTCGGAGCGAGACGTCAGGGCGACCGCGAGATCGCAATCCTCCTCGTAGAGCGCGAGTCGCGCCTTGGCGAGGGCGACGGCCGGGCTGTTCGGGTCGGCCTTCGCGAGCTCCGCGCGAGCCTTGTCGTACTCCATCGCGATGATGAGCTCGTTCGCACGCGCCGCCGGCCCCTCGCCCGGATCCGGCTGCGCCCCCGCGCGGGACGGACCGCACACCGCGAACAACGCCGCGCCGACCGCGAAGATCGCCACGCCCCGCTTCGTCGCCGCGAAGGCCCGACGCTCGCCGGCGGCACGCGCCGAGAGCCACGAGAGCGGACGCTGGAGGAGTCGGGAGATCATCGCAACAGCCCCTCCGCGTAACGCTTCACCGCGTCTTTGTACTTGCCGCTGCTCGGCATCCCGAGCCCCTTGATGACGCGCTTGCGGAACTCCTCCGGACCCTTGTGCGCATCGGCCTTCGGGATGTCCGTGTGATCGTGCGAGAAGAGCCGGCCGTCCCCCTCCCCGCTCGCGTCGCGCTCACCCTCGTCGTCGCCGAGCGCGTCGCGCGCCATCTCGAGCTTCTGCTGGGCCTCGCGCTGCTTCTTGAGCCCCCTCTCCGCATCCCCTTCGCGGAGCGCCTGCGCGGCCTCGTGCGCGGCCTGCTCGGCGTCGCGCAGCGCCTCGAGCGCGGCGGGCGGGAGCGCCTCTTCGTCGCGCCCCTTTCGCACGAGCTCGCGCGCACGCTCGCCGAGCCTCGCTTCGTTCTCTCCGTGCTCGCGGAGCTCGGGGGCGGCGCGCTGGGCGGCGCGTCGCCGGAGCTGCTCGAGCTTCTCCTCCGCCCACTTGAGCTCGGCCTCGAGCTGCCGCCGCACCTCGTCGATCGTCCGCTCGGCGTTCGTATCGGCGAATCGCCCGAAGCGCTCGCGCGCGGCCGCACGCTTCGCCTCGTCGAGAGCGCCGAGAGCGTTGCGCCCGCTCTGCACCGCGTCGGCGGCATTCCCTTGCTCGAGCGCCTTCGCCATCTGCTCGGCGTGCTCGCGCGCGGCCGCGCCCTTGCTCGTCCACGAGTCGCTGCCGCCGCCGATCATCGGCAGCGGCTTCACCGCGTCGCGGACCTTCTGCGCGTGCTTCTTCGCCTCCTCCGAGAGCGCCTTCACGTCCTCTTCCGTCGATCCCGCCGCGAGCGACTGCTCGACCCTACCGACGTTGCCGGCGTGATCGGCCACGAGCCTGTCGAGCTCCTTCGCGGCCTCGTTGAACGCCTGCTCGACGTCGTTGTCCTCGGTCTCGTCGCCGGGCGCGCCACGACCGCCGCCCGACTCGCCGCCCGCGTGCGAGGGACGCCCGCCGCGTGCGCCGAACGACGGATCCGGCTGGCGCAGCCGCGCCGCGAGATCCTGGGCCGCGAGGACGGCGTGCGGGAGATCGCCGGCGCCCCGAGCGCGCGCGATGCGGAGCAGATCCATCTCGACGATCTCGCCGATGTCACGACCGAGCGCCCCGAGCCGGCGCAACGCCCTTCCGCCGCCCTCGAGCACCACGACGGCGGCGTCCATGCGCTGCTCGGCGCGCGCCTTCTCCGCCGGCTTCTGCGCGAGCGAAGCCGCGGCCGCGAGATCGTCGGCGACCTCGGCGAGCTCGCGCGCCGAGGCGCGCGCGTCACGAAGGCCGAGCCCCTGGATGGCCGCGTCGATGACGAGCACCATGCGCTCCGTCGCCTTGACGACGTTCGCGCGCGCCGTCGTGCTCGGCGAGCGCCTCTGGTTGATGACGGCGTCCTTCACCTTGCGCATGCGTCCCCGGAGCATCGCGCCGAGGCGGGTCGGCACACGCACGCCGGCGTACGACGTCGTGAGCACGTTCTCGAGCAGCTCGGTCCCTTGATCGGCGAGCTCGAGGTCGCGGTCGAGCATCGCCTGCCGCTCCTTCGGATCCGCCGCGAGCGGCGTTCCGATGCGCCACGCGAGCGCGTCGACGAGGGCGTCCCGAACGCGCACGAGCGCCTCGAGACGGCGCGCCTCGGGCTCGCCGACGTCCGGAGGCACGATGACGATCGCCTCGCTCGCGCCCCACTTCGGGCCCGTGATGGGATCGTTGTCCTTCGCCTCGACGCGCACCTCGACCGGCGCGTGGCTCTTCTTCACGAACGGATCGTTCGCGCGGAGGTTGTACCCGCCGCGATCGCTCTTCGTCTCGCCGTCGAGCCGGGCGAGCACGCGGCGCTCTTCGCGCGTGCCCGCGCGGAGCACGAGGTGCACCTCGCGCAGGCCGTGATCGTCGGTGGCCTCGTAGTGGATGGGCACCTCGGAGGCGTCCTCGTCGGCCGCGAGGCGGATCTGCTTCGGCGCGCCCTCGAGCACGACGATCGGCGCCGCGTCCGGGATGGACTCGATCGGAGTACCCTCCGGCTCCGGGATCACCACCTGACCGAAGCGCGCGACGACCGTGAGCGTGGCGCTCTCGGCGAGCGGCCAGCGCGCGACCACGTGACCGGACCCGTCGTCGACGAACGGCACCTCCGCCGTTCCGTCGGTGAGGAGCAGCCTCCGCCCCGCGTGCACCGGAATGCCCCGGAACGTGAGGAGCGTGCCCCGCGGCAGCGGCACGTCCTCGTACGCGACCACGCGTCGCTCCTCCTGATGGAGGTAGTCCGGCGGGCGCGCGCGGATCGTGAGGTCGGTCAGCCACGTCATGCCGACGGGCGCGACGCCGTCGCGCGCGAGCAGCACGTCGGCTCCCTCGAGCGGCGCCCACGGGTTCGCCGCGCACGTCGCGACGTTCGCGACCGCGAGCACGAGCGCGGACACGCCGAGGACGAACGCGACGCGCTGCGCGCCCCGCCGCACGCCGTCGAGAGGAAGCGCCGCGAGCGAGCGCGCGACGTGCAGCTCCGCGAGCTCGCGCGAGGTGCCACGCGACGCGCCGGCCTCGAGCACCGAGAACGAACGGATCGCGCGCGCCGCGGCCTCCGGCTCCAGGCGCCCAGCGACGTGCTCGACCGTGGCCGCGGGATTCGAGAAGACCTGCCGCTCCCGCCACCGGAGCGCGATCACGGCCCCCGCCGTCGCGAGGAGGATCCCCGCGCCGGCGACGCGAGCCTTGGTGGTCCCGCCGCGCGCGACGAGCATCGCGATCATCGACGCCAGGACGACGGCCGCGATGATGGCGCGACGCTTCGGCACCTGCACCGTCCTCCGCCATGCATCGGTGAGCGCCCCGAGCATCTCGCGATGCGCAGGCATCACGGGCGCCGGCGGCGGCAAGCTGAAACGAGGCGGCGCGAGCGATCGGCGCGCACGGGGCGCCGTCGACTTGCGCTGCTTTCTCGTTTCGTCGGTCACGTCGGGGATCTTAGACGGGTCTGGGAACGACGTCAGGCTCGGACGACCTGGTCGTCAGTCCTCAGTCCTCAGTCCTCAGCGAGACACCGTGGAGAGGGCATCGACGGCCGCAGCCATTCTTGGAGAACGAACGGCCCATGCACGGCTGCATTTCGCCACACGCCTCGTCCACCCGAGTCGCCCGAACGTCGCCGCCCATGATGCGCAGAGCCCGCGACCAGCAACGAGCCATCAGAGAACACCGCCGAGGACCGAGGACTGAGGACTCCCTCTACTGAGGCAACGGCGGCGGCCACGGCTGGTCGGGCGGGTAGAACGGCGGGCGCGGGCCGGGGAACTGGAAGGTACCGAACGGCGTCACGATCGTCGTCTGGCCGCCGCCCGCGTCGATGAAGACCGGTGCCGGCGGGACCGGTGGGAGCGGAAGAGCGCCGGCGTCTTGTTGAGCTTGGTTGCCGCCGCCGCCTCCGCCGCTCGCGCCGGCGTCTTTCTTCGTCGTGGGCGCAGGCGCAGGGCTCGGCGGTGAAGGCGTGACCGGCGTGGTCGTGAGCGGGGCCACGGGCGTCACCGAGACCGTCGTCGTGGTCGTCGCGGGCGCGACGGGCGTGTCGGTCGTCGCGGTCGCGAGCGTGGGCGGCGGCAGGACGGGAGGCGGCAGCGACTCCTGCGTGCCGATGACGTAGGCGACGACGGCACCGGCGCCGAGGAGCGTCGCCAAGATCGCGAGCAAGACGACGAGGCCCGAGCCTCCCTTCTTGTGACGGCCCGAGTCGGCATAGCCCTGCTGCGGAAGCCGGCTCGGCTCGTACGGCATGGAGGGCATGACGGGCGGCGGCGGCGCGATCGGAGGCGCGCCGACCGTGCCGCCGCTGGCCGCGATCCCCGGCGGAGGCGGGCCCGAGCCCATCGCGACGTTCGGCGTCGTCGCGAGCGCGGCCTCCACCGGTGCGCCCATGACCGTGCCGGTCTTCGCTTCCTGCCTCGTCGGATCGGCGGCCTGCGCTGCCGGCGCGGGAGGCTGAGCGGCGCCCGCGATCGGCGCCAGCTTCGCCGTGCCCGCGCGCTTGCCGCTCACGATGGCCTCGAGCGCGAGCCGCATCTCCGTCGCGGTCGCGAACCGGAGCTCGGGCCGAGGCGCCATCGCTCGATGCACGAAGCCGGCGAGCTCGGGCTGGATGCCGGGCACCGCCTGCACGAGCGGCGTGACCTCGCCGCGCTCGACCTTGAGGATGAGCACGCGCGGGTCGTCGGCCTCGGCGGGCGGCCTCCCCGAGAGCATCTCGTAGAGCATCACGCCGACCGCGTAGATGTCGGCGCGGACGTCCACCTTGTCCGCGGAGTAGGCCTGCTCCGGCGCCATGTACTCGGGCGTGCCCATCAGCATGCCCGCGACGGTCAGGTTCTTCGTCTGGCCGGTCTGCGCGGTCTTCAGCTTCGCGATGCCGAAGTCGATCAGCTTGAGCACCGGCTTGCCGCCCTGGAACGTGACGAACACGTTGTCGGGCTTCAGGTCGCGGTGGATGACGCCCAGCGAGTGCGCCGCCTCGAGCGCCTGGAGGATCTGCGAGACGTACTCGCACGCGGTGGCGACGGGCAGCGTTCGCTCTCGCTTGAGGACGGCCGAGAGCGGCTCGCCCTCGAGCAGCTCCATCACGAGATAGGCGACGCCCTCCGGCGTGCGATCGACGTCGGTGACCTGCACGACGTGCGGGCTCCGGATCTGCGCGGAGACGCGCGCCTCCTGGAGGAAGCGCTCCGCGATCCCGGTGCGACGCGCGAGATCGGGATGGAGAACCTTGATCGCGACGCGCGTGCCGAGAGCCAGGTGCTCCGCCTCGTAGACGGAGCCCATCCCCCCGTCACCGAGCAGCCGGAGAAGCTTGTACTTTCCGTCGATGACCTGGCCTATCTCCAGCACGCCACGGCATTTAGCATGGCCGGCCGCGAATCCCCAGGTTCGCGGGGTAGAGCCTTTCGCGGTTCCTCGCGGCCGGCTCGCCGCCCGGCTCAGGCCGCCTCGCGCGGAGCTTCGCTCGTGAGCGAGATGCGGCTGACGTGCAGCACGGCGGCGGCCGTGTCGGCGTCGTCGACGGCGGCGAACATGGGCACGAGGCGCTGCTCGTCCAAGCCGCCGAACGCGCCGCTCGGCGAGAACGCGCGCGCCTGAGGCCCGTCGAGGACGAGGTAGACGTCGCGTCGAGCGCTGCCTTCACGCCACCGCGTCGTGATGACGTACGCGATCCGTCGGCGATCGAGATGGAGCTCTTCGGTGCCACGACGGATGAGCACGCGTCGATCCGTGACGAAGTAGCGCGTCGCCCGCGCGAGCCGCCACGGGCGCAGCAGCGCCGAGTAGGCGACGAAGACCGCGAAGCCCGCGAGGAGCAGCACGACGAGCGCGACACCGGCGACGAGGACCGCCGACGTGACGGGCGGCAGCGCGTGCGCGCGCAGGACGCGGCCGAGCGGACGGGCCGAACGGACGAGCACGTGGACCGCCGCGCATGCGAGGAGGACGCCGCCCACCGCGGTCGCGATGCGACGAGGCGTCCACCGCGACGCCTCCGGGCGCGCGGTCCAGAGCACGCGCTCGCCGTCGTCGAGGCGCTGGGCGAGCGGGCGGTTTCCGTCGCCGAGCGGAGCGCTCGGCTGGAGCCCACGAACGATCGCCCAGAGGCGATCGGGCGCTTCGACGTCGGGGAGGGTGAGCGTGAGCGTGCGGCGGAGCGCGCCGGTCGGGACGACGCGCTCGAGGACGAGATCGCCGACCCCGGGCACTCTCGGGTTCCACCGGATGATGGCGTAGCTGATGGCGTCGCGGTCGATCGAGCGCCGGAGCCGACCGCGCTGCCAGATGACGTGCTTCTCGGTGACGATGTACCGCGCCTCGGATCGGAACCACAGCGGCAGACGCCACGCGGCGAGCGCCAGCGTCGCACACCAGGCCGAGAAGGCGATCAGGCTCCCGATCGGTCGATGCAAGCCGGTCGCGACCACGATCGCGAACGAGAGCGCCACGAGCGACATCGTCGTGGCGAAGACGGCGACGAGCTTGTATGCCCCTGGAACCGACAAGACCTTCGGGCCGCCGCTCCAGACGATCTCTTCACCGAACAGCGAGTCGCGCGCCATGCTGCCCATGCCCGACGACCCGAGACGACGACGGCGCGGAGTCCTCGGCCGTCCCTGAAGACGTCGTCACCTTCGGTCAGCTTGGGCCACAACGCTCGCTTCGTCCATGTCGGAGGCGCAGGATTCGACGCGCTCGACCTCGACGTACATGTCGGCAGCCGATCGACGATCGCGGCGGAGGCCCATTTTCCACGGGCGAACGCGACGCAGCCCGCGAGAGACCGACGGCTGAGTTTGCTCCTTCACTTCGGAAGCGGCAGAGGTGCGTTCCTACGCGTCGGCCCGCGCGTGAAGGCGGCGACGACGAGCCGGCTGCACAGCTCGGGCATCGGGATCCCCGCGACGCCCGCGGCCTCGGGGAAGAGGCTCGTATCGGTGAAGCCCGGCATGGTGTTCACCTCGAGGAGCGTCGGCTCGCCGGACTCGGGCACCACGAAATCCACCCTCGAGAGGTCCCGACAGCCGAGCGCGCGATGCGCGCGGACCGCGATCTCCTGGACGCGCCGGGTCATCGCCTCTCCGAGCGGCGCCGGGCAGAGGTGCTCGCTCCGGCCGGGAGCGTAGCGTGCCTCGTACGTGTAAAATGCATCTTTCGGCGATCGGATCTCCGTCGGCGGGAGCGCGGGCGGGTCGAGCAGGTCGAGGACGCCGCACGTGACCTCGCGTCCCCGTGCGAACGCTTCGACGAGGACGATGTCGTCGACCTCCCACGCGGCCTCGATCGCGCGCGCGATCTCCGCGCTCGACGCGCCCTCCGACAGCCGCGCGACGCCGATCGCCGAGCCGTTGGAGCACGGCTTGACGACGACCTTGTCGCCGAGCTCCGCGATCGCGCGCTCGGCCTCCGCCTGGGCGCTGCCTCCGCGGCGCGCCGCGATCCCCTTCGCGACGGGCAGCCCGGCCTCGGCGAAGAGGATCTTCGCGACGCGCTTGTTCATCGCGAGCGCGCTCGGGAGCACGCCCGAGCCGACGTACGGGAGCTCGAGCACCTCGAGCAGGCCTTGCAGCGATCCGTCCTCGCCGACGGCTCCGTGCGCGACCGGGAAGACGACGTCGAAGCCGCCCGTCCGCAGCGAGTCGGCGAGGTACGCGTCGAGCTCGAGCCGCACGACCCGGTGTCCCGCCTGCTCGAGCGCGCGGGCGACCGACGTCGCCGAGGCGCGGCTCACCTCCGCCTCCGAGGTCGGGCCTCCCTGGACGACCGCGACGGAGAGCCGGCGGGACGCGGCGCTCATCGCGCCTCCTCCGCCGAGCGCGCCGGCGTCCCCGCGGTCTTCGTCAGATCGACGAGCTCGATGCCGAGCTTCTGCGAGAACTCGAAGATCTTCTCGTCGCGGTAGAACTCGCCGAACACGATGCGGACGATGCCGGCGTTCGCGATGAGCCGGAAGCACCCCCAGCAGGGCGACGCGGTCACGTAGATCGTGGCGCCGTCGATCCGCATTCCGTTCTTGGCGGCCTGGACGATGGCGTTCGCCTCCGCGTGCACCGTCCGAATGCAGTGGCCGTCCTCCATCAGGTGGCCCTCCTCGTCGCAATGAGGGAGCCCGCGGATCGAGCCGTTGTACCCCGTCGCGAGGATCGATCGGTCGCGCACGATGACCGCGCCGACGAACTTGCGGTCGCAGGTCGATCGCGTGGCGACCTCCCGCGCGATGTTCATGAAGTATTCGTCCCAGGAAACGCGCTGCCGAGCCATCGGTTGCCCCGTGCGTCGACCGAATCGACTTCGTCCGAGGGCGGTCATCACCGCCGAATCGTGAGGGGGGCATTTTCGGGACGAACGGCCCCGGGCGCAATGGCCGACCCCCTCTCGATCTCTCTCGTCCCGAGGGCCGGCGGGCGGCTATCCTCGGACTCATGCGGAGGCTTCGGCGCGTCCTTTTCACTCTCGCCCTCGCCACGGCGACGACGAGCGCCGCCGCTGGACCTCCTCCGCCCAAGAAAGACAAGGGCAACACCACGGCGAAGGTGGAGACGCCCGCCGACGTCGAGACGGCCGAGCAGCTCTACGCGAAGCTCGACTACGAGAAGGCGAACGAGGTCGCCGAGCGCGTCACGAAGCAGCGCAACCTGACGCACGACCAACTCGTCCGCGCCTACAAGATCCTCGCGGTGACCAACGCGATCCTCGACAAGGAGGAGGCCGCGCGCGACGCCTTCCTCCAACTGCTCGTCTTCGAGCCCGAGTACACGGTCGACACCGCGCTCGGACCGAAGGTGTCCACGCCGTTCGTCGAGGCGCGGGGTCAGTTCCGCTCGCTGCCGACCAAGCCCGGCATCGAGATCGTCGCGAACGTGCGCTCCGACGGCGGCCAGCTCCGCGTGACGACGCGCGACCCGACGCACATCGTGAAGAAGGTGAACGTCGGCTACCGCTGGACCTCCTCCGGCGAGTACACGGTCACGCAGCTCTCGGTCGGAGACGGCCTCGTCGAGGTCGCCTCCGCTCCCGCCGGCAGGACGCGCCTCGACTTCTACGCCCAGGCGCTCGACGAGCGCGACAACGCCGTCTTCGAAGCGGGCAGCCCTCAAGTCCCGAAGAGCGCCTTCGCGGAGCCGGGCCCCCGACCGGCCCCGACCACCTCGAAGCCGGGCGCCGAAGAGAAGAGCGGCTCCGTCTTCTCGAGCCCGTTCTTCTGGCTCTTCGCCGGCGCGGCCGTCGCCGGCGGCGGCACGGCCCTCTTCTTCGCGCTCCGCCCCGAGGCCCCTCCCACGGAGGCGTCGCTCACGCCCGTGCTTCGGTGTGGGGGGGAGCTGTGTAAGTAGAGGCTCCGGGCTCCAGGCTCCAGGCTCCAGATCACCCCCAGGAGCCCGGAGCCTGGAGCCTGGAGCCTGAAGTCAGTCACTCACACAACCCCGCGCACCACTCCCCGACGCTCGCGCACGTCGTCGGCGGGACGCGCTGGTTGACGCTCACGAGCTTGACCGGGATCGAAAGTGGGGCCTCGCCTTGGCCCACGGTCATGATCGCGCAGCCGATCATGAAGTCCTGGACCTGATCGGGGCGGCGCGGGTCTCGGCGTTGGGCGATCGCGAGGAGGGCGTGCTCGCCATACGGGATCGTGATCGGCTTCTGGCCGGCGAGCATCTCGCAGAGGCTCGACGCGGGCGCGGGTGGGTTCACCGTCGGGACCAGCGTGGTCGGATCCGTGAGTCGGGCCGCGATGAGATCGCCGCAGATCCTCGGACGCTCCTCGGGGTTCTTCACTTCGAAGACGAGGACCTGGACGAAGTCGGTCGCCACCGCGGCCGCGGTGGACGGGAACTGAATCGTGTACGAGCCCCTCGAGGGCTCGGCCTCTCCCGCGCTGCATGCGACTGCGAGCGCCGCCGCGCTCGCGAGCGGAACGACGCGCTTCATTGGATCGTCTCCAGCAGCGACTCGGCCGTGTAGCGATCGACGGTCTTGTAGACGACCCGCTTCGTCGTCTCGTCACGCACGGCTTGCCAGACGATGAAGCCGGCGGTGACGTTGCCGTTGTCCTGCAGGTCGACGTTGCCGGACGCTCCCTTGTAGTCGATGTCGCCGCCCTCTCGGAGCTCGAGGAGGCCCTCCCCGATCTCCGCGGGCGTGATGGGCCGGCCGCCGGGCCTCGAGACCTCCTTCAGGGCGTCGCGGATCGCGATCCGATCGGTGGTGGTCCCGGCCTTCTGGATCGCGAACGCGACGAGGATCGCCGCGTCGAACGCGTTGGCCGCGAACGCGGGCGCGTCCTCCGCCGGGTCGAGCGGGAAGTACGAGGCGTAGATCGTCTTGAATGCGTTGTACTCGGTCGTGCCCGGCTGCGTGTCGGGGTTCGTGCCGAAGACGCCTTCGGCGGTCGAAGGTGACGTCGGGTCACCCGGATCGTCGAGGCTCAGATCCAGAAAGCCCTGCGTGTAGACGCCGTCCGTGCCGATGAAGAAGAAGTCGGGGTCGCTCTTGTACTTGTCGGTCTTCTTGAAATCCCGAACGAACTGCGCCGCGGCCTTCTCGTACGAGATGATGGCGAGGCACTGCGGATCCCGCGCGGCGATTTCGTTCGCGACGGCCTCGTAGCTCGCCGCCGCCTCGAGCGGGATCATCTTGTCCGCGACGACCTGTCCGCCGGTGCGCGGGAAGTTGTTCTTGATGACCCTCGCCATCGACGTTCCGTACGGGTTGTCGATGTAGACGAGCGCGAGACGGGTGCACGGCCGCGGCGCGCCGCCTTCTGTGGTCGGGGGCGTGCCGGCGTCGCCGAGGCCTCGCGGCGTCCGGGTCGCGAAGAGGATGACGGCCGCGCCCTGGAAGTCGTCGGCCGGCGTCGTCCGAAAGAGGAAGCGATCGGTCGCAGGCTGGATGTCCGTGAGCTCGACGGACGTCGCGGCCGGAGTGAGCTGGATGATCTGGTGCCCCGCGAGGATGTCCTGCGTCGCCTTGACCTGCCCGCTGCTCACGGGACCGATCACGGCGACGACGCCCTTCTTCGCGAACCCCTCGACCACCGCACGCACGCCGTCGCCCTCGTCGCTCTTGTCGTCGACGACGTCGAAGCGGACCGGGCGTCCGAGCAGCCCTCCGCCCGCGTTGATCTCCCCTTCCGCCGTTCGCAGCGCGTCGCGAAGTGGAGCGGTGAAGCTGCCGAGATCGCGCGAGAGGCCGAGCGAGACGCCGATGACGATCGGCTCCGGCGCGGACGGCTTGGGCGCCTCCTCCGCGCAGCCTTGTCCGGCGAACGCCGCGAATCCGAAGAGCGCCGCGCCTCCCAAGAGAAGAGAAGCAGCGGTGATTCGGGCTCCGAGCCCCGCCCCACACTCGGACATGGCGTGATTATGCCGCCGTCACGGACGCCGGGGAATGGCGCACGCCGCGCGAGCGTGCGTTCACTTGAATCCGACGTACTTCGTCGCGGTCTCGTTCGACTTGATGAAGACGGTGACGGTCTGCTTCTGACCGGGGCTCTCGCCGTTCTCGACCGTGAGCGTGTGCGCCCCCGGGCTGAGCGGGACCTTGTTGCACGGCGTCGTGCAAACGGGCCGGCCGTTCTCGCTGATGCGCGCCCACGGATACGACGTGATCGTCAAATAGCCGTTCTCCTCGGCGGGCTGCGGAGGCGGCGACGGTTTGGGCGCCGCGGTACGCACCGGCGTGGAGTGCGACTTCGGCGAGGGCGAGGTCGTCGTGGAGGGCGTGCGCGTGGGGGCGGCGGTCGTCGCCGCCGGCGGCGTGGCGCTGGCCGTCGCGCTCGCGGTCGCGGTGGTCGCGGCCACGGTGGAGGCGGGCGCGGCGCTCGCGATCTCCGTCGGTGCGGCGGTCGGCGCACCGGTGGCGGTGACGGGCATCGTCGGCGTCGCGGTGGCCGTGCCGATCAGGTCGCCGAGCGCGAGCTCCTTGTTCCGATCGCGCAGCCCGATCACGAGGATGAGGAGGGCGGCGAGGAGGAAGCAGCCGATCGTGACGACGATGAGCAGAGCGCTGCTCGTCGACTTCGGCGGCGGCACCGCCATCAGCGCCTGGGACGTCGTCGGCGGCGGAAGCGGCGTGGGAGGCAGAGGATTCGTCGACAGGCCACCGTAGCTCGCGACGACGCCGCTGCCGCTGCCGCTCCCCGACGTCCCGAGCCTCAGGAGCTGCCCGCTCACGTTCGCGCCGGACTGCGCCATGCGCTTGAGCGACTCGGCCGTGAGGGCCTGGAGCTCCTGGGTGTTGGAGGCGCTCGTGATCGCCGCCATGTGGCGCTGGATCTGCCGCTGCACCTCTTCGCGCACCGCGCCGAAGAGCGAGAGCATCTTCTGGCTCACGTCCTCCTGGCGAACGATGCGCGGCTGGGCCAAGAGCCACGACTCGAGCGCCGACCGCATCTCCGCGGCGGACTGGAAGCGCGCGTCCGGATCCTTCTCGAGGGCGCGCGCGACCAGAATCTCGAGGGAGGGATCCACGTCGGGCACCACCATCGAGAGCCGCGGGATCGGCTCGTTCATCAGCTTGTGGAGCGTGTTCGCGGCGTTTTCGCCCGTCATCAGGCGCTGCTGGGCGATCATCTCCCAGAGGACGATGCCCATCGCGAACAGGTCGGAGCGCGCGTCGATGCGCTGCCCCATGGCCTGCTCCGGAGACATGTACGCGACCTTGCCCTTGAGGACGCCGACCTCCGTCTCCGTCGACGACAGCGCGGCCTTCGCGATCCCGAAGTCCACGAGCTTCGTGTGGCCGTCGTACGTGACGAAGATGTTGTGGGGGCTGATGTCGCGGTGGATGATCGAGAGTGGCGTGCCGTCGTAGTCGCGCAGCTCGTGGGCGTACCCGAGCCCGGCGAGCGCATCGACGATGATGCGAACGGAGATCTCCGGCTCGATCCGCTCGTTCCTACGGAGCGCCTCCTTGAGGACCTTGTTGAGCGATTGGCCCTCGAGGTACTCCATCGCGATGAAGTAGACGCCGTTCTGCTCCCCGACCTCGTAGGTGTGGACGATGTTCGGGTGATTGAGGCGGGCGGCGAGACGCGCCTCGTCGAGGAACATGTTGCGAAACGCCGGCTCCTCGGCGAGCGCCTGGCGCAGCCGCTTGATGACGGCGAGCTTGTTGAAGCCCATCTGGCCGCGCGCCACCGACAGGAAGACGTCGGCCATGCCGCCGCGCCCCAAGCTCGCGAAGAGCTGGTACTTGCCGAAGGCGGTCGTCCCCGCGCCTTCGACCTTCGCCTCCGATCTGGGGGCGCGTGCTTCCCCGACCATACGTTTTTATGGAGTATCTGTCAGGGAGAGATGGGTCAAGGAGCGCACATGGTGCGACAACCGTGTCGCGGTAGTTATTTCATGGACTTGTGAGAGGTCTCGATCGAGTCCTCGACGGAAAAGCGTTCACAAGTCTTCGGCAGTCCTCGGTCCTCGGGCCTCAGCGAAACGGGCATCCATGGATGCCGCGCCCCCAAGCAACCATCGACAGCCGGCTTCCGAAGTCCTCCGTCGCGATGACGAACGCGTCACCATGACGATCGCGAGCGGCACGCCGCTCACACGGCTCGGCGGGGAGTACTGGTCGATGAAGCGACCGGAGGCTTCCGGGCTCCCCTTCCCTGGAGCCCGGAGCCTGGAGCCTCCGTCGTCCGCTAGCTCACTTCGGATCCGACGGCTTCGTCTCCGTCGTCTCCGCCTCCTCGAGGTGGAACTGGAAGTCGTCGATGAGCACCGTCGAGTCGAGCCTGCCGTCGCCCGAGTCCCAGATCGCGAAGCGGAGCGTGATCTCCGAGCCCGGCGTGACGGGCGCATTCGTCGTGAGCCAGCCGGTGGCGGCGTGGTTCTCGAAGCCCGTGCCCTTGAGGGAGTCGGTGCCGAGCGGGCACGTGAAGGTCTTGCCCTTGTGGGTTCCGGGCGAGCAGACCTGGAGGAGGCTGTTGTTGACGCTGATCGGGTTGCCGTCCTGATCGAACGCGATGTTCCCGTCCGGCAGCGCGGACGGCGCCGGGTCCATCATCGTCACGAAGAAGTCGTTGTACCGGTCGCAGATGTACTGCGGGTACTCCCACGTGAAGAAGTTCTGCTGGTAGGTGAACGACTTGGCGTTCGACGGCACGCGGATGCGGAGCTCGAGAGCGACGCCGTCCTGCGCCTGCCCCGTCGTCACGCCCGGACACGCCGGCGACTCCTTCGGGTAGCCCGGAGGAGTGCCGTGCTTGTAGCCCTTCGTGTTGGACGAGCCCTTGTACTGCGGATCGCCCGGCTCGCGTGCAGACCCGGAGGACAGCACGAGCATCGAGCTGCCCATCTGCGGAGTGTTCACCCCGAGCTTCGGGAGGATGCCGACGCCCTCCATGTTCGTGAGCGGCGTGCCGTCCGGACGCACCCACTTCGCGTCGATGACGCCCCAATCCTTGCCCTTCGGATCCGCCCGCTTGCAGAGGCCGATCGCCTTCGCACCGTCGAACGGGTCGTAGGCATCCTTCGGGAGGTTGTCGTCGCAATCGACTTCCTCGTCGTCGGGGACGCCGCTGCAGTCCTCGTCGATGCCGTTGCCCGGAATGTCACGAGCGCCCTTGTTGATGTTCGGGTTGCACTCGTTGCAGTCGTACCTCAGCGGGTAGCCGTCACCGTCGAAGTCCTTGTCGAGGTCGTCCGAGACGTTGTTGATGGAGCAGTCGCTCGGAGCCTCGGGCGAGTCATGACTGCCGAAGCCTCCGCTCCCCATCGTCCCGCGTTCCTCGGCCTCGGTGGGATTGGTCTCCGTGTCGAAGCCGCTGCGTCGAGTGGCGGTGGTGCATGCGACGGTGGCGAGGAGGAGGGAAGCTCCGATCCCGAGGACGCGTACATTCATGGTGGGCTCCTGCTCTTCACCGCGCGTCCGTTCGAAGGGCCAGAACGGAGTCGGACGTCGCGGCGATGTTCAGGGGCCCCGTTTATCCACGCCGTCGACTCAGCCGCGACGGAAAAAATCAAAAGAGACGAGCGTGTAACTTCCATCTGTAGGACATCTCGCCCCTTTCGGTACCCCATGCGCGGAGCGCTGCGGTCGCGCTTCGAGCCAAAGAGTTCGTGCAGTTGCCTCGCGACAGCAGGGGCTGTAGGCAGACGGGGATGGATCGTCCGACGAGGGTGCGCTCACACCGTCCCACAATGAGGGCGCGACGCGCGCGCGTCATCGCATCGCTCGCGTTGCTCGGCTGTCTCGCCGCAGGAGCGGTCGCTGCCGCGGCCGACGATGATCGCTCGACGGCCGAAGCGCTCCTCCGCGAGACCGAGGCTTCACCGAAGGCCGCCGTCGCGAAGGAGCTGATCGCGCGCTCGCGCGCCGCGCTGGAGCGCGCCACGCGCCTCCGTTCGGCGGGCGACGAAGCGCACGCTCGACTCGCGGATCGCGCGGCGCGCACGTGGGCGGAGGCCGCGCGCGACGTGACACGCGCCGCCGTGGTCGAGGAGAGCGCCGCGGCCGCCCGCCGAGCCGCCGCGGATGCGGGCACGATCGCCGATCGTGAACGCGCGCTCCTCGAAGAGGCCATCGCGCAGAGCGGACGCCTGCGCGCGCAGATCGAGGCGCTCGAGCGCGAGAGCAAGGAGCAGCCCGCACGCACGAGCACGGCCGCGAGCGCCGCGACGACCAAACCCGCGAAGGACCGCGCTCCCGCCCGCGGAAACGCGCCGAGCGCGGCGGACGGAGGCGTGCGATGAAAAGGTCGATCGCCATCGTGATGGCGTGCCTCGCGATCGGCTGCGGCGGCGCTGCGACGTCGACGGTCGCGAAGGTGAGCGAAGCCGAGCGTACGCGCGCGAGCCTCGAAGGCCGAGACGCGCAGACGCTCGCCCCGCAGGCGTTCGCGGAGGCAGAGCAGGCGCTGCGCGCAGCGAAGGAAGCGGAGCGCGCCGGAGATCACACGGCCGCCGAGCTCCACGCGGAGCGCGCCGTCGCCGCGTACCAGCGCGCGATCGCCGTCGCGCGGCTCGCCCGCGCCACCGAGGAGGAGGCCGCCGCGAAGGAGGCGCTCGCGCAGGCGCTCGAGCGCAGCGAGCGTTTCGCCGCCGCGCGCAAGGCCGCGGAGCGCGAGGCGGACGATCTGGAGAAGCAGCTCAAGGTCGCGCGCGAGGCGGAGCGTCCGGCCGCGAGCGCGCCGGCGGACCCCGATCGCGAGCGCGCACGCCTCGTGGCGGCCCGGGCGCTCGCCACGCAAGCCCGCCTCCTGTGCAGCGCTGCGCGACTCGTGTCGCCAGAGGCGCCCGGCCTGGCCGAGGCCGAGACGGCCGCGGCGGATCTGGAGAAGAAGCTCGAGGCGTCGCCCAGGCCCGCCCCGATCGACGCCGCCGGCCGCGCCCGCGCCGCATGCCTGACCGCGCTGACGAAGGCCCGGCGCACGAACACGGGCGCTCCCGATCAGGCCGACGCGCTCCTCGGCGAGCTCTCGCGTGCGTCCGCGGCGAAGGCGAAGGCCGGCACGGAGATGGTGCCGTCCCGCGACGAGCGCGGCGTCATCGTCACGCTGCGCTCGCTCTTCAACGGCGACACGCTCCTTCCCGAGGCGAAGACGACGCTCGAAGACCTCGGTCGCGTCGCCGCCGCCCACCCGACCTTCGGCGTCCAGGTCGTGATCCACACGGCGAAGCAGCCCACCGCCGCAGAGCTGGCTGCCGACAAGAAGCGCGGCGAAGCGATCGCGAAGGCCCTCGTCGAGGGCGGCGCCAACGCAGAGAAGACGAAGGTCGAGCTGGCAGGCGCCCGCGCGCCGGTGTTCGATCCCGCCGACGCGAAACGACGAAGCAAGAACGCCCGCGTCGAGATCGTCTTCGTGCACGGAGGCTGAGCCGAGAGAAGGCTCGAGGCTCCGGGCTCCAGGCTCCAGGCTCCAGGAGAGACACGCGCTCCGCGCGCGAACCGACACGAGTGCCCGCTCCGAGCAATCGCAGAGCGCGCGCTCGACGCGCGCGTCACACGCGACAGCGGCCTGGCGCTACCGAAGCAAGGGCGCGCGTGAAGCGTGCCGCCCACAGCGCGCGAGTGACGGTCACCGCCACGACGACCTGTCTCCCCTGGAGCCTGGAGCCTGGAGCCTGGAGCCTCCCGAAGGCCTCCGAGAACCTCGACCTGTCAGACGAGCTTGTACCCGAACCCGTACACCGTGAGGATGTGCGTCGGCTTGTCCGGGTGCTTCTCGATCTTCTTCCGGAGCTTCACGATGAAGTTGTCGACGGTGCGGTTCGTCGGCGACGCCTCGAGGCCCCAAATCTTCTGGAGGATCTCGTCACGGCTCACGGGCTGGCCTTGGCGCTCGACGAGCAGGCGCAAGAGCTCGACCTCGTAGTACGACAGCGCGTGCTCCTTGCCGAAGGCCTTCAGCGAGTGCGTCGCGAAGCTCACCTTGGCGTCGCCGATCTGGACCTCGTCCGGCACGGCGCTCGGGCGTGAGGCGCGGCGGAGGATGGCGCGCATGCGGGCGATGAGCTCGTTCACGCTGAACGGCTTCGTCACGTAGTCGTCGGCCCCGGCGTCGAGCCCGCGGATCTTGTCGGTCTCCTGCGAACGCGCCGTCAGCATGATGATCGGCACGAACGGGCTCACGCGCCGCAGCTCCTCGCAGACGGCGTAGCCGTTGATGTCGGGGAGCATGAGGTCGAGGATGATGGCGTCGGGCTTCTCCGAGCGTGCGAGGGCGACGCCGTCCTTGCCCTTCCCTGCCGAGATGACCGCGAAGCCTTCGAACTCAAAGGCGTCGCGGAGCCCCATCACGATGTGGGGCTCGTCCTCGATCACGAGGATGGTCTTCTTCGAGCTCGCCATGGCCGCTCGCGGACCACGGTACTACGAGACAAACGCGAGTGGCCAGCCCGCGGTCGGCGAGCTGGCCACCCGAGGATGCGGCAGTCGCGTCGAGGGTGCTACTTACTCCCTCGAGACGTCGCCTGCGGCCTCGCCCGCAGCGAACTGCTGGATGCACTGCAGGCTGAACCGCGCGCCCGAGAGCTCGGCGGTACCGGTCGAGAAGATGAGCGCCTGCGGGCACCGGCCGGCCGGGTTCCGCTTCGTGGCGGGATCGTTCTCGACGTAGCACCACACGAGGCTCGTGTTGTCCTTGCAGCTCTCGCCGCGCTCGACGCGCTGCTGCGGGAGCTCGCACACCGGAAGCTTCGAGAGGTCGAGGCCGCCCTCGCCGACGAAGCCCGACTCCTCGCGCTGCTGCTCGAGGAAGACGTCGAGGATCTCCTTCTTCGGCGGCTGGAGACCGTGACGCTCACACGTGTCGTCCGGATCGGAGAGCTGCGCGAGGACGAGGCACGGCACCCCCTCCTCGTTCGGGATGAGCTTCTGCGGCAGACACTGCGTGGTGAGCGCGTTCTTCAGGCGATCGATGATCGCCGCGACCGCGGGGCGGTAACCGTAGGTCGGCGCGTCCCTGTCCGTGAGCTGGATCGGGCAGAGCGAGGCGGCGATGCCCTGCTCGCCGAGGGCGCGGACGACCATGAACTCGCGGATCGTCGGGTACGCCTTCGCGCGGACCTGCACGTTGCCGTCTCCACAGAGCGGAGGATTGCGGTCCTCGTCCGGCCCGCAGTCACAGGAGGCGTCGTTCGCCTCGCACTCGCGGGGCTCCGGCAGCTCGAAGGTGCACGCGTACTGGAGGTCGTTGTTCGCGGTGTTCCACTCGCGGCCGTGGATGGGATCCGTTCCGTTGTCGCCGCGCGGCAGATCCGCGCCCGAGAGGCCCGGTCGCGGCGCGATCGACTGGATCATGTGCGGGTCGATGCCCTCGTAGTCGTAGTTGAGCGGATCACGCCCGAGGACCTTGATCCACTTCTCGTTGGTCATGCGGTTCGCCTCGGGGTTGTTCGGATCGTAGGCGATACCGCCCTTGCCGTCGGGGTAGAGGAGCTGGTTCGGGACGCCGCCGACGACCGCGAAGAAGATGAGGTCGGGCGTGCGCGTGCTGCGCGGCAAGGCGCAGAGCTCGTCGTCCGGCTGGCGCGGCAGCTTCGCCGCGAAGAGCGGGTTCGTGCACCTGGGCGTGCCCGAGTAGCTCGCGATCTCGCGCCGGTCGCCGGTCTGGCGGATCACGTGCTCGGTCGTGCGATCCGGCACCCTGTACTTCGTGAAGCCGTCGATGTACCGGCGGATCGGGTACTGCGGGTCGACGCCGAAGCGCTCCTTCATGCGGTGGAAGCGCACGTTGAGCGAGTCTTGATCGGGCGGGTAGTAGCCGTCGTAGCCCTGACCCGACTGCCCCTGCAAGCCGCTGGTGCGGCAGTTGGGGTCGCTCTTGATCTTCTGGCAGGAAGCCGTGCTCGGGTCGCACAGCTCCTGGAATCCGCAGGACGTGCAGTCCTCGCTCCCCGGATCCGACTCGCAAACCTTCGTCCCGCGCGGCGCGGTCGTGCCTTGGTTGGAGCCTCCGGTCCGGAAGACCTTCGAGCCGGGGAACTCACGGGCCATGAACGCCCAGCCCTGGCCGTTGATGGAGAGCGGGTCGACCGACGAGTCGTCCTCGTCCGTCAGCATGATGATCGCCACGAGCGAGTCCGGGCGGAGGAAGTCGGCGCGCTGCTGGAGGAGCTCGAGATCGACGCCTTCGCCGAGATCGGCCTGACCGTTCCCGTCGAGCTTGATCGTGTCCCAGGGGTCCGGCTGGATGAGGAAGCGGTAGACGCTCTCGAGCTGAGCCTCGAGACCGCAGCCGGTCTGGTCGACGGCGACCACCATCTCCCGGAAGGAGTTCTCGAGCTCCTCGTACGTCCTGACCGGGTTCGCCGGAGGCGGGTGGCGTTTGGTGTCCTCGTTCTCCTTCGATTGCGGGAACCAGGCGAGGAAGTTCGAGGGCTTCGCCGCCGCGGTGTTGGAGATGTTGATGAGGTGGGCGCGGTCGTTGTTGCGCGGCTCCTGCTCGTTGCAGACGTCGCCACCGAAGTTGCCGAGCGAGGACGAGATGATGCCGATGTGCATGTCCGTCACCGGCTTGAACTCCGGCTCGTAGCCCTCCGGACAGCCGAAGCGATCCTCCTTGCTCTTCGTGGGCTCGGCCGTCCTGTTCGGGTCCGGATGCGGATTGCCCTCGGCGTCCACGCAGCGCGGATAGAGGAGGCCCTTGAGCAGGTCGGGGACGGCGTCCGCGAGGATCGCCTGCTTGTCGCCCATCGACGCCGAGTTGTCGATCGCGAAGAGCAGGTCCACCTTGTCGACCGCCTGCTGCGAAACCGTCGACGTGAAGTTGACCTTCGTCGTCGGAGGTTGCTGCCCCACGGGGCGGGAGAGGCAAGCGGCAGCGGCGAGTCCGAGGGTCAGGGTCGTGGCGGTCCACGCCCCGGAGGCCGAGAGCACCTTGCCGAGCCGAGTCGTCCACTTCATCGGGAGAGCTCCTTCGCGAGTCACGGTGGTGGAGGGTCGGCCCTCCTCATGATTCCCCGTGACGAGTCCTTCATGGCGCCGGGGGCGATCTCGCCCGCGGATCCAGTGTAACGGTCAGGTTACCTATCGAAAGCGACCCGTGGGTGTCAACGACGGTACACCACGGTCGGAACGAGCCGATTCACGCCGCGTGCCGGACGGCACACGCCCGAATCCCTGGGAAATCGCGCTGTCGAGGTTTCCGAGGGACCAGCAACTTTGTTGGCGCCCGGCAGCCCCGTTGACACCGAGGCGCCCGAGAGGCCGGCGCCGACCGCGAAAGCTTCGACGATCGAGCACCTTCCGGCGGGCGCCATCACCCCTGTCGATGGCCGGCGCGCGCGGGCTCCGTCACCGGCGCGAGGGACCGGCAGGCTCCTTGGCACCTTGGCGCGGGTAGGCGGCGCGGAGCGCCTTGACGTGGCGCGCGGTGATTCCCGGGATCGCGAGGAGCGTCGCGTCGTCGGCGGCCTTGATCGCCTTGATGCTCCCGAGGTGGGTCAAGAGCTGCTGTTTCGCCTTCGGGCCGATGCCGGCGATGTCGTCGAGCGCCGAGCGCATCCGCTTCTTCTTTCCGAGCCGCTCGCGCGCGCGGTTCGAGAAGCGGTGCGCCTCGTCGCGAAGGCGCGCCAAGAAGAACATCGACGCCGAGTGGCTCTTGAGCGGGATCGGGTTCTTCTGCCCGGGCAGGTAGACGCGATCGACCAAGGTGTCGCCGAGCGCGTTCTCCTTCTCCTTCGCGAGCGCCACGATCGGCAGGTCGTGCAACCCGAGATCGCGCGCCGCCGCGAGCGCGACCGCGAGCTGCCCCCTGCCGCCGTCGACCACGAACAGATCGGGCAGATCCCACTCGCTCTCGGGCTCGTGCGTGAGGTCGTCGAGCGGCGTCGGAGGCTCCGAGCCGCGCGCATCCGACGACGGCGGCTCCCCGGCATCGGAAGAGCTCGGGGGCGTCGAGTCGCCGGCCTTCTTCTCTCCTTGTCGCTTGAGCCCGCGCCGGAAGCGCCGCGCGAGCACCTCGTACATGGCGCGGTAGTCGTCGCCCGCGAGCGGGACCGGCTCGTCGTCGAGATCGTGCTCGAGCGTCCCCTCGCCTCCGCCCGGCGTGGGCGAGCTCTTCGCCGGCCCGACGTCGCCGCGGACGTGGAACGTCCGGTAGCGCTTCTTGTCGAGCTCGCCGTCGAGCATGGCGACGACGGCGCCGACCGTGTCCTGCCCGCCGAGATGCGAGATGTCGCAGCACTCGATGCGCCGCGGGATCGTGGGCAGGCGCAGGCGCTCCTTGAGCTGCGTGAGCCGCTCGAGGATGTCGTCGGACGCGCGCCGCTTCTCCGCGAAGGCGTGGCTCGCGTTGTCGTTCGCGAGCCGGAGCAGATCGACGCGATGTCCTCGCTGCGGCTGGACGAGCACGACCTTGTGCCCCGCCCGCTCGCTCAGCCACTCCGCGATGCCGCTCGCCGCGTCGGGCAGCGCGGGCACGATGATCTCGTCGGGGATCGGCGGCGCGGCGGGATTCGCGGTCCGCCCGCGAGCGCCGCCCTCGAGCGGGGGCGTCCCTCGTCGCCCTTCGTCCACCACGTCCGCCGCGTCCGACAGCGCGTAGTGCTGCGTGAGGAAGCCGGCCACGACCTCCTCGTCCGGCAGCTCGGCGTTCTTGATCGAGAACGTGGCGACGTCGGCGAGCTTGCCCCGGCGCACGTGCAGGAGCGCGAGCTCGACGAGATCGCCCTCGCGGTGCAGGCCGAGCACGTCGCGGTCGACGTCGTCGACGCTCACGACGCGCTGCTCCTCGCGTACCTTCTCGATCGCCGCCAGCTGATCGCGATACACCGCCGCCAGCTCGAACCGCATCGCGCGGGCGGCGGCCTGCATGCGCGACTCGAGCTCCGACGACAGCTCGTCGTGGCGCCCGTCGAGGAACATCGCGACCGCGCGTACCTGCTCGTCGTACCAGCCGCGGTCGACGTCGAGCACGCAGGGCGCCGGGCAGCGCTTGATCTGATGCTGCAGGCACGGCCGCTTGCGGCTGCGCATCTCGCGGTCCGTGCACGTCCGGAGCTGGAAGTGCTTGTTGACGAGGTGGAGCGTCCGCCGCGCCGCCGTCGCGGAGTGGTACGGGCCGAAGTAGCGCGCCGTGTCGCCCGGCTGATAGCTGGGCCGCCGGACGACGTAGAGGCGCGGCCACTCCTCCTTCGCGTCGAGCCGGAGCGAGATGTAGTCCTTGTCGTCGCGGAGCTTGACGTTGTAGCGCGGCCGGTGCTCCTTGATGAGGTTGTTCTCGAGGATCGCCGCTTCCTTCTCCGTCGCGGTGACGATCGTGTCGACGTCCCCGATCGTCCGCTGGAGCAGAGGGATGAAGTAGCGGTTGTCGGTCGAGCCCTCCTGGAAGTAGCTCCGGACGCGGCTGCGCAGCGACTTGGCCTTCCCGACGTAGACGACCGTCCCCTTCCTGTCCTTGAACAGGTACACGCCCGGCGACTGCGGCAGAGCGTCGAGCTTTTCGGTGACGACCGCGGGAAGCACGCTGCGAATCTAGTACCCCAGGCCGAACCCGTGACAAGGGTCGGCCTCTCCGCGCCCGAGCCTGCAAGACTGCGCGCCCGCAGCTCGACCTGCGAGGCACGCGCATGCGGACGCGCGGCGGGGCGGTAACGGGAGCGGCGGTCGGCTGCACGCGAGCGTGATCCACGGCTCGCGCGCGAGCCACCTCCGGAGCCTCGAAAAAACGCGACGCGAAGACGTTCCGCGAGCGGCACGCGGCTTGTACCAGGGCGAGGCGTCCGGGCCGTGAGTCCCCCCACCCCTGAAACGGCTCGGACCCTCGTGTGGTCGAACGCAGCGCGCACTCGACCCACACGAGGGCGCCGGGCCCCCGCCGGCACCCATCCTCCCTCTCTTGTCTTCCTTGACTTCTCCTCCCTTCCTTCCCGGCGTCGTGTGAAGAGGCGAGATTCGTCCCGCATCGCTCACGTGAGGAAGACCGGAGGCGCTCCGTCGAAGACCTCGCGGCGAACCAGCTCGAACCAAGCGGTGCCCGCGATGCCCGGCGCCGTGTCGAGCTCGCTCGGGATCTCGACGGTGCTCGTCGGCAACGAGCCGTCCGCCGCGCGCAGCGTGTCGAGGCCGCGGAGCAGCGCGGCCGCCTCCGCGCGCTCACCCAGCCTCGCGAGGGCGAGCGCGACGCCGGCCGTCCCTTCCGGCCACACCGCGTTCGTGTCGCTCCACGCGAGCGTCTCGAGCTCGCCGCCGAGGTACTGGCGCAGCGCCCGGCTCTCGATCGCGAAGCCGTCGGCGTACGGGCGATGCCCTCGGACGCCACGCGCGGACGTCAGATAGCGCGAGGTCGCCTGCACGGCCGCCCGCGCGCGCTCGTCGTCGCCGAGGGCGTGCAGCGCGAGCGCGCCCCAGCTCGCGCAGTCGAGCGCGAGGGTGCGATCGACGCCCGATGCGTCCACCCCTCGCGCGAACTGCCCGATCTCCGGCAGCCACGCCCGATCGACGAGAGCGCGCGCGATGGCGAGCGCCGCCTCCTCGTAATCGGATCGCTCCGTCGTGCGCGCGAGCGCGCGCAGGAAGAAGAACGCGTCGATGTTGTGCTCGACGGAGGCCCAGGTGATCGGCGCGTCGACGAGGATCTCCCGCAGCTTCCCCGCCTTCGTCTCGTAGCGCAGCATGCTCCTGCCGCCGGTGACGAGACCGCTCCGCGGATCGCCGGCAGCGCTCGGGCGCGAGCGCAGCAAGAGGTTCGCGATCTCGTGCGCCATCTTCACGATCGGCACGCGGTGCGGCCCCTCGCGCGAAGAGCCGAGGTAGTCGGCCGCCGCGTAGCCCACCCACGCGAGCGCGCCGTTCCGCACGTACTGCGGCCCCTTCTCCCGACCGGCGCGCGCGATGGAGAACGGGAGCGCGCCGTCCTTCTCCTGGCGGGCCGCGAGGCCGCCGAGCACGCGCCCCGCCTCTTCGTGTCGTCCCGCGCGCACGAGGACGAGCGCCACGAGCGCGGCGTCGTAGATCGGGCTGCGGTCCGCGCGGTGCGGCGGAGACACGAACGCGTACTCGGCGCCGAGCTCCGGCCACGGGCGCACGCAGCTCAGGAGGAAATCGAGGCCGGACGCGTGGCCCGCGGGCGGGCTGGCGGAGCCCCCGCGCGCGCGGGGCGCGGGAGACGCGCACGCGGCGGTCGCGCAGGCGGCCGCGGTGGCGACGAGGAGCTCGCGTCGAGAGAGCCGGCGCATCACCCCACCATCCTCATCTGTGCGCGCCGCGCGCTCTCGCGGACGCGCTCGTCGGGATCCGACAGCAAGGCCGCCACGCGGGCGCGGACGTCTTCGTCGTCCACGGGCGCGAGCGCGTGCACCGCAGCCACGCGGACGTCGGGCGACGGATCGCGCAGGGCGAGCACGAGGCGAAGCGGCCAGCCCGGCGCGGCGAGCGCCGAGATGCCGGCGACGGCCGCGGCCCGCAGCGTCGGATCGGCGCTCGCGCCGAGCAGGCCCGCGAGTCGATCCGTGATGATCGCCGCGCGCGGATCGTCGCGCATCTCGTGGCGGGTATCGATCGCCGCCTTCGGCCAGTGCCGCGCGAACGCGGTGAGCGTCGAGGCCTCGCACGACTCGAGCATCGTCGCGAGGGCGCTCGCGCGCACGGCCGCGGCCACGTCGGTCGCGAGCGCTTCGAGCAGCGGCGCCGCCGCGTCCGGCGAAAAGGCGGCGAGCGCGCGCGCGAGGCGGACGCGCACGAGGACGGAAGGATCGCCGCGCAGCGCGGAGAGGCGCTCGAGGACGACCGCGGAGCGCGACGCAGCGAGCGCCTCGAGCGCAGTGACGCGTACGTCCTCGCTCGGATCGTCGAGGGCCCTGTCGACGATGCGTGTCGCGTCACGTCCGGCGATCACCGCGCACGCTCGCACCGCGGCGCGCCGCACGAGCGCGTCGCGCGAGAGCACGAGCTGCTCGAGGAGCGGGAGGGCCTCGCGGCTCCCGATGCGCTCGAGGACGCGGACGGCGGCGGCGAGCGCCTCCGGACGATCCTCGCCCATCATCCGATCGAGGAACCCGATCACGTCCGTACGATGGATGCTCGCGATCGCCTCTTCGACCGCGTCGTTCACCTCGGGCGTGCCGAGCCCGAGGCGCTTGTGCAGCGCGGCCGCGGCGGAGGCGTCGCGCGCCTCGCCGAGCGCTCGGACCGCCACGAGCGTGACGTCGACGCTCGGGTCCGCGATGGCTCGGACGAGCGCGCGCCTCGCGACGACGTCGTCCTGCACGCGCGCGAGCGCACGCGCCGCGCGCAAGCGCACGCGCTCGGCGGGATCGCCGCCGAGGACGTCGGCGAGCAGATCGATGCTCCTGTCGTGGCGCACGCGCGAGAGCGCCTCGACCGCGACGAGCCGCGCCTCGACGTCCTGGCTGGTGAGGAGCACGCGCTCGTACTGCGCCACGATCGCCGCCGAGTCGAGCACCTTGCCCTCCTCTGCGGGCGGCTCGAGCCCGAGCCGCGCGTGGAAGGCGGCGCGCACCGGCGCGTCCTCGCGCGCGACCGCGGCGAAGACGCGCTCGCGGAGCTCGGCGTCCGCGAGCGTCGCGAGCGCACGCTCCTGGGCCTCGTCACCCGGCACGAGCGCCCACGCGATGGCGGCGGCGACATCGTCGATCCTCCGCGTGCTCTCCGCCTTCGCGATCTGCGCCGCGGCCGAGGCCTCGCCGATGCGCGCGAGCGCGATCGCGGCGCGGTTCCGGACGAAGCCGTCGGGATCGGACAGCCGCCGCTCGAGCACCGCGCTCGCGCCGTCGCCGCTCGACGCGATCTTCCCGAGCGCGTTCACCACCGCGGCGCGCGTGCGAGCGTCGCGATCGTCGGCGGCGCGCCGGAGCGCGGACGATGCCTCCGGCACCGGGATCTTGCCGAGGGCGCCCGCCGCGCTGGCGCGGACGACGGGAGACTCGTCCTCGAGCAGCTGCGCGAGCGCAGGGACCGCGGCGGGGTCTCCCGACTTGCCGAGCGTCCACGCGATCCCGAGCCGGACGTCGAGCACGTCCGAGCGCGAGAGCGCGACGAGCCGGTCGAGCAGCTTGGGGCTCAGCAAGAGGCCCGTCTTTCCGTCGCCCGTCGCGCGGCTCTCGCCGCCTCGGTCCTGCGCGCAGCTCGCGAGCGCCTGCGCGATGCGGTCGCGCGCATCCGGAGGCGCGCCGGGCAGCGCGCGCACGAGGCCTTCGAACGCGGCCTCGGTGACGGCGCTGCCGAGCGCGGTCACCGCGACCATCCGCACCTCGAGCGACGGATCCGTGAGCCGCTCGACGACGGCATCGACGGCCTCCGTCCTGCCCGCGAGCGCAGCGACGGCGCGCGCGCGCACGCGCTCGCTGGGATCGCGCGAGGCCTCGAGGAGGAGCGGCAGCGCGCCGTCGCCTCCGACACGGACGGCCATCCCGACGACCTGCCACCGGACCGGCACGGTGCCCGTCGCGTATGCCTTCGCGATGAGGTCCCAGTGCTCCGCGATCGCCTCGTCCGGGTACTCCGCGAGCGCCGTCGCGGCGGCCTCGCGCACGACCTCCTCCGGATCGGACAGGGCGCGCGCGAGCACCGGCGGTCCGCCCTCGGGGCGGAGGCGCCCGATCGCCTCGCAGAGCGCCGCGCGGACGGGCCACGCCTCGTCGTCCATCGCCGCGACGAGGATCGGCCCGACGCGCGGATCCGCGAGCTCGCCGCAGGCCTGGGCCACCTGCGCGCGCACCTCGAACGATGCATGATGCAAGTACCCGACGATGCTGTCGACGATGCCCGCCGCGCCGAGCCGGAGCAGGTCACGGTAGGCCCGCTTGGCGACGGCCGGATCGCTCGACGCGAGCTCCTCGATGACGCGCGACAAGAACCCGACACGCTCGAGCGCGAGCGCCGCCCGGCGCCTCACCTCCGGGTTCACGTCGTGCAGCGCGCCCTCGAGGCCCTTCGTGTCGTGCACCTCGATGTGCTCGAACGCCTCGAGCGCGCGGAGCCTCGTCCCGTAGTCCGGATCCGCGAGAGCGGCGACGAGCACGTCCACCGCGCCGGCGCCCGCGATCGCCGACGCGGCGGCGGCCGCGTGCGCGCGGACCTGCGGGGCCGGATCGCGCAGGGTGGCTTGCACGATCGGGGCGAGGGCGCGCTTGTCGCGCAGCGCGCCGAGGGCCTCGGCGGCGGCGACGCGCAAGAGGTCGCTCCGGTCGTACAGGCGCGCCACCAGCGGATCGAGCGCGCGCGGATCGCCGATGCGCCCGAGCACGCGCGCCGCCCACACGCGGGCGGGCCCGCGCTCCGGATCGCCGAGCAGCTCGATGAGCGGCTCGACGGCGGCGGCGCCGAAGCGGACGAGCGCGTCCGCGACGCGCGGCGACGCGTGCTCGTCGACGACGTGCAGCGCCTCGACGAGGAGCGGCACCGCCTTCGCGTCGCGCAGCTTCGCGAGCGCCTCGGCCGCCGCGAGCTTCACGGAGCCCATGTCCTCGTGCGGATCGCGGATGGCCTCGACGAGGGCCGGCACGGCGGCCGGCATCGCGGCGAGCCCGAGGATCTCCGCGGCGTGCGCGCGCTCGCTCCACTTGCGCGCCTCGCGGACGCGACGCGTGAACGTCTCGAGGTAGCCGAGCTCCTCGAACAGGCGCACGCCGAGGGCGCGGACGCGCGCGTCGTCGCTCCGGAGCATCGTCTCGAGCGCGCGCTCGATCGTGCGCGCATCGAAGCGACGGAGCGTCCGCCGCACGACTTCCATCGGGAGCTCCTGCGCCGGCTCGAGCGAGCGGAGCGCCTCCTCCAGGCGCCGCGCCGCGATGCCCGCGGCGACGCGGAGCCACTTCTCGCGGACGAGCACCCACAGCGCCGGGACGAGCCCCAGCGCCGTCACGGCGACGATCAGGACGATCACCGCCGACGAGCTCTTCATGTCTTCGCGAGCAGGGCGCCGATGCGGTCCACGACGACGGCGGGATCGATCGGCTTGTTGAGGAACTCGTCGGCGCCGGCCTGTCGCGCCCAGAAGCGATCGGCGGGATCCGTCTTCGCCGTCAGGATGATGACGGGCAGCGCCCGATCGATCGCCTTGATCTCGCGACAGGTCTGGTAGCCGTTGAGCTCGGGCATCGTGACGTCGAGGACGACGAGGTCCGGCCGGTCGCGGCGGATCTGGTCGAGCGCGAGCTCTCCGTTGGTGGCGACGCTCACGCGGTACCCGAGCGCACGCAGGCGCATCTGGAGGAAGTCGAGCGCGCTCGGGTTGTCGTCGACGAGGAGGATGGAACGTGCGTCGGTCACGAGGCACCTCGCAGCCGCTCGAGGAACGCGTCGAGCTCGGCGGAGCTCGGCACGACGACGGCGAGCTCGCAAGCGGCGGCTGCGCTCGCGAACCGCGGATCGTCCGGGCGTACGACGTCGAGCTCGCCCGGCGACGACGAAGACAAGAGCCCGAGCAGCTCGCGGGCCTCGGCGCCGTCCTTCACGACGAGCAGGCGCGTCTGCCTGCGCCGGAGATCGCTCGGGATGCGCAGCACGAAGGCCGCTCCGCCGAGCGGGGCCGGCTCGACGTGCACGCTGCCGCCGTGCGCGATCGCGACCTCGCGCACGACCGAGAGGCCGATCCCGCGCCCGGCGATCGCGGCGTCCCGCTCGAGGCGGACGCCGCGCTCGAAGATCCGCTCGCGGTCCGCCTCGGGCACGCCGGGCCCGCTGTCGGCGACGACGATCTCCACGCCGCTCCGCGCCGAAGCGCCCTGCCCCGCCACGGGCGCCGAGCGCCGCGTCGAGACGTGGACGCGGCCGCCGGCCGGCGTGAACTTGAGCGCGTTCACGACGAGGTTCAACACGGACTGCTTGATCTGGACGGCGTCGCACCACGCGACCGCCGGCGCGCAAGCCGCCTCGAGGCTCACGCCCGACTCGCGGGCGGAGTCCGCGAGCAGCGCGACGATCTCGCGGGCGAGCGCGCCGACGTCGACCTGCGATCTCCGCACCGCCCTCCTCGGGGGCGCCGACCCGCGCGCGCCGCCGTCGGCGGCCCGCAGGCTGCCCGCCGCGTAGCGCTCGAGGAGCGCGGAGGCGTCGTTCGCGGCGGCGATCATCCGCTCGACGCTCTCTTTCGCGATCGGGCCGAGCTCACCGGCGAAGCCGTCGCGCAGGTTTCCGCCGAACCCGACGATGATCGCGAGCAGGGCGCGCATGTCGTGCGCGAGCACGGAGCGCGCGCGTACCGCTTCCTCGAGCCCGCCCGAGATCGACCGGAGCTGGTCTTCGAGCGCGGCGATGCGCGCGTCCTTCGCGCCGTCGCGCGAGCCGATCATCTCCTCGGCGGCCTGCACGATGGTCGCGTCGCTCGCGCCCGCGTCGACGATGGCGATCGGACCGGTCGCGACGAGACGCGCGGCGGTGTCGCCGTCGACCACGGCCAGGCGAGGCAGCGACCGCGTCTTCGGGTCGGCGCGCAGCTCCCCGAGGAAGGCGGCGGCGCGATCGCCCGGCATCGACCCGAGCACCACGAGGTCGTACGACGGGTCGCGCGCGGTCCAGAACTCTTCCGGATCGAGCTCGACGAGGGTCGCGCCCGCGCGAGCGAGCGCTTCGGTCCGGAGCGTCCCGACGACCGCGATGGTCGCGCCCGCGAGCGCCTTCACGCCGTCCCCGCCGCGAAGCCCTTGCGGGCGAACTTGTCCCAACCCTTCTTCCCCTTGAGGAAGTCGTAGAGCCCCTTGAGCTGCCACCCCACGAGGTACTGCCGGTAACCGAGGTTCGACAGGAAGCCCGCGACGAGGAGCACGAGGACGTCCGACAGCCGCCGGTACGAGAAGAGCGAGAGCCCCGTCGTGCGCGTCGGCACCGCGCGCTCGGATCGGATGCAGAGCAGGATCGCGAGCGAGCTCAACGCGAAGTTGAGCATCATCGCCAGCACGAGGAAGGCCACGAGCGCCCCGGGCGACAGGATGCCGAGCGCGCCGGTGAGGACGAGCACGAGGTACCCGAGGACCTCGATGAGCGGCGCGAGCGCCTCGTAGACGAGCTGGTACGGCAGCGAGAAGAGGCCGATCTGCCGGAAGCGCGGGCGGAACATGACGGCCCGGTGATGGACGAGGACCTCGAGCAGCCCCCGGTACCAGCGGCTCCGCTGCTTGCCGAGGTCCTTCATGTTCTCGGGGCACTCGGTCCACGCCGTCGGAAACGACAGCGTCGTGATCTTGCCCGGCAGCCCGCGGTCGAGGAGGTAGCGGTGCAGGCGGACCACGATCTCCATGTCCTCGCAGACCGTGTGCGCGCCCTCACCGCAGTACTCGATGCCGATGCGCGTCTTCATCCCCCTCGTCAGAAAGCCGCCGATCGCGAGGACGAGGTCGCGCCGGAGCAGGGCGAAGACGCCCGAGAGGATGAGCAGCGAGTTCATCGCCGCGAGCGCCACGCGGCCCTGCGCGAACGAGCGCATGTACTCGACGATCTGGAAGCGAGCGAGCCAGCTCTCGGGCAGACGCATCTCGACGACGCGACCGTTCTCGACGAGCGATCCGTTCGAGATGCCGACCTGCGTGCCGACCGCGACGATCTTCCCCGGCTCCTCGGCGATCGGCTGGGCGGCGAGCAGGAGGGCGTCGGGCGTGAGCAGGCTGTCCGCGTCCATGCTCGTCACGAAGTCGCCCTGCGAGGCGTTGATGCACGCGTTGAGCGCGTCGGCCTTGCCGCCGTTCTCCTTGTCGATGAGAAGGAGACGCTTGAGCCCCGGCGGCAGCGGCATGCGCGACTCGTAGAAGGCACGGATCTTCGCGCACGCGAGGTGCTGCTCGTACTCGATCTCCGTCCGCACGAAGTGGAACGCGCGGCGGAGCACCTCCACCGTCCTGTCCTTGGAGCCGTCGTTGCAGATGACGATCTCGAACGACGGATAGCGCAGCCGAAGGAGCGAGCGGACGCTCTCTACGATGGTGACCTCTTCGTTGTATGCGGGGACGAGCAGCGTGATATGAGGCAAGAAGTGGCTCGACTCCAGGTCGAGCGCCGGCTCGAGCTGCTCCCTCCGAAGGGCCGCGCCGATCCGGAAGTGGCTGACGACGACGAACCCCAGGTTGATGGCGAAGTACGACGCCATGTAGACCACGATGCAGGTGTCGAGCATCGAAAGCAGCGCTTCGAGGACACGCATCGGAGGTTCCCAGTTTAGGGGGCGGCGCGTCGATGCTCTAGGCCCATCGCGCATCGTTTCGGCGCTATGCACGGCTTTCGCGGCCCTCGGGATTGGCCTCTTCGCCGTGGCGGCGGAGGCCGCCGTCTGCGCCGCGGCGAAGAACGTGCCGACGGAAGGCACGCGCGAGGCCCTCTTGGCACGAGCACGCAGCCACGTCGCGGACGACGAGCGCGCAGAGGCCCGCGCCATCTACCTCGCGCTCCTCGCCCGCGATCCCTCGGACGACGAGGTCCGCGGACGGCTCGCGCGGCTCGACGCCTGGGACGGCTGCTACGACCTCGCCGAACGCGGCTACCGGCAAGTGCTCGCCCACTACCCGGAGGACGCCGAGGTCCGGGCGGGCCTCGTGGACGTCCTCCTCTGGACACGCCGCTGGGACGAGGCCGAAGCGGAGCTCGAGGAAGGCCTGAAGCGATCGCCCGGCTCGGCGGATCTCATCGTTCGGCGCGCGAAGCTCGCGCACTGGCGTGGCGACGAGGAGCGCGCCGCCGCCGACGCCGCGCTCGCGAGGCGCCTCGCACCGCTGGACCTCACCGTGCAGAGCCTGCGCGACGAGGTGTTCCTCGGCGAGGCGCGCATCGCCGGGCGGGCACAGATCTTTCCCTCGGGCTGGGACGACATCTACACGACCGAGGCCGAGATCTCGCAGCGGTACAGGAGGCTGCGCTTCTTCCTCGGTCACCAGTCCGTCACGCGCACCGGGGCGTTCGCGGACGTGACGACGATCGACGTCCGGCGAACGGTGGGCGTGTACTACCACGCGCCGTTCGGCGGCTGGGTCGGCGCCTCGGTCGGCGTCGCCACCCCGGGCGCCGCGCTGCCCGTCGTCGCGGTCACGCTCTCGGCGCTCACCCCTGTCGGCACGGCGCTCACCCTCCTCACGAACGCGTCCGTCTGGCAGTACGAGAACGACAAGACGGTCTTCACCGTCGTGCCGTCGCTCGGCTGGGCCGTCTTCCCCACCCTCGAGATCGGTGCGCGCTGGTGGGTGTCGAACGTCGTCGCGCGCGCGCCGGGGCAGACGAGCGTGAGCGAGACGGTCCACTCGCTCGGCCTCCGCGCCGTCTACCGCCCGGAGCCGACCTGGCAAGCAGGCGCCGAGTACACCTACGGCGTCCAGCTCGATCAGAACCCGACGTTCACACAGCTCCTCGAGCTCCGGAGCCACGTCGTGACGGTGTATGCGCGCCGGATGTTCGCCCGGGAGCTAGGGGTGCAACCGGTCTTCGCCCTCGAGCGCCGCGAGAGCACGACGAGCGGCGTGGTCGTCGTCGTCCCGCTCGTCGAGCTGGCGCTCCTCACGCGCTGGTGAACGCGCTGACGACCGGTAGCCTACGCTCGCCCTACTCGTGATGGGCGACCGCACTCTCCGACGAAAGTGATGGGAACGTGAATTTCCGTAGGAGCCGCGCTGGAGGTTTTGGCTAATATCGTCAATCACGCATGCTCAGGGCTCCCGCGCGGCGCAGCGCGCCGCTGGCTGGCTTGCTTGCCGTATTCGTCGCCGCCTACGCCACCACGTCCTGTATCTCCACGCCCTCCCGCGAGCGCGTCAGCGTCAGGACCTCGAACCTCAGCTCCGCGAAGCCGGGCGACGGCATCGCGCGCAGATACGAGCTGCAGCTCCGCACACGCACCGCCCAGGTCGTGGAGACCGGGATGGGCCTGTCGATCGTCGGGCTCGTCGAGTCGCCCGTCGTCGACGGCATCGTGCTCCAGGCGACGGACGTCGTCTGGGAGGGGAACTACGTCTTCGCGAGCTACAACGTGCGCGGCGACCGCTTCCTCGGCGCGCTCCAGGTCATCGACGCATCGAACCCTCGCGATCCGAAGGTCGTCGCCGAGGCGATCTACCCCGGGACCGACATCGCCAAGATCCACGTCTCCGGGTCTCGCATCTACGCCGCCGGCGCCGACGAGAAGGAGGGCGGCACGCTCGAGACGTTCGAGCTGACGAACGGGGTCTTCCAGTATCGCGGCTACGAGAAGGTCGGCAGCTACGCCGCGACCTACCTCGATCTGAAGGACCACGACCTCTGGGTGAGCTACGGCGACGTCGGCGGCGGCCTCGCGCGCTTCGACGTGCGTGACGTCCGCCCCGTCCTCAAAGAGACGATCCCGATGCCCGACGCGCGCTGGGTCGCCGCCGCGCCCGGTCACGGCGTCTTCGCGCTCGCCGGGTCTCCGGGGCGGGTCGTGCGCGTCGGCTCGGGCGACGCGCCGACGCCGATCGAGGGAGCATCGGTGGGCGCTCCGACGTGGGCGACGATCGACCAGGAGATGCTCTACCTCTCGTCCGACGACGCGGGCGTCCTCGTGTACGACCTGCGCACGCTCACGAAGGTCGGGCAGCTGGCGACGACGGGCAACGCGAACGGCTCGGCGATCGCCCCCGACGCGCGCCTCGCCTTTTTGGCCAACGGCCAGGAGGGCCTCGTCGTGGCCGACGTCCTCGACCCGTACGACCCGCGCAAGCTCGCGTCGATCGACGTCCTCGACGACAACGGCAGCGCGAACGCGGTCGCCCTCTCGGGCGGCTACATCGCGCTCGCCGACGGCCTCGGGGGCGTGAAGCTGCTCGCCTACGAGCGGCCCCCGGTCGCGCCCGCCGACTGCGACGGCGACGGCATCCCCGACGACGAAGATCCGGACGACGACGACGACGGCGTCCTCGACGAAGACGACGCCGACCGCTGCAACCCCGACGTCGTCTGCCCGCCCGGCTTCATCGACTACAAGGCACGGTTCGTCGGCGACTTCTACAACCTGCCGTGCGATCACCCGGACGTCGAGGGTCCGATCACCGGCGTGGTCACCGGGACGAAGCCTTCGGACTTCGACTGGTTCGATCCGAAGTACTACGTCTTTTCGCTCGAGCGTGACTCGCTCGTCATCAAGTACTCGGAGAAGTACTTCCCGGTGGACACGGGCCTCTGCGGCGACCCGTACTACTTCGCCGCGCACTGGTACACCACGGCGGTGGCCACCGAGAGCGGCAAGTACCGCTTCGAGCTCGGCTCCGACGACGACGGATGGCTCTTCGTCGACGGCAAGCTCGTGCTCGACCTCGGCGGCATCCACGCGATCGCCCGCTCGAGCGTCGAGCTCGAGCTGACGGCGGGCCCGCATCGCTTCGACATCTGGTTCGCGGAGCGCCACGTGGTGGAGAGCGGCCTCGAGTTCGAGCCGGTCGGCTTCCCGTCGAAGAAGGCCCAGCTCCGGTTCGAGCACCACAAGTGCCTGGACCCGAACGGGGACGAGGACGGCGACGGGATTCCGAACAAGGACGACGTCGCGCCGCTGTTGCGGCCGTGACGTCAGACCTCAGACCTCAGTCCTCAGCGGGTCCGGGCTGGCGCTCACGCCGCTTCGATCAGCTCGAGCGGGGCGAGAAGGGCTGCCGCTCGGGCGACGCCGGTCGAGCGCGGATTTCGTCGTGCCGCGTCGAGCGCCGAAGCGCATGCGAAGTAGAGCTCGACGAGGTGGCGCGTCGACTCCGACGTGACGTCGATCTCGCCGATGCAAAGCACGATCCTGCCGAGCGCCGACCCGATGGCTTCCGACCGTGCAGACATGTCGCCTCGGGACTGAGCCTCGAGGGCACGTCGGACGTCGTTCGCGATGGCCGTGTGTGCTGGGTGAGCTGCCATGCAGTTAGCAAACGGCCGCTTTTTGCACGGATTAAGGGAGCTTCCGAGAGTCAGTCTCGGTCCGCCCGATGGCGGCAGCTCGAGAGGACTGCGAAGCCTGTGACAAGGGCGGACGGCAAGCGAGGACGACCCGCCGACGACTGAGGACTGAGGACTGAGGACTGCCGACGAGGCTCGCCCGCACGCCCGATCCTGGCTAGAACGGCACCGATGTCCTCCTCCGGCATCACGGCGCTGCTCGGCCCGACGAACACGGGCAAGACGCATCGCGCGATCGAGCGGATGCTGGAGCACGGCTCGGGCATGATCGGGCTGCCGCTGCGCTTGCTCGCGCGCGAGGTCTACGACCGGATCACCGCGCGTGTGGGCGAGGCGCGCGTCGCGCTCGTGACCGGAGAGGAGCAGCGCGTCCCACGGAACCCGAGCTACTGGGTGGCGACGGTCGAGGCGATGCCGGTCGAGCGCGAAGTCGACTTCCTCGCCGTGGACGAGGTCCAGCTCGCGGCGCATCCGCAGCGAGGGCACGTGTTCACGTCGCGGCTCTTGTCGGCGCGCGGACGCCTCGAGACGTGGCTGCTCGGCGCGGAGACGATGCGCGGAGCGATCCGCGAGCTCGTCCCGACGGCACGCCACGTCGAGCATCCGCGCCTCTCGCGGCTCTCGTACGTGGGCGCGACGCCTCTCTCTCGGCTGCCTCCGCGGAGCGCGACGGTCGCCTTCTCGATGACGCACGTCTACGAGCTCGCCGAGCGGCTCCGCAACCAGCGCGGCGGCGCCGCCGTCGTCCTGGGGGCGCTCTCCCCGCGCACTCGGAACGCGCAGGTCGCGATGTTCCAGGCCGGAGAGGTCGACTACCTCGTCGCGACCGACGCCATCGGGATGGGGCTCAACCTCGACGTCGAGCACGTCGCGTTCGCGTCGACGCGCAAGTTCGACGGGCGCGACGTGCGCGACCTCGACGACGCCGAGCTCGGACAGATCGCCGGCCGCGCGGGCCGGTGGATCCACGACGGGACCTTCGGGACGCTCGCCCCGCTCGAGCTTCCCCTCTCGACGGCGAACGCGATCGAGTCGCATTCGTTCCCGCCCGTCCGGCGCGTGCAATGGCGCTCGGACGACCTCGACTTTTCCTCGGTCGATGCGCTGCGCGCCTCGCTGGCCGAGCCGCCGCGGCGGTCGATCCTCCGCCACGCGGCCGGCGCCGAGGACGCCGCGTGCCTCGCGATGCTCGCGACGCGCGCGAGCGTCGTGTCGCGCGCGACGCGTCCCGACACCGTGCGCCTCCTCTGGGACGTCTGCACGGTGCCCGATTTCCGGAAGCTGATGCTCGAGGTCCACGTCGACCTCCTCGAGCAGCTCTTCGTCGAGCTCGTCGATCGCGGCCGGCTGCGCGACGCGTGGATCGAGCGCCACGTCCGCGAGCTCGAGATCGGTCACGGGAGCGAGCGCGTCGACGGGCCCGAGGACGTCGAGGAGCTCGTCGCGCGCGTCACGGCCGTCCGCACGTGGACGTACGTGTCGAACCGCGAGCCGTGGCTCGAGTCGCCCGCCGAGTGGCAGGAGCGGACGCGCGACCTCGAGGATCGCCTGAGCGACGCCCTCCACGAGCGCCTCGTCCGGCGCTTCGTCGACGCGAAGAAGCCGAGCCGCGCGCGCACGCGAGGCCCCTCGCCGACGGCGCGGACGCGCGCGCACGCCGGCGACGCCGATCTCGCGGCGCCGCTCTCGACCGATCCGAAGCATCCGTTCGCCAAGCTCGTCGCGCTGCGCGCCGAGCTCGCGCCCGGCCCTCGCAACGCCGCGCCCGCACGCGCCGGCTCGCCGGCGTGGGTCGAGGAGGTGATCGAGGCGGGGCACGACGCGTTCGAGATCGACGCGACGGGGCGCATCGCGTACGGAGATCGCGCGCTCGGGTGGATCGTACGCGGCGGATCGATCGCGCTGCCGGACGTGCGCCTGCTCGACACGGACGACCTCGGCGCCGGCGCGAGGAGCCGGGTGCAGCGGCGCCTCCTCGCGTTCGCACGCGACACGGTCGCGGATCTGCTGGGCGGCATCGGCGCGCTCGCGACGCAGAAGGCCCCTGCCCCGTTGCGCGGCTTCGTCCATCGGCTGGAGCAGGGGCTCGGCACCGCTCTCCATCGCGACCTCGAGGACGTCCTCGCCGTGCTCGGCCCGTCCGATCGCGCTGCGCTCGAGGCGGCGGGCGTCCGCTTCGGCGCGGGCGTCGTGTACCTGCCGCGAGGGCTCGCGCCGAACGCGATCACGAAGCGCGTCGCCCTCGCCTCCGCGTGGTTCCGCGCCGGCCGCGCGCTGCGTGCGCCGGCGCCGGGAGCCGTCTCCTTCACGCCGAGCCGCGGGATCGACCGCCACGCGTACACGGCGATCGGCTTCCCGGTGGCCGGGCCGCGCGCCGTCCGCGCCGACGTCCTCGATCGCGTGATCGGGCGCATGCGCGAGGGAGGCGACGAGCGTCCGGACGAAGGGACGCTCGCGAGCTGGATCGGCGCCTCGACGAGCGAGCTCAAGAAGGTCCTCGGCGCCGTCGCGGCGCGCTGAGCGGTCGTCAGTCCACGATGTCGACCGGCGTGCCGTCGCGCACCAGGCGCGCGATCTCGACGATCTCGTCCTCGTTCACGGCGATGCAGCCCGCCGTCCAATCGTGCGCCTTGAGCGCCGACTTCTCCGGCTCCCGGAGCGACACGGGCGGGCCGTGGATGCCGATGTCGCCGCCGATCCTCGCGTCGCCCGGCAGCTCGCCGCTCTCTTTGAGCGCGACGAAGCGCTTCTTGTCCTCGGCGTTCGGGTAATCGAGCCGGAGGAAGATCTTGTACTGCGAAGGCGAGCGCATCGTGACGTGGTAGCGACCGACGGGCGTCACCATGTCGCCCTCGCGCTTCTTCGGCCCCGGGCCGCCGGGGCCGATCGCGACCTTGTAGGAGGCGACGACCTCCTCTTCTCCTCCCGGTCCGGTCGACGCGAGCAGGAGCATCGTGTGCTCCTCCTTCTTCACGAGCACGCGCGTGACGCGCTTCTCTTGGCCGGCGTTCGCGACCGGCGGCGAACCGCCGAGGACGAGCGTTGCGAGCAACAGGGCGAGCGGCAGCGGACGTAGCGATCCGATCATGGTCACCACGTCCGTCGGCGAACGGGCGCGCTCTGTGACACCGTCACCCGTTCGGGCGACGGCCGCCTGCAGGTTCAGGGCGTGATGGCCTGCGTCCGGAAGCGGAGCGTCCGGTCGGCGTTGCCGATCTGCCGGACGAAGAGGCCGACGAAGGAGCCGAAGAGCGCGTCGCCGGGACCGATGCCCGTCGAGCCGGCGGGGCGGGAGACCCACTGCCTCATCTGCGCGAGCATCTGCGGGCTGATCGGGTTCACTTCGACGATGACGCCCAAGAAGTGCGGCTTGCCCTTCGTGAGGAGGCTACGGTCGACGACGGGGAGATCGCGCGCCTCGGCGCACTGTCGGAGCACGCCCTCGAGGTTGAGCGCGGCCGAGTCGCGCTCACCGCCCACGCTCGTGATCTTCAAGCGGTAGACCTCGTCCCAGAGGTCATAGACCACACGACACGTACGCACCGCGAGGGCCACCGGATCCTGCTCGCCCTCCCGCAACACGTAGGCGCGCATGGCGATGACGGTCGGCAGCCCGCTCGAGAGCTTGTCCGCGAGCGCCTTGTCGACGATGTCACGATACGAAAAGCTCGCGCGAAGGAGCGTCTGGCCGGTCTTCTCGTTCTTGTCCCACGCGAAGTTCGCCTGGCGACGCGGCAGCTCCTCCTGCTTCGGCGGATCGTCGGCGCGCGCCACGCCCGGTGGAGCGATCACCGAGAGGGCCGCGACCGCGGCGAGTCTCGCGAACAGACGCCTCGGCCTCACTGCGCCTCCGATCGGATGGGGACGAAGCCGAGGAAGTTTCCGATCCCGAGCGCGAGCCCGCCCGCCGCGGTGTCCGCGCGGAGACCGACGTTGAACGTGAGGTCGACCGGAGCGGTCTGCAAGCCCGAGTACCCTCGCGCCCGCCGCTCGAAATCTCTGCCGTTCGCCACCGCGTAGAGACCTACCGATGCGAACAGGTCGACGCCGTAGATGCTCTGCGTGCCGCGGTAGACCGGAACGCGGTACTCCGCGTTCACCCGCGCCGCATAGTCGCCGTAGCGAACCTCCGCGATCGCCGTGTTGAAGAAGTTCGGGGCGGCGCGGCGGTCGAACGCCAGATCGAGCGCGCGGTGCGGCCGGAGATCCGTGTAGTCCCCGACGTAGAACTTCTCGAAGAGCGGGGCGTCGCCGAACACGCTGCCGAAGATCCCTTCGAGCCGTAAGACGTGATCCCACGGCAGGGGTATCCAACGGGACCCCCTGAGGACGAGCTTGCCGTAGGGGTAGTCGCTGCCGAGCGGTGTGAGGGATGCCTCCGCGACGGTGAGGACGTGCCATCCGCGCGTGGGAAGAAACGGCTGGTCGCGCGTGTCGTGGACGAGGGTCACGCTCACCGTCGAGAGCACGCTCGATCCCTTCGGGAGGTCGAAATCGATCGGCTCGATGTCGAGCCCGCGCCTGTGGCTCGCCGCGAGCGGCAGGTCGGCGTCGATCTTCTCGAGCCGGTAGTCGAAGAAGAGGCGGTTCGAGACGCTCCAGACCTCGTGCCCGACGCCGACGCGCCCGCCGAACCGGCGATACGAGACGACCGCGAAGTCCTGCGCGGGCTCGTCGGGATCGTCGACGAGCGCGTTTCGGTTCCCGAAGAAGTCGCGCGCGTTGTTGTAGAGGAGCTGCGCCTCCGCAGACCACGACGACTTGAGGAAGCTCTGGTCGCTGAGTCGCGTGCGGAGGGCGAGCTGTCGATCCGCGAGCGCGATCGCGCCGCCGAGCGCCACACCGGTGCCCGCGAGGTTCTGCTCGGACACGTCGATGCCCCCGAAGGCCGTGAGCGGACGCGCGCGTCCGTCCGGCTCCGCGTCCGCGGACAGGCCGAGCCACAGATCGTTGACGATGATCGTGTTCCGCTCCACGACGTCGATGACGAGCACGACGTGACCGCGCTGCGTCCCGCGACGCAGCGAGAGCTGCACGTCGCGGAAGAAACCCGTGCCCAGGAGCCGGAACCTCGTGAGCATGAGCTCCTTGTCGTCGACGTCGAGCACCTGACCGCGCTGGAACGGGACGAAGCGCAGGATGACGCGCGCGAGCGTCGTCGTGTTGCCGCGCACCTCGATGCCCTCGAGCACGTAGCGGAGGCCGCCCGGAGAAGGCTGCGGCTCGCGCGGAGGCGGAAGCGCCTCCGTCTCCGCGCCGTCGGTCACGGGCGTCCCGACCGTGACGGGAGGAGGAGGCGGCGGCGGTCCCTCCGGCGTGTGGACCGGCGACGGCTCCTCCTCGTCGGGAGGATCGAACCCCCACGTCTTCAGCGGCGCGGCGGCCGCCACGCGGGGCCAGCCGAGCGCGACGGCGGCGAGGATGGGGATCGCCCATCGCCTCCTCGCTCGCGTCGCGTGCACGGCTTCGAGCATGACCGTCGTCCGATCGTGATCGTTCGGAGGCTCGGCGGGTCAGGGCTTTGCGTCCGGCTGGGCGTCCGGGTGAGCGGCCTTGACGAACGGCAGGTCGCGCGTCGCCTCGTCGACGCGGAGGATCGTGGGGTACGGCGAGAGGTCGACCCCGAAACGACGCGCGCCGTAGAGCTGCGGGATGAGGAGCACGTCGGCCGCCGTGAACGTGTCGCCGTAGGCGTACGGGCCCTTCGATCCCGTCTCCTCGGCGAAGCGCGTGGCGAGGGCCTCCCACGCGGCGAGGCCGCGCGTCATGAAGTGGCGGATCCACTCGAGGCGGCGCTCCTTGTCCTCGCCGACCCGGTCGAGGACGCTCAGGTTCTGGAGCGGTTGGATGCCCGCGTTGATGATCTGCACGAGCGCCCGCACGCGCGCCCGATCCTCCGGCTTCTTCGGGAAGAGCGGCGGATCGGGGTAGAGCTCCTCGAGCAGCTCGAGGATCGCCGTCGACTCGACGAATTTGACGCCGTCGACGACGAGGCACGGCAGGTACCCCATCGGGTTCACCTGCTTGTACTCGTCGCGCCGCTGCTCGCCTTCGAGCAGGTTCACGAAGACCGGCTCGTACGAGAGCCCCTTGTAGCCGAGCGCGATCCGGACGCGATGCGAAGCGGAGGAGCGCCAGTACGTGTAGAGAGTGAGCTTGGCCATGAGCGGCCCGCAGCTTACTTCATTCGGCGATCCCGGGCCCCACGAGAGAACGACGCCGCCCCGCCAGGCCCCCAGGCGCGGAAGCGGCGGCGGGGGTGAGGCCGTCAGCACGAATGACAACGCGGAGCCGACGCGCTATTGAGCGCGCATGACGCAGGCCGCGCGGCCGAACTTCGACTACGGACGCATCCCCGTCGGTTACTACGACCAGATGCTGCGCCAGGGTAAGAGCGGCGTACGCCGCCTCTGGCACACGCTGAAGTTCGAGCGCGTGCTCGACTACCTGCCCGAGAGCGACGGCGGCTCTCTTCTCGACATCGGCTGCTTCGCCGGCTCGTTCCTGTCGATGGTGCCGCGCCACCGGTTCGAGCGGCAGCTCGGGGTCGACATCCTCCCCGAGCAGATCGCCTACGCGACGCACCACTACGGCACGCCCTTCCGCTCGTTCAAGGTCGTGCCGAGCATCAGCGACTTCGGCGACCTCGGCGATCCGTTCGACGCGGTCACCCTCATCGAGGTCATCGAGCACCTGCGTCACGACGAGATCGTGGGACTCTTCGAGCAGCTCGAGCGCGTGATCGTCCCGGGCGGCATCTTGGTGGTCACCACGCCGAACTACACGAGCTGCTGGCCGGTGCTCGAGGCGCTCCTGAACCGCTTCGGAGACGTGAGCTACGAGGAGCAGCACATCACGCGCTTCAACTACTTCTCGTTCGAGCGAACGCTGTCGTCGATCTGGCCTCCGCTGCTCCACCGCTACGACGTGGAGATGAAGACGACGACGCACCTCTTGAGCCCGTTCCTCGCCGCGGCCTCGTACGAAATCGCCCGAGGCCTCGCGCGAGCGATCCCGCACGGCAGCTGGGCGTCGCCGTTCGGCAACCTGATTCTCGCCGTCCTCCGGCGGAAGCGAACCGATGGAAAGGCAGGGTAGCGCCTCGTGCTCCGTCGCGAGCACGGACGCGTCCGCCGTGCTCTTCCGGTGCCGTCGTTGAGGTTCGTCGATGCAGCTCGCCCGTCGCGACTGGCTCTACACGTGCCTCCTGCTCGGGCTCGGGTGCGCCGCGTACGCGCTCTTCGTCGTCCAGGACTTCTCGGGCCCGCTCGTCGGTGGCGAGGACTACGACGGCGCCTTCCGCGGTGACGCGAACTACTTCGAGTTCCTCGGCTACTACGTCCGCGACCACTGGCGCTTCGGCCTGTCGCCGATCTCGTTCTTCACCACCGACGTCGCGTACCCGCACGGCACGCACATCGGCCTCTTGTCGTGGTGCGCGGAGCGCGACCTGTTCCACGCGGCGATGCTCCGGCTGTTCGGGCCGGGGCCGTGGCTCCAGACCTACGTGACGCTCGGCGCCGCCGCGGGCGCCGTGGGCGTGACGGCGATCCTGAAGAAGGACTTCGGTCTCTTCCGCGGGGCGCTGGTCGGCTTCGCCGCCTCGTACATGTCCTTCTACGCCTGGTACAAGTACCCGTACCACATCAACATGGTCGCCCTGCATTGGGTGACCATGAGCATCGCGGCCGACGCGGTCACGATGCGTCGGGTGGTCGCCGGAGAGCGCCTGAGCGTCCCGTTCCTCCTGCTCCGCGCCGCGCTCCTCGTCCTCTCGCTCGGCCTCGACCTCGGGTACGTCGCCGGTCACGCGCTCACGTCGTTCACGGTGACCTTCTACTGCATCTGGTCGGAGCTCGGCCGGCGCGACAAGCGGCTCCTCGGACGCCTGGCGCTCGTTCTGCCCGACAAACCTCTCGAGCAGATCCGCGCGCGGAAGGGCGCGATCGCCTTCGCGGGCGCGCTCCTCGCCGTGGGCGTGCTCCTCTATCTGCCGTTCGTCGCGGCCGTCGTGAAGGACACGCGGACGTATCCGATGACGGACGCCGGCGGGAACTTCTGGGCGAGCCAGTTCCACGCCCTCTTCCCGTACCTGCCGGGACTCCACCCGAGCTCGGAGGTCGTCCGCACGCTCTTCGGAAAGGACGAGGGCATCGGCGAGTACACGCCGGGCTACACGCTCTTGATCGCGGCGGGCGTCGGCGTGTGGCTCGCGCGCAAGCGCGACATGTCGGCGGTGATCAAGCCGCTCCTCATCACCGCCATCCTCGTCTTCGCGTTCCACCCGCGCTGGTGCAAGACGCTCCAGATCTTCCCGTGGTTCGCGTACCACCGCGTGGCCGGCCGCGGGACGGTGGTGCTGCCCGTGCTCCTGGCGCTCATGGCGGTCCACGCCGACGCGTGGCCGCGGCTCGCCAAGCGCATCGTCGGCGTCCTCGGCGTCGCGGAGTTCCTCACCGCGGTCTTCCTCGTGAACGAGTACCGCCCGACGAAGCTCGAGCCGCGCCACATGGCGTACTTCCAGACCGTCAAGTCCACGCCGGGCGCCGGGCTCCTCGAGTGGCCGTTCTGCATCGCGAGCGCGAACGTCGTCATCACGCGCGAGCTCTGCCCGTATTACGAACGCATCGCGACGGCCTACGCGTACCGGCGCTTCCACGAGAAATCGACGGTCAGCGTCTACCTCTCCCGCGTGCACAAGCTGCAGTTCAAGAGCTGGCTCGACGACGGATGGGAGGGCATGTTCATGCCCGACGATCCGACGCGCGAGCACCCGAAGCGCGAGAGCCGCTGTTTCGACGACGAGCAGTGGGCGCGCTTCGACGCGCTCTTCCGGGGACACGACTTCGCGGGCATCCAGCTCTACACCGCGCTGTTGCCCGACGAGTGCGTGAAGCGCTTCCACGAGCGCTACGGCGAACCGCTCGCGGTGGAGACGCTGCCGCGCGTCGGCCGGGTCGAGTTCATCCCGCGCCGTCCGTGACCAGCCATGCTCCGCCGCCTGTTGGAACGCGCGCTCGCGCCGCTCCGGGCCCTCGACACGAAGGAGCGGCTCGTCCTGTTCGGGGTCGCGATCCTGCACGGCACGGCCATCACGTGGGGCTTGCCGGCGCTCGACGGCTGGGACGTCGACGGCATCGCGCCGCGGGACTTCCTCCCCGGCGTCATCGAGACCTTCACGCCCGGGCACTACTTCACCTACCCGCCGTTCCACCTCCTGCTCCTTTCGCTGCTCACGCTCCCGGTCTCGCTCGTCGCGCTCGCGCGAGCGCCGTCGCTCGCGCCGCCCGACGTGACCGCGGCGTTCCTCACCGTCCCCGTCATGACGACGTTCGCGCTCGTCGCGCGGGTCGTCTCTTTCCTCATGTCGCTCGGCGTCGTGATGCTCGTCGGGCGGATGGCGAAGAGCGTCTTCGACGCGCCACGCGCGCGCGCCTGGGCGATGGCGGTCGCCGGCGTCGAGGTCGCGGGGACCTACTACGCGCACACGACGAACCTGGACATGCCAGCCCTCTTCTGGGCGACGTGCGCGCTCGTCGCGTTGGTCCAGGCGCTCGAGACCGACGAGCCGCGGCGGCTCCGGCGCGTCGCCGTGCTCTCGGCCTTCGCCGTCGCGTCGAAGGACCAAGCGTATGCCATCCTCCTGATCACGTTGCCCGCCGCGTTCGGCGGTTGGGTCGCGGTACGCGCCAAGGGCACGCGCGCGAGCCTGCTCCGCGAAGGAGCGATCGCCGCGGCGATCGCGATCGGCCTCGTGCTCCTCTTGGATGGAGCGCTCTTCAACCCGACGGGATTCGCCGCGCGCGTGCGCTTCCTCACGGGCCCGGCGAGCCAGGACTTCGCGCAGCACTCGGCGGACTGGGCGGGCCGGCTCTCGGCCCTGGCGGACACGGCGACGTTCCTGCCGAACCACTACCCGGTGGTGATGGCGCCGATCTTCGCCCTCGGCGCCGGCATCGCGATCGCGCGGAGCGAGGGGCGGAAGCGCGTCGCCGCCCTCGTCCCGCTGCTCGCCGTCCTCTCCTTCACCCTCGCGTTCAACTGCGTCGCGCGGCGCGTCGAGGAGCGTTTCGTCATGCCGCAGATGCAGCTCCTCGCGGTGTACGCCGGCGGCATCGCGGTGATCGTCGAGCGCGCGCGCGCGGCTCGACGCGCCCTCGGCGTCGCGGCGACGGTGGCCGCGTGCGCGTGCGTCGCCCTGGGCGCGCGCCTCTCCGCGTGCGTCGTATTCACGATGCTCGGCGACGCGCGCTACGACGCGGAGGCGTTCCTCCGCGAGCACGTCCAGCCCGGCGACGTCATCGAGGTCTACGGAAGCAACGTCTACCTCCCCCGCATGCCGGAGGGCGCGATCGTCGAACGGGTCGGCCCGACGCAATCGCGCAACCCGATGCCGGGCATCGTGGAGCGCGTGGACCGCCTCGGCGCGATCGGGGAGCGCCGGCCGCGCTGGGTCGTGGTCGGCATGGGCTGGGCCTGGCGCTACCTCCAGGATCCCCGCGGCCCGGAAGGCGCCGGCCGGGTGCTGCCGACGGTCCAGCGCCGAGGCCTGGCGGACGAAGACGCGACCAGCCATTTCCACGCCCTCTTCGCGGAAGAGGCCGGCTACGCGAAGGTCTACGTGGCGCACTACGCCGGCTCGTGGCTCTTCCCTCCCCGGCCGCTCCACGCGAGCCTGGCGACGGACGTGTACGTCTTCGAGCGCCGCTGACGGGCGCCGCAGCCGCCTTTCGCGCGGGTACGAGGGACCTGCGAGTCCCCTCTCGACGCCGACGCCTCACTCGGCTAAGTCGAACGCTCAGGTCCCCGTAGCTCAGCAGGATAGAGCACCGGTTTCCTAAACCGGTGGTCGCAGGTTCGAATCCCGCCGGGGACGCCAAGCCCAGCCGACTCTCGCAGTCGGCGGGCGCACGTGTATCGAGAGCAGGCTCCGCCCTCGTCGGGGCGGAACCTGCCTCGGGCGTGCTCACGCGAGCTCGTCGTCGCGGTACGCGCTCACCTCGAGGCCCGCGCGGCGGAGCGCGTCGTAGACCTCCTTGCGCGTCTTCTGCGCGAGCTTCGCGGCGAGCGAGATGTTGCCGCGAGCCGCGCGGAGGAGGTTCGCGTAGTAGTTGCTCTCGAAGCGCGCCTTCGCCTCTCGGTACGAGAGGATCGGAGGGTTCTTCTCTTCGTTGCCCGCGTTCGTCGCGGCGGTGAGCTGGATGTGCTCGGCCTCGATGACGTTCGTCGGCGCGAGGAGGACGGCCGCCTCGAGCACGTTCACGAGCTCGCGGACGTTGCCGGGCCAGCTGTACTCGAGCAGCTTCTGGAACGCGGCCGAGCTCAGGCGCGGCGTGGTCTCTCGCCGGTCGCGCGCAGTGATGATCGAAAGGTGGTGCGCGATGAGTGGCGCCAGGTCCTCGATCCGCTCGCGCAGCGGCGGGATGTGCACGTGACAGACGCGGAGCCGATAGAACAGATCCTGGCGGAACTTGCCGGCGCGGACCTCGTCCTCGAGGTTCCGGTTCGTCGCGGTCACGACACGGACCGCGACCTTGCGGGGCTCGTTCGAACCGAGGCGGGTGACCTCGCCGCGCTCGAGCACGCGCAGGAGCTTCGGCTGGAGCGTCAACGGCATCTCGCCGATCTCGTCGAGGAAGAGCGTGCCGTTGTTCGCGGCCTCGAACGCCCCCATTCGCGACGCCACTGCGCCGGTGAAGGCGCCTCGCACGTACCCGAAGAGCTCCGCCTCGAACAGCGACTCGGGGATCGCCGAGCAGTTGAGCGCCACGAAGGGCGCATTCGCGCGCGGGCTCGAGTAGTGGAGCGCGCGGGCGACGAGCTCCTTGCCCGTGCCGCTCTCGCCCGTGATGCTGACGGCGGCAGGCGACGACGCGATCCTGTTCAACGTCTCGAGCAGGTCGCGGATGGCGACGCTGCGCCCGACGATCATGTCGGTCTTGCGGCGCCACTTCCCCACGGACGGCGGCGGCTCCGACGGGTCGCGCGTCGTGGCGTTCGGCGGAGGCGGCAAGCCGAGGAGCTGCTCGAGCAACGCGCGGAGCACCGGAGCCGAAGGCTTCGGCAGCCACGACACCGGCTTCACCGACGTCGGCAACGACGGGCAACAGGCGATGATTGGCGTGCTCGACGGGACGAAACGGCCGATCCCCTCGGCGTCCGTGGAGAGGATGACCGCCGCCGCCCGTTCGAGCGTGCCGGCGTTCGCTTCGAGGTTCGTCGGAGGGACGAGCGCACAGGACCAGCCGGCGCTCGTGACGATCTGCTTCAGCGTCTCCGCATCCGTGCCGGTACCGACCACGGCCACGCTTCTGTTCGCGGTGGCTTCCATCCGGACAGCATGTAGAGGCTACGCCAAGTCGCGCAGCAGGATCTACTCCGTGCTTTCGAAGCATGACGTGATCGACGGAGCTCCGCTCGTGCCGGGCGATGGAATTCGTCGCGGCGATCGGTTAACGGAAAGACGATGTTTCGAGCTCGTCATGCCTTCACGGTCGCTGCGCTCTTCGGCATCCTCGCCGCGTGCGAGGACAAGACGACCGATGCTCCGCCGCCCTCGTCGTCGCCCGACGGCGGTGACGTGACGGACGCCGGCGACGACGCCCTCGAAGAAGACGACAGCGGTCGCATCCCCCCTCAGCCGAGGCCCGACGCAGCGCCGCCGGAGGAGGTCCCGCTCGGCAAGTGCGTGCTCACGATCGACGGCGAGCGCTTCGAGCAGAACCCGGCGCCCGGCCAGCCCGGCGCACCGCGCGCGCAGTCGGCCAACACCGCCCTCGGTACGAGCCTCACGATCCACTGCGGCGCGATCGACGGCGCCGACGTCCACATCACGCGCTTCGTCGCTCGCCCGGTCAACGGCACGGGCCTCCACGTCGCGGGCGAGAACACCTTCGCCTGCAACGCGACGTACACGAAGAACGACCACGAGCTGAGCGCGCCGCGTGACCGGTGCGGGACGCTCTACGTCACGTCGATCAGCGAGACGCAGGTCGCGGGCGGCTTCGAGTTCACCGTCGACGAGGGGGAGACGACGGTGAAGGGAGCGTTCAACGTGGAGGTGGAGGCGGTGGAGTGACGAGAGGCTCCAGGCTCCAGTTTGTGAGGCCTTCGCAGACCTCACCTCCACCTTCAGTCAGTCCTCAGTCTCAGCAGAACGTTTTCGATAGCTGATGAAAAAGCCGCCAGCCGCCGGCGTCGTGCCGGACGGTGGCGGCTTCGTCGTTCCTCGGCCCAAGCCGAGCCTCCGGTGGCGATGGGGACCGCGGAAGCGAGAGAGCCGTTCGGGTAACCGGGAGCTGACCCTACTGGAGCCTGGAGCCTGGAGCCTCCCCGTCAGGGATGCTGCACGCTCTCGCGGCGGCGCTTGCGGGCCTTGAGCTCGGGCGACTCCGCGACGGCCATGCCGATGAGGCGCATGCCCTCGAGGAAGTGCTTCACGCCCATCGCGACGAGCTCGGGGTTCGCGGCGCCGACGTCGGGGAAGCCGCGCTCGTCGACCGGGACCTTGCCCCAGTTCGCGAAGAGCTTGCCCCACGGGCTCTCGAGCACCGGCGCCATCTTCTCCTTCGCGAAGCGCGGGTACCAGAACATGTCGTGGTACGCGACGCTCGCGACGTAGGCCCACGGCGCGAGCCAGGTCTTGAGCGACCACTCCACCGGCTTCTTCAGCGGGCCCCAGTAGATGCGGTGCTGGTTCTTCGACGCGAACGTCATCTGCTTGAACGGTCCGTCGAAGTGCCAGTTCTCGTTCGCCGCCTCGACGTCGCCGACGATCTGGATGTCGCGCGGGTCGCCGCAGCCGAGCCCCGCGTCGTGCGCGAGGCGGATGAACTTGCAGTCCTTCAGCGGGTCGAAGCCCATGAGCTTCGCCGCCACGGCGTCGATCGCGACCTGGTCCTGCGACGCGAGGATGATGTCCTTCGTGTACGGCACCATGCAGCGCGGGCCCGGCCCGTCGCCCGCGAAGGTCCCGTCCATGACCGCGAAGATCCCCTTGTGGATCTTCTTCTGGATCATGAGCAGGTCGACGAGGGTTTCGTGGATGACCGGGTGCGTCCAGTGCCGGTGCTCGTTCAGCAGACCGCCGAATGCGTTCTTCATCGCGCCCGTCGTCGTCGTGAAGACGTGCGTCTTCACCGTCGGCAGGTGGATGATGTTCTCGCCGATGAAGCGCTTCGGGATCGAGAAGCCCTTCGGGTAGACCTCGTTGAGGCAGAGGAACTTCTTCGTCAGGTCACCGACGGCGTCGCGGATGTCGATCCACTCCTGGCCCTCGTAGAGGTGGATGTTGCGGATCCCGTGCGCCTGGACGACGTCGATCTGCTTGTTCTCACGCTCGCCGAGGTGCGCGTCGATGACGACGGTACGGTTGTGGCAGGCGTGGATGAGGTTCGGATCGTAGCCGTCCTTCTTCATCGCCCGGATGACCCCGTCGAGCTGCCACGGCGTGGTCGACGAGCTCGGGTAGAAGAAGTGCCAAGAGATGTTGACCTTCAGGGCCGTGTCCGCGCTCTTGTCGATGACGTCCTGGTACCGAGCCAGGTTCATCAGGCGGTGGTAGTCCTCGAGCACGGTGGCGGGCTTCGTCTTGATGACGGCGACGACGGACTTGGACATGGGGCCGAGATCTTGGGGACGGGTAGTTCGGTTGTGTAGCCTCCCTCGCGGCGAACGGTCGCGAGAGGGCGGTGAACGGTCGAAAGCGGTGTAGCTCGGCCTGGGGTGGGAGTCCACCCGGGTGAGGCCTTCGGCCTCACCCGGAGTCCTCAGTCCTCAGCAGGAGAGGCTAAAGGCTCCGGGCTCCAGGCTCCAGGAGCTCGCGCGAGTACGAGCGTGGACCTCGAATTCTTCTTGGTGTGCGTCGTCACTCGAAGGAGCCCCAAGCTGAGTTCCCCCTGATTTGCCCCCAAACTGGAGCCTGGAGCCTGGAGCCTCGTGACGAGCGGTCCAAACGCGCGGCACTCGGACCCCGTATCGAGCAGTGAGACCTGACCTGAGCCGAGGACGCAGCGTCAGCTCCGAAGCGCGAATTGCATCGGTGCCGCACCCGCGACGTCGGGGAAGCGATCGCAGAGGGCGTCCGGGATCTCGAGCGCGCGCATGATCGTGCGCCAGACGTGCTTGCCGGCGACGCGTCCCTCGTTGGTGCCGAAGCCGGGGCCCGGCGCGCCCGTGACGAGATCGGGCGCGTGGTAGCTGTAGTCGTGCCCCTCGCCGGCGTCGCCGGCGACGCGGATGTCGCCGAAGTATCCGCCGCGGATCTTGCCGCCGGCGAGGATGACGGTGTTCTTGCCCGCGTTGCCGTAGGAGTCGGCCTTCGCCTCGCGCGACCCGTCGACGCAGAAGACGGCGATGACGGTGCGGTCGAAGATGTTCGCCTCCTTCAGCTTCTGGATCATGCGCGCGAGCGGGAGCGAGATCTGCTGCGCCATCGTGCGGACGAGCGACTCCGGCCGCCCGCCGTGGAAGTCGACGTAGTCGAACTCCACCGCGACGGAGCGGACGAGATCGTTCGTGACGAGCTTCGTCACGACGCCGAGCGACTCCCAGATCTGCGCCTTCACCGGTCCGCCCGCGACCTGGTCCGGCACGCCCTCCTTCCAGAAGGCGATCTCCTCCGGCGTCAGGCGCGGGTTGATGATGCGCGGGTTGGGGTCGTGCAGCGAGCGGCGCGACGCGGCGACCTTACTGACGTGATCGTCCTTGACCGCCTCCGAGAACCTCCGCTTCTCGAGGAAGCGCCGGTCGACGCGATCGAGGACGCGCACGAAAGCGTCCGCCTGCTCCGCGGTGTCGAGCACGCGGAGGTCCTCCACCTTCTCTGGGAACGCGGCGTAGACGGCGTCGAGCGACTGCAACCGATCGAGCTCCGCGTTCGGCAGCCCCGCCGCGAAGTGATAGGCCGTGTGGATCGACCGGCTGATGCCCTTGAAGGCGAAGCCGTTGTGGACGCTGCCGTCGATCTGCTTCTGGTGGTAGTTGTGGATCGTCGCCGGCGTGGGCGTCGACGAGTAGTAGGCCTCGCAGCCCTGCGGGAAGTTCGCGACGGGGTCGAGCGAGAACATCGGCATCTTGCCGCCCGTCTGGCTGTACGAGCGACCGGGCGAGCGCATCGGGTTCGCCGCCTCGTGGCCGTGGATCTCCCCGACCGCCACCTCGCAGCAGTCGATCATCGCGATGTTGTCGAGGTGCGGCGCCAGCGCGGCCGAGTCCCTCGTCAGGTACACGTCCGTGCCGTTCACGACGTGCTTCTGGAGCTCGTCGCCGCTCGCGAAGACGGCGCACTGGTTGGTGGACGAGCCGCGACGGAGGTTGGTGTGCGTCGCGAGCCCGGGCGCCACCATCACGTGCCCGTGGTCCCACTGATCGCGCAGGTCGATCTCGATGAAGTACGTCGGGCGCTTCGACTGCGCCTCGTCCGCGTACGCGACGCCCCCGGCGACCTCGTCGCACGCGTAGCGCAGGGCGCGGTCGGCGCCGAGCGCGCCGAGCACGGCCGCCATCCCCTTGAGGAACTGGCGCCGCTGGATGGGGCTCATGCGCTCGATCTCGTAGAGCTTCTTCCTCACGGCTCACCCTCGCTCTGGCTCTGGTCCGCGGCGCTCGAAGCCTCGGCGACGTTCGTCGCGCTCACGACGGCGGCGACGACACGCGGATGCGAGAACGTCGCGACCGTGAGCGAGCCGAACGTCACCTTCGGCGGATCCCCCTTCTTGGCGCTCGAGGCGATCTCCTCGACCACCTCCTTCGCGACCTCGACCGTCGGCGGGAGCCGCAGCGCGTACTCGAGCAGGTTGCCGACCTGACACGGCACGAACATGGGGCTCTCCGCGAGGACCTTCGCGGCCTCGCCGAGATCCCTCACCGCGCGGCCGAGCATCTGGCTCTTGTCCGTCTTGGCCTCCGCGGGGTCTTGGAGGTGCGACGCGAAGAGGCCGTCCACCGATCGACCGAGCTCGCCGTTCGGATCCTGGAGGCCCGTCGCGTCCTCGCGATAGAGCCCCGACGCATCGAAGCGGACGAAGAGCTGCGTGTGCCAGCCGAACTGGCTGTGGCACGCGTAGCACGCCGTGCCGTTGCCGAACTCGTCCGGCGGAGCGCCGGACTCGTCGGCCTGGCGATCGACCTGGAACATCGGGATGAGCCTCGAGCGTTCGATGCGCGGCTCGACGTCCTCGCTCATCGGGTACTTCTGGCACGCGAACGCACGGAGCATCGTGCTCGCACGCGTGAGGTTGAACCGGCTGGCGCGGCTCACCATGAAGGCGCGCGTGCCGAGCACGCCGGCCGTGAACGGCGCGCCCGTGTCGCATTCGCGCTTCGCGCCGTTCGCGTCGACGCAGTAGTCCGCGGTGAGGATCGTCGAGAGCGGCAGGTCTTCGCGAGCGACGTGCTCGGCGAGGTTGCCGGGCAGATCGAAGTCGATGCCGTCGCGGCTCCCGCTGACGGAGAGCTTCTGCGAGATCAGCCGGCGCGCCGCGCGCGGGAACGCAGCCTCCTTCGTCCAGGCCTCGAGCATCGGGGCGATCGCGTCGAACTTCTTCTCGTCGATCGCGGCGAGCTCCTCGGGCTCGAGCTCGCGCGAGACGAGATACGGCGCGAGCTGGCGCATGTACGCGCGCAGGTCCTCCGCGGTGAACGCCTCCGTCGGATCGACCTCCTCGCCTCCGTTCGAGACGGTCCGCCGCTGGAAGGAGCCGTCCGGCGTTCCACCGCACGCCGGACCGAGGAGCGCGGCGCCCACGGCGAGCGTCGTCGCGGCGGCGAGCGCGCCGGTGGCTCGAGCCTTCGAGAGCAGCGCGTCGAGCTTCATCGGGCCACGAACTCCAGGGCGGAGAGGACCGCGAGGCAGACGACCTGGTACTGCGACTCGCTGTCGAGCGCGCTCGCCGCGATCGCCTCTTCGACGGCGGCGCGGTCTTCCTTCGTGACCTCGCGCCCCCACGCGGCGAGGACGAGGGCGTCGAGGTGCTCGGGCAGCGCGGGGTAACGCTCGCGCATGGCCGGCGACGCGCAGACGGGCTTGAGCGCCTTGACCCACGTGGTGATGCGGCTCGCCGACCACGTGAGGTCGGGCTTGAGGCCGCTCGCGTAGTCGTGGTCACCGAGATCGAACCGGCGCGCGCGCAGGTCGGCGAGGATCGGATCGTCGGTGGAGACGCCGGCGACGCGCGCCACCTTCTCGAGCCGCACGTCGAACGGCAAGAGCGCGAGATCGGGGGTGTACTCGAAAGCGCCTTCGGGGCGCTCGACACGGTCGCCGGAGGACGTCGGCGTCTCCGACTCCTTGGATCGGTTCTTCAGCGACGACGGGTCCTCGTCGGCGGCGCAGCCGCCGAGAACGGCCGCGGCGAGCGCGAGCGTCAGCGCCGTCGAGCGCACGAGGAGAGAGCGAGCCATCTCGAATTGCGCACCGAAGCAAATGACCGGCCATCGCACCACCGCGTACCTCGGCCGATCCGCGATGCTGGCCGCGCGACGTTTCGCGAAAGGATCCCGCAGGTTGCGCGCCGCTCGGAGGCGTTGCGCAAAGGGGAGCACATCGGCCCCCGAACGGCGTGGTGCCTCCATCCCCCACCGCGGTCCGCGCGCGGTGCCCGCCGCCCACACTGGATCGGCCACCCGTGACGGCTGTTCGGGAGCCGTGTATGGGAGGGGCGATGACTCGCCTCGTCCTCGAGAGCCCGAGCGCGGAGGCGCGATTGTCGCGCGCCGCGTCATGGCTCGCGTCGAGGACGGAGCCGCACGTCACGATCGTGGCCGCGTCCGTCGACGCGGCGTCCGAGATCGCGCGTCGTGCCCTCGCCCTCTCCCCCGGCCGCGCGTCGCTCGGTTGGCGGCGCACGACGCTCGGAGCCCTCGCCACCTCGATGGCGCGCCCCGAGCTCGTCCGTCTCGGCCTCGCGCCCGCAGGCCCGCTCGCGCTCGAGGCGATCTGCGCGCGCGTGGTGCACGACCATGGCGAGGCGCTCGGCCGTCTCTCGCCGATCCGCGAACGCCCCGGTCTGCCTCGCGCCCTCGCACGCACGCTGGGCGAGCTGCGGCTCGCGCGCGTGACGGAGATCGCCGACGCCGATCTCCAACATCTGCTCGACGCCTACGAGCGCGAGCTCGACGCCGCCAAGCTCGCGGACCGCGCGCGTACGCTCGCCATCGCCACCGACATCGCGCGCGCTCGAGCGGCTCGACGAAAGAAGCACGAAGCCTTCGACGTCGGCGCGCTGCTCATGGTCGACGTGCCGCTCCGCACGCGGGCGGAGCGGGACTTCGTCGCGGCGCTCGCCGCGAGCGCCCCTGCGGTGCTCGCCGTCGTGCCCGCGGGCGACGCCCGTGCGCGCGACCTCACGCACGCCGCCCTCGGCGACGCGTGCAAGACCGAGACGCACGTGCCGGACACGAAGACCGAAGGTCCGCTCGCGGAGCTCTGGTCGGAGCTGTTCGGCGCGGCGACGCGCCGGACGAGCGGCGTCGCGGACCAAGCCGTCACCATGCTCTCCGCTCCGGGCGAGAGCCGAGAGGCGGTCGAGATCGCGCGCATCGTCCTCGCGGAGGCCGCCAAGGGGACGCCGTTCGATCGCATGGCCGTGCTCCTCCGCGCGGCCCGCTACGGCGATCACGTCGCGGAGGCGTTCCGTCGCGCGAGGATCCCGGTCTTCTTCGCGCGCGGGACGAAGCGCCCCGATCCGTCGGGTCGCGCGTTCCTCGCCTTGCTCGCGTGCGCGGCGGAGCAGCTCTCCGCGCGTCGCTTCGCCGAGTACCTGTCGCTCGGAGAGGTGCCCGAGGAGGACGAAGACGGCGCGCCGCCTCGCCCGCTCCCGCGTGCCGATCGCGTCGCGGCGCCGGACGACGAGACGCTGCACGCGCTCATCGGTGCGTCCGCGGCGGCCTCCGCTCCGCGCGAGGACGACGACGATCCGAAGCCGCCGCCGGTCGCCGAGGAAGACCGCGCGGCGGCCTTCGGGACGCTGCGCGCCCCACGTCACTGGGAGCGGCTCCTCGTCGAGGCGTCCGTCATCGGTCGCGCCGAGCGCTGGCGCAGCCGTCTCGCCGGGCTCGCCGCGAAGCTCGAGGCGGACATCGCCGCCTACGAGAAGAAGGACGAGATCGCGCTCGCAGAGACGGCGCGCCGCGATCTCGCCGCGCTCGAGTCGCTCCGTCGCTTCGCGCTGCCGCTCGTCGACGACCTCGAGGCGCTCCCGGCGAAGGCCACGTGGGGCGAGTGGATCGACAAGCTCGGCGCGCTCGCGTCGCGCGCGCTCGAGCGGCCCGACCGCGTCCTCGCCGTGCTCGCCGAGCTCGAGCCGATGTCGAAGGTCGGCGGCGTGACGATCAGCGAGGTACGCCTCGTGCTCGAGCCTCGCCTCTCGCAGCTCCAGGTCCCCGAGCACGGGCGGCGCTACGGCAAGGTGTACGTCGCGACGACGGACGAAGCGCGCGGGCTCTCGTTCGACGTCGTGTTCGTGCCGGGCCTCGCGGAGAAGATCTTCCCGCAGAAGGTCGTCGAGGATCCGCTCCTTCTCGACGACGCGCGGCGCAAGCTCTCGCCCGATCTGCCGACGAACAAGGAGCGGACGGACGAAGAACGCCTCGCGCTCCGGATCGCGGTCGGCGCGGCCACGCGGCGCGTCGTCCTCTCGTATCCGCGCGTCGACATGGAACAGGCACGGCCGCGGACGCCGTCGTTCTACGGGCTCGAGGTCCTGCGCGTGGCCGAAGGCCAGCTCCGCGACTTCGAGCACCTCGCGAAGAAGGCCGCGCTCGCGGCGGACGCGCGCATCGGCTGGCCCGCGCCCGAGAGGAAGGAGGACGCGATCGACGAGGCCGAGTACGACCTCGCGCTCCTGAAGGACGTCCTCGAGAAGCCGGAGGACCAGGTCCTCGGGCAGGCGCGCTACCTGCTCGACGCGAACGTGCACCTCGCGCGCGCGCTCCGCTTCCGCTGGTCGCGCTGGGACGGCAAGGAGCTCCGCCCGTCGGACGGCCTCGTCAAACCGGGCGAAGAGGCGCTCGCGGCGATCCGCGAGCACATGACGACGAAGCGCTCGTTCTCGCCGACCGCGCTCCAGCACTTCGCCGCGTGCCCGTACCGCTTCCTCCTCTCGGCCATCCACAAGCTCGCGCCGCGCGAGGATCCCGAGGCGATCGAGGACATGGACGCGCTCACGCGCGGCTCGCTCGTGCACGAGGTCCAGTACCGGCTGCTCACCCAGCTCCGCGAGGAAGGCCTTCTGCCCGTCACGCCCGAGAGGCTCGAGACGGCGCGCGGCAAGCTCGACGTCGTGCTCGAGAAGGTCGCCGCCGAGTACGAGGCGAAGCTCTGCCCCGCGATCAAACGCGTCTGGGACGACGCCATCACCTCCATCGGCGCCGACCTCCGCGAGTGGCTGAAGAGGATGTCCGAGGATCCCGAGTGGAGCCCGGCGCACTTCGAGCTCTCGTTCGGGCTCAAGGAGACGCGCGCGCAGGACGCGAGGAGCAAGGACGATCCGGTCGTCCTCGACGACATCGGCCTCTTGCTCCGCGGCTCGATCGACCTCGTGGAGCGCCGCAAGACGGGATCGCTCCGCGCCACCGATCACAAGACCGGCAAGGTCCGCGCGAAGAAGGACGACACGATCATCGGCGGCGGCGAGATCCTCCAGCCCGTGCTCTACGCGCTCGCGCTCGAGCGCCTGTTCCCCGGCGCCCGGGTCGAGGGCGGCGTCCTCTACTACTGCACGTCCGCGGGCGGCTTCGAGAAGGTGGAGGTCCCGCTCGACGACGATGCGCGCGCCGCGGCGCGGCTCGTCGCGAAGACCGTCGGCGACGCGCTCTCGAAGGGGTTCTTGCCCGCCGCCCCGAAGATCGAGCGAAAGGGTCAGAGCGCGTGCACGTACTGCGATTTCAAGCGGGTGTGCGGCCCCTACGAGGAGATCCGCACGAAGAAGAAGCCGCAGGCGCCGCTGCGCGTCCTCGACGTCCTGAGGAAGACGCGATGAGGAGGATGCCGTGAGCCGAGACCTCGTCGACGCCGAAGCTCGAAGGCGCATCGCGACCGACCTCGACACCACGCTCGTGGTCGAGGCCGCCGCCGGCACGGGCAAGACGACGGCGCTCGTCGAGCGCATCCTCTCGCTGCTGCGCTCGGGGCGCGCCACGCTCGCGAGCGGACAGGGCGACCTCGTGGCCGTCACCTTCACCGAGAAGGCGGCCGGCGAGATGAAGCTCCGCCTCCGTACGGAGATCGAGCGCGCGCGCGCGAAGCTGGTGGCGGACGGCGAGCGTTCGCGGAAGGGCGGCGCGGCGGCGGTCGAGAAGGAGCGCCTCGATCGGGCGCTCGAACAGCTCGAGGCCGCGCGCATCGGGACCATCCACGCGTTCTGCTCCGACATCCTCCGCGAGCGCCCCGTCGAGGCCGCCATCGATCCGCTCTTCGAGGTCGCCGCCGAGGACGAGCAGGATCGCCTCTACGACGAGGCGTTCACGCGCTGGTTCCAGGCGACGCTCGCGCGACCGGCGAGCGAGGTGCCGGGCGTCTCGCGCGTCCTCCGCCGCGCGACGCGAGAGCGCGATCAGGACGGCCCGCGAGCGGCGCTGCGCAAGGCCGGGCGCATGCTCGTCGAGCAGCGCGACTTCCCCACCCCGTACGAGCGGCCGGCGTTCGATCGGAAGGCCGCGATCGACACGATCGTCGAGAAGCTCCGCGCGCTGTCGGACTACGCGTCGAAGGGGCCGCCCGACAGCTGGCTGACGAAGTCGCTCAAGGAGATCGCACGCGTCGTCTACGAGATCGAGCGGCGCGAGCTGGTCGAAGCGCGCGATCACGACGCCGTCGAGGCGCAGCTGCGAACGCTCCAGCGCGGGAAGTTCTGGACGTGGAAGGGCTCCGGCACGTGGTTCAACAAGATGGAGGGCATCACGCGCCAGGAGGTCCTCGATCGACGCGCGGCCGTGAAGGAGGAGCTCGATCGCGTCCTCGACGACGCCGACGCGGATCTCGCGGCGTGCCTCTTCGTCGAGCTCTGGGGCATCGTCGAGGAGTACGAGGCCATCAAGAAGAAGTCCGGCAAGCTCGACTTCCTCGACCTCCTCCTCCTCACGCGCGATCTGCTCGCGAAGGACGACGCCGTCCGCAACGAGCTCCAGCGGCGCTTCAGCCACCTGCTCGTCGACGAGTTCCAGGACACCGACCCGCTGCAGGCCGACATCCTCTTCCTGCTCGCCGCCGACGACCCGAAGGAGCGCGACCCGGATCGCGCGCGCGTCGTGCCGGGCAAGCTGTTTTTCGTCGGCGATCCGAAGCAGTCGATCTACCGCTTCCGGCGCGCGGACGTGGCGCTGTACGAGAGCATCAAGCGCAGGCTGAAGAAGGACGGCGCGGACGTGCTCCAGCTCACGACGAGCTTCCGGAGCGTGCCGAGCATCCAGGCGTTCGTGAACGCGGCGTTCGCGCCGCTGATGCCGCCCGCGGACGACGACGCGCCCGACGAAGCGAGATCGCAGGCCGAGTACGTCCCGCTCGCGCCGCACCGCTCCGACCCGACGTCGCGCCCGACGATCATCGCCCTGCCCGTCCCGCGGCCGTACGGCGACTTCAAGCGGATCGTCAACTTCAAGATCGAGGAGTCGCTGCCCGACGCCGTCGGCGCGTTCATCGACTGGCTCGTCCGCAAGAGCGGCTGGACCGTCACCGAGCGCGGCTCGGACGGCGAGACGCCCATCAAGGCGCAGCACGTCTGCCTCCTCTTCAAGCGCCTACAGAGCTTCGGCGGCGACGTCACGCGCCCGTACGTGCGTGCGCTCGAGGCGCGGCGGATCCCGCACGTGCTCGTCGGCGGCAAGAGCTTCCACGAGCGCGAGGAGGTCATCGCGATCCGCAACGCGCTCGCCGCGATCGAGTGGCCGGACGACACGTACTCGGTCTACGCGACGCTGCACGGACCGTTCTTCGCGCTCGGCGACGACGCGCTGCTCGCGTTCCGGCAGTCGCAGAAGCACCTGCACCCGATGCGCAAGCGCGACGAGGCGCTCCTCACCGATCTCACGCGCCCCGTGGCCGAGGCGCTCGACGTGCTCGCGCGGCTGCACGTCGGCCGCAACCGGCGGCCGATCGCCGACACGATCGCGCGCCTGCTCGAGGCGACCCGCGCGCACGCGGGCGTCGCGATCTGGCCGGCCGGAGAGCAGGCGCTCGGCAACATCCTGCGCGTGCTCGACATGGCCCGACGCTTCGAGCAAGGCGCCGTCACGTCGTTCCGCGCCTTCGTCAACCGGCTCGAGGAGGACGCCGAGCGCGGCGGCGTCAACGAGGCCCCCGTCGTCGAGGAGGGCACGGACGGCGTACGCATCATGACGGTGCACAAGGCCAAGGGCCTCGAGTTCCCCGTCGTCATCCTCGTCGATCCGACGGCGACCGCGATCCACTCGAACCCGTCGCGCTGGATCGATCCGAAGCGCAAGCTCTGGGCCGCGCCGCTCTGCGGCGCCACTCCGAAGGAGCTGCTCGATCGACGCGAGGAGGTCCTCCGTCAGGACCGCGAGGAGGCCCATCGCGTCCTCTACGTCGCGACGACGCGCGCGCGCGAGCTCCTCGTCGTGCCCGTGATCGGCGACGAGCGCGAAGACGAGACCGACGGCTGGCTCGAGCCGCTCTCGTCCGTCCTCTACCCCGCGCCGGAGGATCGGCGCGCCTCGCAGCCGGCGCCCGGATGCCCGCCGTTCGGCGAGGACACCGTGCTCGAGCGTCCCGACAACGTCGAGCGCGGCCCCGAGTCGTCCGTGCGTCCCGGCCTGCATCGCCCCGCGTGCGGAGAGCACCGCGTCGTCTTCTGGGATCCGAGCACCCTCGAGCTCGACAAGGAGGACGAGGCCGGCCTCCGCCAGCAGAAGGTCCTCGCCGCCGACGCGAGAGGCGTCGTCGCGAAGGAGGGCGAGGAGCAGCACGCCGCGTGGAAGGCAAAGCAGGCGGACGCCGTCGAGCGCGCGTCGGCGCCGACGCTGCGCGTGCGCACGATCACCGAGATGAAGGACGACGCACCGGCGGCGAGCGACACGGCGAGCGTGACGTTCGAGTCGACGGGGGCGCGGCGCGATCGCCCGCACGGCAAGCGCTTCGGCGTGCTCGTCCACGCCGTGCTCGCCACCGTCGCGCTCGACGCGAACGACGACGACATCGCGGACGCCGCGCGCATCCAGGGCCGCATCGCTGGCGCCTCCGACGAGGAGGTGGCCGCGGCGAGCGATGTCGTCCGCGCCGCCCTCGCCCACCCGCTCCTCGAGCGGGCCCGGAAGGCGGACCGCGTCGAGCGCGAGGTCGAGGTGATGCTCCGCGAGGACGACGGCACCATCGTCGAGGGCGTCGTCGACCTCGCGTTCTACGAAGAGGGCGCCGGCTGGACGGTGCTCGACTTCAAGACCGACCTCGACCTCGGCGAGCGCCGCGCCGGCTACGAGCGGCAGGTCGCCCTCTACGCCCGCGCGCTCGGCGCGGCGACGGGCGCGCCGGCGAAGGGCGCGATCCTGTCGGTCTGAAGGATCGCGCCTTCGGCCGGCGCTCGTTCGCGCCCGTCAGAGGCGACGCGGCCTCGGGAACGGGAAGCCGCGATCTCCCACGTACTGCTTCAGGATGGCGAAGTTGTCGGTGTTGTTCGTCAGGGGCGCGTGGTTCGTCACGAGGATCGAACCCTTCCCGTCGAACACGATGCTCGCCGGGCCGTCGTAGGGGATGGGGCTTCCGTTGGGCCCCGTGAGTCGACGGATCTCGTTCCCGTTGCGACCGATGACCGAGACGGCGTTCGATGCGGTGAGCGCGACGTAGAGGTCGCCCGTGACGCCGACCGCGATTCCATCGGGCTCGTCACCGGGTTGGAACTCGTGGACGAGCGTCAGGTCCTGACTCGACGGCGATGCCACGCGCCGGATCGCGTAGAGGCGGCCGACGGCCGGGTTCTGCGCCGGAGCCGTCACCGTCACGTAGACCTGCTTCTGGTCACGACTGAACGCGAGGCCGTTCAAGCCGATGTAGAACGGAATGCCCGCGAGCTCGGGGCTCTGGAACCAGATGGTCGCGGGGCCGCCGCCGCGCGGGACCCTGAAGATCGTCGCTTGGAACGAGTCGGTGATGTAGAGGTTGCCGTCCCGATCGAAGGTGAGATCGTTCACGAGGGGCGGGCCGTCGAACGGCGTCGGCGAGCAAGGCCCCGTCGAGTCCGGCGTGCACATCGGGAGATCGGGCGGCAGGGGTGAATAGATGTCCTGGACCCAACCGTTGCCCGAACGCGTCAGGCGGACGACGCCGAGCTGCGTGCTGAGGACGTAGAGGCGTCCGTCGGCGTCGGCGGTGATGCACGAGAGGGCGTGCTCGAACTCCGTCTGCTCGCCTTGAATCGTGATCGATCCCTTCGGTGCGCCGGTCTTCACGTCGAAGACGAGCACCTTCGACGGCGGGAGCCCCGCCGTGCCGAACGTCGCAGGGCCGGACACGTAGAGACGATCGCCGACGATCACGAGTCCCTCGGGCCATCCCGGCGGCGTCGGAATGATCGCGAGCACCGAGCCGTCGCCGATCTGCGGCTTGTTGCTGTTCCCGTTTCCGTTCCCCTTCCCCTTCCCGTTCCCATTGCCGAGCGCGCTCTCGACGACGCCGATCTCGCCGTCATCGAGGACGTCTCCGCGTCCTATCGTCTCGACGTCCGCCGAGCACCCCGCAAGCGCCAAAAGGAAGACACCGATGAACCTCGAGCCGAAGGAAGGTTTGGAGAACCCACGCGCGATGGTGTTCTTCATCGGACGTCCTTTCGTTGGAAACGAGCCACGACGAGCTCGAGACGCTAGTTCGAAGGAAACCATGGAAAGCGGGCTTCGAGCAGAGTCTTCGTTGGTCGATCGTCGACTACGACTCCGCACCACAGCGCGCGAGACGTCACGTCACCCGCGACACTCGCCGCCGGACGTCCGAATTCGGTGACCGGTATCCCGCTTTCGGCAGGAAGTGCTCGAAAGCACCGTGCAGTCAGGGAACGGCAGCGGAATCGGAGCGATTCTCGTCTTCGGGAGCCGCCGGAGCGGGCGGAAGCGTCACGCGGAACGTGCTTCCCACACCGAGCTTGCTCTCGGCGACGATCGTGCCACCGAGCGAGCGCGTGATGCCGTGGCAAATCGCGAGCCCGAGCCCCGTACCGAGGTTCGGCGGTTTGGTCGTGAAGAACGGATCGAAGATCCGACGCAGATCGTGCTCTGCAATCCCGCATCCGGTGTCCTGCACCTCGATGACCGCATGGCCTCGTGCGTCGGTGCGCGTCGCGATGCGAATCATGTGGCGCTCCGGGTCGGGCTGCCCGAGCGAGTGAACCGCGTTCAGGATCAGGTTCAGCAATACCTGGCTCAGCCTGCCTTCGCTGGCGAGGACCTGCGGAGTCGGCTCGAGCTCCAAGACGAGGCGCGCGTGCCTCTTCAGCTCGAACGAAACGAGCCCGAGCGTTCGGTGCACGACGCCGTGGATGTCGAGGGGAACGCGCGTCTCGCTCGGCTCGCTTCGGGAGAAGCGCTGCAAGTCCTTCACGATGTCGCGGACGCGCTCGGCGCCTTCCACCATCATGTCGATGCACGTCTCGAGCTCGCCGGCGAGCTCGCGCACGTTCTCGGCGTCCGAGGCTTCGGCGAGCTTGCGGATGCCACGTCGGACGCGCTGGAAGTTCAGGACCATGTAGGTCAGCGGGTTGTTGACCTCGTGGGCCACGCCCGCGGCGAGCAGGCCGACCGAGGCGAGACGCTCGGCCTGGACGAGCTGCGTCTGCATCCTCGTTTGCGTCGTGATGTCACGGACGAGGACCGAGACGACGGCGTTGCTCGGACCGTCGCTCGACAAGAGCGCGGCGTCGAGCGCGTAGACCCTAGGGCCGTCGCTCGTGTGCAGGGTGTATTCGAGGCTCGCCTCCTTGCCGCTCGCGATCACGCCTCGAACCAGCGCGTCGATGTCGCCGGCGCGCGGGTCGCCGATGGCTTCCGAGAACGTACGGCCCTGGAACCTCGCTTCGGGGACCGACAGGATGTCGCCGTCCGCGCTCCACGTCCCGACCACGCGCCCGTCGGCGTCCACCTCGAGCACGCAACCCCCGGTGTGCTTCGCGAACATGAGGAGCCAGCTCTCCGCGTCGCTCAGCGCTCGAAGCGCCACGCGTTCGCGCCGAAGGTCTCGGAACGAGAAGAGCCACCCCGGCTCGGCTCCCAAGAGGCGCGTCCGCCCCCACGCGAACGCGCGCCCGTCGCGCGTGACGATCTTGCCACCCATCGTCGGAGCGGACCGCAGGACCTTCGCGATCTCCACCGCCAACTCGTCGTCTCGCGCTTCGAGCCACGAGAGGAGCTCCGTCGCCGATCCTCCCGAGACCACGGCTTCCGGCGCTCCCAAGAGCCCCACGAGCCGGCGATCGCTCGAGAGGAGGGCACCTTCGTCACTCACGGCGAGCAACGCGACGTCGTCGTCCTCGCTCGCCGACGGCGCTGGGTGCAACGTGACGATCTCGGGCTCGGGAGGCGCTCGTCGCATCGGAGGCGCAGCCATCGCAACTGCGCCCCCTCACGCAGACGGACTCGACTGGGCCTCTTCCGCGGACCGGGCCTCTTCGAGCGAACGGCGAATGGCGGCGTTCAACTGCGCTTCGAACTCCGCCCTGCTCGAAACGACCTTCGTCTTTCCTCCGACCATCAAGCTCACGATCGCGGCGCCCATCGCCACCACGCGGGATCGAACGAGAACGAAGTACGTCAGCGTGCGAGGCTCGTGCTTCCGAGCGCACTCCGCGATGCGCTTCCGAAACCCTCGGTCGAATCCGGTCTGCGCCTCGGTATCGATGAAAAAGTGTAGACCGTCTCGATCGCCGAAGACGTCGTCAATGACGCGTTCGTAGAATTCGGCGTACGAAGCATCCGAGTGCCCGTGGTACTCGAACACCATCACGGTGGGCGCGGGGACACGTATCTGGAGCCAGCCGCGCTCCGTTCGATACTCGAACGACGCGCCCGTAGAGGGAGGAGTCGCGCCCACGGAAAAAGAGCTTTTCACGTCCGCACGCTGGCCGTCAACGGCAGGGGTCCGAGTCGCGGCGCACGGACGCAGAAACGACGAGAAGGAACGAGTCTTCGAAGATGCACGCGGAGGCGCGAACAGTTTCCGCCGCGACCTCGGTCTTGTCTCTCGAGAGGCCCGTCTCGCGGCCTATCGAGAGGAAGACGACGTGAAGCTCTACCCATCTCCCCGCTCCCCCAACTGCCAGCGTGTCGTCGCGCTCGCGCACGAGCTCGGGACGCCGCTCACGATCGTGAACATCGATCTCTTCGCCGGAGCCGCGAAATCACCCCAGATCCTGGCGAAGAACCCGAATGGGCTGGTCCCGATCCTCGAAGAAGGGGACTTCGTTCTCTGGGAGTCCACCGCCATCCTCGGATACTTGGCGAGCAAGGCGGGTCGCGTCGATCTCGCTCCGACGGAGCCGCGCGAGCGCGCGCAGGTCGACCGCTGGCTCGCATGGGGCATCGCGCATTCCGGACCGGCCGTAAGGAAGGTCGCCTTCGAACGGGTCGTGAAGAAGCTCGCCGGCCTCGGCGCCCCGGACGAGGCGGCCATCGCGGCCGGGAGCCGTGACTTCGCGACGTTCGCGGCCGTGCTCGATCGCTAGCCTCGAGGGCAAGGCGTATCTCTGTGAGAAGCTCACGATCGCCGATTTCGGCTGCGCCCCCTATGCGGCCGTGTGCGAAACGGCGGGACTGTCTCTCGCGCCGTACCCGAACCTGAGGCGCTGGCTCGGACACATGCTGGAGCGCGAGAGCATGCAGCGGACGCTCCGCGCTGCGCGGGAGGCGGCGTGAAGAGGACCTTCGAAGAGATCGTCGAGCCCCATCGCGCGCAGATCCGCCTGCGCTGCTACCGGATGCTCGGATCCTCGAGCGACGTCGACGACATGGTGCAGGAGACGTTCACGCGCGCGTTCCGGTCGTGGCACACGCTCGCGGACGACGCGCTCGTGCGCACCTGGCTCTACCGCATCGCGACGAACGTGTGCCTCGACGAGTCGAAGGCGCGCTCGCGGCGCGTGCGAGGCCCCGAGCTCGGACCGCCGAGCGATCCGGACCTGCCGCCCGCCCCCGCGACGCCGGAGGACGAGTGGATCGAGCCGTGCCCGTCGTCGTGGCTCGAAGGAAACGATCCGGCGAGCGCATACACGCTCGAGGAGAGCGTGGCGCTCGCGTTCGTCGCCGCCCTCCAGGTGCTCACGCCCTCGCAGCGCGCGGTGCTCCTCCTGCGCGACGTCGTCGGCCTGACGGCGGAGGAGACGGCGGCAGCCCTCGAGACCACCGTGTCGGCCGTGAACAGCGCCCTTTCGCGCATCGCGTGCGCCGCGCCCTCGAGACGCGCCTGTTCCGTACCCTGCCTTTCGAGGCCAACGGCAGGCCCGCGGTCGCCTTCTATCGACGCAGGGACGACGGGTCGGCACGCCTCTTCGCCCTCCAGGTGCTGGAGGTCGAGCGGGCGGGCGTGCGGACGATCGATCACTTCGTGGGCGCCTGCGCGCATCGCGCGCTGTTCGCAGCGGGACTGCCGCAGACGCTGGCTGGAGACTGAAGTCTGGAGCCTGGAGCCTGGAGCCTGGAGCCTGAAATCACGACAGCAGCGCGAACGTCTGCTGGTTCAACGCGACGACGGCGTCGCCGGACCACAGCTCGCGCATCTCGACGAAGAAGTTGTCCGCGCCGACGACGCCGCGCGCCCGGTAGAAGAGCGGCTCGGCAGGGTCGAGCGTGCGCGGATCGACGAAAAGCTCCATCGTGTAGCCCACGGTCGCGACCGCGCGCGGCGCGGATTCGACCGCGAGCACGGTCGGCCACCACGCGTCGAGGAGCCCGGCGACGCCCGCCTCGTCGAGCACCGACGGCGGCGTCTTCTCGCGGATCCAGCCCTCCGCCGCGGGCTCGTTGCCGCCCGCGAACGGCAGCGGCCCGGTCGACCGGTACTCGTACTTGTCCGCGAACACGGGACCGAGCGGCGGCTCTACCGGCAAGGGCTCGATGTCACGCCACGGAGGCCGTGCCGGCGGCGGCGGACGGAACGACGCCGGGCGGACGGCTCGCGGCGAAGCGAGCGCCGCGCTCCCACGCGCGACGAGCGCGCCGTCCTGCTCGAGCCGAGCCTCGACGAACGACGCGCTGCTCCCGCGACGAAGCAGCGCCGCGCGCACGACGAACGGCCCCGGGAGCGCCGGCGCGCAGAGCTCGGCGGAGAGCGAGCGCAAGCGACGCGTACGATCCTGCTCGAACGCGACGATCGCGCGGGTCAGGATGCCGACGACGACGCCGCCGAAGGCGCCTTTGCCCTGCTGCCACCGATCGGGGAGCTCTCCCGTCCACTCGTGCTCGGCGGAGTCTCTCGGGCGGATGGCGGTGGCGTTCTCGAACGGGGACGTCATCGTGCTCCTTTGCCGAATGCTCGGCATGCACGGAGGATCTCGTCGGACAGCTCGGTGCCTTTCACGGCCCGAGCGAGGCTGATCCCCCCGTACATGAGCGCGATCATCCCGAGCGCCGTCATGCGCTTCGACGCGGCGTCTCCGTCCGCGAGGTGCTTCGTGATCTCGTCGGCGAACTCGCTGAGCTGCTCGGCGAGCACCTCCTTGTGCTCGGGCGTGGTCGTCGTCACCTCGCCGACGATCGCCGGCATGGGGCAGCCGTTCGCGGGATCGTCGCGGTGCGCGGCCGAGAGATAGCGTTTCAGGAGCACCCCCGCGCGCGCGGCGAGCGGCTTGTCTTCGATCCGCGCGAAGAGCTTCTCGCGCATGAGCTTCGCGGTGCGGCGGATCGCTTCGTCGACGAGCGCCTCCTTCGAGGCGAAGTGCGCATAGAAGCCGCCGACCGTGAGCCCCGCGCCGCTCATCACGTCGGAGACCCGAGAGCCCGCGATGCCCTTCTCGCGAAGGAGCTTGCAGGCGGACGCGATGATCGCGGCGTGCGTACGTTCCTTCTGCTCGAGCCTCGCGTTCACGGCTCCCCTCCTCCGCCTCGGTTCGAGCGCGCCATGTGATCGGCGAGCACCTCGTGCACCTTCGCAGGATGCGTCAGCGGCGCCATGTGGTTCACGCCCGCCACCTCGACGAGCCTCGCGTTCGGGCGGCCGCGGACGAAGGCGCGCGACATCGCCCGCGAGACCACGGTGGTGCGTTCACCGACCGCCACGGTCGTCGGCGCCGTGACGACCCAGCGATCGAACGGCGTCTCGTCGAAGAACACCGACCGGACCTCCTGGAACATCTTCCAGCCGAGCGCGCGCGTCGCCTCACGCAGCGGCTCGGGCATCCGCGACCACGACCCCGGACGGTTCCAGTAGTCGATGAACGTCTCGAGCCACTCCTCGCGGCCGCCCTTCTGTTCGTCGTGGAGGAACCACGGGTTCGCCGCGAACTCGCGCGCCTGCCGGACGGCCTCGGGATCCGTGTCGGCGTCGTTCGCCGTGCGCAGCGCTCCGAAGAGGACGGGCTCGAAGAAGAACGCGGACGCGACGCGATCCGCGAGCGCCGACATCACGTGGAGCGCGACGAGCGCGCCGTACGAATGCGCGACGACGTGAACGCGCGAGGCGTCGTCGGGGATCGCCTTCGCCACCTCGACGGCGTCGTCCTTCGCCGTCACGACGCGTCCGCGCTCGACGGGCGGGTTCGGCGGATACCCGATGTTCGCGGGCAGGAGCTTCTTCCGGCGACCGATCGCCTCGTCCGGGACACCCGACCAGAGCAAGGGACCGGTCCCGGTCGAGTGGATGAAGAGGACGACCTCGCTCGGGGAGCTCATATGACACTCATCATATGATCGTGAACATGCGAGAGGCAAGGCGCCACGGACGGCGCCTTCGGGCCGCGCGACGCGCGCGGGGATCGTCAGCCTCGGGCGGCCGGCCGTGCCGCGAAGCTCCGGGCGATCGCATCGCTCACGATCCGGATCGGCGCCACGCGACGCTTCGCCTGGGGGACGACCAGCCAGATGCGGTACGCCTTGTCGAAGCTCGGCAGCACGTGCACGAGCTCGGGTGTCGTGTCGCCGACGTAGTCGGGTAGTTGCACGATCCCCATGCCGGCGACGGCGGCGGCGACGAGGACCGACGCGCTGTTCGCCTGGAAGACGACGTTCAGCCCGTCGGTGCGCAGGCGCCGGAACGGCTGGCCGTTCGAGCGCATCGCCTCGTCGTAGGTGAGGATCCGGTGCCCCTCGAGGCTGCCGGAGACACGGCGCTCCGCGAGGTAGTCGCGCGAGGCGTAGAGCCGGAACCAGCGCTCGGCCAGCCTCCGGCACGCGAGACGCGGATCCGTCGGCCGAACGAGCCGGATGGCGAGATCGGCCTCGCCGCGCAAGAGATCCACGCGCGCGAACCCGGTGGTCACGAGCGCGCGGATCCCCGGGTGACGTTCCTGCACCGCGCGCAACGCGGGGACGACGAAGTGCTCCGCGATGGTCTCGCTCGTGGCGACGCGCACGAGCGCCTCGACGTTCGCTCCGGACTCGGCCGCCTGCGCCGAGAGCTCCTCCGCGGCCTCCGCCATGCGCTCGGCCGCCGCGAGGACCCGCGCGCCTGCCGGCGTGAGCACCCAGCCCCCGGGCGTCCTCGTGAAGAGCTCGCTCTCGAGCCGGCTTTCGAGCGACGCGATCCGACGCCCGACGGTCGTCGCATCGACCCCGAGGATCTTGGCCGCCTTCGCGATGCGCCGCGAATTGGCCACGGCGAGAAAATACCGGACGTCGTTCCAGTCGAGAGAGCGGGCCGCGTCGCGAGCGACCATGGCCGAGAGACTATACCGAGAGCCCTTCTCGCTCGCCGCTCCGAGCCCGGTCGGCGCGCAGGATCCTCCTCAGGTTCTCGAGCGCCGGTCGCATCTCGCCGCGCGAGATCGTCCGCACCGTGTCCGCGATCGCCGTGTTGAGCGGGACCGGCACGCCGAGCGCGGCGCCTCGCCGGACCACGTAGCCGTTGATGTGCTCGATCTCCGTCGGCCGGCCGCGCTCGAAGTCCTGGAGCATCGACGGCTGGACGTCGCCGTACCCCGCGAGGACCTGCTCGATCCACGCGTCCCGCTTCGCCGGCGGCGGGATCGGCTCCACGAGCATCCGCTCGGGTCGCACGCCGCTCGCGAGCGCGACGGCGAGCGCCTCGTCGTACGTCCGCTCGAACAGCGCCCGACCATCGGGATCCGCCACGTAGCGGCGCATCGTCGTCCCGGCGACGGCGCCGAGGGTAGTGACCGAGCAGTTCAAGAGGAGCTTCGACCAGATGGCGCCACGCATGTTCGCGGTCGCCCTCACGTCGACGCCGCGCGCGAGCCAATCGCGAACCTCCTCGACGCGCGCGGAGACACCGCCCGAGAGCTCGCCCACGAGGAGGTGCCCGGCGTTGCGTTGCTCGTAGACGCCGGGCGACTTCATGGTCGCCCCCAGGTTCGAGAGCCCGCCGAGCACGTGGACGTCGGGGAGCCGCTCCGCGAGCACCTGAGCGACGGCGCCGTTCTGGATCGGCAAGAGCGCGCCGCCTCGGGCGAGCGCGGCGGCGCAGCGGGGCGCCACCGCGAGGGCGTCGTCCGCCTTCGTCGCCAACACCACGAGGTCGAAGGCCCCGGAGGGCCAGCCGTCCAGAGGACGGACGTCGACCGACGCGACGGCGACGTCTCCGCCGATCCCCGAGACGCGGAGGCCCGTCGTGCGGAGCGTGGAGGCCGTGCGCTCGTCACGCACGGCGAGCGCGACCTCCACGCCTCGAGCCAAGAGGCGCGCGCCGATGACGCCGCCGAGCGCGCCGACTCCGACGATGAGCGTTCGCATGTGCTCACAAGATCGCGATCCCGGCGCGCGCGTCCACCGGGCATCGGCGCCGCTGCTGCTGCACGAATGCAGGGCGTGCGCGTGCTCGTCGCGCCGAGCCCATCACCGCCGGCGGGGCGTGCCCCCGCCCTGCTTCCGGGCCCGCTTCCCTCGCGCGATCTCGGTCGCGAGCGCCTCGAGGTGCGGATCCCAGAATCGGCGGAAGCGCTCGAGCCACGCGTCGACCTCCGCGAGCGGGCGGGTGTCGACGGCGTACACGCGCCGCGTGCCCTCCACCCGCACCGTCGCGAAGCCGCTGTCGCGCAGGACCTTCAGGTGCTGCGAGACGGCCGACTGCGTGATCCCGAACTCACGGGAGATGACCGCGACGACCTCGCCGGACGAGTGCTCGCCGTCGGCGAGCAGCTCCAGGATCCGGCGGCGCACCGGGTCGCCGAGGACATCGAACGCATGCATCAGCCCCCAGTGTAGAACGCAATCGTCCGCTCGGCCTTCGCACGCGCCTCGGCGGGGTCTTCCCCGGATTCGGCGTGCGCCACGCCCCACGCCTCGCCGCTGGCGCGCATGAAGGCCTTCCCCTCGTCGGACTTCGACCACGCCTCCTTCCAGGCGTCGTCGAGGGTCCTCGCCGGATCGGCCACGTGCAGCTCGAGGCCCTCGAGCGCGAGATCCCACCCGACGCCCACCGCGGCCGGCCCGAACTTCTTCAAGTGCTCCTCACCGACGCCGTCGCGCGGCGCGATGTGCTCGAGCGTGAGGCGAGCCTTCTTCCCCTCGGGGGCCAGCCGAACCTGCAGCCACGAAGTGCTGCCGCCGAACTCCCAGGTCACGTCGAACGCCTCGGGAGGATCGCAGCGGGTGATCGTGCCGGAGGCATTGCCCTGCACCTGATACCGCCCGCCGAGCTTCAGCTCCCCGTCCACGCGCGCGAACCAGCGAGCGATCCGCTCCGGCTTCGTGATCGCGTCCCAGAGATCCTCGACCGTCGTGTCGTAGGTCCGCGTGGCGATCGCGACGATCACGGGCTTGCCGAGGTGCTCACGGTTCTCCACCCGTCGGTGCTCGGCTCCGAAGACCTTCTTCATGTGCAGTCCTCCAACGAAGTGCCTGCCGCCTTGTTACAGCATGCGCTTATATTAGTCACAACTAAAATTTCCGCCGTGACGACGGGGGGGGTGGCGGTTGCCCACGCCTCGTACACTTGCGCCAGCACCAGCGCACGACCGCGAGGCTTCATGCGGGTGGCTCGGACGGGAACGTCGTCGAGCAGGACCGCGCCTCCCAGTTTCTCGCACGCGAGCCTCTGAACGGTCGCTGCTCACCGCCAGGACGAGGCGCGGCCGCGCTTGCGCCGCTCGGCGGGATCGCGACACGATGTGCCGCCGTGTTCGACTCTCATGCGCATCTCCAAGATCCGCGCATCGACGATCCCGTCGCGATGTGGGAGCGCGCGCGGGCGGCAGGCGTTCGCCGCGTGCTCCTCGCGGGAGTGGACGCCGCCGACTGGGAGAGGCAAGCCGCGCTCGAGCATCTCGAAGGCGTGAGCCGCAGCGTCGGGGTCCACCCGCAGGTCGTCGCCGCGCTCGGACCGCGGGAGCGCGAAGAGCAGATGGAGGCGCTCGAGCGGGCCCTCGAGAACCGCAGCCCCGCGGTCGTCGCGCTCGGCGAGATCGGGATGGACGGCGTCGGAGAGCGCCGGGCCACCTACGGCGCGCAGGCGGAGCTCTTCGAGGCGCAGCTTCGCCTCGCTCGCCGTCACGACCTGCCGGTCATCCTGCACGTGCTGCGCGCGCACGAGGAGGCCTTGAAGGTGATCGATCGCGTCGGTCTCCCCGCCGCGGGCGGCGTCGTCCACAGCTACAGCGGGAGCCCCGAGCTCGTGCCGCGCTACGTCGAGCACGGCCTCTCGATCTCCTTCTCCGGATCGGTGACGTGGCACGAGGGCGGCAGGGCCGCGCGAGCGGTCCGCGCGTGCCCCCTCGATCGGCTGCTCGTCGAGACCGACAGCCCGGATCAGACGCCGAAGGACAAGCGGCCCCGTCTCAACGAACCGGCGTACTTGCTCGATGTCGTGCGCACGATCGCCGAGATCAAAGGCATGCCGCCCGAGGAGATCGCCGAGCTGACGACACGGAACGCGTGTCGTACCTTCCGACTGGAGACGACATGACGGCGCCCGCGCGCTTCGAACCCGAGGTCCAGCCCACCCCCGAGCCGTTCAAGCTCCATCGCCGCTTCGACCGTCTCGGACGCCTCTACGGCGACACGGCGGTCGAGCGTTTGTCCCGCGCGCACGTCCTCGTCATCGGCCTTGGCGGCGTCGGATCGTTCGCCGTGGAGGCGCTCGCGCGGAGCGGGATCGGAAAGCTCACGCTCGTCGACTTCGACCGCGTGTGCGTCACCAACACGAACCGTCAGCTCCAGGCGCTCTCGACGAACGTCGCGAAGAAGAAGGCCGACGTCTTGGCCGAGCGCATCGCGCTCATCAACCCGCGGCTCGCGGTGACGTCGATCCCGATCTTCTACGGCGCCGCCACCGCGAACCGGATCCTCCGCAGCGACGTCGACTTCGTCGTCGACGCGACCGACAACGTGACCGCCAAGTGCCACCTCCTCTCGGAGTGCCGCGAGCGCGGCCTTCGCGTCGTCACCACCCTCGGCGCCGCCGGGCGCATCGATCCGCTGGCCGTGACGACGAGCGACCTCGCGCGCACCGAGGGAGATCGCCTGGCGGTCGCGATCCGCCGCATCCTCCGGCGCAAGTACGGCTTTCCCGAGCGGGGCAACTTCGGGATCCGCGCCGTCTGGTCGCGCGAGCCTGCGCGGGATCCGATGCCGCTCGCGTACGACGGAGACGAAGGCTTCCGCTGCGTGTGCCCGGGCGGAAAGAACGAGCATCACTCGTGCGAGGAGCGCTCGGTCGTCCGCGGCTCGGCGAGCTTCGTCACGGGTACCTTCGGCCTCGTCGCGGCGAGCGTCGTCGTGAACGCGATCGCGAGCGGAGAGGTGCCGATCCCCTAGCTCGCCCGGCGTCAGATCGGGAACAGCAGGTGGACGAGCTCGCCTCGGCCTCGCACGCCGTGCTTCTCGTACACGCGGGACAGGTGTTGCCGCACGGTCTTGTCGCTCATCGAGAGGACCTGCGCGATCTCCGGGCTCGAAAGCCCCTTCAAGGCGAGCAACGCGACCTCGGACTCCCTCGGAGTGAGCCCGGCCCGCGCGAACGCGCTCGCGACGGTCTCCGCCAGATCCGGGCGCGCAGCCATCAGGCGCTCGATCACGGCGATGAGCTCCGCCGCGCGGAAGGGTTTCTCGAGCAGGTGCGACGCTCCGAGGTTGAGCGCGCTCTTCACCTTCGCGACGTCGGCGAAGGCGGTGACGACGACGACCGGCGCGCGTCGCGTGCGGGCCCTCAGCGCCTCGAGGACGCGGAGCCCTCCCTCGTCGTCGGATCCGAGCACGACGTCGATGACCGCGACGTCCGGAGGATGACGCCCCTCGAGCAGACGGAGCGCGGTCCGCACGTCGTTCGCCGCCGAGACCTCGTATCCGGCGCGCTCGAGCGCGCGTCCGAGCGCGCCCTGAGCCTCGGGCTCGTCCTCGACGAGCAAGAGCCGTGGTCGGTACGTCGTGCTCATGCAGCCTCCGCGCGGACCGGGACGACCAGCTCGAAGGACGTCGAGAAGCCCGGGACGTCCGCCGTCACGAGCTCGCCTCCGAGCGTCCGAGCGAGCGCACGCGCGATCGCCAGGCCGAGGCCGAGCCCCCTCGCCTTCTCCGTTCGAAGCGGCTCGAACGCCGCGGCACGTCTCGACTCGGGCAGCCCCGGCCCGTCGTCGCTCACGCGGAGCACGACGCGATCCTCGCACGCGCGCTCGAGGATCCGCACCTCCACCGTGCGAGCGCGGCACGCGCCCGGCCCGCCCTCGAGCGCGTTCCCGACGAGATTGTCCAGGATGATCCGAATCAGCTCGGCGTCGACGGCAGCGGCCGCGTCGCGGTCGCCTTCGAGTCGGAGCTCGACCCCGCGCTCGGCCGCGAGCGGACGGAGCGACTCGACGATCTCGGCGGCGGCCTCTCCGATCGGACGTACCGGTCGCTTCTCGGGACCGCGCCGCGTCAGCGACCGCAGCGCATCGAGAGGCACGAGGGTCCGATCCATCTGCCGCCGCACGCGTGCGACCTGCTCGACGATCGCCGCCGAGTCTCCCGTACGCGCGATGTCTTCGAGCTCCTCGACGAGCAGCCCCAACGCGTGGAGCGGGTTCTTGAGCTCGTGCAACGTCGACGCAGCGACGACCCAGACCGCCTGATCGCGCTCGACGTGACGCAGCCGCGACCGCAGCTCCTCGGCGCGCAGCGCCTCGGCACGCGCCAGCCGCGAGCGAAGATGGAGCCAGTGGAACGCGAGGCCGAGGAGGGCGCCTGCGAGGACCGGGATCCCTCGATCGACGAACGCATGGAACGCGAAGAACGCGCGGGCCCAGCCGACGCGTGCCCAATCCGTCTTCGCCCATTCGTCCGTCTGCGTATTGAGGAAGGCGTACGCCAGGCCGAGGACGAGCCCGGCGGCCACGTACAGGTACGGGCGGCGCGAACCAGCCGATGCGACCGAGCTCATGCTCACCGAAAGCTAGCGCGAACCGCGACGAAAGCGACTCCGACAGTTGCCGGATGTACGGCTCGGCTCGGTCGCCGTAGACGAGATCCGTGGATCGCCGGCGAAAGAGAGCCGCCGCACTCGCGGTCGTCACGGCAGTGCTCCTTCTTGCACGCGCCGATGCGCTCGCGTCGCCCACGGGCGGGAGCGCATCGCCCGCTGGCGCGACGCCCCCCCACGAGACGACCGTCGACGACGCGCCTCCGATCACGCTCGCGCGCGCGATCCAGGACGGCGCGAGGCGTGGCCCTGCGGTGGTGGAGGCATCGCGCAACCGCGAGGCCGCGGCGGAGTTCGCGCGGCATCCCGGCTCCTCGCTGCCGTCCGTCCCGCAGGCCACGGTGATGGCCGGCGCACGTCGTCCGTACAACCTGCCGACCGGGCCGGAGATCGTGCTCACCGTGCAGCAGGACGTCTCGATGCGCGGACTCGGCGCAGCACGGAAGAAGGCCGCCGAGTGGGCTGCGCGGGCGGCGACCAACGACCTCGAGAGGGCGCGGATCGAAGCCGCCGCGACGGCCGCCCTCGCGTGGGTCGATCTGCTCGAGGCCCAGTCCTTGCTCCACCTCCGGCGGATCGCAGCCGAAGACGCGTCGCGCCTCGAACGCATCGCCGACGTCCGCGTGACGAGCGGCGTCGCGACCGCGGTCGAACGTTCGCTCGCGAAGGCCGAGGTCGGCACGGCGCAGCTCGCGGTCCTCGACGCCGAGGGACGTGCGACCGAAGCGAGGCTCGCGCTCGCGCACGCGACGGGCATCGCGATGGATCGACCGCTCGTCGCCGCCGGAAGCCTCGAGGGCACCGACGAGTCCGCGATCGACGGCCGAGCCGTCCTCGACGGCCTCGGGCATCACCCGGCCGTGCGTGCCGCCGAGGCACGCGCGAGCCTCGCGGCCGCCGAGGGCTCCGTCGCCCGGGCGACCGCGGCCCCGACGTTCTCCCTCGGCGCGTCCGTCTGGCGCGAAGGCTCCGGCGATCATGCCGCCGCTGCGATCGTGTCCGTGCCTCTGCCCTTCTTCGATCCCGCGCGACACGAAGTCGGCCGACAGAACACCGTCGCCGAGGCTGCGCGGAGCCACGCGGCCCGCCTGCGCTCCGAGCTCGAGCGCGAGACGCGCCTCGCGCTGCACGAGCACGAGCACGCGCGCGCGGTGCGTGTACAGATCCGCGATGGCGTCGTCCAGCCGACGAGGAGCGCGCTCGACACCGCGATGAAGGCGTACTCGGCCGGCACGAGCGATCTCGGCGTCGTCCTTCTCGCCCGTCGTTCCGCGCTCGCGGCGGAGGAGCGACTCGTGAGCGCGATGGCCGACGTCTGGCGCGCCGACATCCGGCTGTCGGCGCTCGCCGGAACCCTGCTGAAGGAGGGCTCGCGATGAGGTGCCTTCTACACGCATCGATCGTAGCGGTCCTCTCCCTCGCCGGCTGCAATCGACGGGACGACGCGGCGGTCAAGGCGAGCGCTGGTCCGGCGGAGACCGCCGCGGCCCCGGCACGCCGCTCGGTGCAGGTCTCCCCGGATCTCGTGGCGCAGGGACGGATCCGCACCGTACGCGCGACGCGCCGGCCGCCGACGGGTGCGATCCGGCTCCCGGCCGAGATCGTCTCGAGCGCCGAAGGCGCTGCCGAGGCAGGCTCTCTGCTCGCGGGGCGCATCGCCCGGTTCGAGGCACGCGAAGGCGATCGCGTGAAGAGCGGACAGGTGCTCGCGTGGATCGACGCGCCCGAAGCCGCCCGCGCCATCGCCGACCTCGTACGCGCGCGCACGCGCACCGAGACGCAAGCCCGCAAAGTGGCACGTCTCGAAGGGCTCGTCGCGTCCGAGGCCGCCACGCAGATCGCGCTCGACGAGGCGAAGCTCGAGCTCGAGCTCGCGCGCGCCGATCTCGCGGCCGCGCGCACGCTCGTCGCGAGCTTCGGGCTCGCCGAGCCCGCGCCGACCGCCGGCGCGCCGGTCCTGTCCGCTCGCCTTCCCGTACGAAGCCCGGTCGACGGCACCGTCGTGGAGAGGACGGCGGCCCTCGGTGCGCACGTGGAGCCGAACACGCCCATCTTCCGTCTCGTGAGCGAGGGGCGCGTGCTCGTCGAGGCGCGTGTCGCGGACGGATCGAGCGTCGTCCTCGCTCCCGGGAGCCTCGCGCACGTCGAGCCGCGCGGAGGTCCGCGATGCACGGCGCGCGTGCTCGGGGCGCTGCCGCAGGTCGACGCCGCGACCCGGAGCCGCCGCGTCCGGCTCGTCCCGGACGACGGCTGCAAGGGCCTCGTGCCGGGCGCGCAGGCGGAGGTGGAGATCGAGGTGCCCGTCACGGCGAGCTCGGACGCGGGGGTCGAGCAGGTGCTCGTCGTCCCTGCCGCGGCCCTCGTCGAGCTCAAGTCCGCGACGATCGCGTTCGTGAAAGCGCGCGAAGCCGGCGTGTTCGACGTCCGCGCCGTCGAGCCCGGGCTCCGCGTCGGCGAAGACCGCGTCGTGCTCGCCGGCGTGGACGAAGGCGAGGAGGTCGTCGTCGAGGGCACGGTCCTCCTCAAAGGGGAGCTGATGCGGGGCGAGCTCGGAGGCGAGGATTGATCGGCGCGATCGTCGCCGCGTGCGTGCGGCACCGGTGGGCCGTCTTGCTCACGACGGTGCTCCTCTCGCTGCTCGGCGTGCGCGCTTGGCGTGCGCTGCCCGTCGACGCGGTGCCCGACGTCACGAACGTCCAGGTGCAGGTCCTCACGGCCGCGCCGGGGCTGTCGCCCCTGGAGGTCGAGGCGCTCGTCACGCGTCCGGTGGAGCTCGCGCTCGCAGGCCTCCCACGGACGACGCAGATCCGCAGCGTCTCGCGCTCCGGCGTGTCCGCCGTCACCGTCGTGTTCGACGACGACCTGCCCATCGAAGACGCGCGCGCGTTCGTCTCGCAGCGCCTGCCGGCGGCGCGAGAGGCGGTCCGCGGCGTCGGGTCACCCGAGATGGGCCCGATGACGACCGGGCTCGGCGAGGTGCTGCACTTCACGATGCGCTGGCCCGGCCACTCGCCGGCGGAGATCCGGACGCTGCTCGACTGGGAGGTCGCGTACGCGCTCCGGACGGTGCCCGGCGTCGTCGAGGTGAACGGCTGGGGCGGTGACACGCGGCAGATCGACGTGCTCCTCCGTCCGGCGGACCTCATCGCACGCAAGATCACGCAGGAGGACGTCGAGCAGGCGCTCCTCGCGGGCGGACACTCCACCGGAGGCGGCGCGATCGTCCGCGGCGGGGAGCAGGCCATGATCCGCCTCGACGGCGCGTACCGCAGCATCGACGCGGTCGCGTCGCAGGTCGTGACGACGCGCGACGGCGTCCCGATCCTCGTGCGCGACGTCGCGGACGTCACCGAAGGACGCGCGTTCCGCCTCGCGGCGGCGACCGCGGACGGCGAAGGCGAGACGGTCTACGGCATGGTGCAGATGATCGCGGGCGGCAACGCGCACGAGATCGTCGCACGTGCGCGCGAACGTCTCGCAGAGGTCGAGAAGCGCCTGCCCGAAGGCGTGGAGCTACGGGTCTTCTACGACCGCGCCGCGCACGTCGATCGCGTAATCGCCACGGTTCGGACGTCCCTGCTCGAGGGAGGCGTCGTCGTCATCGTCGTCCTGTTGCTCCTGCTCGGCGACCTTCGTGCCGGTCTCGTGGTCGCGACCACGATCCCGCTCGCGATGCTCGGCGCGTTCGCGTTCATGAGCGTGTCCGGCACGTCCGGGAACCTGATGAGCCTCGGCGCGATCGACTTCGGGCTCGTCGTCGACGGCGCCGTCGTCGTCGTCGAAGGAGCGCTGGCCGCCATGGCGGCGCAGAAAGTCGGGGCATCGGCGGCGCTCGCGTCCGAGGCCCGCGTCCTCGGACGGCCGCTCGCCTACGGCGTCGTCATCGTCGCGATCGTCTACGTACCCGTGCTCCTCCTCGAAGGCGTCGAGGGGAAGCTGTTCCGGCCGATGGCGCTCACCGTGCTCTTCGCCCTCGGCACGGCGATCGTGCTCACCTTCACGTGGATCCCCGCGCTCGCCTCGGTCGCGCTCGGGCGCGCCCACGACGGCGATCCGCGCCTCGTCCGATGGCTCCGGCGCATCTACGATCCGACGCTCGATTTCCTCCTTCGTCGTCCTGGAGCCGCGGCAACCCTCGCCGTCGTGATGCTCGGCCTCGGCATCGCCGCCGGCATCACGCGCGGGGTGGAGTTCGTGCCTCGGCTCGAGGAGGGCGACCTCGTCGTGCAGGTCACGCGTCCGCCGAGCGTGTCGCTCGAGGAGGCCGTCACCGGCACGACGACGATCGAGCAGACGCTCCGGCGCTTCCCCGAGGTGAGCACCGTCGTATCGCGCACCGGCAGTCCCGACGTCGCCACGGACGTGATGGGCGTCGAGCAATCCGACGTCTTCGTCATGCTGAAGCCGCGCAGCGCATGGCGAAAGGGCACCACGCGCGAGTCGCTCGCCGCCGAGATGTCCGAGGCGCTCCACCGCTCGCTGCCCGGCACGGCCTTCGGTTTCACGCAGCCGATCGAGATGCGCACGCACGAGCTCCTCGGCGGGACGAAGAGCGACGTCGGGCTCAAGATCTTCGGCGACGACCTCGCCGTCCTCGAGCAGCTCGCGTCGCGAATCGCGCACGAGGTCGCCTCGATCCCCGGAGCCGCGGACGTCCGCGTCGAGCCGCTCTCCGGCCTCCCACTCCTCACCGTCCGCCCCGATCCCGCACGCGCAGGTCGCCTCGGCCTTCCGCCGAGCGCGGTGGCCGCGACCATCGAGGGCATGAAGGCCGGACGTCCCGTCGGCGTGCTCGTCGAAGGCGAGCGACGATTCGACGTCCGCGTCCTCTTCCCGCCGCCGCCGAGCCCGGAGGCGATCGCCGCGACGCTCGTGCCGTTGCCCGGCGGGGCGAGCGCGCCGCTCGGACAGCTCGCCGAGGTGAAGATGGAAGAGGGCCCGGCGATCGTCAGCCGCGAAGGCGCTCGCCGGCGCGTCCTCGTCGAGGCGAACGTACGCGGCCGCGACCTCGGCTCCTTCGTGCAGGAGGTGAAGACGCGTCTTTCCGCGCATCCGATTCCTCCCGGCTACCACGTCGAGGTCTCCGGGGAGTACGAGCACCTCGTCCACGCCGCTGCGCGCTTCGCGGTGCTCGTGCCCTGCACGCTCCTCGCGGTCTTCGTCCTCCTCTACCTCTCCTTCGGCGAAGGGCGCGCCGCGCTCGTCGTCCTCGCGAACGTCCCGCTCGCGACGAGCGGCGGCCTCCTCGCCCTCGCCGCGAGAGACCTCACGCTCTCGGTGAGCGCCGTCGTCGGCCTGCTCGCGCTGTTCGGCGTCGCGACGCTGAACGGGAGCGTGCTCGTGACGGCATTGCGTGACCGCCTCGCCGCGGGCGATCCACCCCTCGAGGCAGCGCGGACGGCCGCACGCGCCAGGTTCCGTCCCGTGCTGACCACCGCGCTCGTCGCTGCCGTGGGCTTCGTCCCGATGGCGATGGCGACCGGCTCAGGCGCCGAAGTGCAGCGTCCGCTCGCCACCGTCGTCATCGGCGGCCTCGTGACCGCGACGATCCTCACGCTCGGCGTCCTTCCGAGCATCGGCGCCCGCGTCCTCGCGCGACCTTCGAGCGACGCGACAGCGCGCTCCGCGTGAGCACAGGAGCTCGCCCCTCGCCGCAGCGCGAGCGTTCGCTCAGAGGCACCCGATCAGCGCGTCGTACACGGACGTCGTTTTTCCCGGCAGCGGCGCGTGGAGCGGCTCGGGTACGGAGAGCGCGCTCAGGAGATCGCTCGCGCGGGCATCCACCTCGACGAAGCAGCGCTTCGTCGCCGTCATCGCGGAGATCTCGCCGCGAGCGCCCACGGACAGGTCGGCGGCGGCGAACGTCCAGGCGCAGCGTGAGACGCGCTCGGTGGCGCGCTCGACGGAGCACACGAACCCGAGCGGCGCGATGTCCGCATATTCGCCTTCGCAGAAGGTGTCCCCGCAGATCTCGTCGAAGTCCCGCGCGAGGCGGCGCTTCGTCTCGGACCATGCCGCGCCGCCGCCCGGGCTCCGCTCCTTCGCCCACTCGGCGAGCTCGACGAACAGGCTCTCGTCCGACCGCGGCGGCTGCGAAGGAGCGGCCACGCTTTCGAAGCATGCGACGAGGCCGTCGTGGAAGGATTTGCCCGTGCCAGGCAGCGGCGCGTGCAGGGCGTCGTCGCCTGCGGCGCTCAGGACGTCGAGCATCGCCTTGGCGCTCCCCGCCACGGGGATCTTGCACGTGAAGACGCGCGCTTCGCTCGAGAGCTCGCCCGTCCGAGCGTCGACATGCTCGACGCTGCCGCCGAGCACCCACGTGCAGTCCTTCATCTTGCGGGCCTTCTCCGTCGACGAGCAGGAGATCTGCACGGTCGACAGGCTCGACCAGACCCCGCTGCAGAGGGTCTCGCCGCAGCTCCGTTCGAAGCCGCGCTTCAGCGCCGACTGGACCTCGTACCAGCGGTCGAGGTCGTGGCCGTCGAGCGTGATCCAGAGGTCCGCGTACGTCGTGAGCGCGTCCTCGTTCTGCGCGACGTCCTCCGCCGCCGGCGACGCGCAGCCGAAGCCGAGCGCCGTCGAGAGGACGAAAGCGAAGATCGAAGCACCGATGCGGTTCATGAAGCGGCCCTTCATAGAGCCGTCCGCACGAGACGCAAGAGGCACAGCGCCGTGAGACGCGTGATGCTGCCGTTCGGCCATGTCCATCGTGGTCATGGCCGCCGCTCATCGAAGAACCGTGCCGTCGACCCGCATTCGAAATCACTCGAGATTCGGACGCGCTCCTCCGGCCCGGGCCGATCGGGGCCAGGCCCTGAGACGTCCCGGCATCGCGCTCGTCGCGCCGATCGAGGCCTCGAGACATCACCGAGCGGCCACGCGCTGGCGCAGCCAGGTCGTGAGCCAGCTCGCCGAAGCGCACGCCGCCATGACGATGCCCATCGGTCGCGCGGAGCCGTCGTTCAGCAGCCCGACGAGCGACGACGCAGTCGCCGCGATCGCGAACTGGACGAAGCCGAGCACGGCCGACGCGAGCCCCGCGCGCTCGCCCTGCCCGTCCATCGCGAGCGCGACCGCGTTCGAGCCGATGAAGCCGAGCGCGATCATGTACGCGAGGAGCGCCGGAACGACGGCGAAGAGACCGCCGTATCCCGTCACGCAGACGACGAGCAGCGCCATGCCGATCGCCGCGAAGACGGCGGTCGTCCACGCGAGGATCTTCGCCGGCGTATGCCGCCCGAGGAGGAAGCGATTCACCTGCGAGGCCGCGATGTAGCCGAATGCGTTGGCGCCGAAGATGAAGCCGTACTTCTGGGCGGGGACGCCGAAGAGCTCGATGAGGACGAAGGGCGAGCCCGAGATGTACGCGAACATACCGGCCTGCGCGAACGCCCCCGTGAGCGTGTAGGCGACGAAGCTGCGATCGCGAGCGATCTCGCGCAGCGAAGCGCCCATCGTCCGGAGGTCGATCCGCGCCGAGCGCCTCTTCGCCGTCTCGGGCAAGAAGCCGACGACCGCGGCGAACGCCGCCACGCCGAGCGCGGCGAGGAGCGCGAAGATCGCGCGCCATCCGGCGACGAGGAGGATCCATCCCCCGGCGAGCGGCGCGATCATGGGCGCGATCCCCATGACCAGCGTGAGCAGGGCGAGCATGCGAGCCGCCGCCGCACCGACGTGGAGATCGCGCACCACGGCGCGCGCGATGACCTGTCCCGCAGCTCCGCCGAGCGCCTGCGCGAAACGGAGCGCGACGAGTGCGCCGATGGAAGGCGCGAGCGCACACGCGATCGACGCGATCACGTAGAGGGCGAGGCCGACGTAGAGCGGCGCCTTGCGCCCGAAGCGATCCGTCAGCGGACCGTAGACGAGCTGACCGACACCGAGGCCGGCGAAGTAGGCGGCGAGCGTGAGCTGCGTCGCCGACGCGCTCGTGTGGAGCTCCCGCTGGATCGACGGGAGGCTCGGCAGATACATGTCGATCGTGAACGGCCCCAGGGCGATGAGCCCTCCGAGCACGAGGACGATCGCCACGCTCGACGAGGACGGACGAGGTCGTGCATCGCCCGAGGCGACGTTCGCGCCCTGCTCGTGGCTGCCTGCGTCGGCGGCGCTCATCGGCGTCCTCCCTTGCCCGCCCCTCCCTCGTCGCGGCTCGCGCCCACGTTCGCGCTCATGAACGCGCCGAGGCGGCGAAGCGTCTCGAGGAACCGCGTCCGCTCGGAAGCCTCGAGCGCCTCGAACAAGCGCGCGATCTCGCGGTCGTACGGCGCAGCGTCCTCCGTCGCGGCGCGGCGGCCTGCGGCGGTCAGCTCGACGTACGTCGCGCGACGATCGGTGGGATGCGCTCGGCGGACGACGAGCCCGTCCTTCTCGAGCTCGTCGACGAGCAACGTCACGTTCGACTTCGGGCGTCCGAGCCGCGCTGCGAGGGTACCCATCGTGACGGCGCCCCAACGCTTCAGCGAGACGAGCACGAGCAGACGCGTCGGGTTCGTCTCTCCCGGCGGCAACCGCGAGCGAATCCACTCCTTGTAGGCCCCGAAGAACGAATACATCTCCTCCACGAGGAGCAGGGACTCCTTCGAAACGCCGGCCGAACGACGCGCGCTCCTCTCGGTCTCTCGGCGAGGCGCCATTCGTGACGAGCCTCCGACAGGACTCGTTCCTATGTCCGACGACCACATGGTTCAAGCTCGAATAGTTACTTTCTGAACCATCTTCGATGCCGGTTGCGATGCCGGTTGCACCGACGAGGTTCCGAGCTCGAGGGTCGGCCCAACGTTTGCTATGAGGCCCGAGAGTTCCCGTGATGCAACCGTCGTCTCGTGGGGGGGAGCCCGAAAAACGAACGAACCGCGCGCTGCACAGCTTGCGCAACCGCTGCACAGCCTGGGCAGCTTGCGCAGGGTGCGCAACGCGCCGGTGCACACGGCAGCTCCGAACGCTCGTCTCGCTCTCGGCGACGCGCTAGCGATAGGCGCGCCGGAGCGAGCCGGCCACACACATCGAAAGGACCGAACGACCGTGAATCGAACGCCCTCTTTCCTTCCCGCCCTCTCCACCTTCGCCGCGCTCGGCGCGCTTGCTCTTCTGGGTCCCGCGTGTGAGGCCGAGACGTCGACCAGCGCACCGGACACGCCTTCCAACGACGACGCCGGCGCGCCGGCCGTCGATTGCCCGGCGCCGACCGCCGGCCCGACGAAGCACTCGGGCGACGTGAAGGACGGCGAGGTGTGGACGGCCGCAGGCAGCCCGCACATCGTCGAGGGCGACGTCAACGTACGAGACGGCGCGACGCTCACGATCGAGCCGTGCGCCGAGGTGCGCATGGCGCGCGGTTCGAAGATCAACGTTGCATACCCGCTCACGCCCAACAGCGGCAAGCTCGTCGCCGAGGGCACGGCGACGAAGCCGATCACGTTCACGAGCGACGGCGTCGATCGCTGGGGCGGCATCCAGGTGTACGCCCCCGGCACCGTGCGCCTCGCCTACGCGACGCTCTCCAACGGCGGCGAGGGCATCGACCACGGCGCGACGATCCTCGCGGTGGGCGACGACGAGCCTCCGACCGCCGATCCGCTCGTGTTCGTCGACCACGTCACGATCGAGAAATCGCGCGGCACGGGGATCTGGCTCCGGCGTCGCTCGACCTTCATCGAGGGATCGCGCGATCTCACGATCACGGGATCGGGCGACGACGAGGCGCCCTTCCCGCTCGAGGTCTCCGATCAGGCGATCGACTCCATCCCGACGGGCAAGTACACCGGCAACCGGACGGACGAGATCCTCGTTCGAACCGAGGGCGACGGCATGGCGGGCAGCGGCCTCGTGAACGACGCCACCCTCCGCGATCACGGTGTCCCGTACCGCATGAACGACTCCGCCAGCGCAGACTTCGTCATCGGCGGCGCGAGCCACGGTCGGGTGACGACGCTCACGATCGAGCCGGGCGTCGTCATGAAGTTCCATCCGGGGACGGCGTTCATGGTGCAGCTCTTCACGACGTCCGAGCCCTCCACCGGCGTGGTGAAGGCGCAGGGCACGGCGGACAAGCCGATCGTCTTCACGTCGGCGTCGCCGACCCCGAAGGCCGGCGACTGGCGCGGTCTCTGGTTCGGCGGCATCCCGAGCGCGGCCAACGTGCTCGATCACGTGCGCATCGAGTACGCGGGCTTCGACTGCAGCTGCAGCCTGGTCACGTGCAGCGCGAACGTCGAGGAGTACGAGGGCGCGGTCATCTTCACGCAGCAGCCGCCGAGCGCGTTCATCACGAACTCGGTCTTCAAGGAGATCGCCGGGCACGCGATCACGCAGGGATTCGACGGCTCGCTCGTCAACTTCCGGCCGACCAACACCTTCGAGGGTGTGACCGGCTGCGTCCAGACCATGCCCCGCGGAGCAGACACCTCGTGCCCCGATCCGCGGCCGATCTGCGACGGCGAGTGATCGGCGACGGCGCCGTCAGCCCTTCGCGCGCCGCTTCGTCGCCCGCGCCCGCGCCGCCGGCTTCTCGGCCGCTCGCTCGTCGACTCCGGACGACGGCGGAGCGGCCTCGTCGGCGGCAGCGGCGCCGGCCGGCTCCTCGTCGGCGGCCCTCGACGCGTCCGCCGGAGGCTCCTCCTTCGGCGGCTCGTCGTCGGCCGCCTTCTTCTTCCGCGACTTCTCGGCTTCCTCCTCGGCGCTCGCCTCCGCGCGATAGGCCTCGAGCTCGGCCAGCTCCTCCGGCGTCGGCGCCTTCGGATGCGGCGGCTCCGGCGGGTTCTCCTCGAGCAGCGGGTGCGTGTCGGGATCGGCCGCGCCGCGACGCTTCGGCTTCGGCGTGAGCCCCTGCTCGTCGAGGATGTCCTTCGTCGGGAGGAGCGCCGCCTGCGCGAGCAGACGTGCCTGCCGCGTCGGCAGGTCGACGCGCTGCGCGGTCGTGAGCAGCTCCTCGTGGAGCGCTGCGATCTCCGCCTCCGTGAGCGGCGTGGGATCGAACGCCTTCCGCCACGCGAGGTAGGCCTGCCGGACCTCCTCGACCGTGGGCGCGACGACCGAGTACGTCTCGTCGGCGAGCATGCGCTTCACGTAGCTCGATCCGAGGCGCTTCTCGAAGTCGCGCCACGCACGCTCGAACCCCTGGGGATCGAGCTTCCGCATGAGCGGGAACTTCGCGTTCGAGAAGAGCACCTCGAGCAGCGGCGAGCGCGCGCCCCCGGCGAACGCGATGCCGGCCTGCAATCGCTCGATCGCGTCCACGACCTCGCCTTGGAGCTCGCGACCCCTCCCGCCCCGCTTCGACTCGAGCTCCTGGAGACGCAGCGCTCGGTCGAGCAAGTCGTCGATCCCTTCGCGAGCCCGCTCCAGCCGGACGCGCCCGCTCTCGAGCCAGGCCTTCTCCTCTTTCAGCCCCGGACGCTTCGCCAACGCGGCGGCTGCAGCATCCAGCCGGCGAGCGAGGTCGCGAGCCTGAGCGATGAGGTCGTATGCTTCCAGAATCGAGGTGGTCATGGGCGGCTACTGCGGTTACCACAGTCGCCGGCTCGTCGGTGCAGGAACGCTGCGGTCGATCGACGACTCAACGCCGGGAGCCGGAGCACACCACCGCGCCGGCCCGAAGCGCATCGAGGTCCGCCGGGGTGTCGAGATCGCCTCCCACCGCCGCATCGTCGACGTCCACCTGACGCCGGCGTCCTCCTGCGCTCCGGACGAGATCGCGCAACGTCCCGCGGTACCCGTCGAGGAAGACGCGCAAGAGAGGCGCGCGCAAGACCACGGGGTGGCCGCCTCGGCCCCGGTGGCGCGGCGTCGCGACGTGGGCGCCTTCGTCGCCGGCGGCGGAGAGCAGAGCGCCGACCGTCGACGGCGCGGCGGGGATCATGTCGACGGGCGTGACGATCACCGTCGTGTCGTCCTCGATCGTCAGGGAGCGGAGGCCCATCGCGAGCGACGATGCAGGAGAGACCGTGTCGGCCGCCACGAGACGAACGCGCGGCCGATCGGCGAGGACGGCGCGCGCTCGGTCCGCGATCGCGGGGCGGACGACGACCACGATCGGATCGCAGCCGACCTCGCTCAGTCGATCGACGTGGCGGCGGACGAGCGGCTGGCCGTCGACGACGAGGAGCGCCTTCGGGCCGCCCATCCGGCGGCCCTCCCCTGCGGCCAGCACGATCGCCGCCGGCGCGACCATCAGACCTCCACCGATTTCACGAGCGGCAGCTCGCGCACGCGCTTGCCCGTCAGGGCGAAGACCGCGTTCGCGATCGCCGGCGCGACGGGCGGCACGCCGGGCTCGCCCACGCCGCCGGGCAGCGCGGTGCTCTCCACGACGTCGACGTGGATGCGCCGCGGCGCTTCGCGGATCCGCACGATGCGCCCGCCGCCGCGGAAGTTGTCCTGCTCGATCGCGCCGCCCTTCATCGTGATGCCGCCGAAGAGGGCGAGGCTCATGCCGAAGATCGCGGACCCTTCGAGCTGCGAGCGCACGCGGTCGGCGTTGACGATCGTGCCGGCGTCGAAGGCCATCCACATCTCGTCGATCCAGATCTTGCCGTCCGGCCGCTTCACCGCCGACGCGACGACCGCCGTGTAGCTGAGGAAGCTGCGGTGCGCCGCGAGGCCGAGGGCGCGGCCCTCCTGCTTGCGTCGATCCCAGCGCGCGGCGCGCGCCACGCGTTCGATGACGTTCCTCAGGCGGCCGGCATCGACGGGGTGCTTGTCGAGCGGCTGGCCGTAGTTCTTGAGACGCTCGATGCCCAAGTCGGCGAGCGAGAGCTGCCGCGGCGGGCCGATGAGCTCGAGCCACACGTCGAGCGGGTCGGCGTTCTTCGCTTGGGCGATCTCGTCGATGAACGACCCGATCGAGAACGCCTGGAAGATGTTGTAGACCGAGCGCAACCAGCCGATGCGCGTATGCGACCGCGCATCGCCGATCTCGGCGCTGACGTTCGGCACCGCCAGCGCGAGATCGAGCACGCCCTGCTGGAGATCGTCGTAGCCGGGACGTTCCGACTCCGCGAAGGTGCTCGCGATCGACGGGAACGCGGTCCGGTGCCGCCACGCCGTCACGCGACCGTTCGCGTCGAGCCCGGCCGTCAGGCGGTTCACGCTCACGGTGTTGACGTAGTCGTGCCGCACATCGTCGGCGCGCGTGAACTGCACGCGTACCGGCACGCCGAGCTTCTTCGACAAGAGCGCGGCCTCCGCGCAGAAGTCCGGCTTCGACTTGCGACCGAAGCCGCCGCCGAGGAACGTCACGTGCACCCGGACCTTCTCGGGCTCGATCCCGAGCGCACGACCGACCTCGGTCTGCGCCGCCTGCGGGTTCTGCGTCGGCGCCCAGATCTCGCAGCGATCGCCTTGGACGTGCGCGACCGCGACGGGCGGCTCCATCGGCAGGTGCGGGAGGTGCGGGACGTGATACTCGGCCTCGACGATCCGCGCGGCGCTCTTCAGTGCGGCCTCGACGTCGCCGAGCTTGCGCGCGACCTGCCCGGGGACCGACACCGACTTCGAGAGCTGCTCGCGATAACGGTCCGAGTCGTACGTCGCGTTCGGTCCGTGGTCCCACGTCACGTCGAGCGCCGCGCGCCCGCGCATCGCCGCCCACGTGTGATCGGCGACGACCGCGATGCCGCCCCACGGCTGGAACCTCCACGGCGGCTCCGGCGTCGGCATCTCGACGACGTGACGCACGCCGGGGACGGCGAGCGCGCGCTTCGCGTCGAAGCGCACGACCTTCCCGCCGACGACCGGCGGCCGCGCGATGACGGCGGTGAGCATCCCCGGCAGCTTCACGTCCGCGCCGAAGACGGCCTGGCCCGTCACGTAGGCGGGCCCGTCGAGGAGCGGCAGGTCCTTGCCGACGTTCGGGAGCTCGGACCACGGCCGGAGGACGACGTCCTTCGGATCCGGCACCTTCTCCTTCGCCGCCTCGAGCGCGAGCTCGCCGAAGCCGAGCGAGCGACCCGTCGGAACGTGCGTGACGGCGTGGTCCTTCGCGACGCAGTCCTCCGGCCGCACCTTCCACCGCTTGGCCGCCGCCGCCACGAGCATCATGCGGGCGGCGGCGCCCATCTTCCGCATGTTCTCGTGGATGCCGCGGATGCTGTTCGAGCCGTCGGTGTTCTGATCTCCGTACGCCTTGTCGCCGTCGGCCTGGACGATCTTCACGCGCGACATCTGCGCGCCGAGCTCGTCCGCGATGAGCACCGGGAGCGAGCTCCGGATGCCTTGGCCCATCTCCGAACGGTGGCACACGATGGTCACCGTCCCGTCCGGAGCGACGTGGACGAAGACGTTGGGCCGGAGGCCCGGCTCGTCCGCCGCCTGCGATCCGCTCGGCGTCGCGGGCGCGGGCGGCTTCGCCGGCTCGCTCGGCGGCTTCTGGGCCTCGGCCGGAAAGACGATGCCCAGCGCGAGGCCGCCGATCGCCAGGTTCAGCCCGCGGAGGAATGCCCGACGAGGAACGACGAACCGCTCCGACATCAGCGAGCACCTCCCGCGGCCTTCTTGATCGCCTCGCGGATGCGACCGTAGGTGCCGCATCGACACAGGTTGCCTGCCATCGAGCTGTCGATCTGCTCGTCCGTCGGATTCGGATGCTTCTTCAAGAGCGCCGCCGCGGTCATGATCTGTCCAGCCTGACAGAAGCCGCACTGAGGCACGCCGAGCTCGACCCACGCCTTCTGGAGCGGATGGCTCCCGTCGGGCGACAGCCCTTCGATGGTCGTGACCTCCTTGCCCGCCGCACGCGAGATCGGCGTCACGCACGAGCGGACGACGCGGCCGTCGAGATGCACCGTGCACGCTCCGCAGAGCGCCTCGCCGCATCCGTACTTCGTCCCCGTGAGCCCGAGCACGTCGCGCAGGACCCACAAGAGCGGCATCTCGGGATCGACGTCGAGTCGATGCTCTTTACCGTTCACGCGGACGACGATGCTCATGGCTTGCCTCCATCGGTGGGACAGTGAGCGCCCGTCTCGACCCACGCGGCGACGAGAGCGCCGAAGTCCTGCTGCGTTCCGGGCACCGGCTCCCGATCGTGACCGGGCCGCCATCCCCAGGCGACCAGCGGATCGTGCATGTTGTGCTCGACGATCTGCGCGAGCGTCTTGCCCCCGTTCCGCTTCGGATCCTTGAGCTGCTCGCAGATCTCGCGCGGGCTCTTGCCGACCCATCCCATCTCGCGCGGCGCGAGGTGCCAGCTCGGCGCGCCCGGAACGCGCGCGAGCTCGAGATTGCGGTCCTGATGGCAGCCGCCGCACTCCATCCCGACCTCGCCGAAGCCCTCCGGCCCGCGCGTGACGGGCGGCTCGTGCGGACGCATGTCCATGCCTTGCAGCGGGACGTCGCCGCTCGGATGGCAGTTGGCGCACCGAGGATGGAGGAAGACGCGGCTCGCCTCGAGGAACAGCGCGCGCGACCGCTCTTCTTCGTCGGCGATGACGGAGAAATCCGCCACGGAGCGGAGCTGGTTCTTCGCGACCGGAGGGAGCTCGGCGGGACGCTTCGCGTGGTTGCACGCCCAGGCGAGCGAAGAGAGCGCGACCATGGCCACGCCGAGGCGCATGGCCAACGAGCGGGTCACGAAGCTCGACTCGCCGCGGTGTCGTTCGGAGGTGAGACGTATCGTCATGCTGCGCCGTCGCGCGTTGGTTTCTCTACTGGATTGGGGCAGGCTTCGATTCCGATGCCGCCTCGGGCGCGAGGTTGCGCCCAATCCGCCTGCGCATTCTATCCGCTCCGACGGCGATCGTGGCCGACGAGCGAGCGATCCCTCGCACGGCGACGGACACGAAGCCGTGTGACGGCGCGGCCTCGCTCCCGGACGTCACGTCCGATCCCGCGCGAGCCTCGCCATGGGGGCCTGGCATCGGGCGCATTCACGGACGTCGACGACGACACCGTCGGGCCAGTGGACCACGTGCTCGGCGAGCTCGGTGCTCGCGAGCCGTCGCACGGGCCTCAAGTCGGAGGATCGTGCGGCCTCGTAGGTCGCGCCGCACCGCCCGCAGCGCCACGGTCTCTCGGGCACGGCGCCGTCGCCGATCATCGATACGGGCCCGCAGGCGGAAGCTTCACCCGGTCGAGCCCACGGACGCCTTCGAGGACCGCCCCGTCGAAACGGGCGCCCTCGAGGCGCGCGTCGCGGAGGTCGGCTCGTTCGAGGCTCGCCTCGGTGAGGTCGGCGTTCGAGAGATTCGCGCCGCGCAGGTCGGCCTTGTGGAGGTTCGCGCCCGCGAGAACGGCGTCGACCAGACTCGCCCCGCGCAGATCGACGCGCTCGAGGTTCGCAGACGTCGCTCCGACCGCCGACAGGTCGCCGTCGCGCAGGTCGGCCCGCTCCAGGTTCACCGAAGCGAGATTGGCGGCGTGTGCCTTCGCCCCGCGCAGCTGCGCGTGCTCGAGGTTCGTGCGCGCCAGGTTCGCGCGCTCCAGGACCGCCTCGCGGAGGTCGGCGTGCTCCATGTTGCAGCCGTCCGCCACGGCGTTCGTCAAGTTCGCTCGAACGAGGACCGCGTGCTCGAGATTCGATCCTCGGAGGTTCGCGTCCGTGAGATCCGCGCCTTCGAGCTCGGCGTGCTCGAGGTTCACGCCATCGAGCCGCGCACGACGGAGGTCCGCGTGCCGGAGACTCACCTCCTCGAGGTTCGCATGACGGAGCGACGCCCCGGCGAGCCTCGCGCCGTCGAGCTTGGCGCGTTCGAGATCGGCGCTCCGGAGATCCGCGTTCTCGAGGAACGCTCCGGCGAGATCGATGCGTTCGTCGCGCGCTTCCACGAGCGCCTCGCGCAGATCGTGGGCGCGAGCGGACCGGAAAAGGACACGACCGTCGTGGTGACGGATCTCGATCGTCATGCCTCGCACGTTAGTGGCGCGGAGCGAACGGAGCCATGGCATCGATCGCCAAGACGATTTGCCGAACGCGACAGAACGCGACCGTTCCGCCCTCGACCGATTTCTCCGCGAGGCGAGTGGGCGCGCGGCTCCACGCGACGCGCCGAGCTCGCTCACGGATGACCTGGCTCGCCAGATCGATTTGCCGATGACGCCAGAAAGGGGATGCGGCGAGCCCCGTCTCCGGGCCTTGGCTATCCTGCGCGGCGATGGACGAGCCGGTCCGGAGACGCATCGGGCGGCCGCCGAGAGAGCCGGCGACGGCCTCGGCGCTCGCGCCGGCGCTCCTGCGATGGGCGGCGCAGCACGGGATCGACGCGTCGCTGATCGCGCACCGCGGCGGGCTCGATCCCGCCGACGCGGATCGCGACGAAGCACCGGTGACCGCGACGGCGCTCGCGACGATGTTGAAGGTCACCGCGGAGCTCGCCGCAGAGCCTCACCTCGCTCTGCGACTGCCTGCGGAGCTCCCGTTCCGCACCTACGACGCGGGCGCGCTCGCCGCGCGCGTCGCCGCCACCCCACGCGACGTGCTCTCGGCGATGGCCCGCTTCGCGCCGCTCGTCTTTCCGCGGCTCGAGGCGGACGTCGTGGACGCACCTCGGGAGGTCCGCTTTCACGCGCGCATCCGCGGAGCCGCCCGTGGGCTCGGGCATCACGTCGACGAGTACGTCCTGGCCTTCGCGCTCGAACACTGTCGCCGTGGAGGCACGCGGCTCGACCCGACGCGCGCATGGCTTTCGAGCCCGCGTCCCGCGAGCGACCTGAGGCCGCTCGTTCGCGCGCTGGGGACGGAGGAGATCGAGCTCGGTGCCGAGGACACGGGCTTTTCGCTCACGGCGGCGGACGCGTCGATCGCGCTCCCGGCCCTCGACCCGATGCTCGTCGCCGCAGCCGAGCAGCTCGCGTCCGCTGCGCTCGCGAAGGCCCCGCGCGACGGACGTCTCGCCGCGACGGTCGCCGCGAAGATCGAGTCGGCGCTCCCGGGCGAAATCGGTGCCGAGGCGATCGCGAGCGCGCTGAAGATGAGCGGGCGTACGCTCCAACGACGGCTCGAGGAAGAAGGCGTCCGCTTCTCGGACATCGTCGACGAAGTCCGCGAGCGCACGGCGAAGCGGCTCCTCGCGGATCCCGAGCTGCCGCTCGCGGAGATCGCCCATCGGGTCGGCTTCTCGGATCTCGCGACCTTCAGCCGCGCCTTCAAGCGCTGGACCGGCTTGCCCCCGGGGACCTGGCGGCGGATGCGTCGGGCGTAGCGAAGCTCGGTCGTCAGCGGCCCGCGGCGGCCGTCGTCGATGCGGCGACCGCCGCCTTCGAGGACGCACGCGCGGACGACGCTGCTCGGGCGTGACACTGTCCCATCGCGAACGTCGCGATCGCGTCGCGCAGCATCGTCACGCGGAGCGGTAGGTGTCGAGACGGCGAACACAGGACGTGGAACGTCTCTCCGCGTACGACAGATCGAACCCCTCCCGCACCGGATCGAGCTGCCGTCCCGTCACGGACACTCTGGTTGCGCAAAAACGGCTGCGAGCTCTTCTCCCGCGACGGCGCGCACCCGAAGCTTCGTGAGAGCGCGAAATCGAGCAGGTCCGGCGGAGACGCGCATGGCCGGCCCTCCGGGCGCTTGGCCGATGCGTTGCGTGCATTCGACAGCGGCATCGACGTGTCCGTACGAAAGGCGTCGCGGCTCGTCGTCGCGCCGTAGCCAAGGGTCAGCCTCGGGTGATATGACGCAACACGCCATGGCTCGGCCGTCGTTCGTCCGCACGCGGGGGCTCGGCCCGACGCTCGCCGCCGCCACCGCAGTCCTCTGCTCGCTCGCGTCGTGCGACGAGCAACTTCCTCGCCCGCTGAACGATGGTGTCGTGAACGGGCCCGACGGAAGCTCGGGCCTCGACACACGGCCCGTCGCGCCGACGTGCGGGCAGCGCCCGTCCGCGTCCGAAGGCGTCCCCGACGCCGGGCCCCCGAACTGGGACGACGCGAGGATCGAGTTCGAGCGCGTGACGCTCGCTCCGCTGTCCCGCCCCATCGAGGTCGCCAACAAGGCAGGTCGCTACTTCGTCGCCGAGCAGGGCGGCTTCGTCCGCGAGGTGTTTCCGAACGAGACGACCTCGGAGGTGGTCCTCGACATCCGCGACTGGATGACCGACGGCTTCGATCAAGGGATCCAGGGCTTCGCCCTCCACCCGAAGTTCCCTTCGACGCCGTACGCGTACGTCTCGTATACGGCCAAGCCGCCGTCGGGCTCGCGTCCGGAGCTCTTGTTCCAGTCCGTCATCGCCCGCTTCGAGAGCCTCGACGGCGGCAAGACCTTCGCTCGCGAGACGGAGAAGCGCCTTCTGGTCTGGGACCAGGAGGGCGTGAACCACAACAACGGGTGCCTGGTCTTCGGCCCCGACGGCTACCTCTACATCGGCTCGGGCGAAGGCGCGTTCCCGAGCGACACGTACTACGAGGCGGCGCTCAAGCTCGACAACCTCCTCGGCAAGATCCTCCGCATCGACGTCGACTCCGGCGATCCCTACGCGATCCCTTCGACGAACCCCTTCGCGTCGGGCGGCGGTCTGCCGGAGATCTACGCCTACGGGCTGCGCAACCCGTGGCGGTTCGACTTCGACCCCAAGACCGGACGCCTGTGGGCGGGCGACGTCGGTCAAGTCACCTGGGAGGAGATCAACGAGATCGTCCCGGGCGGCAACTACGGCTGGGGCTCGCGCGAGGGCCCGGACTGCTTCGAGCCCGGCCCCGGCTGCGACGGAGACTTCATCGATCCCATCATCTACCACGGGCGCGACGAGGCCAACGCGCTCGTCGGTGGCGTCTTCTACCGCGGAACGAAGGTCCCCGCCCTGACGGACAAGTACGTCTACGGCGACGCCAACCAGAGCAAGTTCTACGCGGTGCATGCGGACGAGCCGGTCAAGGTCCCGAAGCGGCTGAACGTCGGCACGCTCGGCCGGCGGCCGGTGTCGTTCCGGCTCGACGAGAACGGCGAGATCCTCGTGGTGTCGTACGTCGGCGCGCTCCTGCGGATGATCCAAGAGCTGCCGCCGCCTCCGCCGACCTCGGTGCCTACGCTCGCCGAGACGGGGTGCGTCGATCCGAACGATCCCCAGCGGCCCGTCGACGGCCTCTTTCCATACGACGTGAACGTGGGAGCTTGGGCATCGGGCGCGTCGGCGGCGCGCTATCTGTCGATCCCCGAGGGCACCACGATCTCCGTCGAAGAGAGCGGGCGACTCGTCCTGCCGCCCGGCTCGGTGGCGATGAAGATGCTCAGCGCCGAGGGACGGCTCGTCGAGACGCAGATGCTCTTCCGAGATGCGGAGGGCTCGTGGCACACGGCTACGTACGCGTCGACGCAGCCGGATGTCGCCCCGTGGCGCATCACCCAGCGAACGGAGGTACCGCTCCCCTCCGGTCGCTCGTGGGTGGTCGATCCGGACACGTGCACGACGTGCCATACGCAGGAGCGCGGAACGCTCGGACTCGAGCTCGCGCAGCTCGACCGCGACGGAGTGGACTATGGCGCGCGCCAAGGAAACCCGCTCGCGACGCTGATCGCGGTCGGGATCGTCGACGGCGCCAACCTGCCCGCCTACCGCCCGTTGCCTCGAATCGACGGGCTCGCGACCGTGGACGCGCGCGCCCGCGCGTACCTCCACGCGAACTGCGCGTTCTGCCACTCCGGGCGCGACGGAGACCTCGACCTGCGCTTCGACACTCCGTTCTCGAAGACGGCCCTCTGCGGCGTGACCACGGGCAGAGGGACGAGGCTCGTCCCCGGACAGCCCGAAGCGAGCACGCTGCTCACGGTGCTGCGCTCGGAGGAGCCTGGAACGCAGATGCCGCCGGTCGGAAGGACGGCCGTCGACGAGGGCGCCGTTCTCCTCGTCGCCGACTTCATTCGCTTCACGAGCGCGTGTCCGAGCCCGTGAGGTCATGAGCGCGCCGGCCTCGGCGCGGCGATGGAAACGATGGAAACGAAAGAGCCACGGGAGGTCGAGCCTTCACGCCCGATTCCCGTGGCTCCTTGTTTTCATCCGCGGGCAACGATGGCCCGTCGTGATGCGGGAAGAGACATGACGCGCGACGTGACGTGACGTGACCGTCCACGGTCACAGCGTCGGTCGTCTGTCTGCATCCCTCAGCGTGCGTTGCGATCCGGGTCCGCCCGCGCTCTCGCTCGAAGCATCGAGACTCCTGGGTTCGCGATGTGTAGCTGCTGCTGCTGCCGTCGCGCCTCTCGAAGCGCGATCTCGTCCGACGCTTCAGGAGTGACATACTGGATGAGCTCGCGCCAGCAGTCTCGTGCGATCGCGCAAATTATTGTGAGACCTTCGCGCCCATGTCGGGCGGTCTTCGTCCACGCGCGCCGAGAGGGCGCGCGCGGGCTCCGCATGCGCATCTGCGCGAAGCAGCGCTGCGCCGAGCGTGGGCTCGACGCAGCGCTCCGCGACGTCGATCCGCCGCCGTCCTACTTCGCGCCGTTCATGCAGGCGGCCTTCGCCATCTTCACGAACAGGTCCTTCGCCTGCTCGGCCGGCTCCGTGATCTTGGGATCGCCGAAGCACGTCGTGTTGATGGCGTCGACCTTGGTCTGCATCGCCGCCCCGCACTCCGCGCTGAGCAGGTAGTCCTTGCACTCGGCCTGGAGCACGTCCTGGAAGCAGTCCTGCTGCTCCACCTCCGAGCAGTTGCCGCAGTAGGCCTCGAGGCATCCGTCGGGGATGAAGACGAGGTTGCCGAGCTCACGCCCGCATCCCTTCACTCCCGTGACGTGATCGATGCAGCCGCGCTGGTTGAACGTCGGCGGGTCGATGATGAAGACCTTCCACTCGGGCTCGCTCGCGCTCTCCGTGAAGATGCATTCTGCACATGCCTTGTTCGTGAAGAGCTGCCGGGCGTCGGCGCAGTTCTTCGAGGCGGGATCCGCCAAGCACGCGTCCGCCAGCGCCTGGATGGTCCTCTCGTTGCAAGCGTTGCTCGATCCCTCGGCGGTCGGCTTCACCTCCTTGGGAACGAACGTCGCCTTGGAGTCCTTGCACGTCTCCGGCTCGGCCTCCTCCTCGTCGACAGGAGGAACCGCGCCGGCGTCCTTCCTCGGAGGACGAGGCTTGCCGGCGTCCTCGGCGCTCTGCGTGGGATCGGCCTCTGTGACCACCTCCTCCGTCGACGAGCACCCCGCCGCGGCGACGGCCACGAGGGTCCCGAGAGCGGTGACGCTCGCGAGCACGAGCCAATGGTTCGAGCGGAGCCCTGAGCTGTTCTTCATATCGTCGTCTCCTCCTGCTTTCGCCATGTGCCTCCACCGAGCTCGACCTCGTCGGTCGAGTCGGCCGAGCTCGACGAGCAGTGCGGGGTGCTCGAGCTCACGCCCCTTTCCTGACGATCCGTCCTTCCGGATCGACAAGTTCCTAACGGAGACGGTGCGTGAACTGTCAGCGCGAGCGCGCCTCTCGATCGGCCACGATCGGCAGAGCCGCCGAGGCTCGATCCGAGCTCACCGCCGGAGACGTGCGCTGCGCGTTCGCTCGTTCGACCGTCGCGCGAGCACGCACGCCCCGACTCGTCGAGATCTCTTGCATTCGAGGCGCGGCGATATGTGCAACCTACATGCCTTCGAACCCGTCGCGCCGAGCCCATCCGCGGCGTGCCCCCACGAGCTCCGCCCTGCGTCTCGGAAGCTCGGGCGTCGACGGATGAAGCAGAGGCTCGAACGAGCCGCGAAGCGCGCTCGCTTCGACCGCTTCCTGACGTACGGCTCGCCCGTCGGCGCGTGCGCGGCTACCGTCCCGACGCCGCCCACGACATGACGCAGATCGCGTCTCCGAGGCTCATGACCAAAGGCATTCGATTCGCGCTCGTCGCATCGACCCTCCTCGCGCTCGCATGCGAGCGCCGCGAGCCTCCGGCTCCCTCGGTGTCACCGTCCGTGAGCCCGCTGCCTCCTCCGCGAGTCGTCGATCCTCCACGGATGGTCGAGCCTCCGGAGGAGATCGCTCCTCCACCCGAGATCGCCTCACGCGCGGAGTCCGACGCCCCCGCTCCCGCCGTCGGCCCCATGCGTGCCGTACCGGCGGAACGGATCCCGGCCGCCGTACGGCATCGCGTTCCCGGCGCGATCGTGCACGCCGTCGGCTGGACGGATCGCAACGGAGAGAACCTCGCGGTCTTCTCGCGACGCGAGACGACGCACCGAGGACGCCACGGCTCGTCGACGAGCGCCCAGCTCACGATCCAGCACTTCTTGGTCGAGAGCGAGGGTCGCGTGAAAGGCGTCCGGAGCCTCAAGGAGGCGATCGACCGCTGCGAGGCGGAGCTGCTCCTCGCCTTCCGCGACACGGCCTACGAGCTCACGGACCTCGACGAGGACGGCATCGGAGAGCTCACGTTCGCGTATACGCGTGCGTGCCGAAAGAACGCGTCGCCGCCGGGGCTGAAGCTCCTCATGCTCGAGGACGGTACGAAATACATCCTCCGAGGCACGATGCGTGACGAGCGAGGCCGCGGCGGCGAACACCGCGTCGACCCGTCCTTCGAGCAGGCGCCGGAGTTCCTCGAGCACGCGAAGCAGGTCTGGGCCAAGGTGAGCTGAGGCCCTCGCGCATCCGCGCCGGCTCGGCGCCGTCGACCCGCTACGCTCGACTGCCGCGCTCGAGCAGCTCGCCGACGTAGCGGCGCACGGCCTTCGCCGTGTCCTCGGACGGCTCGACGAGCTCGAGGCCCATCATCCCCTTGCCGGCCCACCGGACGACGCACGCGATCTCGTGCGTGCCCTCCGGCAACACGAGCCGGAGCTTCTTCGTCGACCCGACGGGCCACTCGGGCTGACCCTCGTGCGCGATCGCGAGACCGCTGACGCTGATGTCGACGACGTCGAGCGACTCGCTGATGGGCGGCGCGACCTCGTAGAGGACGCGCGCAGGCAGCTCGGGGACGGGCTTGGCACGGACGTGGCGCCGACGCTCTTGCATGTGAGCCCATCCTATCGTGCCTGCGTCGATTCCGGGTGCGCGACGGCACGGTCGGACGGCCCGCCGGCTGGAAAAGGAGCGGCGACTGGTGCAACCTTCGCCGCCCATGAACGCATACCGGCTTCGCCTCGTGCTCCCGTCGTCCGTGCTCGTCCTCGCCGCGGCTTGCGGCGGAGAGGCCCCGCCGCCCGCGACGCCGGCCCCCGCGGCCCCGACCGCGACCGCGCCGCTCCCGACGAAAGAGGCGGCGCCGGCGCTCGCCGCCTTCGACGTCGATCCGGTCGTCGTCGGCCTCGGCAGGAGCACCGCGGGACCAGGAGGCCCCGGCGACGTGGAGCTCGCCCGGGCCGGCATCGAGCGGCTGTGCGACGAGAGCCTCGCGCGCGCGAAGGCCACGCTCGAAGAGATCCGCGCGCTCGACGGCGCGCCGGACGACGCGCTGACGTGGGACACCACCGTCGGCAAGCTCGATCGCGTCAACCTCGCCATCCGCAACGCGGGCGACTTCCCGGCGCTCATGGCCGTGGCGCACCCGGACGAGGGCGTGCGCGAGAAGGCGAAGCAATGCGAGCCGAAGGTCGACGAGCTCACGACGAGCATCTGGCTCGACGCGAAGCTCGCGCGCGTCATGAAGAGGTACGCGGCGAAGAAGGAGACGCTGTCGCCGCCGCGCGCGCGGCTGCTCGAGCACACGCTGCGCGACTTCCGGCGCAACGGCCTCGACCTCGACGAGAAAGGCCAGGCCCGCATCCGCGAGATCAACGCGGAGCTGACGAAGCTGGGCGTCGAGTTCGACACGAACCTCGCCGAGTCGCACCTCGGCGTCACGGCGACCCCGGCGCAGCTCGAGGGTCTGCCGAAGGAGTGGATCGCCTCGCACCCGCCGGGGCCGGACGGGAAGGTCCACATCACGACCGATTACCCCGACTACTTCCCGGTCATGCAGTACGCCAAGGACCGGAAGCTCGCCCTCGAGCTGTACAAGCAGTTCGAGAACCGCGCGGCGGACAAGAACATCCCGGTCCTCGACAAGATCCTCGCCCTCCGCGCCGAGAAGGCGAAGCTGCTCGGCTACGCGACGTGGGCGGACTACGTGCTCGAGCCGCGCATGGCGAAGGACGCGAAGACCGTCGCGGCCTTCCTCGAGGGCCTTCGCAAGCACATCGCGAAGAAGGGCCAGGCGGAGATGGCCGAGCTCAAGGCCGCGCACGTGCGCCTCGGCGGCAAGGCGACCGACACGATCCCGCCGTCCGATCGCCTCTACCTCGAGGATCAGGTGCGGAAGGCGAAGTACGGCCTCGACTCGCAGGAGGTGAGCAAGTACTTCGAGGTCCGCCGCGTGAAGGAGGGCCTCCTCACGATCACGTCGAAGCTGTTCGGCATCCAGTACCGCCCCGCGACCGACGCGCCCACGTGGCACCCGGACGTCGAGGCGATGGACGTCATCGACGCGAACGGCACGGTCCTCGGCCGCTTCTACTTCGACCTGTACCCGCGCGACGCCAAGTACAAGCACGCGGCCGTCTTCAGCATCCGCGAGACGGCGAGGATGCCCGACGGCTCGCGCCTCATGCCCATCGCGGCGATCGAGTGCAACTTCCCGAAGCCGGGCGGCGCGGCGCCGGCGCTCATGAGCCACTCCGACGTGGTCGTCTTCTTCCACGAGTTCGGCCACGTCCTCCACCACATCCTCAGCGAGTCGGAGCTCGCGACGTTCGCGGGCACGAGCGTCGCGCGCGACTTCGTCGAGTCGCCCTCGCAGATGCTCGAGGAGTGGGCCTGGAACAAGGACACCCTCGCCCTCTTCGCCCGTCACCACGACACGAACGAGCCGCTCCCCGCGAAGCTCCACGCGGCGATGCTGCGCTCACGCGGCTTCGGCCGAGCGATCGCGACGCAACGCCAGCTCTACCTCGCGGCCCTCGATCAGGCCTACCACACGCGCCCGCTGCCCTTCGACACGACGAAGGTCCTCGCCGAAATCCACGACGCGTACATGCCGTTCAAGTACGTGGAGGGCACGCACTTCCAAGCGAGCTTCGGCCACCTCATCGGCTACGACGCCGGCTACTACGGATACCAGTGGGCCCTGTCGATCGCGCAGGACCTCTTCACCCGCTTCAAGAAGGAGGGCCTCATGAACCCGAAGACCGCGGCCGACTACCGTGCCGCGATCCTCGCGCCCGGCGGGAGCGACGAGGCCAGCAACCTGGTCGCGCGCTTCCTCGGCCGACCGCCCTCCGACGCGGCGTACAAGGCGTTCCTCCTCGAGTGACGGCGCTCACTCCGCGCGCGCGAGGCGGCAGCGCATCTCGAGGAGCACGTCCGGACGCTCTCGCGTGAGGTCGTGCTGCTCGGTCGGGTCCGACCGAAGGTCGAACAGCTCCGTGTAGCCGAGCGAGCGATGCTCGATGAGCTTGAAGCCGCGGTCGTCGACGAGCCCCTGCTGCTCGTCCTCCGGCGTGCTCACGAACAGGCGCGTCTGCGCCGCGCTCACGAAGGGCTGCCGTGTCGCGACGGCGAAGAGGTAGGGACCGACCTCGGTCGATCCGACGGGTAGGTCGGCCGGAAGCGCTCGCCGCTGTTCTTCGTCGTTGGCCCAGACGATCAACGGAACACGCGTCATCTCCTCGTACAGGTTGACCCCGTGGAAGGTCGCGCCGTGCTCGCCGAAGGCCTCCCCGTGGTCCGCGGTGAGCACGAGGACCGCGCTCGCAGACAGGTCTCGCTGCACGGTCTCGACGAGCCTCGCGACGGCGGCGTCCGTCCGGCGCATCTCCGCCACGTATGCGGGCAAGTCGAGGAACTTCCAAGGCGAGTCGGGCACCTCGATGTACGGAGCGTGCGGATCGTAGTAGTGGACCCACAAGAAGTGGCGCCGACCATCCGCAACCATGGCACGAAGGGCCGCCAGCGCTCGGTCGGTCGTCTCGTCGCTCGTCGTCGCGGTCCCGTCCTCCGCACGCGGCGCTAGCGTGTCGTCGACGTGATCGAACGAGGCTCGTACGCCGCGCCCCTCGAGGATGTGACGGTGCGTGGCGATCACCGTCGAGGCGATCCCCGCAGCACGGAGCCTGTCGCCGAGGCGCTCCCCGTCGACGCGCTGCATGGCGTCGGTGCTCGGTAGCGTGGCCGGTGAGTTCGCGTGCGCGTCGAACCGGTACGACGACGATGACGCGAGCAACCTCGTCAACTCCGGGCAGACGTCACGCAGCTCGTCGCGGTCGTGTCGGCCGAAGCCGCACCGAAACGAGTCGATCGTGACGAGCACGAGGATCCGGGGCCCGGCGTCGGCCGGAGCGACGGGCGGGTCCGGTCTCCCCGCCTCACGCGACGCTGCCGCTGCACCTTCGGTCTCCACGCCGTCGCACGACGGAGGCGGGAGGCGGAGGGAACGCCCGCCGGACCACACGCGATGTGCGAGCGTCCACGCCCGCCGGTGGACGGTGGCGTGCCTGACGATCTCGGAGGTCGCGTGACCGAATCGCCCGCCCACGAGGGAGACCACCGCCCAGAGCGCCGCGACGGCCAGGAGGACACCCCGAGGGCGGAGCGTGCCCGGTCTCTGGACGTGGATGACGATGGAGAACCCGGCCAAGGAGATTGTGGCGGCAGCCAGGTGGAGCGAGAAGTACAAGTGAGGGTGCACGACCGCGTCGGCGATCGCACACACGATGCCGAGCCCCAGGGCCGACACGGCGACGACGCGACGAACGTTCACGCGTCGAAGGAAGGCCTCTCCACGCGGACCACGCAGCATGCGCGCGATGCCGAACATCGTGGCGGCGGCGCAAAGGAGCGTGATGGCGTAACCGTGCAGCGTCTTCCCCGACGTCGGAGGGTCCACCAAGAGGACGTTCGACAGATACGCTCCGACGAGCGCGATCGCCCCGCCGCCGACGAGGATGCACAGCCAGAAGGCGTCCCTCCGACCGCGCCACCACCTCGCCGACAATCGACAGAGGACGCCCACGACGAAGCTCACGACGACGGCCGGCACGAGCAGCGCGACGGCGCCGAGCAAGGCGACGTTGCGGTGAGCCCACGGGAGCTCGACGAGGGAGACGGCGGCAGCGGAGAACGCCGCGGCGGTCAGCACCGCGTACACGAGCTCGAGCCCGGATTTACGCTCGAGCTCCCAGCCTCTCACGTTGTGCTCGAGCGAGCCGACCGCGTTCGTCACGTGGAGCCGTCGACCTTATCACGAAGAACCCGCATCGTTGCCGCATACCTGCTGCTCATCGGTGCCGCAGTCGCCGCTCGTCGGTCGCGCTGCGCGGGCGATCTCTCGTCGAGCTTCACGCAGAACGGACAAGCTCCTCACTTCGGCGTGTTCCACCCGCCGACGCACGCGACGAGACGATCGCCCTCCTTCGGCCCCCACGTGCCCGGCTCGTACGTGTACGGCGGACGCGGATCGTGGAGGACGGCGTCGACGATCGCCCACGCGGCCTCGACGACGTCCTGGCGCGCGAAGAGCGTAGCGTCGCCGAGCATGGCGTCACCGAGGAGGCGTTCGTAAGCCTCCATGCGGCCGCCTTCGCCTTGGCCGGGCCGTTCGACGAAGACGAGCTCGCGCGGCGCGCCGAGCATCCTCTCGCCCGGCACCTTCGATCGCGCGCCGAGCGCGATCACGACCTCGGGGCCGAGGCGGAACCGGAGGTAGTTGCCCATCCGCGGAGGCGGCTCGCCGAAGACGACCGGAGGAGGGTTCTTCAGCTCCACCATGACCTCGGTGACGGTCATCGCGAGCGACTTGCCTGCGCGGACGAAGAACGGAACGCCCTCCCAGCGCCAGGAATCGACGTGGAGGCGGAGGGCCGCGTACGTCGCCACGGAGGAGCTCGGGTCGACCCCGGGCTCGTCGCGGTAGCCACGGAACTGCCCGCGGACCACGTCGTCCGGGCGCATCGGACGGATCGAGCGCAAGACCTTGGCCTGCTCGTCGCGGATCGCCTCCGCCGCGCTGCTCGACGGCGGCTCCATCGCGACGTAGCTCGTGACCTGGAAGAGGTGGTTCTGGATGACGTCGCGGATGACGCCCGTCTCTTCGTAGAACCTGCCGCGCCCCTCCACGCCGAAGGACTCGGCCATCGTGATCTGGACGTTCTCGACGTAGTGCCGGTTCAGGATGGGCTCGAGGAAGGCGTTCGCGAAGCGGAAGTACAGGATGTTCTGGACGGCCTCTTTGCCGAGGAAGTGATCGATGCGGAAGATGGCGCTCTCCGGGAAGAACCGGTGGAGCGTCGCGTCGAGCGCACGCGCCGAGGCGAGATCACGACCGAACGGCTTCTCCACGACGACGCGCGCGCTCTCCGTGAGGCCCACCGCGGCGAGCTTCTCGATCACGGTCGAGAACATGCTCGGCGGTATCGCGAGGTAGTGGAGCGGACGCTTGGCCGCGCCGAGCTCCCGGCGGAGCTGCGCGAACGTCGAGAGGTCGGCGTAGTCGCCGTCGACGTAACGAAGCCTCGAGGCGAGCTCCGCGAACGCCGTCTCGTCGAGCCGCCCATGCGTCGTGATGCTCGACCGCGCGCGCTCGACGAGCCGCTCGCGCGTGTAGCCCGACTTCGCGACTCCGACGACGGGCACGCAGAGGCGGCCGCGCCGCACGAGCGCCTGCAGCGCCGGGAAGATCTTCTTGTAGGCGAGGTCGCCCGTGGCTCCGAAGAAGACGAGCGCGTCCGAGGGCTCATGCGGGCTCATTTGCCCACGGCGACGCAACTCGCGCGCCAGTCGGGGCGCGCGGACGCTTGCGCGGACCGGCGTGAACCTCGAAGATGCGCTGCGCCTTGAATCCCCGCATCGCATCCCTCACGGCTCGCCGACTCGACGTCCCGATGCGGAAGCCCTTCGGCATCGCCGGAGGCGCGCAGCACCTTGCGAGGAACGTCCTCGTCACGCTCGAGCTCGGCGACGGAACGAAGGGATGGGGCGAGGGCGCCCCCTTCCCCGCGTTCAACGGAGAGACGCAGGAGCGCGTCCTCGCCGCATGCGCCAAGGCCGCGCCGCTCCTCGATGGCTGCGATCTCTTCGCCACCGAAGCCATCGTCGAGCGCGTCCGTCAGGCGTGCGCCGACGCGCCCTCGGCGGCCTGCGCGATCGAGACGGCCGTCGTGGACGCACGCGCGCGTCTGGCCGGCCGCTCGCTGCGCGACGTCTTCGGGGGCGCCGAGGAGACGCTCGTCACCGACGTCACGATCACGACCGGCACGGTGGAGGAGGCGTCCGCGGAGGCTCGGGCGTTCGCCGCCTTCCGGACGCTGAAGATCAAAGTGGGCGGCGGAGACGTCGACGCCGACGTCGCGCGCGTCCTCGCCGTGCGAGCGGCGCGCCCGGACGCACGCATCCTCGTCGACGCGAACGGCGGCTTCGCCGCCGAAGACGCCGTCCGCTTCGCCCGCGATGCCGCTCGCGCCGGGATCGACCTGTTCGAGCAGCCGACGCCTCCGGGCGACTGGGACGCGCTCGCGGAGGTCCGGGGGAAGACGGGCCTACGGGTGGCGATCGACGAGTCCGTCACCTGCGCCGCCGACGTCGTCGAGGCGAAGCGACGCGGCGCGGCGGACGCCGTCAACGTGAAGATCATGAAGTCGGGCATCTTCGAGGCGCTCGCGATCGTCGAGCGAGCACGCGACGAGGGGCTCGCGCTGATGATCGGCGGGATGGTCGAGACGCGGCTCGCGATGGGCACGTCCGCGTGCATCGCCGCGGGCGTCGGCGGCTTCTCGATCGTCGACCTCGACACGCCGCTGTTTCTCGCCGAGGACCCGTTCGAGGGCGGCTACGTGCAGGACGGCGAGACGATCGACCTCCGCCCCATCACCCTCGGTCACGGCGCGACGCCGCGCTGATCAGGGCTGCTTCCGATAGACGTAGTGCCCGACGTCGTTGCCGAGACGGACCTCGATCCGAATCGTGTCCGGGGTCGCCTCGTAGGGGAGCGAGAACTCCTCGGCGTAATCGGCGTAGTCGTGGCACACGTTCCTGAGCGACAAGCGGTTTTCGCTCGTCTCGAACACGAACGTCGAGCGCTCGGTCACGTAGCCGCGCTGCTCCGCGACGTTGTTCCACGTCTCGCCCTCCACGCGCACGGTCTCGCGCTGCGCGTCGAAGTTCGAGATCGAGCCCGCGTAGACGATGGTCTCGCTGAGGACGTACACGCCGTCGGTGATCGTCCCGCCGTGGAGCTCCGGGACGACCACGCCCGCACCACCTCCGCCGTCGGGCGCGCTCCCGCCCGCGGACGCGTCCTCGGGATCGGCATCCGGAGCGGCATCGCTCGGCTCGGCGTCGGGTCCCGCGTCCGCCGAGCCCGCGTCCTCCGCGCCTTCGCCGCCGTCGGCCGCGTCCGGCGGGTCGACGCCGCCGTCGAGCGACGTCCCGGCCGCGCGCGCCGGGACGGGCGCGCCCACGAGCTCGAGATCGTTGCACACGAGGCTCGGGTCCTCGTCGAAGACGACGTCCGGCGGACGTCGGGCCGCGTCGAGGGTCGACGAGGGCGACTGCCCCTCCCCGTCGCCCGAGCACCCGAGGAACGAGAGGGTGGTCCCCGCGGAGAGCGCGGCGCCGACGAGGACGACACCTCGCAGCGCGCGACGCGGGAGCGGACGGGATCGCATCTTGGTCTTCGGACCAGTCTACAGCGGTCCAGCGTCCGGCACGTACTTCCGTGCGTCGTCCGCGCCCACCTTCCGGCGGTTCGTCAGTTCTTCTTCTCGGGCACGAAGAAGCTCGCGAGGAACTTCCTGCCGAACTGCTCGAACGCCTCCTGCGCCATCGTCTCGTAGACCTTCTCCTCGGCCTGGCCGGGAGGGAGCATCGGCTCGTCGTTCTTGAGGACGTGGGTCGGGGCGTGACGGAAGATGTCCGCCTTGAACTTGTACGGCTTCGGGTCGCCCGGAATCACGAAGACCGCCTCGAAGAGGAAGTTCAGGCCGATGTAGGCGCCGCGCGGCCGCGAGCTCGTGTAGTGCTGCCCTTTCCAGTCGACCCAGTGCGTGATGAACAGCGTCGGGTCCTTCGCCTCCGGCAGCTCGGGATCCGAGACGACAGGCCCGACGACGACGTCGAAGAGCTCGGGAGCGAACCCGGCGTCGAGCTGGGTCGTCAGCGTCTTCCCCAACGCCGCCTCGCGCGAGACCGCGTGCTTGTCGTCGAAGTAGCGGGAGGGATAGGTGACGACGCCCATGAAGTTCGGCGACTTCAGGATGAACTGATCGGCGCGCTCGAGCGTCGGCGACGGCTTGCGCTGGAAGCGCACCTCGACCTTTGGCCCGTGCTTCTCCGCATGCGCGAAGAGGCGCTCGACGAAGGCGATCGCGTTCTTGTCCCTCGTCGGAGCCTTCTTCTTGTAGGCCTCGAGCTCGCGCATGTAGACGGCGTGGATCGCGGCGCTGAGCTCCGGCTGGATGCCGTGCATCGGGTAACGCTTCGCGAAGTCCTGGAGCGCCGCGAGGGTGCCCGGCTGCTTCGCCTTCTCGAGCTCGGCGAGCATCGCGCGCCGGATCGACGCCGCGACCTCCTTCTCGATCTTCGAGTTCGGGTGGCTCGCCTTGTACTCGAGGAGGGCCTCCACCGTCCCGACGCGCTCGGCATCGCGGAGCTCCGCGGTCGGGAGGCGGATGTCCGCGACCTCCGTCCGGTACTTCTTTCCGTGCTGGAGATAGAGGCGGTAGGACTTCGAGTCGTTCGCCTTCGTCGCGATCGCGTACATCCGGGTGTCGCTCTTGGAGTTGCGGAGCATCCAGAGCGTCGGGCCCAGGAGGACGGCGAAGCCCGCGGCGACCACGGGGCCGAGCTTGCCCCACGGCGGCAGCTTCATCTCGTAGGCGTCGCGGGGGCCGACCGGGCTCGAGAATCGCGGGTTGTGGAGCGGATCGACCGCGACGAGCTCCTTCGGATCCTCGGTCGCCTGCGCGTGCATCGCACGATCGCGCGCCGCCTGCACCTCTGCGACGATCTGCTGCGCGGTCTCCGGCTTGACGAGCGGGAAGAGGAACTGGGCGCCGCCTGCGAACACCACCCGGATCGCCGTGCCCTGCACGTCGACGGCCGAGAGGTCCCGCGTCTCGTAGACACGGAACTGATCGTCGCGCGCGTCGATGAGACACGCCGGGAAGAGGTAGACCCCCGACGTGTACGGCAGCGCGCGCTCACGGACGACGCGCGCGAACGCCTGCACCAGGCCGAACGCGAAGCCGAAGATCAGCGCGAGGTACAGCGGCAGGGCTTTGGCGGAGTGGATCGAGAGCGAGCTCTCGAGCGACCCGAACCCGATGCGGGCGACCACGACGAGCGCGACGAAACAGCCGGCGCTGACGCCGAGCCAAATCAGCTTCGTCGGCGTCCCTCCCTTCACCGCGAGGATGGGCGCGGGCGGGAAGCCGCTCATCACGGAACCGACGAAGCGGTCCTGGATGGGGCGCGGCAGCTTGTAGAAGTCGACGGCCTTCATCGGAAAGTCGACGGCCCCGAGGACCCGTCGCGCCATCCTATCAGGCGTAGCCGAGATGGACGAGGTTCCGTGCAAGCTCGGCAGGGACGTGCAGAGAAGCCGCGAGTGTAGGCCCAGCTACGGTCGAGCACGCACCTGGCGAACGGTGGCGCGAGATCCCGGGTTTTGCCGAGGCGCCTCGGCGACAGCGGCGAGAAAGACCGAGAAAGCCCCGGCCTTCCTTGTAGAAGCGCTCATCGAAGGCCTTCGTGAAGGCGCGCTCGGCGAGGTCGGGCGCCGCACGATGGCGGGCGCGTGCCGGCGGAGCCGCGAGCCACGAGGACGCGAACGCGCGCGGTGATAGGCTCTTGCCATGCCGAAGGACGACGAGGAGGACATCGTCGAGGTGCGCTGCCCGACGTGCAACGAGAAGATCCGTCTCTCGCGGGAGAAGGCCGAGCGCGACTTCCGGGCGACCTGCCCGAACGGTCACGACGTACCCCTCGTGAAGGCGCTCTGAATCCGCGGCCATGCGTGGCCGACTGCCCGACGAGAGGATGGTCGAAGAGGGCGTGCTTCGTCGCACGCGCATGCCGGCGTACGCCGGATCGGCGGCCGCGCTCGCGGTCGTGCTCGCGGCGGCGCACGCGGGATGCGGCCCCTCCGAGAGCCCCGACTACTTCGTCATCCCGTTCGACGCCGGCGTGGAGGCGGGAGAGCCCGAAGCCTCCGCCCCCCAGCCCGACCTCGATCCGACGCTCGGCGGTCCGTGCACCGAGGACGAGCAGTGCGACGACCAGATCCCGTGCACGTTCGACCGATGCGACAAGGCGATCTCGCGCTGCCGCAACGTACCGGACGACACGCAGTGCTCGGACGGCATCTACTGCAACGGCGTGGAGCGATGCGTCCCGCTCCGCGGATGCGTGCCCGGGCCCGTGGTGACCTGCCAAGACGGCAACAACTGCACGATCGATCGCTGCGTCGAGGAGACGAAGCAGTGCGAGCACGCCCCGCGCGACGCCGACGGCGACGGCGACCCGGACGACCACTGCTCGCCGAACCGTGACTGCGACGACACCGATCCGACGGTGAGCAGCAGGCACGCGGAGGTCTGCGGCAACTTCAAGGACGACAACTGCAACGGCCTCATCGACGAGGAGCCGTGCGTCACGCCCGAGAACGACGTCTGCGAGACGGCGCTCGCCGTGACGGCGCCGGGCACGTACCTGCTCGAGACGACCGCGGCGAAGAAGGACTACGCCACGACGTGCTCGGTGCAGAACCCCTCCGCGGCGAAGGACATCGTCCTCCGGATCGAGGTGCCGCCGGGCGACGCGAAGGACGTCGTCGTGCGCGCCGTGACGAGCTCGCCCTCGAACGACGTCGCCGTCGCCCTCCAGACGACCTGCGGGCAGGCGGCCACGGAGGTCGGCTGCGGCCACGTCCCGAGCACGATGGACGCGCGCGCGATCGCGCGCGGCGTGGCGCCGGGCTCGTCCGTCTACGCGATCGTGACGACGCAGACGGAGTCGAAGGTCGACGTGCGCGTCGACATGCTCCCCGCCTCGTCGAAGCCGACGAACGAGACCTGCGCGTCGCCGCTGCCGGTCCCGCTCGACGAGGCGTTCACGGTGTCGTTGATCGACCCCACGAAGGACCTCGAGTCCGCATGCGACCAGGCCAAGACCGGCGAGCTCACGTACGCGTTCACGCTCCCCGAGCCGCGCGACGTCCGCATCTTCGCCTCCACGCTCGTCGGCAACGGCCAGCCGGTCGTGAGCCTGCGATCCGCCTCGTGCAGCGAAGAGCTCCGCTGCCGCGTAGGCTCGACGCCGCCCGTCTTCGCGCGCAACCTGCCGGCCGGAACGCACGTCTTCGGCGTGTCGGGCACGGCGCAGATCGACGCCAGCGTCGTCGTGAGGACCTACCCGGCGACGCAGGCCCCCGACGACCAGAGCTGCGCGACCGCGCCGGATCTGACGCCGAACGTCCCGTTCACCGTGGACCTCTCGAACCACGAGGACGCGATCAAGAACGGCTGCTTCCCCGGCGGCCCGAACGCCGCTTACCGGCTCCGGCTCGACGAGCCGAGCGACGTCCTCGTCGTCGCCCGCTTCCCGACCAACGACTCCGGCGGGGTGTCGTTCAACGATGCCGGATGCGGCACCGCCGATCTCGTCGCGTGCTCCACCGGCAACACCATGGCGCGTGTCTCGAGGCGGAACGTCCCGCCGGGCGACTACCGC
>CALFEQ010000030.1 GCA_937949945.1 uncultured Myxococcales bacterium
GACCCGGATCCAGACCCGGATCCCGACCCGGACCCGGCCCCGGATCCCGACCCGGACCCGGCCCCGGATCCCGACCCGGACCCGGCCCGGATCCGACCCGCCCTCCAAATTCGAAATCAGCGCCCCAATCCCTTTCCGCGCCCCACAAATCATGAGCTAACAAAAACGAATTCCGCTCCACGCGAACGCTGCCGTCATCGCACGCGGACACAGAGTCGCATTTCGTCGTGTATGGTCGCTCTTCATGACCGAGCTAGCGAAGTACCAGCTCAGCGACATCGTCTCGCTGGGAGCGGCCATACGGGGGATGGCGAAGAACAGCTCCTCGATGGAAGAGGTCGCGCAAGGTGTCGTGGCGCACCTCTACGATGCGCTGGCCGATGCGACGGGTGGAAGCGCGCTCGTGATGGCGCGCATGTACAAGACGCATCGCGCAGGCGATCTGGACGCGACGCTGCAGGCGTTCGCCTCGAACATCATGGGCAGGGAGCTCTCTCCCGATACGCGATGCCTGGTGCTGCTCGCGACGCGTGGGTGCGAGCCGGAGTGGAACGACCGCGCCGCATCCGTGGGGCACAAGGCGATCCCGCTCCCCGATCCCGCCTTCATCGAACGGCTCCCGATGGTCTACGAGGTGTTTCGCCAGTTCGGCGTCGCGCTCTCGGACGTCGTTCGTGGCGAGGCGAGCGCGCAGCGCACGGGGGCTACGCCGTACGGGGTGTTCCTGGTGGAGAAGGCGGAAGGGAGCCCGCACATCCCTGCGCAGGCGGACTTCGTCGTCCGGTACGGCGTACGGTCCGTCATGGCGTTCGGCGGCGATCTGCCGAACGGCGATCTCTTCGCGACGCTCCTCTTCTCGCGGGTGGCGATCGACCGCCGGCTCGCCGATCTGTTCGCGCCGCTGTCCCTCAGCACGAAGCTGGCGCTGCTTCCCTTCTCTCAGAGTCGGACTTTCGCATGAGCAACACGGACGCAAATCAGGAGCTCGTCGAGCTCCGCGCACGCTGCGAGACGCTCGAGCAGCTGCTCGAGGTCCACGAGCGCGTCGCGCTCGAGCAGACCGCACGCCTCGAACAGGCGAACGCCGCCCTCCTCGAGAGCCAGCGGGTCCAGGAAGAGCTCATCGAGAAGCTGCGCATCAACGTGGACGAGCTCTCGATGCCCATGCTCGAGGTCTGGGATGGAGTGCTCGTGCTTCCGATCATCGGCATGGTCGATCGGAATCGCGCCACACGGACCATGGAGAAGCTCCTCGAGACCGTGCAACGAACGGGGGCGCATCACGTGATCATCGACCTCACCGGCGTCGAGGTCGTCGACACGGAGACGGCCGATTGCTTCGCACGGCTTGCCAAGGCGGTGTCCCTCCTCGGTGCGCGGTGCTCGATGACGGGGCTCAGCCCGTCCGTGAGCCAGTCCATGATCGCGCTCGGCGTCGATCTCGGCTCGCTCACCACGCTCCGGACCATCAAACACGCGCTCGAGGGAATCGTCGCCGCGCCGGACGATCTCTGAGGGCGCGGTTGCTCGCCGACCGCTCCGCGGTCATAGTACGGGCATGCACATGACCCCCGGCCGCATCCGCTGAGCACGCAGCGGGAACGTCTCTCCGTCGACGCGCGCCTGCGCGCGAGGATCGAGGCGCTCCGCGCTGCCGTCTCGTCCTGAGCCCTTCTCGGGAGGTCGGGGTGTGGGGTCTCGCCGTGCGATCGCGGCGGCGTCTCCGTCGCTCGCCGCTCCGCGCGCGCCTCGGTCGCGCGCGCGGCGGTCCGCGGCTCGTCCGCTCGGACCTCCCCGGACTCGTTCGCCGGAGGTCCCGTCATGTCGAAGTCCAAGCGCTCGGAGCGCGAGCGCTCCGTTTCGTCCGTCGTCAAAGCCGTCGTCGTCGCCGTTCAACCGCCCGAGACCGAGGACGCCGAGGTCGCGCGATCGCTCGCCGAGCTGCGTCAGCTCCTCGCCGGCCTCGGCATCGAGGTCGAGCACGAAATCGTGCAGAGGCGCGCCGTCCGCTCGGCCGCCACGTACCTCGGCCCCGGAAAGCTCCGCGAGGTGGCCGCCATCACCGGCGGCCCCGGCGAGGTCCCACGCGGGCCCGACGCGCGCCTCGCCGACGCGGAGCTGCGCGAGGACCTGGTCGTGGTCGCCGACGACGAGCTCGGCGCCAACCAGATCCGAAACCTCGAAGCGGCCCTCGGAGCACGCGTGATCGATCGGACGGCGGTGATCCTCCGCGTCTTCGAGTCACGCGCGCGTACGCGAGAGGCCAAGCTCGAGGTGGAGCTCGCACGGCTCGAGTACGAGCTCCCGCGGATCCGCGACGATCACTCGCTCGGCGACAGAGAAGGCGGCGGCGGGCGCGCCTCGCGCGGCCACACGAACGTCGAGCTCGCGAAGCAACGCATTCGCGAACGGATCGCGATGGTTCGGCGCGAGCTCGAGGCGCTCGAGGCGGCGGCCGCGCGACGCCGCCTCGCGAGGTCCGACACGTTCCGCGTCGCCCTCGTCGGCTACACCAACGCCGGCAAGTCCTCGCTCATGCGAGCGCTCACCGGCGCCGACGTGCTCGTGGAGGACAAGCTCTTCGCGACGCTCGGCACGACGACCCGTAGGCTCGCTCCTCCGGTCACGCCGCCGGTGCTCGTGGCCGACACGGTCGGGTTCCTCCATCGGCTGCCGCATTCGCTCATGGCGTCGTTCCGCTCGACGCTCGCGGAGGCGAACGAGGCGTGGCTCCTGCTCCTCGTGGTCGACGCCTCCGATCCGGCGTTCCGCGAGCAGCTCCGCGTCACTCGGCAGGTGCTCGAGGAGATCGGCGCCGCCGCTCCGGCGTGGGTCGTCATGAACAAGATCGATCGACTCGATCCGACGCGACGCGAAGCGCTCGCCGCCGAGCTCCCGGACGCCATCCAGACGAGCGCCCTCGATCCGGACGCCGTCCGCGACCTCCGCGATCGGATCGCGGCGTTCTTCGCACGACACCTCGTCGAGGAGCGTCTGACGATCCCGTACGCACGCCAAGGCGTGCTCGCCGAGCTGCGCGGCCAGCTCGAGGTCGTGCACGAGGAGTACGGCGAAACGATCTCCGTCACCGTGCGTGGCACGCGCGATGTCGTCGGCAAGCTCGTGGCGCGCCTGTCGAGCGCATGACGGCTCGAAAGGTCTCGACACGGAGACGCCTGCACGCTGAGATAACGGCCATGCTTTTCGGGCTCTTCGGGAAGATGACGGCGGTCGAGGGCAAGCGCGACGCGCTCGCGGCGAACCTCCTCCGCGCCGCGGATCTGATGAAGGACGTCCCCGGCTGCTTGCTCTACGTGGTGAACACGTCGAGCGCCGAGCCGAACGCGGTGTACGTCACCGAGATCTGGCAGGACGAGGCCGCGCACGGTGCGTCGCTCTCGATGCCGGGCGTCCGCGACCTCATCAACGAGACCATGCCCCTCCTCGCGAGCGCGCCGGAGGGCACGCGTTTCACGCCGATCGGCGGGAAGGGCCTCGCCGCGCTCGGCGCGAAGCTGCCGGAGAACGCTTGACCGCTCGGAGCGCGTCGGACGCGGCCTTCGGTTTCGCCTTCGACGCGCTCTCCTTCTTCGCCTTCGCCGCTTCGATCTCCGCCAGGCGCGCCTTCACCAGCTTTCGGATCAACCCGGCGGGAAGAGGCTTGCCGATCGGGAAACGGATGGTGCCCTTGCTGGTGTCGTAGCCGGCCAGGTCGGCGGCGAGCGCGCCGACGACGCCGCCGCTCATCGGGTGGTACGAGCAATGGTTCGCGTGCGCGGAGTAGCCGGCGATCGGTCGCTCCAGGACGAAGGCCGGCATCCCGTAGCTCAGTCGCTCCTCCGCGGCGGGCACCACGGCGCGGATCCTCTCTCTCACCTTCTCCAGCGTGGCCCTCGTCTCGGGGCTCAGCTTCTCGAGGTACGCGTCGACGTCTCGCTTCGACATGTGCCGAGATCTACGGCGCGTCCGGCGCGCGCGCCAGGCTCGACGTTCGCGCCGCGCGAGGAGGTCAGCTCCCTCGAGGCGCTTCGCAGGCGTCGGGCCCGCACGCTGCGCCTTCCGTGATCGTGGGCTTCGGTGCGTCGCGCCAAGCCCGCTCGAGCACGTGGCGGAACGTCTCGACCGGCTGCGCGCCCGAGACCACGTAGCGCCGGTCGACGACGACGAACGGGACTCCCGACGCGCCGAGCTCGCGCGCCTCTCGACCGTCCGTCTCGACGCGTTCGCGGTAGCGGCCTTCGGACAGCGCCGTGCGCACCTCGTCGGGATCGAGGCCGATGTCCTGCCCGATCGATACGAGCGCGTCGATGTCGAAGATCGATCGACGCTCGCCGAAGTAGGCGCGGTAGACGCGCTTCCACGCAGCGTCCTCGAGGCCACGCTCGGACGCGAACGCCAAGAGCTCGTGTGCGAGGCGCGTGTTTCCGACGACGTTGTCGCCGACGATGTACGGCGAGATGCCGTCCTCGGCGGCGATCGACTCGACCCGGTCGAACATCGCCTGGAGCTGCGGGCCGCCGACACCGTACTTCCGGGCGAGCATCTCGCGCACCGGACGCACGGCTTGCGGCGCCGCGGGGTCGAGCTGGAAGGAGCGGTGGACGACCTGGACGTGCTCGCGGTGCTCGAAGCCGGCGATGGCCTGGTCGAGGCGGTGCTGGCCAATCCCACACCACGGGCAGATGACGTCGGACCAGATCTCGATCTGCATCGTGGTCCATCTAGTTCCTCGGTGCGGGCGCGACAACCATGCTCGAAGCCTCCTCCGAGCCTTCATGCCCGCGAGATCCCGGGAGATCGACGCGCTGGCTCATCCGCACGTATCATGGAGGTCGCGGGACGGGCGGCAGCTCGGGGGTCGCCGACCACGTTGCCGGCGCGCCGCCAAGGAGGGACACGTGATTCGAGCCATCGCTTCCTTCGCACTCTTGCTCACGGCCTCGACGCTGACGTTCGTGGCGTGCACGAGCGACTCCACCTCGTCGCCCACCACGAACGAGACGGACGGCGGAGATGACCTCGATCCGACGCAGGCGGACGGCGGTGGCGTCCCCGACGGGAGCGAAGAGGAGTTCGACGCCGGACCGAAGCCGTTCGGGAGCGTGCCCCCGCCGCCGCCGGTGGCGTACACGTGCCTTCGCGAGATCCACGTCGCGACCACCGGTGACGACGACGCCAACGACGGATCGGCGGAGAAGCCGTACCGTACGATCGCGAAGGCGACGCCCCTCGCCCAGCCCGGCGATTGCGTGAAGGTGCATGCCGGGACCTACGCGGAGTCGACGACGATCACGTTCGCGACGGACGGCACCGCGGAGAACCCCATCGTGCTCCACTCCGCGGACGGACGCGGCGCCGCGATCATCGACAGCGCGACGAACACCACGGGCGCGGCGATCGAGGTGAAGCACGACCACGTCGTGATCGACGGCTTCGTCTTCCAGAACCTGCCGCTGGCCGAGGGACAGCACGTCGTCCGATTCGATGGGTCGAACGCGGGCAAGTGCGTCGGCTCGGTCCTCCGCAACTGCAAGGTCACGGGCGGCTGGTCGCAGCTCAAGATCTACCAGAAGACGCAAGGCGTCCTCGTCGAGCACAACGAGTTCCACGGCAAGTCCGCGCACGCCCCGCTCAGCCTCACGGGAGCGAGCGGCCTCGTGTTCCGCGGCAACTACTGCCACGACTGGGACAGCGGCGACAACGGCTCGGCGCAGCTCGCGGGCGGCTCGACCGACGTGCTCTTCGAGAAGAATCTCTTCCAGGACGTCGCGTCGGCCGCCGGCGCGCTCGCGCTCGGCGACAGCTGCGGCGCGACCTGCGACAACGACCCGGAGCACTACGCCGCCGTGAACGCGCGGGCGATCAACAACGTCTTCATCCGTGCGTCGCGCCCGTTCGACATCCTCGGCTGCAAGAACTGCTCGGTCCTCGCGAACACGATCATCGACAGCGGCGAGAGCGTCGTGTTCCGCGTCGGATGGGCCACCACGAACGGGAACCAACGCGCGTCGACGGGCACGCGGATCCTCAACAACCTGATCACGAACGGCGCGGTCCCGATGGGCTACGTCATCCACATCGACGAAGGTGCGGGCGGCGGCCTCCAGATGGACTACAACCTGTTCTACAACGGCCCGCGCGGCGTCGCCTTCGGCGAGACGCACCCTTCGAGCGCCGACGCGCACTCGGTCCAGAGCGCGCCGCTGCTCGTGGGGCACACGGACTTCCGGCCCGCGCCCGGCAGCCCCGCGGTCGGCGCCGGCACGAGCCTGATCGACGAGGTGACGGACGATTTCCTCGGCGCGCCTCGGCCGGCGAGCGGCAACTTCGACATCGGCGCGTTCCAGCACTGAGGCGCCCGGAAGCCGGACGCATCGCGAGCTCTACCGCCTTTCGGGCCCGCGGGCGCGAGCGGGGCGCTTCGCCCCACCCGGCGATCCCTCCATCGCGAGGCTGACGCACCATCGCCGCGCTCGAGCGCCATGTCCTCTGGCATGGCGCTCGCGTGACCGTGGGCGTGATCGCCCTGCTCGCGTCGGTGCTCCTGTTGGCGCTGAACGCGTTCTTCGTCGCCGCAGAGTTCGCTCTCGTCAAGGTACGGATCACCCAGCTCGACCGCGCAGCACGGCGCGGCAACAAGCGCGCGCTCGCGGCGCAGCAGATCCTCGGGCGGCTCGACCGATACCTGTCGGTCACGCAGTTCGGCATCACCGTCGCGAGCCTCGGGCTCGGATGGCTGGGCGAGCCCGCGATCGCGCGCACCGCCGAGTCGCTCCTCGTGACCCTCACGGGCCATTCGCTCGGAGGCGTCGGACGCGCGTTCGTCGACGTCGGCGCGCTCGGTCTGCTCACGTTCTTGCACCTGCTCCTCGGCGAGCTCGTACCGAAGTTCGTCGCGATCCAACGCGCGGAGTCGACCGTGCTCAACACGGCAATTCCGCTCCGCGCCGTCAACGCCACGTTCGCGCCGGTCCTCTGGGTGCTGGAGAAGGCGCAGCGCGGCGTCATCCGCCTCATCGGTCTCGATCCCGACGTCGTGAACGAAGGCACCCTCTCGGAGGAGGAGCTCATCGGGATCCTGGCGGCGTCCGCCGCGCGGAGCGAGAAGGCGAAGGACAAGGGGCGCATCGTCGAGCGCATCCTCCGCCTCGCACACCGGCCCGTGCGCCAGATGATGGTCCCTCGCGTGGACATCGTGTGGCTGCCGATCGACGCCGGCGTGAGCGAGGCCCTGTCCACCCTCAAGACGCACCAGTTCTCCCGTATCCCGCTCGCCGACGGGTCGCTCGATCAGATCGTCGGGTATCTCTACGCCAAGGATCTCCTGCTCGACGACGACCTCGCCGCACGCACCACCATTCGCGGCCTCGAGCGGCCGGTGATCTTCGTCCCGGAGGAGAAGGACGGCCTGTCCGTGCTGCGCGATCTGCAGGCGCGGGCGATCCCCATCGCGATCGTCATCGACGAGTACGGCGGAACGAGCGGGCTCGTCACCGTCGAGGATCTGGTCGAGGAGGTCGTCGGCGAGATCCGCGACGAGCTCGACGTCGAGCCCGCCCGCGTCGTCCGTGTCGACGGAGAGTGGGAAGTGGACGCGCGCGCGACGGTGGACGAGCTCAGGGAGGCCGGCGTACCGATCGAGGAAGAAGAGGCGGAGCTCGGCGAGCCCGTGGGGACGATCGTCTATGCGCGGCTCGGACGCTTGCCTCGCGTCGGCGACACCGTCCCGCTCGCGCGGGGCGTCGTCGCCGAGATCGCCGCCACGAGCCGGCGCCGCATCGACCGGTTGCGCGTCCGGGTCGAACGGAAGCAGCCCGTCGATTAGCTCGGTCCCATGAGCCAGCGGAACAAGAAGATCGTGCCGACGACGAGCAAGACGAACGTCACTCCTACGAGGGCGGCCGCCGGACCTCCGGTCAGCATGCCTCGCTTCGGCGGCGGGCGCGGGATGTTCACCGGCGGGCCGCCGTACGTCGGCAGCTCCGGGATCGTGATGCGCATCGCCGGCAGCGGCATGACGAGCGCGTCCGGGGCGATCGATCCGAGACGAGAGACGCTCTCGTCGGGCCGCGTCGGAGCGAGCGCCGCCTCCTCGGCAGCGACGGCGTCGTCGTTCGCCTTCCAGGGCTCGTCGGGCGGAGCATCGCCGCCGACGAGCGCCGGCTCGCTCGGCCGCTCGTCCGGCATCGCGAGCATGAGCGTGCCTGCCTTCGGCGCGTCCGCAGCGTCCTCGGGCATGTCGTCGGGGATCGACGCGCGCTTCTCCCACGGCGTCACCGACGCCTCGAGCTGGTCTCGCCAGCGGTCGAGCAGCTTCGCGAGCGCGGCCTTCCCCTGCTCGCTCGAGACGTGGGCGCGCACGACCTCGAGCATTCTGTCGGCGGTCATCGTGCGCTTCTCGCGATCGGGCTCCAAGGCGGCGTCGATGGCGTCGCGCAGCTCCGCGGGCAGGTCGGGCCGCGTCCGCGCGAGCCGCGCCACGTTGCCCTCCGCCATCGCGAGGATCATCTCGGACGCGGACGAGCGGAAGCGCGCGTAGGGCGTGCGTCCGGTGAGGAGACGGATCGCGAGCAGCCCCGCGCAGAAGACGTCGCTGCGTACGTCCGGGCGGTCCCCGCGCGCCTCCTCCGGCGACATGATCGGCGCGACGTCGCGCTCGCTCTTCGGCGCCACCTGCCCGCCCGACACGATCTGACGCATGCGGACGAGCCCGAAGTCGCCGAGCTTCACCGTTCCGTCCCAGCCCACGACGACGCTCGACGCCGACACGCCGCGATGGAGCACGGGCCCGCCCGAGCACGCGTGCGCCGACGCGAGCCCCGCGAGGACGCGCTCGAGGATCCAGTACGCGCACACGTCCGGGAGACGGACACCGCGTCCGGCCGCGAACCGCAGCAGCCGTTGGAGCGAGACGCCTGGAACGAACTCCGTGACGATGGCGGCGAAGTCCTTCTCGACGAGGAGCGCGCGCGGCTGGAGGATCGCGTCGTGTCCCAAGCGTGCGCCGGAGGAAGCCTCCTTCGAGAGCAGCGAGCTCTCCTCTTCGGAGATCTCGCGCGACGCGAGCACCTTGATGGCGACCAGGTTCCCGCCCTTCGTCCGAGCGAGGTACGTCTTGTTGCCGCGCTCCGGCGACAGCTCCTGGAGGATCTGGAAGCTCCGCAGCGCCGGATGCGTCCCGATCTCCATCGTGGAAGCCTCCCCTCCTCGCTAGAAGCGGAGCACCACCCCCCGCGGGTCGACGAGCGCCGCGGCGGCGGAAGGCTCCTTCGTCGGTCGAGTGAGGAAGACGTAGACCGCAGCCGCGGCGGAGACCACGCCGGCGGTGAGGAGGATGTCGGCGACGGCGTAGCTCGAGGACACGGAGTTCACCGCGTCGGCGGCGCACGACGGCTTGCACGCCTCGAGGTCCCCCTCCTTCGAGCTGCCCATGAGCGCGAAGGCCGTACCGACCCCGAGCGACGCGACGGCGACGCCGCCGAAGATCCACGTTCCGAGGGGTATGGTGCGCGCCGCAGGTTTGGGCTGCGGTTCCGTCGTCTTCAACCGGACCTCGATCTTCCGGTTCCGCTCGCCCTCCCGGACGACGATCTTCTGCTCGTACGGCGGGAACTTCCCGTCGAGCGCCTCGAAGCGGAAGACGTGCGGCCCCACGTCGATCGGAAGTGCCCTACCGTCGAGGTGCTCGACGAGAGGGTTGCCGTCGACGAGCACCCTCACGTTCGTGAGCTCCTCGCCAGACGCGGTTCGGACGTCGAACACGAGCGTCGGGATGCTCTGCTCGATCTCGCTCAACCACTTCGTGCAGTCCTTCGCGAGCAGCGCGGGACACGCGTCGCTCGCGCACTGGACGGCCTGTTCGCGAGCCTCGCGCAGCTTGCCCGCGCGACGCAGCGTCTGCGTCTGCTCGTACGATTGGAAGCACGCGTCGTCCTCCGCGAGCGAGGGGCTCGCGACGAACATCGAGCCCAATCCGACCGCGAATGCGAAGAGGATGCGTCTCGCGTCGCGCGGGACGTCACTACCAGCCGTGGCCATCGTCGAACAATATACGGGACCTCGGGCCTTCGGCGCGTGAAAGTCCGCTCGTGCTCGCACGCCCAGCTCGGCGCGGACGTGGCCGTCGTTCAACGCGTGAAACAGTGCGGCTTCGGCCGCTTCACACCGTCCGGTCCGACCGTGAACGGGTTCTCGCAGTCACCCGGCGGGGAAGCGGTCTTCTCCGGCGCGGTAGGGACGGGCGGAGGCTGCAGCCGCGGCCCCGTCGCCGTCGCCCGAGGGGCCGTCGTCGCCGGCCCGGATGCGACCGTCGTCGAAGCGGAGGAGGGCGTGGGCTCGGGCTCGAGCTCGAACACCTGCTCGGGTTCGGGCTCTCGCTCCGACTGGGGATCTCGCTCGGCCTTGGGGTCCCGCTCGAGCTCGGACGACGACGCGCTCTTCGCGACCGAGCTCGCGACGGAGGGAGCGGAAGCAGGCTCCGCCGACGCGCTGGCGACGGGCGTCTCGTCGGCGCTCTCTTGCCCCGCGAGCTGCTTCGACCTCGCCTGGAGAGAGACGACGACGAGCACGAGGCCGACCACGAGCAGGAAGAGAAAGACGCCGCCGATGGCGATCCCAGCAACGATCTGACCTGGACGAGCGTTGGGCGGGACCTGCCTCGCCATCCACTCGGGCATCCAGGAAGGTGCGACCGGGCTCGGAACGACCTGGCTCGGAACTCTGACCTGAGACGCGACGTCGGTCGGCAGAGCGTAACGCCACGAGTCCGTCATCGACGACGAAGGCCCCGAGGCCGAGCCCGACGAGCTCGAGGAAGCCACCCGTCGAGCCCCCGACCCCGACGGGTGCGTCGCGTCGTCGACTTCGGGGACGAGCGCTCGACCGGACGGGGTGCTCTCGATCGATTTCACGATCTCGATGCGCTTGCGCACCGCCTCGCCTGCGAGCTCCTCGACCCACCTTCCCGTGTGCCGCGAAGGCGCCGGCAGAATGGCAGCCTCGAGCGCGAGCGCCATCTCCTGCGCGGTGGCGAAGCGCCTCTCCGGCTCGCGTTCGAGCGCGCGGAGAACGACGGCATCGACCTCCGGAGGGACCGGCGCGACCGAGCTCGGTGGCGCGATGGGCGACGTGAGGATCGCGTGGAGCGTGCTCGCCGCGTCGTCGCCGGCGAAGAGCCGCTGCGACGTGAGCGCCTCCCACAACACGATCCCCATCGCGAACACGTCGCACCGGCGATCGATCTTCCCGCGGGAGAGCTGCTCGGGCGCCATGTAGGCGAGCTTGCCTTTGATCTCGCTCCCCTCGGTCTCTTGCATCCGCCCGGCAGCCTTCGCGACACCGAAGTCGAGCACGCGCGGGACCCCGTCGCATCCCACGAGGATGTTCTGCGGGGAGATGTCGCGATGGACGATACCGAGCGGCTCGCCGCGCTCGTCGGTCGCCTCGTGCGCTGCATGCAACCCCTCGAGCGCGCCGATGATGATGCTGGACACGATGGCCGGCGGGAGGCGGACGTTCTTCGCGGCGGCGGCGCGAACGAGCTTTGCGAGCGTCTCGCCGTTCACGAACTCCATGACAATGAACAGCTCGCCGCCCTCGCTCACGACATCGAGCGTGTCGATGACGTTGGGATGTCGGATGCGAGCGGCGAGCCGCGCCTCGTCGGCGAACATCGCCGCGAACGTGGAGTCGGCGGCGAGGTGCGGATGCAGACGTTTGATCGCCACGGGCCGCGCAAACCCGGCCGCGCCGGTCATACGGCCGATGTACACGGTCGCCATTCCGCCGCGAGCGATGGCGCCGTGAAGTTCGTACCGGCCGAGTTGCCCTCCAACCACGGAGGGCGCTGCTCCGAACATACAGCTCAATCCTATCGCGGGAGCTTGCTCTCGAGCCACCGAACCAGCGCGCCCCCGATCCCCCACATACACCCCTTCAGTAGACGAATGCGAAGATGTGCGACCGCGGCATCGGAAGCCGCTCTTTCGAGATTTCCCACTCGCTCAGCTTGCCGTCCGGCCCGAACCGAGCTCGAAGGATCCGGTCGGTTCGGGAGGACGCCCCCAGACCGCCCAGCAGGTGGACATGACCACCGTAGAAGACGCAGCCCGCGTCCGTCAGCCGTCCTGGAAGCATCGGCGCGCGCTCCCACGGACCGAGCATCCCGGTTTCTTCGTCGATCGCGCTCGTGACCACGAGCTGCTGGCTGGCGTAGATGAGCCTTCCCTGACCAGGCGCGAACTCGACGCCACAAAGCGTCGCGGACAATACGTGCGGCGTCGACAGCCCGGCCGGATCCGCGAGCCTCTCCGTCTCCGTCAAGGGGCCGATGCCCACCGTCGGGTCGACGCGTGCAACATACACACGGTTCGGCGGCTCGGGCCCGTTGCCGTCGATGAAGTAGACGAAGTCCTTGTACGTGACGGTCCGCATCCACGGCATGGGGAAAGGGACCGTCATCGAAGGCGGCACGACGGGGATGAACGCTCCCTCCTCGGCGACGAACTGCGAGATCCAAATGCGGCCATCCTCGCGCTCGACTTCGAACGTGAACAACCTCGCGCCGACGAGGACGGAGAAGCCAGGCGCAGGGGGACGCACGGGCCTCGTGACCTGCCAGAAACCGCCGAGTCCCGACGGCCCGAGCGGAGCGTGCTGCACGAATTCCCCCGTCATCACGAAGACACGTCCCTTGTCGACGCTCCAGGTGGTGAACGCGCCCGGGAAGACGCCTTGCTGGAGCCTCTGCCAATCCTTCGCCTCACCGGAGTCGTCGATCGTGGCGAGCCACACGTCGCTCGTGTGAGGGTCGTCGGTGTCATCCTCGGTGTCGCGCTCCGCGGCATAGACGAAGAGGTGCTGCTTCGGCCGCCCGTCTTCGTCGCCCGTGCTCGCGTCGTCTCCGTTGTTCTCGTCGCCGGTGTGAGCGTCTCCGGATGATGCGTCGGTCCCGGCGTCCGGTCGTTCGGAGCGCTGCACGTCGGCGTAGTCACCGGGACCGAACTGGACGGCGCAACCGATCGCCGCCGTCGCAACGAGCGCGAAGATCCGAGAGATGCGCATCAGTACACGACCCCCGCGAGCCAGGCGCGCGGCCCGGGCAAGCTTCCCACACGTTTCCACTCGGAGCCGAAGGTCCCGTCGGCGTGAATCGGCAGCGCCATCACGGCGTCCGTGGCGTCGGCGGGTGTCATGCCTCCGAACACGAAGATGGTGTTCGCGACGACGAACACGGCGGCGGCGCCGACGGGAGTCGGGAACCTCGGGAGGACCGTCCAGCTCCCGAGCATCCCGGTCGCTTCGTCGATCCTCGCGGCGAGCACGACGTCCGTGAGCGACGACGGCTGACCGGTCGTCCAGCCGCCGACCACGACGAGGTGCCCGGCTCCAGAAGCGATCGACGTGCTGACGAGGCCGTGAGGTGCGTCGGGAGAGCCGAGATCGAGCGCCGAGGTTTCGACGAACGGACCGGGAAGCCCGTCTTCTCCGATCGACGTGACGTCGACGGCGTTGCTGCCACGATCGTCGTCGGAAAGGCTCGTTCGGCCTCCGACGGCGTAGAGGAATCGCCCGTGACGATGCAACACGGCGGAGGCGCGAGCCGCGGCGAGCTGCGACGCCTCCAGCGCCACCAGCGGTCCCAGATCTCCTTCACCCGTGAAGGGCGATTGGTAGACGTTCCTCGTCGGCTCCCCGTCCACGAACCCTCCGGCGAACAGCACCCCCGCCTCTCCGATCCAGGGACGGAGCGACCGTTCGGGGAGGGAGACCACCGCGAGGGGTGAGAACGACCTCCAGTCGCCGGCGATGCCGCCGTCGAAGCCGACGCGATGCACGGACCAGTCTGTCTGCAGCCAGAGCACCCCTCCGAAGATGGCCGCGGCGGTCCAGGGCCAGACCCGCGGCGGTGCGATGTCCCACCGCCAAGCGCCGAGCTCGCCGTCGGCGCTCACCGTCGTGTGGATGGTCTCCGCGACCCAGGGCTGCATGGTCTGTTCCCCGGGGAACAGCGCGCGCTGGCCGGCAAAAAGGACGATCCGCGCCGCGGCCGGCGTCGGAGCATCCGCCCCAGCCTCCGCGATGACCGGCGCCGACGCGTCCTCGACGGTCGCAACGGGCTCGACGCCGCCGACGTCCGTGTACTCGCCCGGAGAGAAGACGAGCCCGCAGGCCGTCGCACCGAGCAACGAGAGCGTGAGCACGCTTCGACGCCACCGGGCGCCGGCGATGCCAAGACCGACGACAGGTTTCACTCCCATCAACTCGTTGAGCCTACCAGTCGTCTCGAGCGATGCGCCCGCAAAACCGCCCCTGAGCACGCCTCAGTAGACGAACGCGGTGATGCGCGACCGCGGTGCGGGAAGGCGCTCCTCCAGGGAGACTTCCCACTCGCCCAGCTTCCCCTCCGCATCGAAGCGGGCTCGAAGGACGAGGTTCGTGGAGCTCCCCCCGAGCAGGTGGAAGAAGCCGCCGTACGTGGCACAGCCCGGAGAGTCGAGCGGACCAGGCAAGGTCGGACCGCGCTCCCACGGCCCGAGGAGCCCCGTCTCTTCGTCGATCGCGCTCGTGAGCACGACGTCGGAATACATGCCGCCCGGAAGGATCAGCCGCGCCTTGCCTGGCGCACCCTCCGCAACGCAGATCGTGGAAGAGGAGGAGAAGGTGTAACGAGAGCCTGTCACCGGATCGATGGCGCTCTCCGTAGCCGTCAGCGGGCCGATACCAGCCTCAGCATCGACGCGCGCTACGAACACTCGATTGGACTGGTCCGCGCTGGCGGCCAGACCGCCGAGGACGTACACGAAATCCTTGTACGTGACGACCTGCATCTGCGCCATCCCGTACGGGAGCTTCGTGGACGACTCGACGAGCGGCTCGAACGCACCCGCGTCGGCGTCGAATCGACTGATCCAGACGCGATCCTCGAAAGGCGGCCCGGCCGCGCCTCCGAGCGCGAGCAGGTTCGTGCCCACGAAAACGCTCGCGTAGCCTCCGGTAGCAACCGGTATCGGCGCCGTCGTGGTCTTCCAGAATCCGAGCCGCCCCGACTCCAACGGGGCGTACTGCACGAACCGCTCCCCGGCCGCCATGGCCAGGAAGACGTGCTCCTCCGCGAGGGTTGCCGCGGCGACCGGTCCCCGGAAAACGCCGGGCTGCAGCCGCTCCCATTCCCGCGCGATGCCGCTACGGTCGATCGTCGCGACCCACACGTCGCCCGCGGGCTCCTGATACTCGTTACGACCGGCGAAGACGAAGAGGCGCTGCCTCGGGCCCGCTTCGGTATCCGCACCAGCGTCCGGAGGCGCATCGACATCGACGTGCGCATCGACCTCACCCGCGTCCAGCTCGTCGTGGAGCCGCGAGCCTTCGCCGTAATCGCCCGGCTGGAACTGGACCGCGCAGCCGATCGCCGCCAGCACGCCGAGCACGACGAGCCGAGGGATGCGCATCAGTACACCACTCCGACGAGCCAGCCGCGCGGGCCCGGCAAAGCTCCGACGCGCCTCCACTCGGAGCCGAAGGTCCCGTCGGGAAGGATCGGCAACGCGTAGACGGCGTCGGTGTTCACTTCTGGCGGCGTTCGGCCACCGAACACGTAGAGGGTGTCTCGGATCACGAACGCGGCGGCCGCACCGATGGGCAGCGGATATCGCGGGAGCGTCTTCCACTCGCCGAGTTGGCCGGTCGTCTCGTCGACCTTCGCGGCGAGCACCACGTCCGAGATGGACGCGTTGTCTGCGGCGTACCAGCCACCGATGACGAAGAGATACCCGCTGCCCGACGCGATCGTCGGCTGGGAGAGTACGTGCCTGTTCGTCGTACCCGTCTCGTCCTCGACGGTGAGACGCGTCGTCTCGACGAACGGCCCTGGCAGCCCGTCGGCGCCGATCGTCGCGACCTCGACGACATCGGAGTAAGACGAGCCGGACGACGAGCTCGTACGGCCTCCGATCGCGTAGAGGAAGCTCGCGTGGCGGAACAACGTGACCTCGTCGCGCGCGACGCTCAGCCGCGATTCAGACACGACCGCCCACGGTCCCGGCTCGACGTCGGTGAACGCGGCTCGAGCGACGGTCTTCGTCTTCTCGGAGGACGAGCCACCACCAGCCACGAACAGCCCTGCGTCCGTGAGAAGCGGAAACGTCCGTCCGGGAGGCCGGTCCCCCGACACCACGAGCTCCTCCCACTCGCCGGAGACTCCTCCATCGAAACCGACGCGCCACACCACCGACGTCTCCGTCGCGTCCTGTCGCGGGCTGAGCCAGAGCACACCTCCGACGATGCCCGCTCCGCGCCATCTCGACGAAAAAGGCGGTGGTACATCCCAAGTCCAAGGACCGAGCTCGCCCGCTTCGTTCACCAGCGTATGGAAGGCTTCGCTGACGGTAGCCGGCCACTCCTCGCCAGGAAGCGTGTCGCGTCCACCGGCCACGAGGAGGACCCGCGTCCCGCTCGGCGTCGGGGCGTCTGGCCCCGCATCGTCCGAAAGAGGGCTCTCGGGCTCGGACGCTCGAGCGTCGACGGACGGAGACGCATCGGGGTCGACCGGACCGCTGGATCCCGTGTAGTCGCCGGGCGAGAAGACGAAGCCGCAGGCCGTCACGCCGAGCAGGACGATCGTGCTCACCATCGCCCTCCAGCGCGCTCGGCTCACGCCCGAGCCGAGCCCAGGCCCCCGTCTCATCGGTCGTCGAGAGTATCAGACGTATCAGGGACGCGCGATCCTCATCACCTGGCCGTCCGGGGCGGCGTTCGTCCAGTAGACGGCCTCATCGTCGACCGCGATCGAATAGGGATTCTTCTGTCCGGTGGCGAGGACACGGCCCGAGCCGGAGCATCCTTCCACGGGGCACCAATGGATGGAACCGCCCTCCGCGAGCCCGTTGGTCCAGTAGACGTTCACGCCGTCCGTCGCCACCGTGTGCGGGTTGTTCGCGAGCGCGATGGTCGACTGCTCCCCGGGCGCGCACCCGGTGAGCGGGCAGCGCGCGATCACACGCGAGCCGCCGACCGCGACGAAGAGCGTCGTGCCGTCCGTCGCGAGCCCCTTCGGCGCGTCGAGGCCGGAGACGAGATCGGTCAAGCCGGCGCCGGACGTCGATGCACGGCGCACGACGCCCTGCGAGCTCCGCACGCCGAAGGCGATCGATCCGCCGCTGACGACGAGACCGTGCGCGCGCGGCTGGTTCTCGACGACGTCGAAGACCATGGAGCAGTCGTCGAGACGACAACGCTGGATCGATCCGGCGCTCTGCGACGAAGCGGCCCAATACGCGAACGGGCGCCCGATCGCGACATGCCAGACGTCGGCGCCCACGGCGACCTTCTTCGGATCGTCGCACGGCACCTCGCAGGTGACGACGTTCGAGGCCGCCCCGCGCGTCTCGCCCCAGACGAGCCGCGTCGGAGCGTCGGGTGTCACGGCGATGCCCCAAGGCGACGTCGTGGACGAGCTGATGGTCTCCACCTCGCCCCCGCCCTTCGGTATCCGCACCACCCGGTTCTCGTGCAGGAGCGTGACGTAGAGGCCGTCCGGTCCGATGGCGAGCCCCTGCGGTCCGCCGAGCCCGGAGGCGAGCGTCACGGGCTGACACTTCCCTTCGACGCACGCCCCACCGAGGCAGCCGTGTCCGCAGCGGCCGCAGTGATCGGGATCGGTCGCGAGGTCGACGCAGGCACCACCGCAGAGCGACGTGCCGCTCTCGCACGCGACCTCCTCGGGCTCCCCGGCCGGCCGCTCGTCGAGCCGGCGTCTCGGCTGCCTCACCTCGCGGTCGTCCGCGCCGCCGAGGTCGCCGGACGAGCCGCTCGGGCTCGTGCACGCGCACGCGACGAGCGCGAGCGCGAGCGTCACCGCTGCTCCGCGACGGTCCGCGGCCCGACACCCCATGCCGGACGGCACATGCCATGCGCATGCCGCCGCGCGCTGCCGAGCGACGATGCGCGCAAAGGGCCGAAAGGCGTGCCTCCGAGAGGGATCGCGCGCGTTCCTTGGATCGCGACGGATCCGCGGCGCTCAGTCGACGGCGATCTGTACTTCGCCTTGGCACTCCACGCCTTCGCTGCAGACGTCCAGAGAGGGCACGGAGCTCGTCATGAGCGCGTTCATGCAATCGACGAACGCGGGCTGCACCGCGCACGTCGCATCGGAGGGCACGCCTTGGAGCGCGACCTGGGTCCGGCCGTCGACGCGGGTCAACCGCACGACCAGGGTCAAGGGGCACGTCTGAGGAGCGGCGCAGGCATCGATCCGCTGCCGATGACGCTCCACCCACTGCTTCCACTGACGGTCGCCCGTATTCCGTGCGGCGACGACCCGCACGACGGGCCGGGTCTTGTGGCGGCTCGCGCCCGCGGACGACGGCGCTCGCGGCGCGACCGTCGGCACGGGATCGACCGCCTCGGACGGGACGAGCGACGCCTCCGGAGCGAAGCTGGGTGCAGCCGTCACGGAGACGACGGCGCTCGGCTCCGCCTCGTCCGGCGTCGTGACGGGCAGGAGTCCTTTCTGGAACGCGACGGCGAATCCGACCGCCAAGCAGAGCGCGGCGACCGCGAGCGCGAACGCCACGAGCGGCCCCAAGGACGGCTTCTTTCTCGGAGGCTCTTCGGCCGCGGTCTCGGCCGTCTCCCTCGCTCGCCGCGCGCGATTCACGCTCAGCTCGGTCGTGGCCGCCTCCCTCGCGCCTCGCCCGGTTCGGACGAGGCCGTTCATCCGCAGCTCGCGTAGCGCCGCCGCGAGCTCCGCGCCGTTCGCGAACCGGTCGGCGGGATGCTTCGAGAGGCAGCGCATGATGATCGCCTCGAGCTCCGGAGCGACGTCCGGTCGTCGCGCTCGCAGACGCGGCGGAGCCTCGGTCCGAATGCGCGCGAGCATGACGTTGAGGGGGCCGTCGAACGGCAGCTCTCCGGTGAGCAGCTCGTAGAGCGTGACGCCGATCGCCCAGACGTCGGCGCGCGCGTCGATGAGATGCCCCTGCATGGCGACGAGCTCGGGCGCCATGTACGCGGGCGTGCCGGGCAACGTGCCGGTGGCGGTGAGCCTCGTCCCCGACGTCGTGTCCTTCACGATGCCGAAGTCGAGGACCTTCAGGATGGGCGGCTTGCCCTTCCGCGCGGCGAGGAACAGGTTCGACGGCTTGAGGTCACGGTGCACGAGCCCGAGCTCGTGAGCTTCGGCGATCGCGTCGAGGGCTTCGAGGATCAGGTCGACCGCCTCCGACGCGGGCAGAGGCCCCGCGCTCGCGACCATGTCCTCGAGCGACTGCCCCTCGAGGAACTCCATGACCATGAAGAGGGTGCCGTCCGGGAGCTCCCCCACCTCGAGAACCTGCGCGACGTGCTCGCTGTGCAGGCGGGTCATCACGTGCGCCTCGCGGATGAACCGCCCGCGGAGCTGCTCGTCGCCGGCCCATTGCGGAAGAATCAGCTTCACGGCGACGCGGCGACCGAGCGTGATGTCGGTGGCTTCGACGACGACCCCCATCGCGCCGCGACCGATCACGCGCTCGATTCGGAATTTCCCCGCGATGACGCTGCCGACCTTCACTCGACCAGAAGCTTCGGCTTTCGCGCGCGTCGTGGCAAGAACCCCGGTGATCGCCCGGCGGCGGTCGGCGCGCCACGGCCATCACGCATCAGGAAATTGCCTCGCCTGCACGATCGCGTCCGCTCGTCGCTCGCCCGGCGCGACCTCGGCGATCGTCCGACCGTCCGGGCCGAGGATGCACGATCCTCCCTGTCCCGGGACCTCCACGACGCCGCGCGACCAGTTCGCATTTGCGATCGCGACGCCGAAGCGTCGCGCGAGCGAACGGAGCAAAGGCTTGCGGGAGTCCTCCTCGTCGACCCAGGCGCTCGTGAAGACGAGGAGGTCCGACCGCGACAGCACGTCCGCCCCGTCCTCCGGCAAGAAGTGAGCGTCGTAACAGATGGCGATGGTCGTGCGGACGCCGCGCACGTCGAAGACGGGCGGCGGCAGCGGCCCGGGGGTCGCCCACCGCTCCGGGAACCACGGGTGACGCTTGCGGTACGAGGCGACGACGCTCCCGTCGGGCCCGAGGACGATCGCTGCATTGTACAAGCGACCTTCCTCCGCGAGCACGAGCGGAGCGACGAGGTGCACGCCGTGCCGCATGGCGATCCTCGAGCACGCTCGGACGGTCGGGCCGTCGATGGGCTCGGCGAAGGGGGTCAGATCGAAGTCCGCCTCCGGCGAGACGTAGCCGACGAGCGACATCTCCGGCAGGACGACGAGCTCGGTGGGCGCCTTCGCGACGAGCTCGTCGACCTCGCGGAGGGCCTCGTCCGGCCGCGCCCACCTCGCCGGCAGCTCGAGCACCGACACACGGAGCACTTCACGGAGCGTAGCACTCGACCCGACGGGACCCGCGCGGTAAGACGCCAGCCGTGATCGAGCTCGATCCCGCGATCGCCGCCGCCGCCGAGTGGGTCGCGAAGCTCCACGCCGCGGTGGACGAGGCGGTCGCCCCGGTCGCCCGAGCCAACGCCGAGCGGCTCAGGTGCCGCGCCGGATGCACGGACTGCTGCGTCGACGATCTCACGGTCTTCGAGATCGAGGCCGCACTCATCCAACGGCATCACGCCGACCTCCTCGCCGGGGGAGAGCCCGCGCCCGAAGGCGGCTGCGCGTTCCTCGCGCCGGACGGGAGCTGCAGGATCTACGCGCATCGCCCGTACGTGTGCCGCACGCAAGGTCTCCCGCTGAGGTGGCTCGCGGAGGACGAGATCGACGACGAGATCGTCGAGTCGCGCGACATCTGCCCGAAGAACGAGGCCGGCGGCCCTCCGCTCGAGGAGCTCCCGTCCGACGCATACTGGACGCTCGGTCCGTTCGAGCAGCGCCTCGCCGACCGGCAAGCCGCCCTCGACGGCGGCGCGTGCAGGCGCGTCGCGCTCCGAGACCTTTTCGCGCGATCGCCCCGAACGCCGCGTCGTCGTCTGCCCGTGCTCTCGACTCGAGGCGAGTAGCACCCGAGGTGAGCCGTCGGCGTGGGAGGCAGCAACGCACCGACTCGAACGCGCGGGCGCAGACGAATCGGCGACGGGGCAATCGGACGCACGCCAGTCGACGTCGACGCTCTCCGTAAATGGCAGTCCGTGGGGATCGGGCCGCAGTCGCGCGAGGCGCCGAAGCTAGAGAGAGACGACCTGTCGTCGACCTGTCTTCCCTTCGACTCCTGCACCAACCGAGCATCTCGTCTACCATCGAGAGGTGCTCTGGCGCCCTCGACACAAAGAGCAGACGAGCGAAGAGCTCGAGAGCGAGCCCGAGGAGGAGCTCCCGGCGCCGGAGCCTCCGGTGCCCACCACGGGCTATCGCGTCGCCGGTGACGTGCAGGTTCGTGTGTTCGAGCTCGAGCAAGAGCTGCGCGACACGAAGGCGCAGCTCCGCGCTCACGAGCGCGAGGTCTTCGCCGCACGGAAGGCCGTACGGAAGTACGAGCGCCAGCTGAGAACCAGGACCGCTCTCTCGAAAGGAGGCCTCGGCGCGGCCATCGGCGCGACGATCGGCCTCTCGCTCTACTGGAGCGAGCTCGTCCAGGAGCCCGCGATCCCCGCGCTCTTCACGCTCGTGGCCTTCGTCTTCGGCGCCCTGCTCGGCATGCGCTGGGATCCGCCGGACGACAACTTCCCCAAAGCGCCGCCGCCGCGGCTCGCTCAGTGAGCACGCCGCGGCGGTCGGTCGACTCGGGCGAAGGTCACTCCGCCTGGGCGGTGGTGCCGTTCCCGTTCGCGTGCACGGGCACCTGCGGGCGCGCGCCGATCGCCGCCGGGCGCGCGAGCGGGTTCTGGCCGATGAAGATGCGGCGGTTGAACGTGTCGAGGTTCTTGTTGGCGAGGACCTGGAAGCAGGCCGCGTTGCCCTGCGTGGCGATGCGCCAAGACCACGCGAGGAACAGGTGCCAGAGGCGGTACCAGCGCTCGCCGTACGTCTTGAGGATCTGCTCGCGGTTCGCCTGCCAGTTCTTGTGCCAGCGCTGGATCGTGATCGCGTAGTGGATGCTGATGTTCTCCGCGCTCTGGATCTCGAAGCCCGCCTTCTCCATGTAGCGGCACATGTCGCTCAGCGTGAGCGACGCGTCCGCGCCGGAGAAGATGTACTTGTTCATGAAGAGGCCCCAGATGAGGTCCTCGGGGCGGAGGCCGATGATCGGCACGCCGAGCTTCGGGCCACCGCGGCGGAGGCCCGTCCACTGGAGGAGGAAGAGGCCGTCGTCCTTGAGCAGGTCGTAGACGGTCTTGAAGTACAGCGGGATGTTCTTCACACCCACGTGCTCGACCATCTCGAGGCTCGCGATCTTGTCGAACTTCTCCCCCGGAATCTCGCGGTAGTCGCGGCAGAGGAGTCGTGCGCGATCCTTCACGCCCGCGGCCTCGATGCGGCGGTTGCCGTAGGCCGTCTGGTTCTTGCTGATCGTGACGCCGGTCGCATCGGCGCCCCACACCTTGGCGGCGCGCAACGCGAGCGTGCCCCACCCACAGCCGATGTCGAGTAGACGCTCGCCGGGCTTGAGCTGGAGCTTCGTGCAGACGAGATCGATCTTGTCGTCCTGCGCCTGCTCGAGGGACTGGCTCTCGCTCGTGAAGATGCCCGACGTGTAGACCATCCGGTCGCCGAGGAACGCCTCGAAGAAGTCGTCACCGCGGTCGTAGTGGTCGCGGACGATGCGCTCGTCCTGCTTCTTCGAGTGGATGGCGACCTCGGGGATCATGCGCGTGAAGAAGAACTTCACGTGATCCTCGGTGAGCGTGTACTTGACGAAATCGGCCCGCGCGTCGAGGAACGCGTCCATGTCCGGGATGTCCACCTTGCCGTCGAGGTACGCCTCGAACAGAGTGGTCATCGGGATCTTCCGACCGTTGCCGCCGGCGTAACGCGCAGCAAGCTTGGAGTCTCGGAAGGTGACGTAGTCCGCCAGATTCGCCATGCGCGCCGTTAAGCACGACCGTGCCGGCGACGCAATGCCGCAAAATCGCCGCGCCCGGGAAAAATCCGTGCGAGCGCCGATACGCATGCGATCGTGCGGTGTTCCAGCCCGAGCGCGATGCGATGCTCGTACTCCGCGAGCCTCGAACGGGACGTCTTCGACGCCGTCGAGCGAGGCGGAAGTGGCGCGCCCGCTCGGTCGCCACACACCGGAGGAGGCGTGCTCGGCCTGCTCGCGTCGAAGACGAACGCCGCCCGTGGCGATCGTCCAAGGCCTGACGCTTGCTCGTGAATTCGAGGAGCGGCTCCGTCGAGCTCGCCTGCGCTCGAGGCCGGCCTGCGATGATCAGCGCGACCTACCGGCTCCAGCTCCATCCGAAGTTCGGCTTTGCTGCTGCGAAAGACCTCGTCCCGTATCTCGACGCTCTCGGGATCTCGCACGTCTACGCGTCGCCCTACTTCATGGCGCAGCCGGGCAGCGCGCACGGCTACGACCTCGTCGATCCCAAGCGGCTCGACCCCGAGCTCGGGACCGAACAGGAGTACCTCGAGTGGACGGAGGCGCTCGCGGCCCGCGGCATGGGCCACGTCGTCGACTTCGTGCCGAACCACATGGCGGCGTCGACGCGGAACGAGTGGTGGCGCGACGTCCTCGAGAACGGGCAGGCGTCGATCTACGCGGATCACTTCGACATCGAGTGGAACCCGCCGAAGGAGGCGCTGCGCGGCAAGGTGCTCTTGCCCGTGCTCGGAGGCCAGTACGGCGAGGTGCTCGAACGCGGGGAGCTCGCGCTCGAGCGCCAGGGCGGCAGCTTCTGCGTCCGGTACTTCGACCATTGCTTCCCGGTGAGCCCTCCCTCGATCGCTCCGCTCCTCGAGCGAGCCGTGCAGCGGCTCGGGCTCCCCGAGCACGATCCTCGACGCCAGGATCTCGAGAGCATCGCGAACGGTCTCGCGCGCCTCGCCGCCGCGGAGCCGAAGGAGCGCGCTCGGGAGAAGGAGGTGCTCAAGCGCCGCCTCGCTGCGCTCGTCGAGGACTCCGCCGTCGCACGCGCGATCGACGACGAGGTCGCCCGGGTCAACGGCACGCCGGGAGATCCGCGCAGCTTCGACGATCTCGATCGTCTGCTCGTCGAGCAGAACTACCGGCTCGCGTACTGGCGGGTGGCGACCGAGGAGATCAACTACCGGCGATTCTTCGAAATCAACGAGCTCGCCGCGATCCGGATGGAATGCGACGCCGTCTTCGACGACATGCACGAGCTCTTGCTCCGGCTCGTCGCGGAAGGCCGGGTGCACGGCGTGCGCCTCGACCACGTCGACGGTCTCTACGACCCGGCAGGCTACTTCGAGAAGCTACGCCGCGCCCTCGATCGCGCACGAGGCGGGGCCGACGGGAACGAGATCTGGATCATCGCGGAGAAGATCCTCTCCCCCGGAGAGGCGTTGCCGTCTTCGTGGGCGGTCGACGGGACCACGGGCTACGACTTCCTCGCGGCGGTGAACGGCCTGTTCGTCGACCCGCGCGCCGAGGAGCCCTTCACGAGCCTGTTCCGTCGCTCGACGGGTGACGCGCGCACCTTCGGCGAGCATGCCTTCGAGGCGAAACGGACGATGCTGCGCGCGAGCATGGCGAGCGAGCTCCAGATGCTCGCGCTCCGCCTCGAGCGCATCGCGATGCGCGACCGGCGCTCGCGCGACTTCACGCTCGCGACCCTCCGCCGTGCGCTGGGCGAGACCATCGCCGCGTTCCCCGTCTATCGGACGTACGTGCGCCCCGACGGGTCGCACGAGCCACGAGACGCGCAGATCGTGACGCGCGCGATCCGCGTGGCCCGCCGGAAGAACCCAGAGGTGAGCCCGTCGGTGTTCGCCTTCTTGCGCGACCAGCTCCTCTTCCAGCCCGGCGCCGCGGAGGACGTCGTCGCGATGGCCATGCGCTTCCAGCAGCTCACGGGCCCCGTCGTCGCCAAGGGCGTCGAAGACACCGCGTTCTACACGTACGTGCGCTTCGTCGCGCTGAACGAGGTCGGGTGCATGCCGGACCGCTTCGGCACCTCGATCGCGTCGTTCCACGCGATGAACGCCGAGCATCTCGCGCGGTGGCCTCGCACGATGACGACGACGAGCACCCACGACACCAAGCGGGGCGAGGACGTCCGTGCGCGCCTCGCCGTCCTCGCCGAGATGCCGGAGGCCCTCGCGGCGTGGGTCGACGAGTGGCGCCGGATAGCCGCGAGGTACACGACCTGTCTCGACGAGGAGACGCCGGAGTCGTGCGCGCCGAGCGCGAACGACGAGCTCCTCTTCTACCAGACCGTGCTCGGGGCCTACCCGCTGGCGCAGGCCCCGGACGAGACGTTCGTGCGCCGGATCACGCAGTACATGATCAAAGCCGCCCGCGAGGCGAAGCAGCACACGAGCTGGCTTTCGCCCGACGAGGCCTACGAGGCCGGGCTCCGGAGCTTCGTCGAGGGGATGCTCTCCGACGAGGTCTTCCTCTCGAGCCTCGCGGCCAAGGCGAACGCGATCGCCACGTACGGCGCGTCGAACGGCCTCGCGCAGGTGTTGCTCAAGATCGCGTCTCCGGGCGTGCCCGACACCTACCAGGGGAGCGAGACGTGGGACCTCCGTCTGGTCGATCCGGACAACCGCGCCCCGGTCGACCACGCCGGGCTCGCACGTGCGCTCGCGAGCCTCGAGCGAGCCGACGTTCGCGAGCTGCTCGCCTCGTTCCGCGACGGACGCATCAAGCTGTACGTCGTCTCTCGCGCGCTACGTCTGCGGCGCAAGCTCCCCGAGGTGTTCCTCGATGGCGCGTACCGCCCCATCGACGCGGGCGAAGAGATCGTCGCGTTCGTCCGCGAGCACCCGGCGGGCACCGTCGCGTGCGCGGTCACGCGCTTCCCGTACCGCGTCACCGGCGGACGCGCGCCGTGGGCATGCGGCGACGTGTGGGGCACGGCCGACGATCCACGACGGTTCGTGGCGCTCCCGCCGGGTCGCTGGCGCGACGTCTTCGCCCCGCGGAAGCTCGTCGCGGGACCGGCGGGCATCGCCGCGCGGGACCTGTTCCGTGACCTGCCCGTCGCGCTGCTCGTCCGCGAGTGAGGAGCCGGCGCACGCTCAGCGCAGCGACGGAGGTATGCAGGGCCGCGTACGCGAGATCGCGGGATCGGTCGGCGCCTCGCTCAGGAGATCGAGGAAGTCGGAGTACGCGATCCCGGCGCTCTCGAGGATCTCGGTCAGCTCCTCGGGGGTGAGCATCGCGACGTCCGGGACGAGAACGCTGCGCGTGCCCTTCGTGAGCGTCACCCCCGCACGGGATCGTCCCACGAGAGAGAAGCCTGCACAGGAGAGGGCGTCGACGCACTCGGCTCCGGACACTGCAACGAGCGGCACCACGGGAGCGCCGAAAAGCAAGCGCGATACCGGCCTCCCGCGGGTGCGATACCGGGAGCTTCGCGCCGTGGACCCGGGGGCGACGGGACGTTCTGCCACGTCGCGCTTCGCATCGCAGGCCGCGGCGGCGACCGGCCGCGAGGAGGCATTCCGTTCGCACCGGGGACGTGTTCTCATGGAACGCGGGGGCCATTGCCGCTCCGTCGATGAACGACCCGACCACCCCCCTACCGGTGATCACGACCCATCTGCTCGAGCGACGCGAGCGGGGTTATCTGGCGTGGGTGACGGTGGCGAACGAGGTCGCGGAGCTGCCGCTCGAGTCGCCTCCCATCGACGCGTCTGCGCACGCGCTCGAAATCCGTGTCGAAGGCTTCGACGAGCCCCTCGTCGTGCTCGCGGAGCCGATGGGACCGCCGACCTCCGTCGGGTTCCCGCTCCGCCTCCGACCGCTCGACGCGCAGCAAGAGATGAAGCTGAGAGCCGAGCTCTTCGCCGGCGAACGCGCCGCGGAGAAGGGCAGCGCCGAGCCGCCGCGCCCGCTCCCCACCGCGAGCGGAAAGACGGCGTCCTTCCCTCCGCCGGCGGCGGCGCGCGCCCCCGCGACGGCGCTCTCCGGCAAGACGGAGTCGATGCCTCCGCCGCTGTCGAGGGATCACGCGATGGCGCTCTCGAAGCTCACGGGAGCGCCGCCGGCCTCCACGCGACCGCCCGGATCGCTCCAGGGGCGGGCGCTCGGCGACGGCCGCTTCGTCCTCGACAACCTGCTCGGTGTCGGCGCGAGCGGCGAGGTCTACCGTGCGACGCACACCACCCTTCGGCGCCCGGTCGCCGTGAAGGTGCTGCACCCGTCGCTCCAGGCGAACCAAGACTACTGCGCCCGCTTCTACGCCGAGGCGCTCGCGGCGAGCCGGCTCGATCACCGGAACGTCCTTCGCGTCATCGACTACGGCCAGGAGCCCGACGGTCTCCTCTACATCGTCATGGAGCTCCTCGAGGGGCGGTCGCTCCAAGAAGTCCTCGACGCGGAGGGCCGCCTCACCGAGTCGCGGATCATCGACCTCGTGACGCAGGCATGCGCGGGTCTCGCCCACGCGCACGACGCCGGCGTGATCCACCGTGACATCAAGCCGGAGAACATCGTCGTCGTCCGAGTCCGCGACGACGACGGCAACGAGACGGAGTGCGTGAAGGTCTGCGATTTCGGCATCGCCCACTGGACGCCGCCGAAGCGCGCGGAGGGAGTAGGTGACGCCCCCCTCATCCGTGCGCCCGACCAATCGAAGGTCGTCGGGACGCCGGCGTACATGTCGCCGGAGCAGATCCGGAACGAGAACGTCGACCTGCGCACCGACGTCTACGCGCTCGGCGTCGTGCTCTACGAGCTCGCGACCGGCCGGGTCCCGTTCGTCGGCGACGACCCGATGGACGTCCTGCGCGCGCACATGGACGAGGCTCCCGTGCCGCCTTCGCGCTGGGCGCCCGCGATCTCCAAGCCGCTCGAGCGCGTGATCCTGAAGGCGCTCGAGAAGGACCCGGCGAAGCGGCAGCGCGACATGCGCGAGCTCCGCAACGAGCTCCGCCGCATCGTGAGCGACGACTGGTCGAGCGTCTCCGGCCTGCATCCGAAGGTCTCGCTGACGCTCCAGCTCCAGGCGAGCGATTTCGCGACCAACACGGCGAACGCGCTCGCGACCTTGCACGCGCTTCCCGAGAAGGATCGCCCGAGCGCGTACGGCGCGTTGTCGGACGCGCTGCGGAGCGCGATGGTGTCCGGGCGCGTCAAGCTCGCGCGCGACCTCGTGGCGTGGCTGGAGAGCCGGCTCCAGGACCCGGGCGAGCCCGAGTCGGAGCGCGTGCTCGCGCAGCGCGCGATGAACGTGCTGCGCGAGCCCGAGGTAGCCCGTGCCCACGCGGTGAACTTGCTCGACGGAAACGTGGAGCGCACCGAGGAGACGATCGCGCTCCTGCGCGTCGCGGGACCGCTCGCCGCGCGCGCCCTCGTCGATGCGCGTCGCGTGCGCCCTCCTTCCCTCGAGCTGCGAGGACAGTTCGTCCACCTGCTGCGCGCCATCGGCGCCCCGAGCCTCTCCGTCATCGTCTCGATGCTCGAGCCGCTCGTCGGCCTCGCGTCCCGACACGAGGAGGCGCTCGCGGAAGACTTGCTCCGTTCGATCCCGGACGCCCTCTCGGACGCCGCAGGCGAAGTCACCGTCCGCTTCGTGCGCCTCGATCGACCTTCCCTCGGCCTCGCCGCGCTCCGCGCGACGACGACCGTGTGGGGCGTGCGGGCGCGGCCCCTCCTCGTCGGCGTCCTCGACTCCGTCGACGACGGCATGCGCTTGCTGGCCCTCGAGGAGCTGAGGCGACTCGGCTGCATCGACGACCTCGTCGTCGAGCGTATCGGCCGCATGCTCGCCGGTCAGACCCCGGCCAGCGCGGATTTGAGGCTCGCCGCCGCTGCCGCGCTCGCCTCGACGACGCCCGAGGCTCGGCCGCGCGCCATCTCCCTGCTCGCGTGGAGGCTCACGCCGACGCAAGGCTGGATGAGCTCGCTCCGCTCGGCGCTCGGCGTCCGTGACGACCCTCGCCTCGCGGTCGCGCTGGCGCGCTCGCTCCACGCGCTCGACCCGAATGGATCGCGGATCGTCTTCGATCGCGTGGCGGCGGCCCGCCCGGAGGTACGACCGCACCTCGAGGCCATCCTCGCCGGGCGCTGAGTCGTCCCGCCGTCGACTGAGGGCTGGCGGCTGAGGACTACCACCTTCGCCTCGCCGTCGGCCCTACGCTCGGGAGTGCCGCAGCGGGCCGCAGACAGAGGCCATCAGGCATCGGAAGCGGGCAAGCCCATGCATACTAACAGCCGCACTTAACCGGCCATCGACGCTCGTCGCCGAGCAGTCATCGCACGCGGGTTCGGGAGTACGAACCATCCGGTTATCGGCTTGCGCTAGAAGAGCGTCATGGCGAAAGCCGCAGCGACGAAACGGTCCGCTCGCTCGAGACACCGCGATCGCCCCGATCCCCTTGCCGCACGGATCGGAAAGCGCATTCGTCAGCTTCGGGCCGAGACGGAGTTCGCGTTCGACGCATTCGTGGAGGAGACGGGGCTCGGCCGCGGGTACGTGTCCGAGCTCGAGCGCGGGCTCGTCGTGCCCGGTGTCGGGACGCTCGCGCGCGTCGCGCGCGCCCTCGGTGTGACGCTCGCCGACCTCGTCGCGGGCGACACCGAACGTGAACGCCTGTTCGACGAGCTTCGGGGAAGGCCGGCGTCCGTCATACGCGCAGCGCGCGAGGCGGCTCGGCGGGAGCGAGGAGGCTCGACGGGATGAGTGGGCGCTGACCGCTCGGCTCGCCTCCGCTCGGCCGTCGCTCGAGAGCCGAGCGCGAACACGAGCACGAGCACGAGGATCGTGCTCGCGGCGGGCTGACGGACGGCGCCGCTCTACGTCACGTCGGGACCACGCGACGGAGGGCGGCCGTCAACTTGTCGAGCGCGACGGGCTTCACGAGGATCTCGGTGAAGACCTTGTCGGGATCCTCGAAGCCGGCGTGCCCCGTGACGGCGAGGATCGGGACCTCCGCCGTGGAAGCGTTCGTGCGGAGGCGCTTCGCGAGCTCGGTGCCGCTCATCCCTTCGAGGGACAGGTCCGTGATGACGGCGCTCGGCGTGTCGCGCTGGACGCGTTCGAGCGCCTGCTCCCCCGAGGCACAGCTCTCGATCTCGAAGCCGCCCGCGGACAAGAACTCGCTCATCAGCTCACGGCTGTCGTCGTGATCGTCGACGAGCAGCACCCAGCGCTTCTTCGACTGCATCCCGTCGAGGACCTTACCACGTTCGCTCGCCCGAACATGTTCGAGCGCCGATTTGCACACGGCTGCGTTGCCGCGACTCGCGACGAACGGCGCGTGCGATACCAGCGCTTCGGTGCGCGACACCTCGAGCACTCGCGCACGCAGTGAGCAGTGAAGTCAGCAGTGGGAGGAGCACGAGCGAAGCGACCGAGCTCCGCCGCGAGCACGCCGCCGGTGGGACGCCGCAGGCACTGCCGTCGCACGAGCTCCGCTGGGTGGCGGCGGCGCGCCACGACTGATGCGCCGTGACACGCGATCGTTCCTCGCTCGGTCGAAGTACTCGAATTCGGTACGTGGCACGACCATCGCTTCGCATCACGTTGGAATCCAGCACCAACGATCCGGCCGTCGCCCACGCGCCGCCCCAGGGAGAACAGTCACATGTGGATCGACGAGAAGCAGCCCGACGAGAACGCGAACCCGAGCGGTACACCCGCCGAGGAGAAGGCGCCGGGTGCGACGCAGACTCCGGCGGCGCAGGAGGCACCGCGGCCTCGTCGCCGCGGATTCGCCGCGATGGACCGCGAGCGCGTCCGAGAGATCGCGAGCAAAGGCGGGAGGGCCGCACACGCCGCGGGCACCGCCCACCAGTTCACGAGCGAGGAGGCACGCATCGCCGGCAGGAAAGGCGGGATGGCGCCTCACGTGCGTCGCGGTGGTGTCCGGCGCCGCCCGGCCCAAGAGGGTGGTGGTGCACCGCCGCAACCCGAGAGGCACGCCGAGAGGCAGGGACCGGGCGACGAACGATGAGGGTCATCGTGACCCTCCGTGGGGAGGAGCACCCTGAGCGCTCCTCCCACGATCGTCGGCCGGCGCGGATCGCCGTCCGTGCTCGATCACTGCGGCGAGCGCCTCGACGAGCTCCTCGGGCTCGATGGGCTTCGCGACGTGACGATCGAACCCGACGGCGAGCACACGGCGGCGATCCTCCGCCCGCGCGTAGGCCGTCATCGCGACGAGCGGGATGTCGCGCGCCGCGTCGACGGTCGACGACCGCACCCGCGCCGCGAACGTGTAGCCGTCCTCACCGGGCATCGCGAGATCGGAGACCGCGACGTCCGGAGGGCTCGCCTCGAGCGCCTCGAGCGCGTCGTGGACGCACCCGTAGACCCGCACCCTCGCGCCGGCGTCCTCCAGGATCATGCGGATCAGGTCGCGCATGTCGCCGTCGTCGTCGAGGACGAGGACGTCACGGCCCGACAGGAGCTTCCTCCTCTCGAGCTTCGTCCTGAGCGGCGGCGGCGGCGTCAGACGCCTCGCCTCCTCTGCCCGCTCGGCCGCGGCGACGGGCAACCGGACGGTGAACTCCGCTCCATGCCCTCTGCCGCGGCTCTCGGCGCGGACCGTGCCGCCGTGCAGCTCGGCGAGGTGCCGCACGATCGCGAGGCCGAGGCCGAGCCCGCCGTGACGACGCGTCGTCGAGCCGTCGAACTGGCGGAAGCGATCGAAGACGTACGGCAAGAAGTCGGGGTCGATGCCCTCGCCGGTGTCGGTCACGACCAGCTCGACCGCGTCGTCGTCCCTGCGCGCGCGCACCCGGACGTGCCCGTCGGGCGGCGTGAACTTCACGGCGTTCGAGAGCAGGTTCCAGAGGATCTGCTGGACGCGATCCTCGTCGGCGACGATGGTCCCGAGCTCGCCCTCGACGTCGACCTCGAGCAAGATCTGTTTCGCCTGCGCCGCCGCGCGGATCGTCTCCACCGCCGCCTCGACGACCGCGCCGACGTCGACGAGACTCGTCGAGAGACGGAGCTTCCCCGTCACGATGCGCGACACCTCGAGGATGTCCTCGACGAGCTGCACTTGTGCCTTCGCGTTGCGCAGGATGACGTCGAGCCCCTTCCGCAGGCGCTCGGGATCGGCGGCCCTCTCCTCGACCAGCACGCGCGACCATCCGAGGATCGCGTTGAGCGGGTTCCGGAGCTCGTGGGAGACGGTGGCCAAGAACTCGTCCTTCGCGCGGCTCGCGCTCTCGGCCTCCGCGCGCGCGCGGCGCTCGCTCGCGAGCAGCTCCGCGCGCTCCTCCTCGACCCGCTTCTTCGCGGTGACGTCGAGCATCGCACCGATGAAGCGGACGGTCCTGCCGTGCTCGGCGATCGCCTGCCCTCGGGCCGCGACCCATCGCTCGACGCCGTCTCCGATCCCGATGGTGCGGTACTCGACGTCGAAGATCCCGTCGCCGCTCGGGTCGAGCGCTCGACTGACGGCGTCGTCGACGCGCGCACGGTCGTCGGGATGCACGCTCTGCCGGAACGTGCTCCAGGAGATCTCCGCGTCGGGCGGCAGGCCCGCCAGGGCCTTGCATCGTGCATCCCACCGGAGCACGCCCGTGATCGGGTTGTAGTCCCACGTGCCGAGCCCCGCGGCCTCGAGCGCGATGCGCAGGCGCGCCTCGCCGGCGCGGAGCTCGAGCTCGGCGAGCTCCGCCCGATGGCGCGCCGCGCGAGCCTCCTCGTAGAGGCGCGCGTTCTCGAATGCAGCCGCTGCGTAGCTCGTCGCGACGGCCGCCAGCTCCGCATGCCTCGCTTCGAAGCCCCGCGGTTGCTCGTGGACGATGACGAGCGCGCCCGCGACGTCGCCGCTGCGCGCCAGCATCGGGACGGCGATGAGGCTGCCGATGGCCGCCGGCACGACGGCACGGAGAGCCTCGTGATGGACGATCCTCTTCTCCTCGAAGACGGGGCGCAGGAGCGACCAGTCCGGACCGAGCGCGCAGAGCTCGGCCCCCAGCTTCCCGGCGAACGCCGTCCGCATCGCCCCGTTCTGGACGCCGTAGAAGAAGACCGCCCCGGCGGCGTCCGTGAGCTCGCTCGCCTCGAAGACGAGCCTCTGTGCCAGATTCGCGACGTCGAGGTCTTCGCTCAACGCCGCGTGGATTCGAACGAGCGCCTCGACCGTCTCGGCGTGATCCGACGCGGCGGGCGCGGCCGCGACCAGACGCTCGGAGAGCCGCCCGCTCGGCTCCTCCGAGGAGCGCGGAACGAACGAGTCGCGAACCGTGGCGGCCCGATGCTGGTACAGCTCGACGAACACCGAGACCTTGGAGCGGAGCACGTCCGGGTCGATCGGCTTGGACAGGAAGTCGACGGCGCCCGTCGCATAGCCCTGCGCGACCTCCGCGCGCGTGGGCTGGTCGGCGGTGAGAATGATGATCGGAACGGCGCGACAGCGCTCGTTCTTCTTGAGGAGCGCCGCGGTCTCGAGCCCGTCGAGCTCCGGCATCTGCAGATCGAGCAGCACGAGCGCCAGATCCGTCTGCGCCGCGATCTCGACGGCCTGCGCTCCCGAGCTCGCGCAGATCACGCGCGAGCCGAGCGGCTGGAGTATCGCCTCGAGCGCCGTCAGGTTGGGCGGGTGATCGTCGACGACGAGGATCGTTGCCGGAGACGACGGCTGCGCGACGGTCGGTCTCCTTCCTACGCGATCGCTCCCCACCTCTTCGGCGCGGCGGTTCACGGTTCCAAATGCTTCGACTCGGCAAGCGCGCGGTCAACGCGGCGTTCGGAGCCGTCGACCGGGCGCGACTCCCGATCCGATGCGGCGTCGTCCTGCGCGGCCACGCGGAGCGAACGTCGCGTCCGTTCGTTCGTCGCGCCGACCGCGCCGCGGACACGTGGACCGCGAGAGCGATCGATCGCGAGGCACCCGCGCTCAGCTCGGATGCGCGATGCCGCGCACGTCCTCTTCCGCGGGTGCGAACATCACGTGCAGCATCGCGACGACGGGTCGCTCGGCGCTCACCTTCTTCGCCGCCTCGAGCTCGGCGGCGCAGCGGTCGAACAGCTCGATCTCCGCGCTCTCGAGCTCCCGGCGAAGCACCGCGAGCGCACCCGCGTCGAGCTCCACGGTGAGCCGCAGGGCCTCCGCGCCGAAGAATGCGAAGTCCACGATCACGCCGTCCGCCGCTGCGATCGCGCGCTTGAGCCGCTCGATCGCTTCGTCTCTGGGCACACGCGTGAAGGCATCGACGAAGGCGTAGCTGATCATCGCAAGGAGAACGTGGGGTGCACGTCGCGGGCCGACAAGGCGCGCCCGTGCGTCTCACCTCGTCCTGGCGCTCGAAGCTCGAGCGAAGGTCGGGAGATCTTTCCGCGAATCAGCCGGCGTGCGACTGGCGCACGTCGTCGACCGAGTACGGCGTGCTCTCCCAGCGATCCGCGCCGCGGAGCGGCCACTGCAGGTCACGAAGCTGAGGCGCCAGGCGGGCGAGCTCGGTCCGCAGCATGCGGATGCGCGTCCTTTGCGCAGGGTTCGCGCGGAGCGCACGCGAGAGGATCTCGGCCAGCTTGCGCAGCTCGGGCCTCGCGCGGAGCTCGGCGATGCCCGGCGGCATGCCGTCGTGCGCGAGGTGCTGCCGGATGACCTGGAACATGTCGTCCCCGTCGAAGAGGACCTTCCCCGTGAGCGTCTCGAACGCGAAGCACGCGAACGAGTACGCGTCCGCCGCGAAGGCGCTCTCCGGCTGGCGGTCGTCGTTCCACACCTCGGGCGCGGCATAGATCGGGTTGCCGCACTTCTTGCGGACCGTGCGCCCGCTCAGCCCGAAGTCGACGAGGGTCGCTGCGCCGGTCTCGCGACGCAGGATGACGTTGTCCGGCTTCACGTCGAGGTGGCCGACGCCGGTAGAGTGCATCGCGTCGAGGCCGGCGAGCACGCCGTCGAGGACGTCGAGCGCGCGCGGCATCGTCATCGTCCTTTCCGCGAGCTCCTGCTCCATCGTACGGCCCTCGACGAGCTCCATGACGAGGAAGGGCTTCGGCTTCGCCGCGACGTCGAAGGCGAGGATGCGCGCGAGGTTCGGATGGAGCGGGATCGCCGCGAGCGCGGACGCCTCGGCGCGGAACTGCGCGAGCAGCTCCTCCTCGGGGACGTGCGCCGCGAGCGCACCGGCGTCGTGCGGCACCTTGAGCACGACCTCGCGTGCGAGCGGATCGCCCTCGTCCTCGAGGCGGATGGCGAGGAACAGCGAGCCGAGGCCGCCGCTGGCCATCGGGCGCACGAGGCGGAAGCCGCCGAGGATGCCGCTCTCGGGCACCCAGTCCGGCATCTTCCGCTCGGGAGGCGGAATGATGCTGTGCGGCGGCGGCCGGATCGACGGCGGCCTGCGCGACGCCCCCGGGCGAATGGACGGCGGGCGGCTGTGGCGCTGCGGGTCGATCGCCTCCTTCGCGCGCGTGACGAAGGTGTAGAGCGCGCACGCGCGAGCCTTGCGATCCTCGCGCGTCACCTTCGCGGTGGTGTAGAGCGCCTGGAGGACACCCACGCGGCTCGGGAGCTCGATGGCATCGCGCTCGTCGTCCGACAGCAGCGCGAGCACGGCGTCGGCGATCCGGTTCGCTCGGCTCCACGCCTGCGGCTCGCCACGCTCGATCGACGGCAAGAGCTCGCGTTCGAGCGTGTTCAGCAGGCCGAGAACGAGCGCTTGATCGCCCAGCAACGCGACAGCTCCTCCTTGCGGAAGCGAACGGAGTCGCCCAGCAGAGTCCAGACTAGCACCGAACCGTCGGAGAAGAGGAAGCTTACCGCTCCGTCTCACGAACTTTTTCTCGCGCGTCCGGTCGCGTCGGGTCGCGTGCGGGGGCCCTGGCAGCTGGTCCGCCAGGTGGCTCTCAGGCGATCCAGCCCTCGAGCCCTCTCGGAGCCGATGGTCGGGGACCGATCGTTGGAGTTCCGATGGTTGGGGCTCCAATCATCGACTTCGGGCGCCTTTCGTCGCTTCCTCTCGCGATGTCTCGGACCGGGGGGCATAATCCGCGCCCATGCCGAGCCGCCCCAGGAGACTCCGCAGAGCCCGAAGTGCCATCGTCGCGCTGGCTGCCTTCGCCGTGCCGCTGGCCGCGTCCTCGTTCACCCGACCCGCGAGCGCCGATGCGCCGAGCGTCCCGCAGGCGCTCGGAACGCTGCCGAAGCTCGAGGCCGAGAAGGTCACGCTGGCGAACGGCCTCGAGGTCATCCTCGACGAGGATCACCGGACGCCCATCGTGACGGTGAACATCTGGTACCACGTCGGGTCGAAGGACGAGCCCGAGGGTCGCAACGGATTCGCGCACCTCTTCGAGCACGTCATGTTCCAGGGGAGCAAGCACGTCCCCGAGGACACGTTCTTCAAGTTCCTCGAGCGCGCGGGCGCGACGTCGATCAACGGAACGACGAACACCGATCGCACGAACTACTTCGAGACCGTCCCGGCGAACCAGCTCGAGCTCGCGCTGTGGCTGGAGAGCGACCGGATGGGGTTTTTGCTCGATCACGCCGACCAGAAGACGTTCGAGAGCCAGCGCGAGGTCGTGAAGAACGAGCGCCGGCAGAACTACGAGAACGCGCCGTACGGCCTCGTCGGCCAGTACATCCGCCAGCACCTCTTCCCGAAGGAGCACCCCTACCACCGCCTCACGATCGGCACCCCCGCCGATCTCGACGCGGCGACGCTCGAGGACGTCCACGCGTTCTTCCGCCGCAACTACGTCCCGAACAACGCCACGCTCGTCATCTCCGGCGACTTCGATCGGAAGAAGGCGCTCGCCCTCGTCGAGAAGTACTTCGGTCCGATACCGCGCGGGCCGGACGTGCCGAGGAAGAAGCCAACGCCGGTCCCGCGCTCGGGCGAGACGCGCATCGAGGTCGAGGCCGGTGTCGAGCTGCCGCGCGTCTACGTCGACTGGGTCACGCCTCCGATCTTCGCGCCCGGCGACGGCGAGCTCGATCTGGTCGCCCACGTCCTCGCGTCGGGCAAGACGAGCCGCCTCTACAAGCGCCTCGTCTACGACCTGCAGATCGCGCAGGGCGTCTCCGCTCACCAGGCTTCGATGGAGCTCGGGAGCGTCTTCGAGATCGTCGCCACCGCGAAGCCCGGACACGACGCACAAGAGCTCTTGCGCGTGATCGACGAGGAGCTCGCCAAGCTCCGCAAGGACGGGGTCACCGAAGCCGAGCTCGCACGCGCGAAGACCTCGATCGTCGCCTCCAGCGTGTTCGAGATCGAGCGGAGCAGCGCCCGTGCGAACCGGCTGAACAGCTACAACCACTACACCGGCGACCCGAGCTTCCTGGCGAAGGACATCGAGCGAACGACGAAGGCGACCGTCGAGAGCGTCACGAACGCCGCGCGCACTTGGCTGCCGGAGAAAGACCGCGTCGTCGCGCTCGTCTCGCCGAAGAAGGACGCGCCCATCGCCGGCAAGGTCGTGAACGTCACGAAGGGAGGTGCGAAGTGAGAGCTCTGCGTTCGGCCGCGCTGGCAGTCTCGATCGCCTTCGGGGCTCTGGCCTGCGGCGGCGCGCCTCCGCCGGAGCCGCCTCCTCCCGCGCCGCCGCCGCCCACGCCGGCGCCCGCCGAAGCCCCGCGCGTCACGCCGGACGCTCCGTTCCGCGCGCAGGCGCCGGCGCCCGACGGACAAATCGCGTTCGTCCCGCCGAAGATCGAAGAGGCGAAGCTGAAGAACGGCATCCGCGTGCTGATGGTCGAGCGCCACGACCTGCCCATCGTCAGCGTGCGGCTCGTCCTCAAGCTGGGCGCAGGCGACGTCGACGCGCGTCCCGGCGTCCTGTCGTTCATGGGCTCGATGCTCGAGCAGGGTACGAAGAAGCGCTCGGCGCTCGAGATCAGCGACGCGTTCGAGGCGATCGGGGCCTCGCACGGGACCTGGGTGGACTGGGACTCCGGCGGCGTGAGCATCAAGGTGCTCACGGAGCGGCTGGACGCGGCGCTCGAGCTCATGGCGGACGTGGCGCTCTCGCCGACGTTCCCGCAGGAGGAGATCGATCGGCTGAAGGCGCGGCGCATCACGAGCATCAAGGCCGACAAGAGCAACCCGCGCGCGATCGTCCGCAACGCCGCGGCGAAAGCCGTGTTCGGCACCGCGCATCCGTACGGGCACAGCCTCACGGGTGAGGAAGCGGACGCCAAGGCGCTCACGCGCGCCGAAATCGTGCGCGCTTACGAGCGGATGTTCGCGCCGCAGAACGCGGCGATCGTCGTGGCGGGCGACATCACGCCGGCGACGCTCCTCCCGAAGTTGGAGGCGGCCTTCGGCGGCTGGAAGGCGAAGCCGGGCGCGGCGACGAAGAAGCCGCCGAAGACGCCGGCGAAGCCGGCGACCGACAAGCGTGTCGTCTTCGTCGATCGCGGCGGGGCGCAGTCGCAGATCGAGATCGTGCGCCCGGGCGTCCCCTTCTCGGTCCAGGATCGAGAGGCGTTCCAGGTCGCGAACGCGATCCTCGGCGGGATGTTCTCGAGCCGCGTGAACATGAACCTGCGCGAGAAGAACGCGTACACGTACGGAGCGCGGTCCTCCTTCTCGATGCGCCACGGAGCGGGCCCGTTCGCGATCGGCGCCGCCGTGCACGCCGAGAAGACCGGCGCGGCGATCAAGGAGGTCTTCTCGGAGCTCGAGGCCCTCCGGCGCGACGGCCCCACGGACGAGGAGCTCGCGCTCGCGAAGGAGAGCATCCGCATGGCGATGCCGGGGCGCTTCGAGAGCGTGTCCGACGTCGTCGGCGCGCTCTCGGACATCGTCGTCTACGACCTGCCGGTCGACGAGTACGAGAAGCGCGCGGCCCGCATCGAAGCGGTGACCGCGGCCGACGTGAAGCGCATCGCCGCGGAGTACTTCGCGCCCGAGTCGATGACCGTCGTCGTCGTCGGAGACCGGAGCTCCGTCGGACCGCAGGTCGACGCGCTCGGCCTCGGTCCGCGCGACGAGCGGGACGAGTACGGCAACCCGCTCGCCACCGAGAAGAAGGCCGACGAGAAGAAGAAGTGACCGCGCCGGCGGCACGGCGCGCGTGATGCTCGCAGCGGGACGCGTCCTCGCGTCCCGCTGCTACACGATGCTGTGACGCGCGGCGGCCGCCTCGGCCACCTCCTTGAGCTCCTGCTTCTTCTTCGCGTCCTTCTTCCGGCGAGCGCGCATGTTGAGCAGCTCGACGACGAGGGCGAAGACCATCGCCACGTAGATGTAGCCCTTGTCGATGTGCGTCCCGGCGCCTTCGGCCAGCAGGACGACGCCGATCATGACGAGGAAGCTCAGCGCGAGCATCTTGAACGTCGGGTTCTCGTCGATGAACCGCGAGACCTTCCCCGCGAAGGCCGCCATGAAGACGACCGCGACGACCATCGCGACGACCATCACCCAGACCTGCTTGACCATCCCGATCGCCGAGATGACGGAGTCGAGCGAGAACACGAGGTCGAGGATGACGATCTGCACGATGACGCCGGCGTAGGACGCTTGCTGCGCCTTCGCGGCGACCTCCTCCTCGTCGCCGCCCATCGTCTTCTTGTGGATCTCGAGGACGCTCTTGCCGATGAGGAACATGCCGCCGGCGAGCAGGACCAGGTCGCGGCCGGTCACGGCGTCGGCATTGTGGCTCTCGATCCACCCGTCCGGCACGAAGCCGATGGTCGACCAGTGGAAGATGGCCTTGTCGAGGCCCATGACCCATTTGATGCCGAGAAGGAGAACGATGCGCGCGCCGAGCGCGATCCCCAGCCCCAGCACGCGAGCCCCCTTCCTCCTGTGCTCGGGCAGTGCGCCCACGAGGATCGACAGGAAGACGATGTTGTCGATCCCCAGCACGATCTCCATCAGGCAGAGCGTGAGGAGCGGAACGACCCAGTCCATCGGATGCAAAGGTACCCGCGGCGCCTTGCCGCCGACTACCCTGCCGTTGGTCCCGCGCTCGAGGCCGTCGTGTTTCGCGTCGCCCCCGTGAACGGGAGCACGCGGCGCGTCAGCGCCTGCCGTCGTAGCCCGAAGGTCGGTCGCGGCGCGTCCGCTCGTCGAGGGAGAAAGCGATCTTCGCCCGGATGCGGAAGCTCACGATCTGATCGCCCTCGACGATCGCCTCCATTCGCGCGACGTCGATCGATCGGATCCCACGGATCGTGCGCGAGGCCTCCGCGACGGCTCGGCGGGCGGCGTCCTCCCACGAGTACGGAGAGTGCGCGACGACCTCGATGACCTCCACCATCGGGGCCTCCTCGTACGCCGCAGGCTTCGTGCCCCAGTGCGTCTCGCGCGGGGCGACGGCGCTGCGTGCGTAGTCGGGGCGATCGTAGTACCCGGGGTACGCGCGCCGCGACTCGTGCGTGTCGCGCGACTCGGGGCCGTCGTAGCGGTCGTCGTATCCTCGCCGCGGCATGCCGTAGCCCATCGGACCATCTCCTCTCTCGTCGACGTCAGCCCGCGTCGGCCGTCGCCGGTGTCGGGTCCGTCTTCGGCTCGTCGTTCGTGGGATCGACGTCGGGCAGGGGCGTGTTCGGAGGCATCTTCGGATCGCCGTTCGGCTGGGGCTGGCGGCACGCGAGCGCGGCGCCGACGACGAGGAGGAACGCGACCACCGGTCCGACGATTGTTCGTGCGTTCACGAGGACTCCATTCTCGAGACGAATCAGTGCCGTGCCGACCTCGGGTCGTCCGGCAGGTCGCGACCAGGCGCCTGCCGCTCGACACCGAGCGTCGGGCTCGTCTCGTCCCGCCTGAGGCGCAGCTCGTTCTTCACCTCTTCGACGCCGAGGACGCGCTCGACGAGCGCCTCGAGGGCCCGCCGATCACGGCCACGGCACACCGTCCCGGAGAGGCGCACGACTCCGTGCTCGACCGAGACCTCCACGTCGGTCGCGTCGATCCATCCCTGCCGCGCGATCGTCTCGCAGACGTCCTCCCGGATGCGCTCGTCCGAGCGCTTGAAGCCCTTCGGCCCCTTGCCGTACCAGGGGCCGCGCTCGAGCTCGAACGGCTCGCCGTGCAGGCCCTCTGCGATCGCGAAGCGTTCGTACGGAGGGATCCACTCGCGCTCGCGCAGGTCGAGCTCCCGCGCCGTCATGCCTCGCGGCGGGCCTCCCCAGCCGTGGACATGGCCGTACGGACGTGGGCCGTACGCTCCGCGTGCGAGAGGCTCGGCGGCGGCATACCAGCTCTCCGTCTCGAGGCGCCCCGTCGTGCCGGCGTACCAGCCGTCGTCGCGCTGACCGATCCGGTGCCATCGCTCCGCGTGCGGTGCGGGCGGCCCGGCGTGGATGCGCACCTCGCGCTCGCGCGCGAAGCGGTCGCGATCGCCTCCGCCCGCGTAGTTGCTGAAGCCTCCGTGCTCACGACCGCCGTGCTCGCGGATCCACTGCTCGCGGCTCCAGGTCGGAGCGGGGCCGTGGGAGCTCCAGCCGAGCTCCTCGTCCGTCTCGTGACGGCGCGTTCGGGACGCTTCTCGACTCGCCGCGCCCGGCCCTTCCGGCTCCGCGGGGCGGTCGTGGTCGAAGCCGAACACGTCGTTTCGATAGGTCATTCGAAGGCTCCTTGTTCGCGCACGCTCCTCGTGTCGAAGCGTGGCGCTGCATCGCGCGATCCCGTTGCGAGGACGTCGCCGCCTCGCGCTTGCAACGCACATGCCCCTCCATCGAGACCGCGCGCACGGAAGGTCATCGCGATCGTTCTCGGCTTCGCGACACGGAGCGCGAGGCGTCCTGCCACGAGCCAACGCTCTCGTCTCACGCGGACGAGGTCGTCGGTGTGTCGCTTCCAACCGCGGCGCGCGCTCGGATACGCTCGTGCGTCGTCATGAAGCCGCCCTCGTTCGAAGCGATCCTCGGCGCGCTCGCGGTCCTCGCCGCAGGCGCTGGCTGCAACAAGAACGACGCCGCTGCGCCCGCGCCGGAGGCAGCAGAGCAGACGGGGAGCCCGAACGCTGCGGCTAGCGCTGCTGCGCCGCCGGCACTTGCGACCCCCGCCGCGACGGTGACGGCGGAGGCGAAGCCGTCGGACGTCGCCGTGGACGCAGGCCACGAGACGACCTCAGGCGCGGCGAGGAAGCGGGCCCCTGCCGTCGCTTGCGGCGCGGCGGGATGCAGCCCGGACATGAAGAAGAACAGGTGAGCGAATCGATCGCTTCGGCCGCGCTCGACCGTGCGATCGGCCCGAAGCTCACTCGGCCGCGACGGACGTCGAGAGCGGATCGCGATCGAACGACGTGATCTCCGCGACGGTCCGCTCGGGGGCGTCGACCTGCAAGAAGTGCGAGGCGCCGTCCATCCACGTGAGCTCGGAGCCGGGCAGGTCCGTGTGGAAGAGCGTCCCGAACGAGGGCGGCACCATCACGTCCTTCGTCGCGAAGAGGATCTTCACGGGACACCGGACGGCCGTACCGCGCCGCGCGCGCAGCTCGGCGATGATCTGCGCGTGCTCGCGGGGGTCGAGGCTCTCTTCGAGGATCTTCACGAACACCCGTGCGCCGTCGAGCGTCTCGAAGAGTCGCCCGTACTCGGCGCACTCCTCCTCGCTCATGATGTCCTTGCGTGCATAGTGCACGTTGTTCGCGACGAACGCCCGGGGGAACAGGTGCGCGACGTGCGCGACGACCGAGCTCACGGCGCCTCCGAGCATCGGCGCATGGAAGATCGCCCCGAGCAGGCGTGTCCGGACGAGCGGATATCCCGGCGCGTGCATGAGCACGAAGCGACGCGCGAGCGAAGCGCCCTCGTCCATCATCAGCATGCGCAGCGCGTAGAGGCCTCCGAGCGAGTTGCCCACGAGGTACACGGGCTGTCGGGAGATCGTGCGCACGTACGCCGCCAAGAAGCGCGCGACGTTCTCCACGGAGTAACGAAGATCGAGCGGCTTGTCGCTCAGGCCGGCGCCGACGAGGTCGGGAGCGAAGACGTGGTAACGCCTGCCGAGCGGCTCGAGGACGTAGCGCCACGAATACGAGGACGTCATGAGCCCGTGCACCAGCACGAGGGGCGGACCGTCACCCGTCACCTTGTGGCGAACGCAGACCCTTCGCGTGCGCCCTTCGGCGTCGACGAAGCTCACGTTCAAGAACGCGTCCTCGATGTCGTAATAGGGGTGTGCCCACGGACCAGTGGCCGGCAGCATGCGTGGTGTCGAGTGTAGCTCCCGCTCGATTCTAGGCCCAAAGTTGCGGCGACCTGTCACACACCGGCGTGGCACACGACGTGATATGGGTGGGGTCGGAGGACCTGACCCGTGGACGGTGGAAGCGCGCGCGTGTCGAGCGAACACTGGCTGACGCTCGCTCGACACACACCGCTCGGGATTCTGTGTGACCTGGACGGCACGCTCGTCCCGTTCGCCCGAACGCCGGAAGAGGCGCGGCCCGACCCGGACGTCGTCGCGCTCGTCGATGCGATCGCGGAGCTTCCCGGCGTGACGATGGCGATCGTCAGCGGGCGCCCGAGGACATGGCTCGAGACCTTTTTCACGAGCCCGCACGTGTTCCTCATGGCCGAGCACGGCGCATCGCGTCGCGGAATGGGCGCCTGGGAGAACGTCGGCGAGGTCGACCCGACGCCGCTCGAGGAGCTCGCCTCCACGCTCGAGTCGCTCGTCCGGCGGCACCCGGGCGCGCTGCTCGAGCGCAAGCAGACGACCGTCGCGCTCCACTACCGGCAGGTGCAGCGCGACCGTAGGGGCGAGCTGCTCGTCGAGGCCTACGGCATCATCGACGCCTTCGTGGCACGGTACCCGGCCTTCGAGCGCCTCGAGGGCACCCTCGTCACCGAGATCCGCCCCGCCTCCGTCAACAAGTCCGCGGCCGTGCCGTGGATCCGCGGCATCGCCGGCGCGGGCGCGCGTCTGGTCGCGCTCGGGGACGACGTCACGGACGAGCACATGTTCCGTGCGATGGAAGGCGCGGACGAGTCGGTCGTCGTTCGCACGGCGGGCCGGCGTCGGACCGCGGCGCGGTGGGAGCTCGAAGACTCCTCGGAGGTGCGGACGGTCCTCCGATGGATCCACGGCGTGCGCGCGGGCAAGACCCCGCCGCCGGTGGTGCTGCCGCGCGAGATCCAGCAACCGTCGATCAAGTCGGCGGCGGCCTCGAACGATCTGCTCGTCGTCTCGAACCGGCTCCCCGAGCTCCGCCACGTGGAGAACAACGACGAGAACGAGCGGAAGAAGAACGTCGGCGGGCTCGTCTCGGCGCTCGAGCCCGCGCTCCGCAGCCGCGGAGGCATGTGGCTCGGCTGGAGCGGGCGCACGGTCCCGAGCTCGGAGCCGGTCACGACGGGCGTGGTCGAGGCGACGGACGCGTCGTCCGGCGTGCAGCTCGCCTGGGTCGACTACAAGGAGTCCTGGTACCGCCACTACTACCTGGGCTTCTGCAACGGGACGCTCTGGCCGCTCTTCCACTCGTTCCCGTCGCGCGTGCGGATCTCGGACGAGGGCTGGAACGCGTACAAGGAGGTGCACGAGACGTTCGCGGACCTCGCGGCCCAGCTCACGAAGCCGCGCGCCACGATCTGGGCGCACGACTATCACCTGCTCCTCTTCGCGCGCGTCATGCGCCAGCGCGGCCACCTCGGGCCGATGGGGCACTTCCTCCACATCCCCTTCCCGTCCCTCGACATCTTCGCGATGCTCCCGTGGGCGGCGCAGGTGATCGACGCGCTGCTCGACTTCGACCTGCTCGGCTTCCACACGCCTCAGCACGTCGCGAACTTCCTCCAGTGCGCGTCCGCGCTGCTCCCGGCGAAGGTCTCCGACGACGTCGTCCACCACCGCGGGCGCACGACGCACGTCGCCGCGATGCCCATCGGCATCATCCCCGACGTCTTCCAGGAGCCGCCCGATCCCGCGGTCTCCGAGGAGATCGACGGGCTGATGCGCATCCTCGGCGACTCGAAGCTCGTGCTCGGCGTCGACCGCCTCGACTACACGAAGGGCATCCCGGAGCGGCTCCTCGCCTTCGGGCGCATGCTCGAGATGTTCCCGGAGTGGCGCGGGAAGGTCTCGCTCGTCCAGATCTCCGTGCCCTCGCGCGCGGACATCCCGACCTACGCGGAGCAGCGCGCGAAGATCGAGGCGATCGTCGGTCGCCTCAACGGCGAGCTCGGCGAGGCGGGGTGGGTCCCCGTCCGGTATCTCTACCGCTCCTACGGCAAGGAGCAGCTCGCGCAGCTCTACCGGGCGGCCGCCGTCGGGTACGTCACGCCGCTGCGCGATGGCATGAACCTCGTCGCGAAGGAGTACGTCGCGGCGCAGTCGCCCGAGAACCCGGGCGTGCTGCTCCTCTCGCAGTTCGCGGGCGCGGCGGTGGAGATGCAGGACGCCGTGCTCACGAACCCGTATCACATCGACGGCATGGCACGAGACCTCGATCGCGCGCTCCGGATGCCGCTCGACGAGCGCAAGGCGCGTCACGCGAAGCTCTTGGCGGTCGTCCAACGCTCGAACGCGGTGACGTGGGCCGAGGGCTTCCTCGACACGCTCGCCGCGTGCCGGTGACCGTGTGACGGTGAGGACGCCCGAAAGTCGCGTCCGTCGACCTCGGCGCGTTACGATCGCCGCGTGACGAACGCATCGCTCCGCCTCCGCGCGCTACTCTGCGCAGCGTGGATCGCTCCCGCCGCGACGTCGATCACCGCGTGCGGCGGCTGGGGCGGCGGCTCGGCTTGGCTCCATCAGCCGCTCGTCGAGGAGGAGCGGCAGTCGATGCAGTCTTCGTGGGAGCGTACGCCGTACGAACGGCCTCGCGCGCGAACGATCGGGGCCATGCCGAAGGAAGGCGCGAACGACCCCACCGGCGGCGGCGGCCGGGTGCTCGGCGTCTTCCGCAACACGTACTACGACTTCCCGAGCGAGGCCGACTTCACGGGAGAGGCCGTCGCCTTGATGAATCCGTCGTGCCAGCCGATCGCGAAGGTGCCGCGCGGGTTCTACGAGGCGGTCTGCGTGCAGGGCTCCGGCTCGCTCGCGAGCGGCGGCACCGTCAGCTTCGCGAAGCGCGACTGCGCCTGCGCCGAGACCTGCCCGCGCACGGGGCAGAAGATCTGCTTCGACGCGCTCGACAAGAACACCTTCCCCTGGGGCCGCGGCGCGGCCGGCACGCCGATCACGCCGCTCCGCACCGTCGCCGCGGACACGAACGTCCTTCCGATGGGGACGGTCATCTACGTGCCCGAGCTCGACGGCCTCGCGGTCCGGCCCGAGGTATCGAACGGCGGAGGCACGATCGACGGCTGCTTCGTGGTGGAGGATCGGGGGCTCCGCGTGCGGGGCGAGCACATCGACATCTTCACGGGACATCCTTCGCAGACGGCCGTGCTGAACGCGCTGGTGCCGAGCAACCAGGGCGTCACCGTGGTCGTGGACGCTCCGAAGTGCGCGCGCCTCGCCGGCGCCGCTCGACGCTGACGCGCCTTTCGCGGGCTCCGCCCGCGTGACATGCTCACGGTATGGACGGGCCGTACCGCGAGGCGAAGCCGCTGGCGGACCTCATTCCGCCGGACAGACGGCGACAGAAGACCGTCGCGCTCGTCGTCGTCAGCATGATCGCCGGCGTTGTCCTGTTCCAAGGCGCACGCGCGCTCCTCGAGACGCCGCACGAAGCCGTCGAGGTGCCGCCGCCCGTCGCCACGACCACGGCGCACGAACCTTGGGGTGATCCGCCGCCCGCGCCGTCGCCCGGTCCGCTGACGATGGAGGAGGTGGAGCGCGTCGTCGCCGCCCACCGCGTGTCGGTCAAGCGTGCGTGCTGGGATCGGCTCGAGGTCGGCGAGGCTTCGGCGAGGGTCACGCTCAGCATCGTCGTCGGCGCGAGCGGCGACGTCGTCTCGGCGGAGGCGAGCGGCACGAACGCGCTCGTCGCCGTGTGCATCGAGAATCAGGCGCGCACGTGGCAGTTCCCCGCGCACGGCGAACGTAGCTCGACGATCGCGATACCGTTCGTGTTCACGCGGAGCTGACGCGAGCGAACGCGCACGTCATGAAAAAAAGGCGCGCCGGACGTCTGGTGGAGACGCCGGCGCGCGGGAGAACCTCGTTTACGTCGTTACGCGTGGAGAGGGAGGAGGGGTGTGAGGGTCAATTCTCGACGCGCTTCCAACCGAGGCTCTCGAGCTGGTTCCCGGCCGCGGCGTCCTGCGGGATGACGACGGCCGTGTCGCCACGCGGGCACGAGCACGCCATGCAGACGAACCGCGGCTCGGTGTAGTCGAGGAAGGCAGCCCACGAGAGCGGCGCACCGGCGCCGGCGGCCCACGAGGTGAGCTGCCGAAGCTCGTCGTCACCGCTCGACGCGCGCTCCCACGGGTTCGTCCCGCACTGCGTGGGGGCCGTCACGAACGCATCCGTGAGCGGAGCGAAGCCGAACTCCGAGACGAGCACGTGCGCGTCGGCATGCGACTTCGCGCGGACGATGAGCTGATCGCCGCGCGGGCACGAGCACGCCGCGCAGACGAACCGCGGCTCGGCCGCCTGGGCGAAGCCGATCATCTCGAGCTCGATCCCGCGGTTGCGGAAGAAGACGTCGACCTCGCCGGCCTCACCGGCCAGGTACGAGCGGCGCTGGCCGGGCGCGGGCTGCGCACCGTGCCACGGGTTCGCCCCGCACTGCTTCGGAGCGTAGGTGAGCCACGTCGTGGCGGGCTCCGGCTGCTCCGGGATGCCGTCGTAGCTGTAGAGCGTGCGCTGCGTGCCGTCCTCGTCGATCTCCTCGACGATGATCCTCGCCTCGACGATGTCGCGGCACGTACGGGTGCGGTGATCGGTGATCGTGATGGAGCGCCGCTTGCCGTCGATGGTCCGCTCGGCCTTGAAGATGCTCGATCCGCAGGAGAGCCCATCGAAGGTCAGGCGGTACTCGCGGAAGTCGGGTACGGCCGCGATCTCGCAGCTGCCGCCGACCGTGTTCCAGAGCAGCGCGCGCGGACCGTCGGCCTCGTTCTTCAGCGAGAGCGCCGTGTACAGATCGCAGCGCGGGTCGGGGGCGGCCCCGGGCGCGCCGTAGAGCTTGTAGTCACCCGGCGCGATGCGCTCCGCCGCCTGGGTGAGCTCGCCTTCCGCCGCGGCCGCTTCGCCCGAAGCCGCATCGGTCGTGCAGCCGGCGACGACGAAGGAGAACGCGGAGGCGAGGAGAAGCGAAGAAGAGCCAAGCTTGACAAGAGAGCTGGGAGCCATGGCGGAAGACCTCGGTATCCGTTTCGGAGTCAACGCGTCGCGTCGCGCTGTCCGATGGCGACCATGTGGCACCATGTAGGTCCGGGGTCAAGGCTCGACCGTGCGCTTTCAGGATCGCAGCCGCCCTTGCGCGAAATTAATTAGCTCTTCCGCAAGGTTGCGAGGATGGCCGCGTAGAGGCGCTCGTCGATCGGACCGCAGCCTTCCGGCACCTCGTTGCCCGCGAGGAGACTCGTGATCAGCTGGTCCGCGCGGTCGACGAGCGCGCGAACGCGAGCGAGCTTCTCCAGGAGCTGGCAGATCTCGAGCTCGGCGAGCAAGCGCCTGTCGTCGGAGTCGGTCAGCGCCTCGATTGACGGGAGATGTTTCATGACTCGCTTCTCCTCGGTTGGCTCCGGCGACGTGTTGCACAACGTCACGCACGTCTCTCCGGTCACGAGATCCTCTGCCCCTTCGAAGCTCGACGAAGACGAAAGCGACCCATGCGAGCGGCGCTGACGAGCGTGATGCTCGCCGAGACGAGCTTCCGTCCGACCATCGTCGGACGAATACGGTCGCGTTCGACGTCGACCTCGTCCGACGCGAGCGGAGTGGAAACGAAATGCTCGCCTCGCCATCGCATGACCGAGAGCGATGCAAGTGAAGGGCCTCGGGGGGCTTGATCCGCGCCGCGGAGAGCACGTGAGGAACGTCGCCTCAGCGCGTGACGCACGTTGCTTCGGACATCTCGCCACGGCGCCCGTTGCCGCTGTCGAGGTGCACGCGTAACCTTCGAAGGCGCGTCCCGGATCGTTCGCTTAGGATGAGCACTCCCGAACCGCAGCCGCCGCAGTCGTCGCCGGCCGGGACGAGCCTCGTGGGGCAGATCGTCTCCGGCCGCTATCGCATCCGCGAGCTGCTCGGGGAGGGCGGCATGGGCGCGGTCTACCTGGCCGAGCACACGCTCATGCGCAAGCGCGTGGCGCTGAAGCTCCTTCACGCGGACATGAGCCGCGACCCGGAGGTGCTCGCGCGCTTCAAGAGAGAGGCCGAGGCTGCGGCGCACGTCGAGCATCCGAACGTCGCGACCGCGACCGACTTCGGTCAGACCGAGGACGGCTCGTTCTTCCTCGTCCTCGAGTACGTCGAAGGCACGAGCCTCCGAAAGGTGATCGAGCAAGGCGCCGTCCACCCGGCGAGGGCGCTCCACGTCGCGCGTCAGATCGCGTTCGCGCTCGATCGCGCGCATGCCGCGGGCATCGTTCACCGCGATCTCAAGCCGGAGAACGTCATGCTCGTGAAGAAGGGCGACGATCCCGACTTCGTGAAGGTGCTCGACTTCGGCATCGCGAAGGTGGAGCGCCCGGCGCGAGACACGGGCCAACCGCTCACGCGCTTGGGAACCATCCTCGGCACGCCGGAGTACATGGCGCCGGAGCAGGCGCTCGGCGAGAAGGTCGGCCCCGCCGCCGACCTCTACGCCGTGGGCGTGATGCTCTACGAGATGCTCACGGGCAAGCATCCGTTCGACACGGAAGACCGCATGGCCATCCTGTCGATGCACATCGTCGCGCCCGTCCCGAGGATGGCCGACCGGAACCCGGCGATCGACGTCCCCGCGCCCATCGAGGAGCTCGTCCGCAAGCTGCTCGAGAAGGACGCGAAGGCGCGGCCACCGAGCGCGCGAGCGCTCGCGGAGGCGATCGAGGTCGCCGCTGCGCAGAGCGGTATCGATCTGCCGCACGTCCTGTCGGCGCGATCGTTCGGCCGCGAGAGCAACCCCGATCTGATGCGCTCGCCGGCGCCGTCGGCGATGTCGTCGACGGAGGTCGCGCCCCAATCGCTCCGCGCGCCCGAGTCCTCCGCAGGTCCCGTCGATGCGCTCGCCGCGACCGACTACGGGCTGCCGGCGAGCGTGGTGAACCCCGCGTCGGGCGCCGCGCACGCGAGCCGGCCGACGGCAGGAGCGCTCGATGGGCTCGCCGAGCGCATCAAGGCGATCCCGCGCGGCGTGCTCATCGCCGTCTCGAGCATCATCCCGATCTGCGTCCTCGCGCTCGTCGTCACGGTCATCGTCGCTCGGCGCTCCTCCGGCGTCGAACAGGAGCTCGCGGACGCCGCGGCGCCGTTCGCGACGGGAGCCGAGGCGCCCGCCGCTCGACCCACCCATGCCGCGCCGGAGCGCATCGAAGCCGCCGCGGCCCAGGGACCTTCCGCGCTCGAGGCGCTCGCGAAGGAGTTCCCCGACGACACGGCGGTGCAGCGAAGGCTCGTGCTGGCGTACGCCGAAGCGAACGCGACGCGCGAGGCCCTCCGCGCGATCCGCGCGCTCGCGAGCAAGGACGTCGCCGCGATCGACGAGCCGGTCCTCGCGGTCGTCGTCGAGGCCGCGCAGCGCGCCGAGACCGCGGACGACGCCTTCGGTCTGCTCGAAGGCGGACTCGGTGAGCGCGGCGTCGACGGCTTGATCGAGCTCTCGTCGAACAAGAAGGTCCCCGCGGCGACCCGCACGCGTGCGACGAAGAGCCTCAGTCGTGCGGACACGCGCGCGAAGGCGTCCCCCGCAGCCCTCGTGTTCCTCGACCTGAAGAACGCGAAGAGCTGCACCGCCAAGCGGGATCTCCTCGAACGCGTGAAAGACAGCGGCGACGCACGCGTCCTGCCGTTGCTCAAGACGATGAAGAGCACGCGCGGCTGCGGCTTCATGGGCAGGCGCGACTGCTACCCGTGCTTGCGACGCGGCGGCGCGCTCGACGAAGCGCTCGCCGCCGTCGAAGCCCGCGTGCACGAGTGAGGGCAGGAACCGGATTGCCCGCCCGATGGGCCCGGCCTAGGCTCCGCGCCCATGCGAGGCCCTTCCGGTTCTTCTTCGCATCGAGCCCTTCTTCGATTGCTCGTCGCTGCGCTCGCCCTTCTCGCCTCGACGTTCGCAGCGCCCGCGTCCGCCGCAGAGCGGTGGGTCTGGCGACCGATGACCCAGAATCGCCTCGTGTTCGCCGGCGACGTCGGGCTCGGCATCGGACATTTCAACGGCCCCGGCGACTTCGACGCGACCGGGGTCGGCACGAACCTCGAGGGAGCGCTCGGCGTGACCCATCGCCTCGAGCTCGGGTTCCGCACCGGCGTCCGCTTCGGCGACGACGGTCGCTTCACCCAGGCGGACGGCTACGGGCGCACGCTCTGGACCGAGACGTGGGGCGTCGGCACCCGCACCGTCGCCAACCCCGAGCTCCGCATCCGCTGGGTCGCCTACGCCGGCGACGTCACCGAGGTCGGCCTCGACGGTCGCGTCTTCCTGCCCGTCGAGCAGGGCACCAACTTCGGGATGATGTTCGGCGTCCCGCTCGCGTTCCACATCGCCGACTTCATGCGCATCGACACGGGCGTCTACATCCCGCTCGTCTTCAACGACCCCGTGTTCAACGGCCTCGTCGCGCCGGGCTACTTCTGGTTCCAGGCCACCGACAAGCTGTGGCTCGGGCCGATGCTCTCGCTGCGCTTCATCGATCCCGGTCCGGGCGATCACGACGCCTCGCTCCTCTTGGGCTTCGGCCTCGGCTACCAGGTCGCGCGCTCGGTGGACCTCAAGACGATGATCCTCTTCCCCGCCGTCGAGGACGACTTCGCGCGTCGGTTCGGCGCCGGCTTCGGCGTGCAGTTCCGCATCGGGGAGTGACATGAGCTCCGCGCTCGTCCTCGTCATCGGCGACAAGAACCTCTCGTCGTGGTCGCTCCGCCCGTGGCTCGTCCTGCGTCAGGCGGAGGTGCCGTTCGAAGAGCACGTCTTCGCGTTCGAGCAGGAGGACTGGCGCGAGAAGATCGCCGAGCTGTCGCCCTCGCGCCGGGTGCCGGTGCTCCGGCATCGCGGCGCAGGCGCGGGCGGAGAGGACCTCCTCGTGTGGGACTCGCTCGCCATCGCGGAGTACGTCGCGGAGCTCCATCCGGACAAGCGCCTCTGGCCCGAGGACCGTGACGCTCGGGCGGTCGCGCGCGCCGTCTCCGCGGAGATGCACTCCGGCTTCGCGAGCCTCCGCAGGGAGATGCCGATGAACGTCACGGCGCGCGTCCCGACCACCACGCCGTCGCGCGAGACGCAAGCCGACATCGAGAGGATCCAGGCGATCTGGAAGGAGTGTCGCGACCGCTTCGGCGCGGGCGGCCCGTTCCTCTTCGGCGCGTTCTCGATCGCCGACGCGATGTTCGCACCCGTCGTGTGGCGCTTCCGGACCCATGGCGTGCCCGTGAACGATCCGGCTGCACGCGCGTGGTTCGAGGCGATGCTCGAGCTGCCGGCGATGAAAGAGTGGGAAGCGGACGCCGAACGCGAGGTCCGCGCGCAGCGCGAGCGCCCGAAACGCTCGACGCCCGACCCGACGAGCGCACAGGAATACTGGGCCGTCATCTTCACGAGCCAGTACGCGACCGGCGCGAAGCCGCCGGCAGGCTACGAGGAGACGGCCGCCGCGATGGTCGAGCTCGCGAAGAAGCAGCCCGGCTTCCTCGGAATCGAGAGCGCCCGCGGCCCCGACGGGTTCGGAATCACCATCTCGTACTGGGATTCACGCGAGGCCATCGCGCTCTGGAAGGCGCAGGCCGATCACCGCGCCGCGCAGCGTCGCGGTCGCGAGGAGTTCTACGCGCGGTACGAGATCAGGGTTGCCAGCGTGGAGCGGGGGTACAAACACCCGCGCTAGGGAGGATTGCATGGGCTTCTTCGACAAGACCCGGATGCCGACGAAGGAACAAGCTCTGCCGGGCCGCGACGAGAAGATGCCGGTCGCAGAGCGGCACGCCGTGCTCGGTACGCCGATGGAGCCTCCGTTCCCGGAGGGCTCGCGCATGGCGATGTTCGGGATGGGCTGTTTCTGGGGCGCCGAGAAGAAGTTCTGGCAGCTGCCTGGCGTGATCTCGACGCAGGTCGGCTACGCGGGCGGCTTCACCCCGAACCCGACGTACCGCGAGGTGTGCTCGGGGTTGACCGGACACAACGAGGTCGTCCGCGTGGTCTACGACCCTGCGAAGGTCTCCTACGAGACGCTCCTCAAGACGTTCTGGGAGAACCACGATCCGACGCAGGGGATGCGACAGGGCGCCGACGTCGGAACGCAGTACCGCTCGGGCATCTACGTGTTCGACGCGGAGCAGCGCGCGGCCGCCCTCGCCTCGAAGGAGGCGTACGAGGCGAAGCTTCGCGCCGCGGGCTACGGGCCGATCACGACGGAGATCCTCGACGCGCCGACGTTCTACTACGCGGAGGACTACCACCAGCAGTACCTCCACAAGAACCCGAACGGCTACTGCGGGCTCGGCGGCACGGGCGTCGCGTGTCCGATCGGGCTGCCGGTCGGCTGAGTCTCGTTCAGAGGCTCGCGCTCATCTCGGGCCCGAAGAGCTCGGTGATGGGCTTGCCCGCGAACTCCGACGTGTCGGGCGGAAGCCCGAGCACGACGCGCGCCGTCGGAGCGATGTCCGCCAGACGCCGCTCGACGACCGAGGTGACCCTTCCACGCGCCTGGAAGCGCGGGCCAGCCGCCACCATCCATACGCGCGCGGCCTCCGGCATCCGACCGTGGCTCCGGAAGTCCGCAGCCCGACCGTGATCCGCGGTCACGATCACGTGCGTCTTCCGGCCTCGTGGACCGGAGCGATCGATGATGTCCATCAGCCGGCCGATCACGTCGTCCGCATGACGTATGGCCGACAGGTACCCGGCATAGTCTCCACGGTGGGCGTACTCGTCCGAGTCGCCGAGCCCGAGGAACATGACGTCGGGCTGTTCGGCCTCGAAATACGCGAGCGCGAGGCTCGCGGTCGCGCGGTCGGGCCGGTAGCTGCCGTGCCCCGGATAGGGGTCGGTCTTGTCGCCCTCGCGCCGGCCGCAGGAGACGTGGAACGCACCCGGCAGCGCGGTGACGGCGCGCTCGAGCGGCGCCCACGACGAGAAGGCAGCGACCTTCGCGCCGGACGCCCGGGCCTCGTCGAGGATGGTCGGGAGCCGCGTCCGCGGACAGAGGTTGTCCTGACACGCCGCCGGAGGTCGTCCTCCGAGGATCTCGGTATAGCCGGGGAGCGACACGTAGTTCGGCCCCGACGCGGCGATCACGCCGCTGCCGGGCGCACCGACGAAAGCGCCGCGTTCGGTACCGAGCCTGTGGAGGTTCGGAGCGATGACCGAGGCTGGAACGGGCGGAGCGTTCGACAGCTCGGGATCGGTGCCCTCGAAGACCTCCTTCCAGCGCACACCGTCGATGGTGACGATCACGACCGGCTCGTCGGCCCGCGGGCCCTCGACGGGACGAACCGGTGGCGTGTACGTCGCCCACGAGTCGTCGGGGCGAGAGTGTGCGTTTCGCACTCTTTCCGCGCAGCCCACCGCGACCGACGCCGCGAGCACGAACAGCGCCACCTGCGCTCGCATGATTGGACGGTACATGGATTCGGTGACGAAACCGAGGAGGCGCGGCAGACATTCGCCGGTCTCTCGACTTCCTGATCGTTCGAGATGCAAACCGGGGCCCAGCTTTGGTCGTGCACGACGAGGACGCGTCGTGCAGCGCATCGAGAGGCCTCCTGACCCGATCGTGGCTCGTCGACGGGCCGCACACCGACCGAAAGCGCGGACAATCGCCCTTCGCGCGCGCACACTGTCGAGCTTCGCACCGCACGCTCCGCGAACCCGAGCGCTGGAGCACGGGATCGCAACTGCGAACGATTTGCGTCGTGGGTCGCCGACACGGACGCGAAAGTCATGGTCCGTATCATCCGATCACGCGACCGCCGCCGACCTGGATGATCCGCGTCGTCACCTTCGCAGCGAACGCGTCGTCGTGGGTGACGAGCACGACGCACCCGGGATACGCCTCGAGCGCGTCCTCGAGGCGCTCGATCGTCGGCAGGTCGAGGTGGTTCGTCGGCTCGTCGAGGACGAGCGCCCAGGCATGCCGCCCGAGGCCGAGCGCGAGCGCGAGCTTCCGCGCCTCGCCGGGCGAGAGCGCAGCGGCGTCCTCCGCGCGGCGGCGGAGAAGGCGCTCGGGATCGCTGCCGAGCGCCGCGAACACGGAGAGGACGCGTCCTCGCTCCTCCTCGGTGAGGGACCGCAGGCTCGTGGCGAGCGCCATGACGTCGGAACGGTCGAGCTCCTGGGGCAAGTAGAGGATGCGATCGTCCTCGCGGTCGCCCCGCCGACGCGACGCGCGGAGCGCATGGAGGAGCGTCGTCTTGCCGGCGCCGTTGGGCCCCGCGATGCGCACACGGTCGTCGCGCGCGATCGTGAGGCGGACGTCTCGGAGGATCGGTCGCTCGCCGGCGTGGATCTCGGGCGCATCGACGTGGAAGGGCACCGGCTGCGGGGCGCGCTCCCACCTCGCGAAGATCGCGCCGCCGAGCGTCCTGTCGCGCTCGATGACGGGCACGTCCTCGCGAGCGCGCGCCAGCTCTCCGCGGACGACCTCGACGGCGCGGCCGGCGCGCGCCTCCGCCCACCTCACGACGACCTTCCGGCCCATGCTGCGCGCGTCCCGATCGTTCGGGTCTCGCATGCGCGCGCGCGAGCTCGTCGCTTTCGACGCGGCCTCGTGGGTGCGACGCGCAGCGTCGAGTCTCCGCTCCAAGGCGTGCACCTTCGCCTTCGCCCGTGCGTGCGCCTCCTCGCGCGACCGGCGCTCCTCCTCCCAGATCGCGCGTGCCTCGGAGTAGCGCCCCGGGTACATCGTCGCCCTCCCGTCGTGGACGCGGAGGATCGCACGCGGCAGCCGGTCGAGCAGTGCGCGGTCGTGCGAGACCACGACGCCGATCCCGCGGAAGCGTGCGAGCGCACCGAGGAGACGACCACGCGCCTCGAGATCGAGATGGTTCGTCGGCTCGTCGAGCAAGAGGACGTCCGGCTCCCTCGCGAGCGCCGCGCCGATCTGCCATCGCTTCCTCTCGCCCGGAGAGAGCGTCGGCCACCGTTCGAGCTCGTCCGGATCGAGATCGAGGCGACCCTTGAGCGCGGCCGCGATCCCGTCGTGCGCCTCGGCGAGCTCGCGGACGTCGTCACCCGGCTCGTCGACGGCCTGCGCGCAGTAGGCGATCGTCACGTCGCCGTCGCCGCTGCGCGATCGCACACGAACGGTCCCCTCGTGCGGCACGAGCTCGCCCGCGAGCACGCGCAGCAGGGTCGTCTTCCCTGCCCCGTTCGCGCCGACCAGGCCGTAGAAGCCCGGGACGAGCACGAACGACACGTCCTTCAACACCGGCACGGACGCCGCCCAGGCGACGCCGACGCCGTGCGCTTCCAACACGGTCATGCGGTCCTCTCCTTCGCGACGCGGAGGTCGCGTCGATGCCTCGCCGCGTGAACGCGCGGCGCAGGACTGGTTCTCGGAGGAGAGCGGTCAGCGCATGACAGCGCCGGTCGATCCGGCGCACGAGGAACTTAGCACGCTATCGGAGCGCGTCGAGCAACGTCTCGAGCATGCGGTACGTCATGCCCCAGAGGCGATGCTGGCCGGGCTCGAGGTGGATGCACGGAAGCACGTAGCGCTGCCCGGCATAGTCGAGCTCGAAGGAGGTCTTCCCCACTCCGTTCGCGAGCGTGGCGAGCGGGACCCAGAGGGTCGTCGCCACCTCGACCCGATTGGGCACGATGACGGGATCGCTCCGCAGCGCGAACACGAACGGCGTGACGACGAGGTTGGTGCCTCTCGCTCGCGAGAAGGCGGGAAGGTCCGGCAAGCGCCCGAGCAGGTGCGCCGGCGAGAGGTCGATCCCGACCTCCTCGCGCGTCTCGCGGATCGCCGTCGCGAGGAGGCTCGGATCCTCCGGATCCCGACGGCCTCCGGGGAACGCGACGTGCCCCGACCACGGATCGTTCGGGTGCTCCGCGCGGCGGATGAAGAAGAGGTCGGCCCCGTCCGAGCCCGGGAGCTCGCGGAGGATCGCAGCGACGGCGGCGCGCGGCGATCCGTCCGTCTCCCAACCAGGATCCCCTCCGAGCGCGGCGAGCTTGGAAGAGATGAGGTCGAGGCGCGCCATCGAAAGCGAATCTAGATCCGGGCGAGAGGAGTGACCAGGGATCGCGACCTTCGCGAGAAGGGCTTCTCAGTGATCGACCTTGAAGGACTCGATCTCCTGCTGCGTGAAGCCTTGGTAGAGCGCGATGTCGTTGATCGCCTGGTTCAGCTCGAGCACGCGATCGCCGGGGCTCATCACGAGGCGGTAGCCCGTGGTCGCGCCGATCTTGGCGAGGAGCGCGTCGATCTGAGCGTCGGTGATCTTGCGCTTGTCCGCGGGCAGCCCCTTGAAGCTCTGGATCAAGCCGAGCGCCGCGCTCCAGGCGCGGAGCGCCTCGGGCCCCTTCAGCGGATCGGCCGCCGCGGTCGCGGCCGCGGCCAGGTAGTGGACGGCGGTGGCGTACGTCGTCCGCTCCCACTCGGAGAGGAACGTGGCCACGGCCGCGTCGAGATCGGCCTTGCACGCCTCGCCCGCGGGGACGGCCGCCTTCATGACCAAGAACGCCGACTGGATCTTGCGGTACGGGCCCGGCGTCGGCGACGACGGATCGTCGCGCCGCCACGCATACGCCGCGACGAGCCCGTCGGCGCCGGCACCCGCGTCCGCGCCGGCGCGATCGGCGAACGGAAGGCTCGCTCCGTATGCCGCGACGAGGCGATCGATCGTCGCCTCCGTGATCGGAGCAGCGACGAGACCGAGGACGTGGTTGTAGAACGTGCCCGCGAGGAGCGTCTTCGTCGTGGCCTCGCGCAGATCGATCCCCGTCTCGGAGAAGTAGTAGTCGCCGTACTTGCCACCCGTGGCCGCGCCGCCGTCCTCGGCCGCGTCGGCCGGCGCCCAGCTCTTGCCGGAGGCGAGGTCGAACGCATCGAAGTGGGCGTCGGCGATCGCCTGCGCCGAGGGAGTGGACACGGCGCGCAGGCTCGGCGCGCCCTCGCCGTAGAGGTTCTTCAGCTCGACGGCGGTGACCGGGACGCCGGCGTCGCCCTCCGTCGCCTTCATGCGCGCGTCGAGCTGCTCGAAGCGCTGGACCAGCGCGAGCTCCACGGCCGCGTTCGTCGCGAACGCCGGGCTCTCGTACGTGGTCGGGATCGCGACGCCGCAGTCGAGCAGCCCACCGTCGCCGGCGTCGGCGCCGCCTTCCGAGGCCGTCTCGTCCGCGCCCGCGTCGAGGCGACCTCGCACGATGGCCTCGTCCTCACCGCACGCGGCGAAGACCGCTGCCGCCGCGACCAAGGCTGACAAGACGAACAGACCAAGCGAGCGCATCGAGACCTCCGAAGCCGGTGCCCGATCGGGACACCGCGTGCGGTTCATGCGCTCGTTCGACGCTGGATGTCAATCGGCGCCTGAAGATGCGACGGCCGCGCGCGCGGAGCGCCGCGCTACTTCTTCTTCTCGGCGCCGCCGCCCCCGCCGGTCCCGTGGCCGCCACCGCCGCCGGTGCCCTTGCCGCCACCGCCGCCGGTCCCGTGACCACCGCCGCCGCCGGTGCCCTTGCCCCCACCGCCCCCGGCGTCCTTCGCGCCGCCCGTGGCTCCGGCGGCCGGCTTCGCGGCAGTCGCCTGCGACGCGGGGATGTTTCCGGCCTTGGGGACGTCGAAGAGCCCGAGCTGCTGCTGGAGCTCGAGGCTGTTCTGGAACGTCCATGCGCGTGCGACCTTGCCGTTCTTGATCTCGAAGACGTCGACGATGTGGATGGCGATGGGCTTCTTCGTCGCTTTGATCGAGCCGAGGGCGCCCTGGTGCGTCGCCTTGAGCACGGACTCGACGATGGCGTAGTCGCCGACGCCGAGCGTCTTCGTCGTCTCGAACTTCGCGTCGGGGAAGGCGGTCGTGAAGCTCTTGAAGAACTTCTTCGCGCCGTCCTTGCCCTTCGACATCTCGAGGTGGAAGAGGCCGTCCTGCTCGACTTCGTCGGCGAGCAGGTTCAAGAAGTCGGCCTCCTTCGTCTTGTCCTCGAGGGCGGCGAGCACGTTCTTCGCCACCTCGACGTTCTTCTCCTCGTCCGCCGAGCCGGTGGACGTGAACGTCTGGGGCGCCGCCGGGATCTCCGGGATCGGACGAGGCTTCACCTTCGCGCCCGGGCCGGCGATCTGCGTCATCACCGCCCCGAGCTCACCGTAACGATGCTCGGTCGCGACCTTCCCGTCGGGGTTCATCGTCACGATGCTGAGCCCGTAGTGGCCGATCGGCTGCTCGGTGCCCTTCACGCCGAAGAGCTCGCCGTGATGCTTGCCGTTGATGACCCACTCGAGGACGAGCGTCTCGTTCTTCACCCAGACGCGGGAGAAGCCGAGCCTGACGTCCTTGAAGGTCTCGAACCACTCCGTCATGTTCTGCTCGATCGCGTCGCGGCCCGCGATCTCGTTGAGGCCCGCGACGGAGATGACGCCGTTCTCGTCGTAGACGGAGGCGAACTTCTTCGGGTCGTGCCCGTTGAGCGCCTCGAGCGCTTGGCCGATCGCCTGCTTCTGCATCTCCGCCATCGACGGCTTCGGCGGGGGCGGCGGCTCGGGCTGCGGCGGCTCCGTCGGCGGAGGCGGCGGCGCAGGGGCCGCCGACTGCGGGGCGACCGGCGGCGGCTCCTCACCACCACACGCGAAGACGGGCGCGAGCGCCGCGAGCACGACGAGTGACCAACCAATCCGACGCATGAAGCCTCCTATCGCCTGGCCCTTCCAGCGGCGAGACCGAAGGCACGGTCCATCGGATCGATCCTTCGCGTCAAGGAAGACCTGGTGGATCCGTCCAAAGCCATGATCGGTCATGGGAAACGCGTGTGTAGGAAGAAAACCCACGGTTTCCCACTGGCATGGGTGCTGCTTCGAAGGCGAGTGCGAAGACACGACGACGCTCTTCCCGAGCGCTCGCTTCCTCCTCTCTTTCGTCCTGACTCTCCTCTCTTCGTTCCTTCGTCGCCGACGTTCGCTTCTCCTCTCTTCTCTCCCTTCGAGCTTCGCTCGACCGTCCGAACGATGGTCGATCGCGTCGACGTCGGCGATCAATCGAGCCTCGATATTTCCGTCCTCATTCGATCGCGTCAGTCCTCCTCCTCCCGATCGCACGAGACCGCCTCCTTCGTCATCGTACGGAGGAGGCGGTCTTCTTTCCGTCAGCTATGCTTGACGCGTGAGCATGCGTCGGCGCGTGATGAGTCTCGCGTTCGTCGGAGCGATCATCGGTTGCTCCTACGACTGGACGATCGGCTCGGAGAGCGCGACCGACCCGAGCGGCTCGCTGCCGTCGACCGATTCGCCTCCCGCGAGCTCGGACGGCGGCAGGAGCGACGCGAGCACGCCGAGGGACGCAGGCGCCGACGTCGACGCCGCGCCTCCGCGACCGAACGACGAGTGCGGCCCCTCCTGCACCTGCACGGGCCGCGACAAGTGCAACTTCTCGTGCACGACGGGCCGTTGCGAGCTCACGTGTCGCGACAGGAGCGACTGCACGCTCGCGTGCGGTCCCAACGCGCGGTGCGACGTCGTGTGCGAGGACGACGCGACCTGCAACATGGATTGCAGCGCCGGCGGCGCGCAGTGCACGTACGTCTGCGAGGATGACGCCAAGTGCAGAGGGACGTGCCGGGCGAGCATCTGCTTCTTGGACTGCGCGCGAGATTGCAACGTCCAATGCACGGGAGGCGCGCTCTGCACCAAGCTCTGATGCGTGGCGCGCTCGCCGCTCTTCTCGTGTCGTCGGCGATCGCCGTCTCGCCGTCCGCGCTCGGCGCGGACAAGCCGAGCAAGGGCGACAGGCAGGCCGCGAGGCAGGCGTACGATCGAGGGCTCGAGGCCTACAAGCGCGGAGACAAGAAGAAGGCGGCCGAGGAGTTCGCGCGCGCGGACGCGCTCGCGCCGAGCCCGGTCGCGCTCCAAGCCGCCCTCGACGCCGCGATCGAGGCCGACGACGTCGCGCTCGGCGCCGAGCTGCTCGAGCGCAGCAAGCGCGCGCCCGCTCCACCGGCGCTCGCGGCGAGCGTCACGGCCGCCCACCTCAAGTTCAACGGACGCGCAGGGCGCGTGCTCGTCAAGTGCCCGAGCGGCTCCACCTGCAACGCGAAGATCGACGGACGATCGATCGACACCGATCGCGTCGCGTTCACGACGATCGGTCTGCACAAGGTGATCGTCGAAGTCGACGGACGGGCAGGTCCGCCGAAGGAGGTCGACGTCACCGCCGACGAGGTCGTCGAGGTCGTCCCGGACGGAAGGGGCGCCGGCGCGACGGCCGCCGCGGGCGAGCCGGCTTCCGCGGAGGCCACCGAGACATGGGAAGCCGACGAGCCTGCGCCCGAGAGGCAACCCGAGTCGAGCAAGCGGCTCCCGCCCATCGTCTTCTACGGAGGCGTCGGTCTGACCATGCTGCTCGCGGGAGCGACCACGCTCTCCGCGCTGAACACCGCGGCCACGCACGGCGACTTCGTCGACGCCGGCTGCGACCGCGTGAACGCCGATCCGTGCGCGACGCTCCAGGCCGACGGCCGAAGCAGTCAGACGCTCACGAATGTGTTCCTCGTGAGCACGCTCCTCGCGGGCGCGGCGACGGCGGTGGTCGGTTTCCTCTTCACCGACTGGAGCGCGCCCGTCTTCGGCGCCGACAAGAACGGCGCGACGGTCGGCTGGCGCGCCCGCTTCTGAGCGCTTCGTGCGCCGTAAGCTGCCGAAAATAGTCGAGTGGGATATTGGAGCGCGATTCGCCCCCTTCACAGGGATGCGCGGGCTCGCTCATCCTCGTCGACGGAATGAGCGTCCCCGTCTCATGGGTGGTCGGGCTCCTGATGGCGCTCGAGCCGACGGCTCCTTGGAGCAACACCTACGAGAAGACCGCCGAGGCGATCGCGCGCGCGGCCGAGAGCGATCCGCTCTTCGCCGACGAGGAAGGCGGTGAGGCGCGCACGGCTTCGCTGCTCGTGTCGCTCGCGTGGCACGAGAGCCGCCTCCGACCCGACGCGAAGTCGAAGGACGGCCGCTTCCTCTGCCTCTACCAAGTCGCGCGAAGCTACCTCCCCGAGCCGAAGAAGGCGCTCCAGGATCCCGAGACGTGCACCCGCGCGGCGATGTGGATCTTGAAGCGTTCGTTCCAGACCTGCACGAAGCGCCCGCTCTCCGAGCGGCTCGCCATCTACATCTCCGGCTACTGCGAGCGCGGCCACCCGCAGAGCCGCATGCGCATGCGCCTCGCGGACAAGCTCCTCGAGGAGCATCCGCTCCCGCCGCCGTCGCGCGAAGCGACGACCACGCGAGCGCGCTGAGCGGCGGCTCCGTCCGCGCGCCCGCCCGGCCGGCGCGGAGGCGGACGCGTCACGGACAAGGCACGACCTCGCCTTCGGGCACGTCTTGGCAACCTCCGGGACCGGGAGTGCACTCGAACGCGGGCATGCCGTGGCAGATGCCGAGACCGTCCTTGTAGACGAACGGCTCCGCCTCGACCGCCCCGGCGTCGCCCGCGGTGCAGGGGACGCGTATGGACTGGACGTGCGGCGTGCACTCGTGGGGCTTGCCGGGAGGAGCGCAGAAGCGCGCCGGGTGGAACCAGCAGCTTCCGACGACGACCGTGAGGGCCGGCCTCATCCGCAGCCAGTCCTCCTTCCCCGGCGGTCGCCACTTGCCGGGCGGAGGATCGTGAGGGGATCGCAGGTCGGGCGGACATTCGACCGTGATCGGCGGCGGAGGATTGCAGTGCACGCCCTCCGGACACGACAGCGGTTCGTCGACGTTCAATTGGCAGTCGCCGAGAGGGGCGCGAGAGACGGACACGGTCACGCGCGACGAGCTCGCCGGCTTCGGCTCTGGCGCCTCGCCCGATTGCACCGACTGCTTCTTGCAGCCCGCGGCTCCGTGCGCTGCGAACGTGACGACGAACGACGCCGCGAGCACGCGCCTGCGCGAACCGCGCGCGTCCCTGCCCTGGTGGCTCGCTTTCTTCATAGTGGAGGCCATCACGCGCAAGGCACGACCTCGCCTTCGGGGAGGTCCTCGCAGCTCCCCCGCACGCCCGCCGTGCACTCGGTCGCGGGCACCTTACGGCAGACGCCGAGCCCGTCCTTGTAGACGAACGACTCCAGCTTACGGGTCGTCCCCGCGTCGTCCGTCGTGCAAGGGACGGAGATGGCCTTCGGCCTCTCCGTGCACTCCCAGGGCTTGCCAGGCGGAGCACAGAAGTAGTCCGCCTCGAACATGCAGGTCGTCTGGTTCGAGACCCAGAGCCGCGGCTTCACGCGCAGCCAGTCTTCCTTGCCCGGCGGCCGCCGCGTGACCGCGGGCTCCGCCGCGTCACGCATGTCCGGCGGGCAGTCGATCACGATCGGCGGCGGAGGATTGCACGTCACGTTCGGCGGACAGGAAGGGTTCTCGTAGAGGTGACAGTCGCCGAACGGACTCGGAGAGATCGACGCGCTCGAGACACGTGGCCTCGGCGGCTCCGGCGGGTCGCCCGACTCCACCGGCTGCTTCTTGCAGCCGGCGGCTCCATGCGCCGCGAAGGTGACGACGAACGAGGCCGCGAGCGCGCTCTTGCACGAACGGCGCGTGGTCCTTCGAGGATGGGTCTCTTTCTTCATGGTCGTGAGCTGCCGGAGCGCGCTTCGGCCCCTCCACGAAGATACGCGAGCTCGACCATGCGCGTCGAAGAAGCGTTGCCGGGCGAGCACCTCGTGCGGAAGAAGCGCACGCTCGGACGAAGAACACACCGAGCGGTCTTACATTCACGATCGATGGACCGGCCGTTCTTCCCCGCACCGCGCCCCAAGGGCGAGAGCGGCTACCGCGAGCCTGGCCGCGACCACGACCCGAGCCCCAGCCCGCACGCCGACCCGCCTCCGCAGCCGAAGCGCACCATCGTCCGTCGCCCCGATTACCGGCCGACGCGCTACACGAGCCCGCGAAATCCGCCACGCCGCCGTGCTGTGCTAGAGATCACCGGCGTCACCGAGCACGGGTGGCGGAATTGGTAGACGCAGTGGGTTTAGGTTCCACCGTCGCGAGACGTGCGGGTTCGAGTCCCGCCCCGTGCACTGCGAATCCCTCGATCAGCGCGTCGATTGGGCACTCGGCCAGAGGCGTCCGTCGGCGATCTCGCTCGGCCTAGGCCGTAGCGACGTCGCGATCGCCGCGCCATGCCGGGCGTCGCTCGCTCGGGCGCGAGCGGCGACCGAAGATGCGGGCGAGCAGCCCCGGCTTCTGCTTCACCTCGGACACCTCGGACGGGACGGGATCCATCGCGCGCTCGCGGGCGAGGGATGCGTCTCGGCGGCGCTCGATCTCTTCGCGCCACGCGCGGAGCTCGGCCTCGACGCGGGCGCGGACGAGGGCGATCTCGTCCGCGAGATCGGACGGCGGAGCGCCGGCGAGGCGGCGCTCCGCGGCGCGGAGACGGGAGAGCGCGGCGGAGTAGTCGCCGGCGCGCTCGAGAGACTGGGCTTGCTCGTAGAGCTCACGTGCTTCGAAGAAGGCGTCCATGGCGTGCTCCGCTCGTGGTCTTGGCCTCGCGTGCTGCGACGGACATCGGTGTCGTTCGCGCTTCGCGGCCGTTGAAGCGGCGCTTGATCGGGCGCTTCCGCGGCGGGAGCGAGATCGAAACGATGGGGCGGTACGTCGGCCAGGGCATGGCGGAGTGACCTCCTTTCGCTTCCGTCGTCAGGGCTCGATCGCGACGTATCGCGTCGCGCCGTTACGCTTGATGCGCACCATGAAAGGTTTGTCGCGATGCGCTCCCAGCTCGCGCGTGGCGTCGCGAGCCTGGCGGATGGGCTTCTTGTCGATCTCGAGCAGGACATCGCCCGGCTGGAGGACGCCCTCGGCTCGGCTGCCGGGGCGCACGCGGGAGACCACGACCTCGCCGGCCTTGTTCTCGACGAGCTCGATGCCGAGGCGCTCGGCAGGGTCCTTGTCGTCCTTCGCCCCGTTCTTGTCGCCGGATCGCTCGTCGGGCTTGCTGTTGCCGTCGAGCGCATCGAGCGTCACCTCGAAGGTCCGCGTGGAGCGATCGCGAAGAACCTCGACCTTCACGCGCGTGCCCGGTGCGCGCCGCGCGACCATGCGCGGCAGGTCACGCGAGTGCGCGACGTCGTCGCCTTCGAAGCGGACGATGACGTCGCCCGGCTTCAGGCCTGCCTTGTCGGCCGGGCTGTTCGGCTCGACCTCGCCGACCAGCGCGCCCCTCGGACGGTCCATCCCGAGCGCCTTCGCGAGCGGTTCGTCGACCTCCTGGATGTGGACGCCGAGGCGCCCGCGCGCGACCGTGCCCTTCTCGATGAGCTGGGGCACGACGTCCTTGAGCACGTCGACCGGGATCGCGAAGCCGATCCCCTGGCCGTTCGGATTGATGGCCGTATTGACGCCGATCACCTCCCCGCGCGTGTTGAAGAGCGGGCCGCCGGAGTTGCCGGGATTGATCGACGCGTCGGTCTGGAGGAAGTCGTCGTAGGGGCCCGCGCCGATCTCGCGGCTCTTCGCGCTGACGATGCCCATCGTCACCGTGTGGCCGAGACCGAACGGGTTGCCGATCGCGATCACGTAGTCGCCCACCCGCACGGACTCGCTCGACCCGAGCACGACCGACGGCAGGTCCTTCGCGCCCTCGATCTCGAGGACGGCGAGATCGAGCCGATCGTCGCGCCCCTTCACCTTCGCATCCAGCTCGCGATCGTCGGCGAGGCGGACACGGACGCGGTCCGCATTCGCGACGACGTGCGCGTTGGTGACGGCGTAACCGCGCGGGTCGACGATGAAGCCGGAGCCGAGCGCCTGCTGCTTGAAGTGGAGGTCCTCACCGCGGGGGCCTTGCCGCGATCCGAACCTCCCCGACCCGCCGAACGGACCGAAGAACCACTCGCCGAGCGGCCAGTCTCCGAAGGGCGACAGCCGCGGCACCTTGACGTCCTTCGTCGTCGTGATGTTGACGACCGCGGGCTTCACGCGCGCGACGAGCTCGGCCACGTCGGGAGCGCCTGCCAGAGGAGGAGCCGGCGCGGTGACGGGGCTCGTCGTGAGGGTCACCGCGTTCGAGCCGGCGCTCGGGGCGGCGGGCGGAGGCGCGCTCTGGGCCGGGCGGCTGCAGCCCGAGAGGAGCGCGAGGCAGGCGATGAGAGGCGGGGCGATGAGGGAGGGGATACGCGATCGCTTCGTCATGCGTCCTTCTACGTTGGAGTCGAAGGACGGGAGCGCTCTTGGCGGTCGAAGCGCTCGCGCTCCCGTCGCCGGAAGCCGGTCAGACTGCTTCGAGCTACGAGGGGCTTCGCCGCTCGCCTATCGGGTGGGCTCACTCCCCCGCGGCTTCCGACGTAGGAGCGAGCTGAAATATTCCTCGACACGCTTCGCGAGGGGACCGAGCTTGTCGAGGATCACGCCTGCGAAACGGTCGAGCTTGCTCCGGAGGCTCTCGGCCCAAGAACGCCGAGAGTCCTGGCGGGGGTCTTGGGTGGATACCGAGGTCATGACACCTCCATGAGGTTCACGCGGGCCCGGAGGGATTCGAGGCCGCGCGCCTTCGCATTAACCATGCGCGCCACGCACGCAAGATCGCCACGCGGCACGCGGTACGCACCGCACGCTTTGACGCGTTGACTCCGGGGTAGGCCGCTTTACGGGTGTTCGGAGACGTCCGAGCGTGGCTTCGTCCGATGGCGGCCGATGCGCGGTCTTGGACGAAAGGACGAAAGGTCAACCATGCGCGCGCCTGCGCTCGTGCTCTCCCTCGCCGTCGCCACGCTCACGGGCGGCTGCGGCGCGTCGTCGTCGCTCGACGACACCCAGCCGGTCGTCACGATCCCCGACGTCTCGAAGACGACGTCACCGACGCCACCGGCGGAGCTCGCGTCCGATCCGACGAGCACGGAGCTCGACGACCTCGACGACGTCGCGCCAGCCGAGGTGCGCCTCGACGCCGCGCCGTTCCTGAAGAAGATGCTCGCCGTGCCGCCCGCCAAGCTCCATCACGATCCGCGAGACCCGGAGGCTCCGTGCCTCGTGGTCGACTGCCGATGATCCCCTGATGCCGCGGACGTCCGACCACGACGTCCCACGAGGTCCACGACGTCGCTCGGCACCGATCGTGCGGCCGCGCCCACGTGCCGACGGTCCCCGCGGCGCGCGAGAGGCGATACCATCGGATCGATGTCCCTCGTGATGAAGCTCGTCCGCCACGGAGAGTCCGAGGCGAACGCCGGGCGCGTGGTCACCCACCAGGTCGGCGATCACGCGATCCCGCTGTCACCGCGAGGCTGGGAGCAGGCGCGCGAGGTCGGTCGCAAGCTCGGACGCGAGTTCCTCGACGGCGCCCTCGCGTACACGTCGCCGTACCGGCGGGCGCGCGAGACGCTCGCCGGCATCTACGAAGGGATCGACGCAGAGGTGCCGGAGCGCGGCCATGGTCTCTACGAGGACCCACGGCTACGAGAGGTCGAGCATGGCTACGAGCCGGTCGAGCCGCAGGAGCCTCTGCGGAAGACGCACGGCTGGTTCTATTACCGCTTCCGCGGGGGGGAGAGCCCTGCCGACTGCTACGACCGCACGTCGAGCTTCCTCGAGTCGCTCATGCGGCAGGTCGAGCGCAAGAACGCCGAGCGCGTCCTCATCGTCACGCACGGCCTGACGATCCGGTGCTTCGTGATGCGCTTTCTCCATCTCAGCGTCGACGAGTTCGACTCGCTCGCGAACCCGCCGAACGGCGCGATCATCACCCTCGCCCACAAGGAGACGCTTCCCGACTGCCTGTTCACCTCGGGGCGCTGGGGCGTGAGCGGTCTCTCGCTGCGCGACGAGGCGAGCTGATCGCCCGGGCGCGATCGGCTATAGCGTTCCGCATGCCCCGTCCGGGTCCGATGGCTCTGTTGCTCCGGCTGGTTCCCGGCGCGACGTCGCAGCCGGAAGCCCTCGCGAAGCGCCGGCTCGTCACCGGAGTCACGATCAGCGTCTTGTCGATCATGCTCCAGACGGTGCCGACGGCGCTTCGCGCGCAGAACGTGCCGCACGTTCTGTTGCGCTTCGGATGGTCGCTCCTCGAGATGATCGTCCTCACGATCGCGCTCTCGAGCGCGTACGACTACAACCAGCGGAAGCGCGCGAGCACTCGCGGGACGCTGACGACCACGCTGCTCCTCGCGTCGGTCGTCTCGCTCCTCTTCGCGATCGCATACAACCTCGGCCTCCTGCGCGCCTTCCCGTTCCTCCGCGGCGACGGTCCTCCTCGGACGTTGGCGTTCTCGCTCACGTTCGGCCTCGTCGTCGGGATGCTCCACACGGGCATATGGGCGCTCGCGTTCGTCTTCCCGTACGTCGCGGAGGACGCGCGCCTTCGCGCGCTCGAGGCGGACAAGCTCCGTCTCGAGGCCGAGCAGCTCAAGAGCGCCGCGGAGCTCGCGCGGCTGCGGTCGCAGCTCGAGCCGCACTTCCTCCTCAACACGCTCAACACGATCGCGGGCCTCGTCACCGAGAAGCCGCGCGAAGCCCGGCGGCTCATCGCGTGCCTCGGCGATCTGCTCCGCGACTCGCTCCACGACGCCGACGAGCTCCAGCCGCTCGAGGACGAGGTGGCGTGGCTCCGCCGCTACGCCGAGATCCTCGAGTCCCGTCACGCAGGCGCGCTCGCCTTCGTCTGGGACATCGCGCCGGAAGCGAAGCGCGCGCTCGTGCCGCGCCTGCTCCTCCAGCCGCTCGTCGAGAACGCCGTCAAACACGGCGCGCTCCGGCGGCGCGACGGCGGCGTCGTCACCGTGCGCGCGTCCGTCGACGGCGTGAACGGGACGAAACGCGTGATCTGCTCGGTCGAGGACAACGGTCCCGGGCTGCCCGACACCGAGCCGCGCGCGGGCGCGTTCGGCCTGAAGTCGGTGCGCCGCCGCCTGGAGCTGAAGTTCCCGGACGCCACGCTGCGGATGGAATCCTCCACCGCCGGCACACGATCGATCGTCGAGCTCCCCGCGAGCTCGCGCACGAAGGAGCTGTCATGAAGCGAGAGCGATCCCCGCTCCGAGCGCTGGTCCTCGAGGACGAATGGCCGGCCCGCAACTACCTCGTCGAGCTCATCGAGGGCACGCGGCTCGCCGAGGTGGTCGGCGCGATCGCGTCGGTCGACGAGGCGCGCGCCGTGCTCACGACGGGCAAGAGCGACGTCAGCGTCGACGTCGTCTTCGTCGACGTGAACCTCGCGCCCGACGGCGATACGGCGGGGCTCGAGCTCGTCCGCGAGATGTCGCGCGCGCCGAACGCGCCTGCCTTCGTCCTCGCGACCGCGTTCCGCGAGCACGCGCTCGAGGCCTTCGAGCTCGGCGTCGTCGACTACCTGCTCAAGCCCTTCACCGAGGAGCGCGTCCAGGCTTGCCTCGAGCGCATCCACGCGCGGCGCCCGGAGGAGCCCGGGCCGCCTCAGGGGCCGCTCCGCATCGTCGCCCGGCGCGGTCGCGGCCTCGTGTTCCTCGAGCCATCGGAGGTCTGGGCCTTCGAGGCCGCGGATCGGCTCACGTCGGTCCATACCGCGCACGGGACGTTCGACGTCGACCTGTCGCTCTCCGCGATCGAGAGCTCGCTCGGGCGATCGTTCGCCCGCGTGCATCGCAACTGGCTCGTCAACGCCGCGCACATCAAGCGGCTCGATCGCGACGGCAGCGAGACGACGGTCTTCGTCGGGCTCGCCCCCGGCGCGACCGACGGCGGCACGCCCGGCGTCAACGCCGGGCTGACCGTGCCCGTCGCGCGCGAGCGCGCCCAAGGCGTGCGCGAGATGCTCCTCGCCAACGCGATGGGCGTCCGCAAGACCTGAGGCGCGGCGCGCTCACCAGACGAGGCGAGCGACGAGCAGGAAGAGCGCAGCCCAGCCGCCCGCGACGACGTCGTCGAGCACGACGCCCCACCCCGCGGGGAAGCGCTCCGCGCGGCGCGCCGGGAACGGCTTGGTGATGTCGAAGAGCCGGAAGAGGCCGACCGCGAGCGCGACGCCGCCCCACGTGGGCGGAGCCGCCGCGAGCGCCACGAGGACGCCGGCGACCTCGTCGATGACGACGCGCTGCGGGTCCTTCTGCCCCGACTCGCGGACGACGACGTTCGACGCCCAGACGCCGACCGCGGTGACGATCGCGCTCGTCGCGAGCACCGCGAGCGGCCCGTGGCTCCGGACGAGGAGGTAGAGCGGCAGCGCGCCGAAGGTGCCGACGGTACCTGGCGCGCGCGGGGACAGGCCGCAGCCGAACCACGTCGCGAGGACCCAGGCGAGGAGCGACCGCGGCCTCATGCAGCCGCCTCGACGAGGGCTCTCGGTCGATCGGGCAGGAGCTTGCGCATGACGAGGGCGGTGCCGACCGCGTACGCGCTCCCGAGCAGCGCGTCGATCACCCAGTGGTGATCGAGATACACGGCGCTGAACACCATGGCGACGTAGTACGCGACCGTCGCGATCCGGAGCTTCGTCCCGAACGCGCGCCAGCCCACGAGGACGAGCAGCAGCGGGTAGGCGCAGTGGAGCGACGGAAGCGCCCCGAACACGCTGCTCGCCTTCGAGTACATGCCGTGGAAGTAGCGCACGCCGAGGAGCTCGTCGACGCGCGCGAGCGCGGGTCCCTCGGAGGCCTTCGTCGACAGATCCACCACGCAGCCGTGCGCGTGGTAATACCAGGGCGGCGCCGCCGGAAGGACGTGGTATGTGACGAAGCCGGCCACGTTCAGCAGCAAGAAGCCCCACATGAACCGGCGCATCGCAGGGCGATCCCTCACGTAGAGGTAGATCCCGCCGAGCGCGCTCCAGAGGATGAACGTGGCGTACGGGATCGCGCAGAGCACGTCGAGCACCGTGGAGGGGTGCGCCTGCCAGTAGTCGTGGAGCGTCTTGCCGTCCCATCCGAACAGACGCGCCTCGAGGTCACGCAGCTCGCACGAGAGCACGCGCGACTCGGTCAAGCCGAGCGTCTGGAACGGCCGCATGCCGTCGTAGAGGATGAACACGAGCCCGAGCGGGAAGAGCCCGCGCAAGAGCTCCTTCGATCGCGGCCCCGCGACCCCGAGCGTCGTGACGATGGCGATGACGAGGCCGTGCTCGAACCGCAGATCGGAGCGGACGGCGGACACGAGCGCGTAGAGGACGAACGGAGCGATCCAAGGCAGCGCGCCTTGCAAGGCGGACCACGCCCGCGCGCGCTTCGTCGCGCCGGATGCGCCATGATCGAGATCGGTGCGGTCATGGCTCCGAGCCCGGGACGCCTCTGCTCCGTCGTGGCTCGGCAGTCGGGCGTCGGGAGCGTGTCCGTCGACCCCTCCCAGTGGAGCTTCGCCGTGCGAACGGACGCTCATGGCTCGAGCCTGAACACGAAGCGCGCGTGCATCGGATACGTGTAGAAGAGACTTACCGCGAAGGCCACGAGCATGCGGGCGATCGGGTAAGGCAGCTCTACCGCAGCGAGGACGATCGCGAGCAGGACGCCGTTGAGCAGCGCGCCGCCGAGCGAGGTCGCAGCGTAGCGACGCACCTGCGACGTGAACCCGCCTCGATGCCGGCGCCGATAGGCCCAGAAGCGCGAGAGGCTGAAGTTCACGACGCCGCCGAAGATCGCGGAGAACACGGTGGCGATCGGCGGCGGGACCATCGCGAGCTCCACGAGCAGCACCATCGCCGTGAAGTCCGCGACCGTGGTGAGGAACGCGGCGATCTGATGCCTCAGGACGAGGCGAGCGTCGAGGAGTGCCGCGCGAGGCGCCGGGATCTTCATGCGTCTCCTCTTCCCGGCGGCTCCTAGCGGCGGCGCCCCCGCGCGGCCTCGGCCGGCGCTCGCCCGAAGAGCGCCGGCACGGGCGCCCGCAGCGTCGCGCGAGCGCCCCTCATCGTCGCGCCCCGTCCGTGCTCAAGTGCGGCTCGGCCTCCACCTCCGGACCGGAGGACGGCGCCGCCTCGCGCTCGGCGGCGACGCGTGCGGCCGCGAGCAGCCGGCGCACCGCGGAGACGTTGCCGACGACCGCGATCGCGCCGATGGCGACGAAGATGGGCACGAGCTCGACGCGGCGATCGTCCGCGACCTCGCCGACGAACGGCGCGATCATCGAGGCGAGCAGCAGGTACGCGAGCCGGTGCGCGCGGCGCATCGGCGCCGGAGCGCCCTGGACCGAGAGCTCCCGCTCGACGGAGGACGCGTAGCTGACCATGAACGAGCCGACGATGGCCGCGATGGTCACCGCGAGCAGCACCGCGTCCTCGCGCACGTACATCGCGATCCCGCCGAGGAACAGGGCGTCGACGTAGCGGTCGATCGTCGTGTCGAGCACCTGTCCGATGCGGCTCTTCGTGCCGCTGAGGCGCGCGACGAGGCCGTCGAGGGCGTCCGCGAGGGACGAGATCGCGGCGACGAGGGCCGCGACGCCGAAGTGCCCCGTCGCGAACGCGATCGCGGCGAGGACGGCGATCGCGAGCGCCGCGAGGCTCACCGCGTTGGCGCTCACGCCGAGCGCCGCGAGCATCTTCCCGAACGGCACGAGGGCTCGGTAGACCGCGTGCATCGGCGCCTTGCCCACGAGAGGGAGAGCGGCCTCGCGCTCGACGCGATCGGCGAGGAGCGGACGTCCCGCCGCGATGCTCGCGACGACGTACGTGCCCAGAGCCACCGTGAGGGCTCCGATGAGCACGAGCGAGGCCGCGGCGTCGACGTTGGTGTTCACGAGAGGTTTCTCAGTCGTAGTACTCGTTGCCGAGGTGGTGGATCAGCTCCTCACCGACCATCCACCTCAAGGTGTTCTTCAGCTTCATGAGCTGGACGAACAAGTCGTGATCGGGCTGTAGGTTCGGCGCGGCCATCGGTGACTTGAAGTAGAAGCCGAGCCACTCCTGGATGCCGCGGAAGCCGGCGCGCTTCGCGAGATCGAGGAACAGCGCGAGGTCGAGGACGACCGGCGCGGCGAGGATCGAGTCGCGGCAGAGGAAGTTGATCTTCATCTGCATCGGGTACCCGAGCCACCCCTCGAGATCGATGTTGTCCCAGCCCTCCTTCGCATCGCCGCGCGGCGGATAGTAGTCGATGCGGACCTTGTGGACGTAGTTGCCGTAGAGCTCCGGATGCTTCGCGGGCTCGAGGATCGAGTCGAGCACGCCGAGCTTCGACGTCTCCTTCGTCTTGAAGGCCTCCGGATCGTCGAGCACCTCGCCGTCGCGGTTGCCGAGGATGTTCGTCGAGTACCAGCCTCGCAGACCGAGCAGGCGCGCCTTGAGGCCGGGCGCGACGACGGTCTTCATCAAGGTCTGGCCGGTCTTGAAGTCCTTGCCGGCGATCGGGGTGCCCGTCTCGCGCGCGAGCATCGAGGCGGCCGGGAAGTCGACGCCGAGGTTCGGCGCGCCGTTCGCGAACGGGACGCCCTCCTTGAGGCACGCCCACGCGTAGATCTGCGTCGGCGAGATCCCCGGATCGTTCTTGGCGAGTGCGGCCTCGAACGAGGTGATGTCGCGATGGACGTCCGTCGGCGAGAGGAACGTCTCGGTGGACGCGCACCAGACGACGACGACGCGCTCGACGCCGCGCTCCGCCTTGAAACGGCGGATGTCCTCGCGGACCTGCTCGACGGCTTCGAGCTTGTTCTTCGCGTCCTTCACGTGCACGCCGCGAAGGCGCGGGAGGTACTCCTGGTAGAAGACGCCCTTCATCGGCTCGACGGCCGCGAGCTCCTCGCGGACCTCGTCGAGGTGATGGCACTCGAGGACCTGCGCTCGGCACGCGGCTTCGTAGGCGTTGTCCGGGAAGATGTCCCAGCCCCCGAGCTCGACGTCCTTCAGATCGGCGAGCGGCACGAGGTCGCGGATGAGCGGCTCGCGGCCTTCGGTGCGCTTGCCGAGACGGATGGTGCCGAGCTGCGTGAGCGAGCCGATGGGGAGCGCCACACCGCGGCGCGCGAGCATGATGCCCGCGACGGTCGTCGTGGCGACGGCGCCCATACCGACGAGGAGGACGCCGAGCTTTCCTCCCGGCTTCCGGATCTCCTCAGGCTGCTTCATCTGATCGCTCTCCTTCTTCCCCGGAAAACCGGCGTGTTGTCGCTGTATCAGCCCCCGTGTCGCGCGATGGCTCCGATGCCGCCGAGCCGCAGGCCGTTGCGACGAGCATTCAGAGAGCGAGCCAACGTGGGATGCGCTATCAGCCACGCTCTCGGCTCTCACGCAACGGCTCTCAGATGTTCAGGTTTGCGTCAACCTTACGCAGATGGCAGTCATGGCCCGCCCGCGCCGACGAAAGGCAGCGGAGATTCGACGAGTCGGAGCCCGTGCAGGACGAGCCGACCATGGACGGCCGTTCACAGGCGGCGCGATCCGGGGCGTCAGCTCGCTGAACGCGCAACGGGTCGTCCTGCTCGAGCATCGACTCGGCGGAGCAGAGCGCCTTCGCTCTGGAAATAAGCTTGAGCTCGCGTTCCTTCGTCAAGCGTCTCGTCTTCGCGCTCGTCGACGTCGGCGGCCGCTCGCCCCTGTTCGTCCTGACGTTCGCGATCGCACTGATGGCGGCGTGCTGGACGTACGCCCGGAACCTCGAGGTCCGCTCCGACCTGATGGAGCTCCTACCTCGCGACAGCCCGGGGTTCCAGGCCTTCGAGCGTCGCCTCGAGCGCGTGGGAGGACGCGCGACGATCAACGTCGTCTGCGAGTCGCCCGATCGGGCCGCGAACGAGCGCTTCGTCGACGCCTTGAGCGCCTCGCTCCAGCGCGCGATGGACGAGCGCACGAATTGCGCGGCCGCGTGCGCCGGCGACGAGGCCTGCGTCGAGCAGTGCGGGCCGGAGATCGCCTACTTCGAGAGCGGGACGAAGGACGTACGCGCGTTCTTCGAGGCCAACAAGTGGCTCTACGTCGATCAAAAGGAGCTCGAGGAGGTCGACGCGAAGCTCGATCGGCAGATCGCGATCCGGAGCGGGCTGGTCGAGGACCTCGAAGGCGACGACGAGAAGCCCGAGCCGACGCTCGGGATGGACGAGTACCGCGAGAAGTGGAAGTCGCGCGTCGACGAGAAGGACCCGTTCCCGACGGGTTACTTCGCCTCGCCCGACGGCACGCAGATGGTGGTCCGCGTCTTCTCGAACAGCGCGGGCATGGGCGGGCAGAAGGACGAGGAGCTCCTCGCGCGCGTCGAGAAGCTGGTCGAGGAGCTCCGGCCGACGAGCTTCCACCCCGAGATGAAGGTGGGCTTCGGCGGCGACATCCCCAACACGAAGGCGGAGAAGGAGTCGCTCATCAGCGAGGCCATGGTGGCCACCGCCATCGCCACCGCGCTGATCCTCGGCGCCATCGTCTGGTTCTACGGCTCGCTCTGGTCGCTGCCGCTCATCTTCTTCCCGCCGCTGTTCGGCATCGGCTGCGCCTACGCGTTCGCGACGTGGAAGTACGGCTTCGTCAACGCGTCGGGCGCGTTCCTCGGCGCCATCATCCTCGGCAACGGGGTCAACTACCCGATCGTCCTCTACTCACGGTACAAGGAATTCCGCGCGCGCGGCATGTCCCCGGAGGTCGCGCGCCGCGAGGCCGTATGGAACGCGTTCCGCGCCGAGCTCGTGGGCTCGAGCGTGGCGAGCATCGCGTACGGCTCGCTGACGGTCACGCGCTTCCGCGGCTTCAGCCAGTTCGGCCTCATCGGCTTCGTCGGGATGCTCCTCGTGTGGATCTCGATGATCCCGGTCCTGCCGGCCCTCATCGTCCTCGTCGAGAAGCTCCAGACGAAGCTCCCCGCGTGGATGCGCGAGCGCCCGCCGCGCGTCGAAGCGGACGGGAGCCGCGGCATCGTCTCGCGCATCGTCGGTGACGTGACCGAGCGCTGGCCGCGCGCCATCCTCGCGATCACCGCGGTCGTCACCCTCCTGGCGGTCGTCCGGATCCCCGGATACCTGCGCGACCCATGGGAGTACGACTTCGACAAGCTCGGCTCCGAGGGCGCGCGCAGCAGCGGCGCGTTCCAGTGGTCGGCGAAGGCCGACCGCATCCTGCAGGGTCGCATGAGCCTGCAAGGCGCGATCGTGCTCGCCGACAAACCGGAGCAGGTGAGCGAGCTCAAGGAGCGCATCCTCGCGAACGACGCCGCGGACCCGCAAGGCTCCCTCATCGAGGGCATCGCGACCCTCCCCGACTTCCTCCCCGGCGACGCGGAGGTCCAAGCCGCGAAGCTCGAGGTGCTCGAGCGCATCCGCGAGCGCCTCACGGAGCGCGTGCTCGCGCGCCTCTCGCCGGAGGAGGCGGACACGATCCGCGAGATGATCCCGCCCGAGACGCTGCGCGTCCTCGGCGCGGAGGATCTCCCTCCCATGCTGAAGCGCGCCTTCCAGGAGCGTGACGGCACGCTCGGCACGATCCTCTACGTCCGTTACAAGCCGGGCTTCTCGCGCAACGACGGCCACAACCTCCTCCGGATGGCCAAGGCGCTCGAGGACATCGAGCTCTCGGACGGCACGCACATCGACGCCGCCAGCCGCGCCACCGTCTTCGCGGAGATGATCCGCGCGCTCGAGCGCGACGGCCCGCTCGCGACGGCCGTGTCCTTCTTCGCGGTGCTCGCCGTCGTGATCCTCGCGACGTCCTCGTTCCGGGGCACGTTCTCCGTCATCGCTGCGCTCGTCCTCGGCGTGACCTGGATGGTCGGCTGGGCGGCGCTCCTCGGCGTGCGCCTCAACTTCCTGAACTTCGTCGCGCTCCCGATCACGTTCGCGATCGGATCGGAGTACCCGTTCAACATCTTCGACCGCTCACGCCTGCTCGGCGGCGACGTGACGAGCGCGGTGAAGCTGCACCTCGGAGCCGTCTCGCTCTGCAGCTACACCACGATCATCGGCTACGGCTCGCTGCTCTTCGCGGACAACCAGGCGCTCCGCTCGTTCGGCAAGCTCGCCATCGTCGGTGAGATCGCTTGCCTCGTCGGCGCCCTGCTCTTCCTCCCCGCGCTCCTGCACGTGATCAATCGCATCGCCTCGTCCCCGACGGCTTCGTCCTCGACGCACGTCCCGCGAGACGCCCCATCCGGATCGGCCTGACGTCGACTGACGGTCGCTCGGAGCGCGCCTGCGCGTCGCAGTGACGGAGCCGGGCTCGAGAGGGCCTGGCTTCCTTAAGATGCGTCCGTGAAGTAGGCTGAAGCGAGTACTTCAGCCTAGATACGCAATGGGATAGCGATGCGACCCGACACGGAACGCCAGGTCATCATCGACGATGGGGACGCGATGCTCTACTGGCACGCCAAGCCCAAGATCGTTCACCACGAGCTCAAGGGCATCGTCCAGGGCCAGCGGTTCCGCCAATTGCTCGAGAAGGGCCTCGAGCTGTTCCGCGAGCACGGCGCGTGCAAGTGGCTGTCGGACGATCGTGGCAACACCGCGCTCTCGCACGAGGACACCGACTGGGCGATCAACGTTTGGTCCCCGCAGGTGATCGCTGCCGGCTGGAAGTACTGGGCAGTCGTGATGCCGAAGAAGATGATCGGTCAGATGGACATGACCGGCTGGATCAAGCGGTACGCCGAGAAGGGCGTCACCGTGTCGGCGTTCACGGATCCGGACGCCGCGCTTCGCTGGCTGTCGGTGCGCTGACGACCGCGACGAACGAGCGTCAGCCCTTCAAGACCGCGATCGGCTCGAGCCTCACGCGACGGCGCACGAGGTCCTCCTGGTCCTCGAGCACCTCCGTGATGTCCCGATAGACCGACGGCGCCTTTTCGACGAGGCGCCGCGCGACATGCTCGGGGTAGAGCGGGGCAAACCGGCGAGACGCACTCCTACCAGATGGACGTCCTCGCCAAGCTCCGCGCAGACGGCGCGATCCACTGCGACGTGAGCGTCGCCGGATCGCCCGCAGACTTTTACACGGCCATGGACGTCCCGATGGGCAGTGGATCGTGATGAGCGGGCCAGGGACACACGACCCGACCGCGAAGGAGAAGGTCCTCGTGGCCTTCAAGGCCACGGCCGTTCGCAGCGACGCCGACCGCGAGCGCCTGCTGCGCGAGAAAACCGAGCGCCGCCGCCGGTTCGCTCGCTAGCGATCACTGCGCGGCCGGCGGCTGCGTCGACTGCGCAGGCATCGGCGCCGTCACCGCGTGGGTCGGCTTCTTCCGGCCGAAGATGCGCTGCTTGATGCGATCGGCCACGACGTAGAACGCCGGGACGACGACGAGGCTGAGCAGCGTCGAGACGGAGAGGCCGCCGAGGACCGCGGCCGCCATCGGGCTGCGCGTCTCCGTGCCGGGGCCGAGGCCGAGGATCGGCGGGACGGCGGCCATCATCGTGGCGATCGTGGTCATGAGGATCGGGCGCAGGCGGAGCGGGCCCGCCCTCGCCGCGGCCTCGAGCGCGTCCACGTGCTCGTGCGTGCGTATGTGCTCGGCGTACTCGACGAGGAGGATCGAGTTCTTCTTCACGATCCCCATGAGGAGGAGCAGGCCGATCATGCTGAACAGGTTCAGCGTCTTGCCGGCGACCACGAGGCCCACCACCGCGCCGCATACGGCGAGCGGCAGGATCGTGAGCACCGTGACCGGGTGCAAGAACGAGTTGAACTGGCTCGCCAGCACCATGTACGCGACGAGGACGCCGACGAGCATCGCGAACCACAGGCCGCTCGTCGTCTCCTGGAGCTGCGAGGCTTGGCCCCCTGCCGCGACGCGGAGGCCGACGGGCAGCTCCTTGGCGAGCTCGAACACCTTGTCCATCGCCTCGGCCTGGGAGTGGCCCGGGCCGACGTTGCCGCGCATGCGGATGGCGCGCTCGCGATCGATGCGGCTGATGGTCTGGAGCACCGGCGTCTCCTGCTGGGTCACGACCATCGAGAGGGGGATGAGCGTGTTGTTCGCGCCGCGGACGCGGATGAGCGAGAGATCCTCGGGACGGCTGCGCTGCGACGCGAGCAGGCGCATGCGGATGTCGACGCGACGGCCCGCGGTCGAGAACTTGCCGACCGTGTTGCCGCCGACGAGAGCGCTGACGGTGCTGCCGATCTCGCTGATCGAGACGCCGAGGTCGGTGGCGCGGCGTCGGTCTGGGATGATCTGGAGCTCGGAGCCGCCGACCTGGTAGTCGGACGTGATGTCCGTCGCGATGCCGGTCCTCTCGAGCTCGGTCTTGAACATGTTCGCGGCCTCGACGAGCGCGTCCCAGTCGGCGCCGCGGATGGTGAAATCGACGGGCGAGCCGCTCGTCGCGCCGAAGCCTTGCTGCGACGGGTCCTGGACGGAGGCGCGGAGGCCCGGGATGCCTTGCAGGTCCTTGCGCAGCGCGAGCATCAGCTCCTGCGCCGAGCGCTTGCGCTCCTTCGGAGGGACGAGCGTGAGCGAGATCTGACCCGACGAGCCCGACAGCGTGACGAGCATGCGGGCGATCTCGGGGTACTTCGCGATCCGCGCCTCCGCCTCCGCGAGCAGGGGCTGCGCCGAAGCCGGGGTCGTGCCCGAATCGGTCATGAGGCGCACGTTCAGGCGGCTCTGGTCCTGGGACGGGATGAACTCCGTCTTGATGCGGGTCGCGAGGAAGCCCGTCGACGCGAGGACCGCCACGGCCGAGAGCAGGACCAGGACGGGGTAACGGAGCGCGCCGCGCAGGACGCGCGAGTAGGCGCGCTCGAGCGCGGAGAAGGCGCGATCGACCTGGCGGCCGACCCAGCTCCGGCCCTCGCGCGACGCATTGAGCATCTGGGAGCAGCGGGCAGGCGCGAGCGTGATCGCCTCGAAGTACGAGAGCATCACGGCCACGGAGAGCGTCACGCCGAACTGGAAGAAGAACTTCCCGATGACGCCCTTCATGAAGACGACCGGGATGAAGATCGCGATGACGGCCAGCGTGGCGGCGAGCGCCGCGAACGTGATCTCCTTCGTGCCCTCGGACGCCGCGCGCACGCGGTCTTTGCCCATCTCCGCGTGGCGGTAGATGTTCTCCATGACCATGACGGCGTCGTCGACGACGAGGCCGACCGCGAGCGAAAGGCCGAGCAGCGTGAACGTGTTGAGCGTGAAGCCGCAGAAGTAGATGACGGCGATCGTGCCGAGGAGCGACATCGGGATCGCCAAGACGACGTTCATCGTGCTCGACAGCGATCCGAGGAAGAGCCAGCACACGAGCGCCGTCAGGAGGACGGCCATCACGAGCTCGAGCTCGAGCTCGTGCACCGACTCCTCGATGAAGACCGTCGAGTCGAAGAGGACCTCGACGTCCATCCCCTCGGGGAGCGTGCGCCGGATCTCTTCCACGCGCTGCTTCACCGCGGCCGCGACCGCGACCGCGTTCGTGCCGCGCTGCTTCAGGATGCCCATCGTCTGGATGGGCACGCCGTCGAGACGCGAGACGGAGGTCGCGTCCTCGAAGCCGTCCTCGACGAGCGCGACGTCCTCGAGATACACGGGCGCCGTCCCGGCGGCGGTGAGGGTCCCCGTGCGGTCGTCGACGGAGGGCGACCGGCCCTTCTTCACGACGAGCTTGCGGAACTGCTCGATGTCGAGCGCCTCGCCGAGCAGGCGGACGTCGAGCGTCTTTCCGCCCGCATCGAGCTGCCCGCCCGGGACGTCGACGTGCTCGGTGCGGATCGCGTTGATGATGTCGCTCGCGACGACGCCCTTCTCGATCATCTTGTAGGCGTCGAGCCAGATGCGGACGTTGCGGTTCTGCCCGCCGCTCATCGTGATCTGGCCGACGCCCTCGACCGTCTGCAGGCGCTCTTGGACCTGGTACTTCGCGACGTCCGCGAGCATCTGCTTGGAGAAGGGGCCCGTGACGGCGATCTGCAAAATCGCCTGATCGTCCGGGTTCGACTTCGAGACCGTCGCGGCGGGGACGTCCTTCGGTAGCTGGCGTTGCGCGGCGGCGACACGCGCCTGGATGTCCTGGAGCGCGAGGTCGACGTCGCGCGACATCTCGAACGTCGCCGTGATGCGCGCGCTGCCCGGACGCGCCTGCGAGCTGATCTCCTTGACGCCCTCGACCTGCGAGATCGCCTGCTCGAGCGGCTCGACGATCTCGCGCTCGACCGCCTGCGGCGACGCGCCCGGCCACTGCACCGACACCGAGATGTTCGGGTAGTCGACGTCCGGGTACTGACTCACGCCGATGCGCGTGAGCGCGACGATGCCGAACAGCATCGTGCACGCCATCAGCATCCAGGCGAAGACGGGATTTCGGATCGATACGTCGGTGAGGTTCACTGCGCCTCCGCCGAACCCGCCGGCTTGCCACCACGGCCGCGACCGCCCTGAGCCCCGCGCCGCGCCGATTCCTCCGGCCCCGCCGGCGAGGGCGAGCCTCCGTCGTCACCGGCCCCGTCGGCGGCGGGCGCCGGCGCGCCGCCGTCGAGCGACGTGAGACGCGTCTCCTTCACGCGAGCGCCGGGCGAGAGCGCGTCGGCGCCGCGGACGACGATCCAGTCGCCATCCTTCAGCCCGGAGCGGACCTCCACCCAGCCGTCCTTCGTGCTCATGCCGAGCGTGATCACGCGCTCCTGCGCCACGCCGTCCTCGACGACGTACACGATGTAGCCGTGATCGGTGGCGCGCGTCGCGGCGCGCGGGATGATGGGAGCATCGCGCCTCGCGCCGATGTCGACGGACACGTCGCAGAACGCGCCCGGACGGAGCCAGTACTTGTGCTCGCTCGGGACGACCTCCGCGGTCACACCGACCATGTGCGTGACCGGATCGGCCGCGGCCGAGACCAGCGTGATCTTCGCCTCGAACGTCCGCTGCGTCTCGCGCATCGTGAACGTCGCCTTCATGCCCGGCCGGAGGCGCGGCGCTTCGGAGGGCTCGACCTGGAAGCGCAGGAGCATCGGCTCCTGGCGGAGCAGCGTCGCCATGACGTAGCCCGCGTTGACGTACTGTCCGGTCTCGACGGTGCGCGTCTGGATGACGCCGTCCATCGGAGCGCGCACGAACGAGTCGCGGAGGTTCAGCTCGGCGACCTTGAGGTTCTCCATCGCGACCGCCGTGTCGGCCTTCGCCGTCAGCGTCTTCGTTCGATACGACTCGAGCTCCTCGCCCGGGATGAGCCCGGGATGCTTCTCCATGACGCCCTCGCGGCGCGTCACCTGCCCTTCGACGTCCTTCTGCGCCGCCTGCGCCTTCTCGAGCGCCGCCTTCGCGCTGTTGACCGCGAGGCGGTAGCGCTCGGAGTCGATGACGACGAGGACGTCGCCCTTCTTCACCTCCTGGCCTTCGGCGAAGGCGACCTTGTCCACGACGCCCGAGACGCGCGACGTGACCTGGACGCGCTCGAAGGCCTCGATCGTGCCCGGCGCCGTCACGATGTAGTCGACCTTCTTGACGTCGACACGGAGCGTCTCCACCGCGAAGACGGTGCCGCCGTCGCCGCGCATCCCTCGGCCGCCGCGGCCGCCGGAGGACGCCTCGGCGCTCGCGGTGTCGCGCTTGCACGCGAGCGGAGCGACGGGCAGCGCCAGCGCCGCGAGGAAGACGACGAGACGTCTCATCGCGCACCTCCCGTTCCTTCGATCGGCACCTCGTCGACGGGCCCGAGACCGAGCGCGAAGCGCAGCTCGAGATATGCCTGCTGCATCGTGAGCTGCGCCGATGCGCGCGTGACCTCGGCGTCGAAGCGCCGCGCCGTGGCGTCCGTCAGCTCGATCGCGCGAGCGAGGCCTTGCTGGTAGAGGATCTCGGTCTCTTCGATGCTCTTCTGCGCCGCCGCGACCAGGTCCTCCGTCACCTTGTAAGCCTCGCGCGCCGCCTCGAGCGAAGCGATGGCGACGCGGATCTGGTTGTCGACCTGCCGACGGAGCAGGCTCTCCTCGAGGGCCTGGCTCTCGGCCTGCGCCAGGCGCGTACGCCTGTCGGCGTAGCGGAAGCCCGCGTCGAAGATGTTCCACGTGAGGGTCAACGTAGCGGTCTCCTCGTGTCCGCGTTCGGTCGGGAGCGGATTGGGTAGGAAGCGGAGCTGCGCGTTCGCACCGATCGTCGGAGCGAGGCGCCACAACGGCTCCTTCGCCGAGGCCCGGAGCGCCTCCGTCCGCTCGTGCGCGGCGCGCAGGTCGGGACGCCTCTCGAGCGCCGCACGCACGTGTGCGTCCGCCATGGTGTCGGCGCTCTCCGCGGCGCGCGTCGTTCGTTCGGGTGCGACGAGGACCGGCGGACCGCCGGGCTGGGGCGGCGAGATCGGCCTGTTCATCAGGAACGAGAGGTTGAGGTACGCGGTCTCGACACGGCCACGCGCCGTCGCGATCTCGCGCGCGGCGTTCGCGACCTCGATGCTCGCGCGCGTGACGTCGTTGATGCCCGCGAGCCCCGCGGCGGCGCGCGCCTCCGCGTTCTCGAGATTGTTCCGCGCGCGCTCGAGCCGCTTCGTCGCGGCCTCGTACAAGCGATCGGCGGTGAGCGCCTGGAGGAACGCGCGTGCGGTGTCGAACGCGAGCACGCGGCGATCCTGGATGCTGTTCCACTTCTCCGACTCGCGCTGATGCGTGGCCTGCTCGTACGCCGGGAACGCACCGGGGTTGAAGATGGGCTGCGAGAGCGTGAGCGTCCCGCTGCTCGTCAGGTTGCGCCCGCTCCGATCCTCCTGGAGGCGGTACGTGCCGGCGCCGCTCGCCGTCAGTGACGGGAGGAACGCTCCGCGCGCTCTCTCGAGCTGACCCTGGGCCTGCTCGACACGCAGCGGAGCCTTCCGCGCTCGCTCGTTGTTCTCGAGGGCGTAGCGGACGGCCTGCTCGAGTCGGAGCGCCTCCTCCGCATGCGCCCGGCGCGAAGACGTCGCGGCGACGGCGACGAGCACGAACGGCAAGAGTTTCCTGAGCATCGCCACGAAATGGTCGGCGGAGGAGGGCCTCGGCACAACGACCTTGTGCGTGCTTCCGACCAGCCGGCAATCCATCATCACCGGTGGCTTCTTCTCGGCCACGGCTTGGGCGCCTCGCGTCGCCGGCTCACGACGGAGCGGACGCCGCCACGTGCACCGAGCCTCTCATGTGCGCAGCATGCGTCGACGCACGAGCGCCGCACCGAGCACGATGGCCCCGAAGGCCGCCGCGACGTCGGACGGGCTGCTCGTTCGCGACTGCGAGCACCCCTGCTCGATCGGCTCCTCCTGTGACTTCTCCTTCGGGGGTGGGTACAGCGCGCACACGGCAGCTCGATCGTCGGCGGAGAGCTGGCGCGCGCGATCGATGCTCTCGCCGCAGCGGTCGGAGCTCTGGCAGTAGGCCGCGACCATGATCGAGTCCGGGTCGTTGCTGTGGGCGAGGCCGATGTAGTGGCCGACCTCGTGCGTGACGACGGCCTGCAGATCGATCCCTTCGTCCACGTCGGTGAGCGCGAAGACGGTCGACGCCGTGTTGATCTCGATGTCGGCGTAGTCGATGGTGCCGCTGATCTTGCCGTAGCTGTGGTTCGTCAGCGCGAGCGACTCCTCGGCGTTGTCGTGAGGCCACTCGTCGTCGCGGAAGTAGATCCCGAACTTCTCCGGCCCCTCCTCCGCACCGAGCGGCTTGTCCTTCTTGATGTCCGGGCCTTCTTGGAAACGCAGCGACGTACGACCGCCCTCACACTCCACGTTCGACCACTCGTCGAAGGCCCGGCGGATCGCCGAACGTGCGGCCGAAAAATCGAGCTTGCTCGTGCCGCCTGCATGGAAGCGGTAGACGATGGGCATCGTCTTCCAGACGAGGGGCACGCCGTCGCGGATGCATCCCCGGTCGTTGAGACGGCACTCGTCCTCCTTCGGATTGCAGGTCGTGATCCTGCAGAACGCGGAAGCTCCGTTCGTCGCGAGGAGAAGCGCTGCGAACGTGGACGCAGCCAAGAGAAGCGTTCGCGGGTGTCGTTTCATCCGTCGCTTCGAATCAAGGCTCGGCGCGAGCAAGCCGAGATGCTTTCAGCGTAGCCGACGTTGCCGGGCGCGGCACCCTCACCCACTTCGGCTCAGCTCTCCGCCGCCCGGGGCACGAGCCTCCAGAGCCGGCGCGCCATCACCCGTTAATGCCCGACATCTCCCGCCTATTTCGCACGATCGGGTCGCGTGCTTGCGCGAATCCTCGCGCAAGGACGCGCGCGTCCATTCGCGAGCGAATCGGGCGAGCCACGGGCCCGCCGGCGGGCGCTCGGCTCAACGCGCGGAAATCCCGCCAGGCACACAGGCTCCGAGGATGCACGCAGGCGCGATGGCCCGCTGGCTGCAGTCGAAGACGGGTCGATGCGTTCCCTTCGTTCCTGGTTGGTCTGCTTCACCCTCCCCTTCATCGCAGCGGCTTGCGCGGACGTCGACGAGATCGATGCCGCCGACCATCACGACGATGGTCTCCACGAGGAGGAGGAGGTCGGAGTCTCGGCGAGCGCTCTCTCCACCACGAGCCCGGTGTCGGCGGCGGTGACACAGAGCTGCTCGACGACCTCGGTCAAGGCGCTCGCGGTGCAGCTCGTGGAGGAGATCAACTGCCTCAAGCCGGGAGCGATGAAGCGCATCGACGACGTGCCCGGCCTCGCGCTCGGCAGCGCGGTGTTCCCCTACCTCCAGACGCCCGCAGCGGACGCGCTCGTCGCAGCGCAGAAGGCCCGAGGCGTGCGCATGACGATCAACTCGGGGCTGCGCACGCTCCCGCAGCAGTACCTGCTCTACCGCTGGTACAAGACGGGGCGCTGCGGGATCTCGCTCGCGGCCAAGCCGGGCACCAGCAACCACGAGTCGGGCATCGCGGTCGACATCGCCGACAACGCGAGCTGGCGCTCGACGATGAAGAGCAAGGGCTACCGCTGGCTCGGCGCGAGCGATCCGGTCCACTTCGACTACGTGGGCGGCCGCACCGTGAACATGAAGGGGCTCTCCGTGCTCGCGTTCCAGAGGCTCTGGAACCGCAACAACCCGTCGGACAGGATCGCGGAAGACGGCGTCTACGGTCCCGCGACCGAGGCGCGCCTCGCCAAGGCGCCGGTCGGAGGCTTCGCGAAGGGCGCAGTGTGCACGCCGGGCGCGAGGTCGAGCGAGATCCCGCCGGAGCTCGACATCGAGATCGACGGCGCGGACACACCCGTGATCCCGGACGCGACGGAGCCCGGAGACGAGCTCGCCCCGGACACCACGACGTCGATGGATGCGATCGAGTCACTGGAGTCGATCGAGTCCACGGGGTCGAACGCGTCGGCGGAGTCGGACGACGAATCGGACGGATCGATCGACGCGATCGACGAGCCCGCACGCGCCGCGGACGGCGGCTGCTCCGCGGTGGGAGCGCGCCGCGACAGCGGCGTGGCGGGCTCGATGCTCCTCGTCGGAGCCGCGGCCCTCGCCATCGGCCGGCGGCGTCGCGCCTCGTGCTCGTCGAACGACACGTCGCGGTGATGCGCGACGCATGCGCATGACGAGCAAGGACTGGACGGATCGCGTGCTTCGCACCGATGCCCACATGGAGCAATCGATGCTCCCTGCCCTCTTCGGCGTGAGCGTGACCTTCTATCGTCGCTGAACCGAGCGCGCGCGGACGGATCGAATCGCGCAACGTCTCGCTCGACCTGCGCATCGTCCACGCGCGCCGATCCGGCGTTCGTGACGGCCCGCTCCGTGCAGAAGGGACGGGCATGCTGCGGCGCATTCGGTTTGGTTGCCTGATCGCGTCCCTCGCCGTTTCGGCCTGCGTGATCGATTCCAGTCCCGACACCGACGACGACGAGCCCATCGCTCAGTCGTCGTATACGCTGACGAAGACCGATCCCGTCTCGGCCGCTGTCACGGCGAGCTGCTCGACGAACTCCGTCCGCGGTCTCGCGATCCAGCTCGTCGAAGAAATCCAGTGCCTGCGGCCGAACACGTTCAAGCGCATCGACAACATCAAGGGCATCAAGCTCGGCTCCGCGGTGTTCCCCTACCTCCAGACGCCCGTCGCCGATGCCCTCGCGGCCGCGCAGAAGGCGCGCGGCGTCACCCTCTCGCTCAACTCCGGGCTTCGCGCGCTCCCGCAGCAGTACCTCCTCTACCGCTGGTACAAGGCGGGGCGGTGCGGCATCAGCCTCGCGGCGAGCCCGGGGAAGAGCAACCACGAGTCTGCGCTCGCGATCGACGTCCAGGACAACGCGGCGTGGCGCTCGGCGCTCCAGTCGAAAGGCTTCCGCTGGCTCGGCGCGAACGATCCGGTCCACTTCGATTACAAGGGCGGCGGCACCGTCGACCTCCGCGGGCTCTCCGTCCTCGCCTTCCAGCGGCTGTGGAACCGGAACAACCCGAACGACAAGATCGACGAGGACGGGATCTACGGCCCCCAGACCGAGAAGCGCCTCGCCAAGGCCCCGGTCGGCGGCTTCAAGATCGGCGCGAAGTGCGACGAGCCGAAGAAGAGCATGGACGAGGAGAAGCCGCTGCCCCTCGAGGTGCCGGTCACTCCGGACGGGGACGCGCCTGGTGACGGCATCGGCGAGCTCGACACCGAGCCCGACATGCACGAAGACGGCACGCACGAGCACGAGCACGTGGACGACGACGACGCGGACGACGTGAACGACGACACGAGCAAGGGCGTGCGCTCCCTCCCGCGGCCGACGGTCGACTCCGCCGGGTGCGCGATGGGCACCTCGAAGCCGGGCGCGTTCGGAATCGCCGCGGGGCTCGTGGCGCTCGGTGCGCTCGTGACGCGCCGCCGGCGCGAAGACGCGCCGTCGCGCTGAGGGGGGCGCCGGCGCTCCGCGCGCGCGTCGCGAAGGCCTCAGGACGGCCGCGCCGCGGCGGCGATACGCTCCGCGGCGCGCGTCTCGAACGTCGACGGCGACTCGAGGTAGGCGCGGAACGTCCGCATCGCACGTCCGACGTGCCAGCCGTCGACGAAGCGGTGGTCGATCGACGCCGTGATCGGGAGGACGGGGCGGATCTCGACGCGCCCGTCCACCGCGACCGGCTTGTCGGTGATCGCTCCGACGAGGACGAGCAGCGGGACGCGATACATCCACGAGAGCGGGGTGAAGCCCATCGGCAGCCCGAACATGCCGACGCTCGTCACCATCGCGCTGCCGAAAGGGCTTCGCCCGAGGCCGAGCGACGCGATGCTGCGATCGAGGTCGCCGGTGATCCACGACGTCACGCGCAGGGCGAGCCGCAGGATCGGGATCGGCAGCGCGTCCATGGCTCGCTTCGATCGCGCCAGATCGGGATCCTTGCCCGCCTTGGCCGCTCCGGCCCGCCCGCCGAGCTCGGTGGCGAGCTCGAGCACGTCCTTGCGATCGAGCCGCTCGATCTTGATCCCCGTGAGATCCCGCCCGTCTTCGACGGCCGTGATGAAGAAGACGTCGACGGACTCGCGCGGCCTCGCCCAGCCCCCGACGATGCGGACGTTGAGCTCCGGCACGTCCCGAAGCGTGAGCGCGACGGCGCGGCCGACGAGGTGCGTGGGAGTGATCTTGTGACCGAGCTCGCGACAGCCGTCGATGAACGCCCGCATCGCCGTCGCGTCGATCTCGAGCGCGCCGAAGATCTGCGGATCGTTCGGCGCCCGCCACATCGCATTGGCGACCCTTCGCCACCCCCGGAGCGCGATCTTCTTGGACATGCTGCAAGCACCGTTCGACGCGAGCTACTTCTTCTTCTTCCGATAAGCGACGGGGATGACGAACCGGACGGCGGTGAGCTCCTCGTCGACCTTGAGCTGCTTGTTGTCGGTGAGCTGCAACGTGCGGCCCGCGGTGAGAACGGCGCGCTCGGTGAGCTCGTCCTCGCCGGTCTTGCCCTTCGGAAAGACGATCCAGATCGCGCCGTCGTCGACGATCATCTCCTTGATCGCAGGCAGCCTCTCGAGGTCCTTCTTCGCCGACGCGGCGAGGAACACGGCGTCGTACCCCTTCCCGCGAGCGCTCTTCGCGACCTTCGCGCCCGAGGCCTCGACGTCGGCGCGGACGTGCGGCGCCAGCTTGCCGACGATGCAGACCTTCTTGGTCTCGTCGAGCCCGAGCTTCTCGATGAGCCCCTTCGGGTTCTTGATCCGCTCCTTCCAGGCCTCGGCCTTCGGGCCCAGCTCGAACAAGAGGAGGCCGCGCTGGGTCTTGAGCTCGAGCCAGCCGGAGTCGGCCTCGATCGACATCATCTCCGAGAAGGGGATCGTGAGGCTGGCTCCGCCGCGAAACACGAGCGAGTCCGTCTCGAGGAGCGCCGTTCCTTCGATGATGCGACCATCCCAGCGGAGCGTCGTCTTTATCTCCTGGCCCACTCTCGTGCCTCCTCGGGTCGCATCGTATCCGATCGTCGCGGCAAGGGCCGAGCTCCAGTTGTGCCCGGTCCGAAGGCCGAGGCGAGAAGAACCGCGGCGCTCCGAAGCCCTCGTGCGAGGGGCTTCGCGCCGGTGGTACGATTCTCCAATGCACGGCATCGCCGATGCCGACGGGGTGACTTCGGAGCGTGGATGGGTTCTCGAGGCGCTGGCGGGTCTCCGCGACGCGCTCGTCGTCGTGGACCGCGATGGGCGCATCGTCTACAGCAACCGAGCCGTCGCGGCGCTCGTGGGTCGGACCGAGCCTCCTCCGCCACCGTCCCAGTGGAGTGAATGGTTCGGGCTCTTCCTCCCCGACGAGGAGACGCCGTTTCCCTGGGAAGATCTGCCTCTCGTCCGCGCGCTCCGCGGCGAGGAGGTGAAGGACGTCGCGCTGTTCGTACGCAACCGCGCGGCTCCCCAGGGGGTACACATCCTCGCGAGCGCGAATGCGCTCCGTTGTCCGGAGGGGGCGATCCGCGGCGCGGCGTGCATCTTCCGCGACATCACGCTCTGGCGGCAGAGCGTGGTCCAGCTCCGCGAGGCCGAGCGACAGAGGAAGGCGATCCTCGACAACATCCCGGACATGGCGTGGCTGAAGGACCGGGAGGGGCGCTACCTCCTCGTGAACCAGCGCTTCGCCGAGGCAGCCGGCAGGTCGAGCCCGGAAGAGGTGGTCGGGCTGACCGACCTCGACATCTGGCAGCGTGAGCTCGCCGAGGTCTACCGAGCCGACGACGAGACGGTGATGCGGACGGGCGAGCACAAGCACAAGGAGGAGCCCTTCGTCGACGCGCGAGGCAGGTCCTACGTCATCGAGACCGTCAAGACCCGCATCGTCGACGACACCGGGAGGGTCATCGGCACGACCGGCATCGCCCACGACATCACCGGACGCAAACAGACGGAGGAAGCGCTCCGCTCGGCACGCGACGAGCTCGAGCGCCGCGTCCTCGAGCGCACGCGGGAGCTCGCGGAGGCGCAGGAGCACCTCGTCCGCCAGGAGCGACTGGCCATCCTCGGACAGCTCGCCGGCGGCGTCGCGCATCAGATCCGGAACCCGCTCGCCGCGATCATGAACGCGACCTACGTGCTCCGGCGGCACCTCTCTCCGGATCAGCACCCGAACGTCGAAGACGCGCTCCGCATCATCCACGACGAGGTGCGGCACGCGAACATCATCATCACCGGGCTCCTCGACTACGCGCGCGTTCGCACGCCGAACCGCCAGCCCACGTCGCTCGTCGAGCTGCTCGAGCGCGTGCTCACCTCCGACTGGATCCCCGACAACATCCGCATCGTCCGGCACCTGCCCGACCCGAGCTCCGTGGTGCTCGACGTGGACGCCGACCAGCTCCAAGCCGCCATCACGAACCTGGTGCGCAACGCGGTCGAGGCCATGCCGGACGGCGGGGAGCTGAGCGTCGAGCTCGAGATGCACGACGGCGAGGTCGTCATCGCCATCTCCGATACGGGGACCGGGATCAGCCCGCACGTGAAGGCGCATCTGTTCGAGCCGCTGCACAGCACGAAGCCGATGGGGCTCGGCCTCGGGCTCGTCACCGCGCGGCGCTTCGTCGAGGCACACTCGGGGCGCATCGTGTCGGTGGACGTCGAGCAGGGAGCGCGGTTCGAGATACGGCTGCCGGCTACGTGATGCTCGCTGCGCGAGGCCTCAGCCCTCTCAGTCCTCGGCAACGAGGACCACGTGACCCGCGCGCGCCTCTTCGGCGGTCAGCTCGTCGTGCTCGGTCGGGCATGGCCATCACCCGCCTCGTCCGGTGCGCCACTCGTGCGCCCTGGAGCCGGGAGTGTCTTTGCTGAAACTGAGGACTCCTCGTACGAGCACGAGCAGCAGCCAGAGTCGGTCATGCGCGTGGCCAAATCCGATGGATGTACCGCTCCGGATGCGCCGGATCCCACTGGCGCTTGTAACCGAGGGACACCTCGTGGAACACGACGCCGTCGAGCTCGCGGCGTTGGCGGATGTGGAGGTGGCCGAAGACGACGGCCTTCGCTCGGAAGCGGACGTGCCAGTCCTCGGTTCGGCGCGTGCCGCACCAGATCGAGAAACGGGGGACGCGCGGAAGAAAGGCGTGGTCGCGGCGGAGCGGGAAGTGGTTCACGAGGATCGTCGAGACGTCCTCCGGGAGCGCGGCGAGCCTCGCCTCGGTCAGACGGCAGCGCGCCTCGCACCACGCGGCGCGCGTCGGATGCGGGTCCGGGTGCAGCACGTACTCGTCGGTGCACACGATGCCGTGCTCGGCCGCCCACGCGATGGCGTCTTCGGCGGCGACGTCGTCCGGTCGGAACGAGTAGTCGTACAGGAGGAAGAGCGGGGCGACGACGATCGGAGGCTCGCCAGGCTCGCCCGGAAAGCGCTCGTACGGATCCTCCGGCGTGAGGACGCCGTAGCTCCTGCACACCTCGACGAGGCGTGCATACCGCTCCTCGCCGCGAAGGCCGCCGTCCTCGATCGTCCAGAGCTCGTGGTTGCCGGGCACCCAGACGAGGCGCGCGAAGCGGGGCGCGAGCGTGTCGAACGTGAAGCGGAGATCCGACTCCGACTCGCCGACGTCCCCCGCGAGGATGAGCCAGTCGTCCGCGTTGCCCGCGATCTGCTCGACGAAGCGCCGGTTCTGCGACTGGCGGACGTGGAGATCGCTGACGGCGAGGAGACGAGGCACCCGTGCATCGTACTCGCATTCGTCGTCGCGACGAGGAGCGACAGGTCGCGACCTTCGGGCTCAGCGGGACGCGCCAGCGCCGCTCCGCGATCGCCGGCGTAGCCCCGCGAGCGCGACGGCAGTCACCGCGAGGCCGATCCCTTCCGTACCGGGCGCTGCCGGGCTCGCCGCGCAGCCGCTCTTCTCGGGCCTGCTCGTCGGAGCGGGCGGCTCCGGCTCGGGCTCCGCCGCGGGAGGCTCGGGCGCCGCGCCGCCGTTGCCCCCACCACACTGCTCTTTGCACGCGTTCGCCATGCAGGTCTCGAGCTTCTTCCGCTGCGGGTTCGTCGCGCACGCGGGATCGGCGTCGCCGTTCTTCAGGCAGAGGTAGCAGCGCCCGTCCGCGGCGCATTCCATCTGCTCGTCGCAGCAGGCGCGCTCGATGCAGCTCGTGCAGTCGTTCGGCTCACGCGAAAATCCGCACTTCGGCGCTGCCTCGCACGAAGGCTCGGCCGCGCAGAGGTCCGTGCACGCCCTCCGGCAGACACAGCTCAGGGCCGCCTTGAACGGCCCCTCCGCGAGGGGATGGTCGAGGATGCACTCCTCTTCGGACTTCGTGCCCTCGCGCACGCAGTCGTAGTACCCGCGGCACTCGGGGTCGGCGAGGCATGCGGTCATCAGCGCGCACGCGTTCTTGCCGGACGTCGCGATCTTCCGGCAGAGCCCGCAGCTCTCCTCGGGCAAGGGCTTCGTCAACTCCTCGTTCAGGAACGAGAGACCGAAGCTCAATCGCGCGGAGCCGCCGAACCCGTTGCAGTACTCGGGGTTGGGGTTGCCTCCCGAGCCGAAGGAATGCACGCCGATGATGCGCTCGTTCGTGCCGCTCCCCGCGAGGACCGGACCGCCGCTGTCGCCCGCGCAGATGCCGCTCGTACGCATCTCGTAACCGATCAGCGTCGGCCCGACCTGGTCGAGCCTCTTCTGTACGAACCAGCGTTTCGTGTTCTCGTTCGGCTCGTTGCCGCCAACGGTGCGGCCGTAGCCGACGCTCGTGACCGTCATTCCGACCGTCACGTCGTCCTCCGACGGAGTGATCGCGATCGTCGGCGTCGTCGCATCGACGCCGGCGATCCGCACGACTGCGAAATCCGCTTCTCGGAGCGGAGGGGCCCAGCGAGGATCCGCCGCGTAGTCGATGACGTCGTACTTGATCGCGCCGGGGGCGAGATAATCCTGCCCCTGGAGGACGAACATCGGCTGGAGCTGGTTCACGCAGTGCGCCGCGGTGAGGACCCAGCCGATCTTTCGCTCGGGTCGACCTGGATGATCGTGCCGGTGCAGCGTCGTCCGGCGCTCAAGAGCAACGCGATCACGGCCTCGTGCTCCGTGTCGAGGGTTCCGTTGATGATCGCGCTCGACGACTGGCCGACGGTAGGCGCCTCCTCCGACTCCGGCTTCGTCGAACAGGCCGTCACGAGCGCGGCGAGAACGAGGAAGAGACTGCAAAGGAGCTTCGTGGGACGCATCGGGGTCCTCACTCGGGACACGTTCGAGCGTGGCAGCTCACGTCGAGTATGGCCGCGACCGGCCCGATCTGTCGGGCCGTGCACCATGGTAGGATCGCGTTTCCCATGGCACGGCGCCCGCCTTTCCGCAGGAGAACCCTCGCGGGCCGCTTCGTCGCGACGGCGAGCGTGCTCTTCGCGGTCGCTCTGTCCCGACCTGCGCTCGCCCAGCCGGCCTCGCAGGCGTCCGATGCTGCGCCCACACCGAGCAGCGCCGACGAGGCGAAGCGCAAGGGCGACGACGCGATGGTGGCGCTCCGCTACCAGGAGGCGCCCGAGCATTACCGCGTCGCTTACGAGGAGTCGAAGAACCCGGCCATCCTCTACAACATGGGCCGCGCCTACGAGGGGCTCGCAGACTTCCCGAAGGCGCTCGACGCGCTCGAGGCCTTCGCCGAGCAGGCGCCCCCCGAGCTCAAGGCGCGGGTCCCGAAGCTGAACGAGCTGCTCCGCGACGTGCAGAGCCGCGTCGCGACGCTCGTGATCAGCGCCCCCGTCGCGGACGCGGAGATCCGCGTCGGCGAGCGCGTGGTCGGCAAGACCAAGGCGGGGACGACCATCCTCCGGGTCAACGCCGGCAAGCAGAAGGTGATCCTCTCGAAGGAAGGGTACTTCTCCTGGGAGCGAGAGCTCCCACTCGTCGGCGGCAAGGTGGAGACCGTCGACGCGGAGCTCGCCGTGCGCTCGGCGTCGGCGCTGCTCCGTGTGACCTCGCCGGTCGTGGGCGCGTCGGTCGCGCTCGACGGCAGAGCGCTCGGGACGGTCCCGACCGAGTCGGTGGTGTCGCCGGGCTCGCACTCGATCGTCCTCCGGCGAGACGGCTACGAGCCGGCGGAGACGAACGTCGTCGTCGCCGCGGGCGAGACGAAGAACGTCGACGTGCCGATGGCACCTCGCGCCGGGATCCTGAGCAAGTGGTGGTTCTGGACGGCCGTCGGCGTCGTCGCGGCCGGCGGCGTCGCGACCGCGATCGCGCTCACGACCGAGAAGGGCGCGGACATCGGGACGATCCCGCCGGGCCAAGTGAAGACGGAGCTGCGCTTCTGAGAGCGCCCGTCATCGAGTCAAAAGGCGAAAGCCGACGAGCCACGCGGTGCCGATCACGGTCGTGATCGTCGCGATCGGGATCCCCGCGCGGAGGTACTCGCCGAACCCGAGACCGCCGACGCGGCGGCTCTTCTCCGCGACGATCACGTTCGCGACGGAGCCGAGGAGCGTCAGGTTGCCGGCGAACGTCGAGGCCATGGCGAGCAGCTCCCAGCCGAGGAGCGGATCCGGCAGGCGGTCCATCTCCGGGCGGACGATGAGGATGAAGGGCACGTTCGTGACGACGTTGCTGCCGACCATGAAGAACGCCGCGACGCGCGCCCACGCGCCGTGACCGAGCGACGCGTCGAACAGCGGCACGCGCTCGAAGACCCACGCGACGGCGCCGCTCCGCGCGAGACCGTCGACCGCGATGAAGAGCCCTCCGAAGAAGAGGAGGATCGACCAGTCGATGCGGTTCCAGACGCCGTCCGGTCGAGCACGGTGGAGCACGAGCAAGAGGACGAAGCCCGCGAGCGCCGTGAACGACAGATTCCCGCCCGCCGTGTAGACGACGACCGTGCCCGCGATCACGACGAGCGAAACGATCGTCGAGCGCGTGAAGAGCTTCTCCGTGGGCGCCTCCACGGCGAGCTCGCCGTCGAGCTCCTTGCGATAGAGCCACGCGAGCAAGAGATGGTTCGCGAGCAAGGAGAGCACCGCCACGGGCCCCATGTGGAGGAGGAACGAGGCGAACTCGAGCTTGCCGAGGCTGGCGCAGAGCATGTTCTGCGGGTTGCCGACGAGCGTCGCGACGCTGCCGGTGTTCGCTCCCGTCGCGAGCGCGAGCAGGAACGGGAGCCTCGGAAGCTTCCAGCGCTCGATGACGTCGACGACGAGCGGAGCCGCGAGCACGCAGACGGCGTCGTTCGTCACGAACGCCGAGAGGATCCCCGAGCCCCACACGATCGTCCCGAGCAAGCGCCGTCGCGTCCGCGCCACGTGCGCGAGCCAGGGCGTGGCGCGGTCGAGGAAGCCATCCATCGAGAGGAAGGCGCCCATCCCCATCACGGCGAAGAGCAGCGTCAGCGTGCTCTTGTCGACCGCCTCGCCCGCCTCCGCCGGGGTCACGGCACCGAGCGCCACCGCGAGCACCGCACCGATGAGGGCTCCGGCCGGGCGATCGATCGGCAACCGCTGCATTCGGCGGCCGGCGACGAGCACGTAGGTCACGCCGAAGGCGAGGATGCCCTTCCACACGCACCGGGATGTTCGATGATTCGGCGATCGATGCCAAGCGGCGCGCGCGGAAAGCGCAGATCGCCGCCGGGACGAACGGCACCGCTCGAGGCTCGACGCGTGAAACGAAGGCCGAGGTCGTGGCGGATCTACGACGACCTCGGCCGAAGCGACGGCGCGCGCGGGCGCGAGAGCGCCACGCGCGCGCGTGGGACGCGGCCCTCCGGATCGAGCTTCGGGGACCGGGCCGCGTCGGCGTGAGCTGCGATCAGAACCCGGCGCAGACGGGCGGGATGGTCCTGCCGGCGAGGAGGTTCTTCAGCACGCCGACCTCCGGCGCGTTCCCGCTCGCTGCGATCGTGTTGCACTGCGCCGCCGCGCTGGCGAGCACTCCGGCCTCCGGGGAGCTGCCGAGCCGCTTCGCCTCCGCCGCGAGCGCGGCGCAGCACTGCTTGAGCCGCGCGAGGGCGTTGCTGCCGCCACCGCCCGCGACCTTCTTCGTGCCGGCGGCCGGATCGTCGATCGCCGCGTAGTAACGGGTCTCCTCGAAGTCGGGGCAGCCGTTCGAGAGGGTGCGGCAGTTCGCGCACGCGAGGGTGCCCGAGGAGTCGCGACATACACGCTCGCCGACGCAGTTCATCGGCGTGACGTCGACCGCCGCCTCGTTCGCGCGCACGCATCCTTTCGCCGTCTTGCGATAACGCGCGGCCTCCGGGGGGATCTGCTCGACGAGCGTGACGTTCGCCACCTCGCCGGCTTTCCGAGACCCGACCTCGTCGACGTACGTGAGGCTCGTCGGCCCGAGCGCGGGCACCGGAGCGCACGCGGGCAGCACCACCTGAGCCAGGGGCTGGGTGCACGCTTCGTCCCGGTAGATACCGGCGAAGGACCACGACTGCTGCGCGACGAGCTGGCACCCGGCGCACTGCGAGATGTCGACGGGGCCCGCTTCGACGACCGCCGTCGTGTCGGGCGGCGCGGCCACGTCCGGAATCGTCGTGTCCTGTTTCTTGTCGCACGCGGCGACGAGGAGGAAAACCGAGAGGCCAGCTGCAAGCCTGGGGAGGGGTCGAAGGTCGATCATCGGCAGCAACGTACCCAAAAACGGCGCGTCGTGCGGCTCGAAGATGAGGTCGCCGCCTCGGCGCGCCGGCAGCCCGCGAAAACACTCGCGGGACGGCTATTGGAGCCGAACGATCTTCGCGCCGGGGATCGACGCGACGACGCGACCGACGAGGTTGAACCAGGACGCGCACGCGTCGAGCGCTTCGGCGTCGCCCGTGGCGATCTGCTTCTCGCGGACGAGCGCCTTCACGGGATCGGCGACGAGGACGACCTCCGCCTTGACCTTCTGCGCCTTCGCCCGAGCTCCGAGCTTCGCCTCGAGCTCGCGCGCGCCGGGAGCACGCTCGTCGAGGATGAACCGCACGACGGACGGGCGCAGCTCCTTCACCGCCGCGAGCAGGCGATCGACGGCCTCGTCGGCGCGATCACCAGGAGCCCAGTCGACGCGCTCGACGCCGAACGCGCGGACCGTGCCGTCGAGCGTCTGGAGGACGGGACGCTCGGAGAGCGCCGCCTCGATCGTGGCCATCGCGTCCATCGCGTCGACGGCGAGCGGACGGCGCGCCACGTCCTCCGCCTCGAGCTCCCGCGCCGCACGGCGTCGGTACTGCGGCTCGGAGCACGTTCCACGCGCGAGCGCCGCGCGCTGCATGTCGGTGAGCCCGTGATGCTTCGCCACCAGGTCACCGACGACCGCGAGGGCATAGCCTCTGCCCGTGAGCCACGCGACCTCCTCTGCGGCGAGGCGAAGGTGCTCGATCGCCGCATCGTCGAAAGCGATCGCGGAGGTGGAGGCTTGGTCGTCCGGCATTCCGGCGGATTATACTCGGGGCATGCGTCGTGCTGCGTTCTCGTTCCTCGTCCTCGCCCTCGCCGCCTGCACGCACGCCTCGTCGAACGACGCGACGGGGCACGCACCGACGACCGAGGGACCGACGACGCCGTCGACGCCGGCGGCCGCTTCCCACGCGAGGGGCACGCCGATCGCGACGCTCTCGACGCGCGATGCAAGAGTGACGATCCTCGGTCGAGGGAGCACCGATCGCGATCTGCGCGTCGTCGTCCGGAAGGGTGATGCGATCGTCGCCGACGGGATCTCGATCGACGAGCTCCGCAGCGCAGACCCCACGCTCCACGCGCTCGTCACGAACGCGCTCGCGTCGGGGAAGGACGGCACGTGGATCGACGCGACGCTCGATCTTCCGAGCGCGCACGATCTCGATCCTGCGACGAGCGCCGGCGCAGGGCCGGCGGTCGGCCGGCACCTGCGCTGAGACCGACCGGGGCTCAGAACTCGAGCAGGTCCTTCGCGACGCCGTCGGAGGATGCCGCGAGCGTCTTGATCTGCCCCGTCGCGGCATCGGTCGCCTTCGCCTCCGGGACGCCTCGCCCAGCCCTGCCGATCTTCAACGTCGAGCCGTTCACGAGCGAAGGGGCTCCGCCATGGTGAGCGATCGCGACGCTCGATCCTCCGGCGCCGCTTCCGCTCACACCCGCGCGGCCGCCCGGCTGCCCTGCCTCTCCTTCCTTGGCGCCAGGATGCGGCGTCGCGGGAGGCCCGCCCCATGTGGCGTTCGAGCCGAACGTCCCGCGACCGCCGTCGCCGCCGTCGTTGGCGACGATCTGCACCGCGTCGAACGTGATGCCGGGGCTGTCGTAGAGGAGCGCGCCGACCGATGCGCCGCCGCCCTTGCCCGCAGTCCCCGCGAGACCTGGACAGCCACCAGCACCTCCGCCGGGACCAGTCGCTGCCTGCGCTTCGAGATACTTCTCGTTCGGGACGGTCGTCGGCCAGTCCGCAGCTCCACCGGCGCCGCCCTTGCCCGGAGTGCCGTTCGTTCCATTCACCCCATCCGCGGGGATGAATCCATCCGCCGAGAACGTGCCCGGGTTGGCTGCGCTCGGCCCGTCCGCCCCCGCCGCGGCGGGGTTCCCCGCACCAGGCTCTCCGGGGGTGCTAGGCGACCCGGCTAGGATGATCGGATGGTTCTCGACCCAGCCGCCGATCTTCTCTGGATACCACCAGTAGAAACTTATCGCGCATACGACGGCGATCCGGCAACGGTCGGAGAGGAAGTCACCACTCGTGCCTCCCCTGCCACCCGTTCCACCTGCGAAGCCGGGTGCACCCGCGCACGATCCCACCGCACCCGCACCGCCTTCGTTCGGAGGCCGAACGAAGAGATCTCTACTCGTCCACTCGGGCGACCCTCGCCCCGGCTCCGTCTGCGAGAACGTCAGCTGAACCCCCTCGGTGCCGGATTCCCCATCGAACCCGCGCCCCGCGGTGATGCTGCTCGAGACGAACACGAGCCCACCCGATCCCTTCGCGCGGAGCCCGATCGACGTGCGCGACGAGGCCGTCCCGTCGGGCGCGACGACGTCGAAGCCCTCGATGCGCGTCGGAACGTCGATCCCGTTCGCATCGAGCGCAGGAGATGAAGGTGCTTCGATGCGCGTCCGCGTGTTCCCCTTCTTCCAGACGAACGTCGAGCAATCCAAGCCCCCGATGAGCGGAACGCCTCGCGCGAGCGTCAACGCCTCCTTGAAGGTCTCGCCACAGACGTAGACGCGCTTGCCCTGCTCCTTCGCACGCTCGATGCCGGCCTGGATGCTCGCGAGGGGGCTCGTGCGCGTCCCCTCGCCGTCGGCCGTACCCGCCGTCGTGACGAACACGCCGAACTCCTCCGTGAGCTCGTTCTCGGTCGGCGTCCCGGTCACCGGCGGCGGCAGATCGGGCTCCGAGCGGCGCGGCGGTTCCGACGGCGCCTCGGGGGGCGGCGGAGGAGCGTCGCTGCCGTCGAAGACACCGCAGCCGAAGACGGACAAGAGAGATGCGAGGACGATGGTTCGAGTTCGCATGCGCGGAGGTCGGCCGGATCGCAGCGCCGGTTGCGTGGAAAAACCGAGGATGGCGTCTGCTCCAGCCGATCGCAGTCCGGAATGTGCGCGACGGCGGTCGGTCATGGTCGTGTCCCCCCTGTGTGGCTGAGCTCTTTCGTATTCCACGTTCTCGTCGTTGTCCACGGTCGGGATAGTCGGCGCCGGACCTGGCGCTCGGCAGCGACGAACGCGCTATCCTCGTTGGATGGAGCTCACCGACGTCATCCGCCGGCGCCTTCGCGCCGCCCAGGGGCAGGAGCCTTGTGATCTCGTCCTGCGGGACGTCCGCTGGCTCGACGTGTTCGGCTGCGAGTTCCTCCATGGTGACATCGCCATCGAGGACGGCGTCGTCGTGGGGGTCGAGCCGGGCCTCCGAGGCCGACGCGAGATCGACTGTCGAGGCGCGCACGTGGTGCCGGGCTTCATCGACGCGCACGTCCACCTCGAGAGCTCCCTCCTCGTGCCGGAGAGCTTCCAGCGGACGGTGCTGCCGCGCGGGACGACGGCGGCCATATGCGATCCGCACGAGCTCGCGAACGTCCTCGGCGTACGCGGCATCCGCTTCTTCCTCGACGCCGCCGAGCGCATGGCGCGCACGGCCGACGGCGCGCACGCGGGGCTCGACCTCCGCGTCATGGTGAGCTCGTGCGTGCCGGCGACCGAGTTCGAGACGAACGGCGCCGGCGTGCTCGACGCGAACGCGCTCGCGCCGCTCCTCTCCCATCCGAAGACGCTCGGCCTCGCCGAGGTCATGAACGTGCCCGGTGTGCTGTCGGGCGATCCGCTCGTCCTCGACAAGCTCGCGCTGTTCGACGGCCGCCCTCTCGACGGCCATGCCCCGCTCGTCCGAGGGCGCGCGCTCTCCGCCTACGCATGCGCGGGCATCACGTCGTGCCACGAGAGCTCGGAGCTCGAAGAGGCGCGCGAGAAGCTACGCAAGGGCATCGCGGTGTGGATCCGCGAAGGCAGCGTGGCGAAGGACCTCGACGCGCTCGCGCCGCTCCTCACGCTCGCGACCTCGACCAGCATCGGGTTCTGCACCGACGATCGCAACCCGCTCGACATCGCGGAGCAGGGCCACCTCGACTGGCTCGTGCGCTCCGCGATCGCGAAAGGCGTCCCCGCCGAGGTCGTCTATCGCGCGGCGTCGTGGAGCGTCGCGCGGCATTACGGGCTGGCGGGGCCCGCGCGATCGGGTGAGCGCATCGGCGCGATCGCGCCCGGGTTCCGCGCCGACCTCGTCGTGCTCGACGACCTCGAGACGTGCGCGATCCGCGACGTCGTGACCGGCGGCCGGCTCGTGCGCGAGCTCGACCTGCCGCGGCCCGCGTACGGTCGACCGGAGAACACGGTCCGGGCGTCGCTTCCGGAGGTGTCCGACCTCACCGGCCCCTCCGGCATGGTGCACGTCATCGGCGTACGGCCGGGCCGCATCCTCACGGATCGCGCCGTGCTTGCACACGACGCGCCGGGCGTCCGGCGACTGAGCGTGCTCGAGCGCCACGGCAAGGGCAGCAAGCCCGCGAACGGGTACGTCATCGGGTTCGGCGAGATCGACGGCGCCATCGCGTCGAGCGTGGGCCACGACAGCCACAACCTGATCGTCGTCGGCAAGGATCCGGCCGACATGCGCGTCGCGCTGGCCGCGCTGGCCGAGGTGGGCGGCGGCTTCACGGTCGTCGCGAGAGGCCAGGTCCTCGCCCGCCTGCCCCTCCCGCTCGGAGGGCTCATGTCGCTCGACGAGCCGGAGTCGATCGCGCGGTCGCTCGAGGAGCTGCGCGAGGCGAGCCGCGCGATCGGGTGCGTGCTCCCGGAGCCCTTCCTCCAGCTCGCGTTCTTGAGCCTGCCGGTGATCCCCAGCTTGAAGCTCACCGACCGCGGGCTCATGGATGTCGACGCCTTCCGACTGGTCGACGTGCGCGCCGCCTGATCCGGTCCCCCGAGCTCGGATACGATGGCGCGCATGCGCCCGCGCATCGTTCCCGTCCTCGTCGCCGCCGCAGCGCTCGCGCCGCGCGCGGCGTTCGCCGCGAACGTCGTCCAGGTCTCGGACGTGAACGGCCTGCGCACCGCGATCGCCGAAGCGAAGGCCGGCGACGAGATCGTCCTCGCGCCGGGGACCTACGCCATCTCCGCGACCATCTCCTGCAACGCGAGCGGTACCGCCGCGTCGCCGATCGTCGTCCGTTCCGCGACGCCGCTCGGCGCGAAGCTCGAGGTCTCCGCGACGATCGGGTTCAACGTCACGGGCGCGCACTGGCACTTCGAGGATCTCGAGGTGAAGGGGACGTGCGCCGCGGACGACGACTGCGAGCACGCGTTCCACGTCGTCGGCGGAGCGTCGGGCTTCGTGCTCCGTAGGAGCCGGCTGGTCGACTTCAACGCCCAGCTCAAGGTGAACGCGTCTGGAGGCGGCGCCGCGATCCCGCACCAGGGCCTCGTCGAGGGATGCGAGCTGTTCGACACGCACGCGCGGCAGACCTCCAAGCCCGTCACCAAGCTCAACATCGACACGGGTGACGACTGGATCGTCCGCGCGAACGTCATTCGCGACTTCCACCGCGCGAGCGGGACGCCGACCTACGGAGCTTTCATGAAGGGCGGCGGCAAGCGCGGTCTGTTCGAGCGAAACCTCGTGATCTGCTCGAAAGACCTGACCACGGCGGGCACGCACGTCGGGCTCTCGTTCGGCGGCGGAGGGACCGCGGCGGAGTTCTGCGCTCCCGCGTTCGACCCGAACGTCGCGTGCGAAGTGGAGCACGAGGACGGCGTGATGCGGAACAACGTGATCGCGCAGTGCAGCGACGTCGGCATCTACGTCAGTCGCGGCAAGAACACGAAGCTCTTGCACAACACGGTCGTGGCCACGACGGGCATCGACTTCCGCTACGCCACGACGACCGGCGAGGCGCGCGGCAACGTGCTCACGGGAGCCATCCGCAACCGGGACGGCGCGACGCACGTCGCGGCGAACAACCTGACGGGTATCGCCGTGGACACGTTCGAGGCGATGTACGTCGCGCCGCTCGTAGGCGACCTCCGGAAGAAGGGCGACCTCTCGCCCCTCGTCGGCAAGGGGCCGATGCTCGCCGCCGTGCCCGACGACTACTGCGCCCGCACCCGCACGGGCGCATGGGACCTCGGCGCGCTCCAACACTCCCTCGGCGACTGCTCCACCGTCACTCCGCCGCTCGGTACCCCGACGTCGCCGGACGGCGGCGCGTCGTCGAGCGGCGGCGGCTCCGATCCATCGGACGCGGGAGACGACGCATCCCGCTCGGGCTCGAGCGGGACGAGCGGCGCAGGCTCGAGCGGGACGAGCGGCGGCTCGAGCGCGCAGCCGCCGTCTGCGACCGCGAGCGACGGCGACGGCGGCTGTGGCTGCCGTGCGGCGGGCGGCCGTGGTCCGCTCGCGGCAGGGCTCTGCCTCGCGGCCATCGCCGCTGCAGCGGTACGGCGACGCCGCACCGGCCGATGAGGCGCGACGGATCCGTACGCGCTCGACGACACCCGAACGCGCGAGATCGCCCCTTCGAGGTCCGGCGCCGCTTTCCGAAGGGCGTCGAAATCCTTATGTCGCTCGGGTGGCAGCCCACGACGGTCTCCTCCAGTCGCTCGCGGTCGTGCTCGGCGTCTCGGCCGTCACCAGCGCGATCGCTCGCCTGCTCCGTCAGTCCGTGGTGCTGGGCTACATCGTCGCGGGCCTGTTGACGGGTCCGCACGTCGCAGTCCCGCTCGTCGCGGATCCCGAGGTCGTCCACGCGCTCGCCGAGCTCGGCGTGATGATGCTCATGTTCTCGCTCGGGCTCGAGTTCAGCGTGAAGAAGCTGCTGCGCGTCGGTGCGGGCGTGGCCTTCACCGCCGTGATGCAGTGCACGCTCCTCTTGTGGCTCGGTTTCGTCGTCGGCCGTCTCTTCGGCTGGACGGGGCCGGAGGCGATCTTCACCGGCGCGATCATCGCCGTCTCGAGCACGACGATCATCGCGAAGGCCTTCGAGGAGCAGAGCATCGGAGGCAAGCTGCGCGACATCGTCGTCGGCATCCTCATCGTCGAGGACGTCGTCGCCGTCCTCCTCCTCGCCGGCTTCACCGCGTTCGCGAGCGGCGTCGGCGTCTCGGTGTTCGCCCTCTTCAAGACGGCCGGGCGGCTCGCGATCTTCCTCGTCGCCCTCATCGCGGGCGGGATGCTGATCGTGCCGCGCGCCATTCGCTTCGTGTCGCGCTTCCACAGCGCCGAAGCCACCGTCGTGACGAGCGTGGCGTTCTGCTTCGTCACGTCCGTGCTCGCTCACTGGCTCGGCTACTCCGTGGCGCTCGGGGCCTTCATCGCCGGCTCGCTGGTCGCGGAGTCCGGCGAGGACAAGCTCGTGGCGACGCTCGTCGAGCCCGTCCGCGACGTCTTCGCGGCCGTCTTCTTCGTGTCCGTCGGCATGATGTTCGACCCCGGCCTCGTCGCGCAGCACTGGCCCGCGGTCGTGGCGATCACCGCCGCCGTCGTGCTCGGCAAGCTCACCACGGTCTCGCTCGGCCTGTTCCTCACCGGCCACGGCACGCGCACGTCCATCCGCGCGGGCATGAGCCTCGCTCAGATTGGCGAGTTCTCCTTCATCATCGCCGGGCTCGGCCTCTCGCTGAAGATGACGGGCGACTTCCTCTATCCGGTCGCGGTCGCCGTGTCGGTGATCACGACGCTGCTGACGCCCGTGCTCATCCGCGTGTCCGATCCCGCGGCGACGTGGTTCGATCGCAAGCTGCCGCGACCGCTGCAGACGTTCGCGGCGCTGTACGGGAGCTGGCTCGAGCGGCTCACCGCCGCGCGACCGCGCTCGCACGGGGCCGTGCGGAGGCTCGTGCGCCTGCTCGTCATCGACGCCTCGGCGCTCGCGGCGATCATCGTCACGGCCTCGCTCGGGCGCGAGAGCGCCGTCGCCTTCCTCGTCGCCCAGGGGATCTCTCCTCAGGTCGCCTGGGCGCTCGTCGCCGCGGCCATCGCGCTCGTCGCGTTGCCGTTCGCGGTGGGCATCATCCGCGTGGGCAGCCGCCTCGGGACGACGCTCGCGGACGCCGCGTTCCCTCACGTGAGCGCGAAGGACGTCGACCTCGCGGCGGCGCCACGCAGAGCGCTCATCGTCACGCTCCGTCTCGCCCTCCTCATCCTCGTGGGCGTGCCGCTCCTCACGATCACGCAGCCGTTCCTCCGCGGCTTCCAAGGCGCGAAGCTCTTCATCGTGCTCCTCGTCGTGCTCGGCATCCTCTTCTGGCGGTCGACGACCAACCTGGAGGGACACGTCCGCGCCGGCGCGCAGGTGATCATCGAGGCCCTCGCCGCGCAGAGCCGTCCCTCGGGCGCCGCGGTGGTCGCGCCGGTGCAGCTCGGCGCGATCCTCGAGGGGCTCGGCGAGCCCGTCGCGATCACGATCCCGCCCGACAGCCCGGCGATCGGCAAGACGCTCGCCGAGCTCGACCTACGCGGGCTGACCGGCGCGACCGTCCTCGCGGTCACGCGCGGCAGCGAGGCGACGGCGATCCCTTCGGCGTCCTTCCAGCTCGCCGCGGGAGACGTGCTCGCGATCGCCGGCACGCGCGAGGCCATCGCGTCCGCACGCTCGCTGCTCGGGGCGTGACCCGACGGGGCGAGCTTCACGCTCGGCCGGGATCGGGATCCGCGTTCGCGGCGGGAAGGATCACGCGGAACACACTCCCCCGCCCCTGGTGGCTCTCGACGGAGATTTCTCCTCCCATCGAGGTGGTGATGCTCCGACAGATCGACAGGCCGAGACCCGTGCCCAGGCCGGGAGCCTTCGTCGTGTAGAACGGCTCGAAGATGCGCGACATCACCGCGGGCGTCATCCCCTCGCCCGTGTCGCGGACCTCGATCACGGCGCGACCCTCCTCGTCCGTCGTGGTGACCAGCCGGATCTCGTTCTCCGCAGGCGCGCCTTCGGGGATCGCGTGCACGGCATTGACGATCAGGTTCAAGAAGACCTGCGCGAGACGGACCTCGTTCGCCAGGACCAGCGGGGTCTCCCGGAAGTCGCACACGATGTTCGCGCGACGTCCCGCCTCCGGCCTCGCGATGTCGACCGCGAACTCGAGGGCACGGCGGACGTCGACCGGGACGCGCGGGCTCTCGTCGTCGCTGCGCGAGAATCGCCGCAGGTCCTGGACGATCGCCTGCACGCGACGGCACCCTTCGAGACACATCTCCACGGCGCCGACGAGCTCGTCGGCGGTCGTGGAGGCGTCGGGCGCGTCTCCCGTCGACGACCGGCCACGCGCGAGCGCACGCAGGCCCGAGCGGAGGCGCTCGAGGTTGAGCAAGGTGTACGCGAGCGGGTTGTTGATCTCGTGCGCGACGCCGGCCGCGAGGAAGCCGACGGACGCGAGCTTCTCGGTCTCGAGCAGGCGCGACTGCATGTACGCCTGCTCGGTCACGTCACGGATCATGACGGTGGCGTGGGGCCGCTCGCCCTCGGCCGTCGTCAGTCGGATCATGCTCGCGACGAAGACGCTCTGTCGTCCGTCGCGCTCGAGCACGTACTCGTAGGTGTCGGCCTCTCCCGTCGAGAGCACGCGCCGGACGCGCGCGTCGAGCTCCTGTCCGTGCTGCCCTTCGACGACCTCGACGAACGTGACGCCTTCGAGCTTCGTGTCCGTCTCCGTGAGGATCGCCGCGTTCGCCCAGAGCCCGACGATGCGCGCGTCCTCGTCCAGCTCGAGGACCACGGCGTCCGTCAGATGTGCCTCGAGCAGACGCAGCCAGTTGCCCGCGTCGTGCAGTGCGAGCGTGAGCTGCCGCGACGTCGTCACGTCTCGGAAGATCCAGACGCGCTGGGAAGCGTCCTCGAGATCGACGGCATGCCACGCGAACGCGCGGCCGTCCGTGAGCACGATCTCGCCGCAACCGCCCGCGCGGCCGTGGACGAGGACGTCCGCGACCGGCCCTGCACCGGCGTGACGGAGCGACTCGGTCAGAGCTTCGAGCGGAGCATCGGCGACGCCCTCCTCGGAGAGCCCGAAGAGCGCCGCGAAGCGGTCCTGGAACACGACCACCCCCGCGCTCGCGACGAGCACCGCAGCGCCGACCGTGTCGAGCGACACGCGCAGTGTCTGCGAGAGGATGCGCTGCTGTCGATCCATGGTGCGTAACCGCGAGCTTCCTTGATTCCGTCGGCGCGGCCCGCGCTCGAAGACGGGCCGAACGAAGGAACTGGCAACACGTCGACCGGCAACACCAGTTACCGGCCTATCGGTGATTACGACGCCTTTCGTCTCGTGATCCCCCCGAGCGTGGCGATCGAGTCGAAATCCGAGCCCCGAGCGCGAGGGCTCGAATTGCGATTCGCGCGAACCCAGACTGCGAGTCAGAAGGCGAGGCGCTCATACACTCCACCAGCGTAGACGGAATCGCGATTTTCGGTGAACTCGTCGGTATGGATGCTAACTTGATTCGCTCGCGCCTCGACCCGAACCGTGCCGAGCGGGGGTGGTGTCGAGGGTGGGTTCCGGCGAGAGGAGGTCGGCCATGTCCGTTGTGGATCGGTTGGCGCGGTATTCGTGTCTTGCGTTCGTGGCCCTACTCGGCGTCGCGACGCCGTCGACGGCAGCGGCGCACCACGGCTCACACGACGACGTCGAGGTGGAGCGCCTCGACTTCCCGGTGCGCCTCTCCGACGGACACACCTATCGGATCGCCGGCTACCTCTATCACCAGGGGCCGCTGAAGGGCCGCGTCATCCAGGTGGCCGTCCACGGAGCCACGCACTACCACCTGTATTGGGATCTCCCGACCGTCAACGGCGTGTCGTATTCGTACGCGCGCTACATGGCGCGACGCGGATGGCCCGTGCTCGCGATCGATCAGCTCGGGACGGGTGCGAGCAGCCAGCCCGACGGAGACTTCGTCACCCTCGACGAGACCGCACGCGCGCTCCACGAGGTGCTGGCGAGCCTCCGGAGGCCGCAGAACCCCACCGGCAAGAAGTGGAAGAAGATCGGCCTCGTCGGCCACTCGAACGGCTCGCTCACGTCGGTCTACGCCACGGGGACGTACCACGACGCAGACGCCCTCGTGACCACGGCATGGATGCATCCTCCGCACCCGCTGCCGTTCAACCCGCTCGACATCCTGGCCACGCTGACGACCCCGTACATCCCGGCGACGACGTTCTCGAAGGACTTCTGGATCTTCGCCTTCTACCACGTGCCGTCGATGGACCCGGCGCTCGTCGACTACGAGTACGCGAACCTCGGCCCCGCCGTTCAGGCGCGCGCGCAGTTCATCGACCTGTTCACGTACGGCCTGAACACTTCGCTGACCAGGAGCACCCAGGTGACCGTCCCCGTGCTCGTGCAGAACGGCGACTTCGACGCGCTCCAGCCGTCGGCGTACATGGCCAGCGAGCCGAGCTACTACCCCAACGCGCCGAGCGTCACGCTCGACTACCTCACGGACATGGGGCACCACATCAACGGCCACCGGAATCACCTCCAGAGCTGGACGCGCATCCTCGACTTCTTGGAGGACAAGCTCGGCCCGGGCGACTGCCGCGGAAAGGGTCACGAGAAGGGCAAAGGGAAAGGCCACGACGGCAGTCACCCCTGCGACGACGACGACGATTGATCCTTCTTCGGTCCGAACCTCAGACACGCGCGGAGGTCATGGACGCTTTGCTCCATGACCTCCGCACCGCCGCCTCGAGCCTCGAGCGGAAGATCTCGGGATTCGTCATCACCTCCGCGTGCGCCGCGGGTAGCCCGACGGTGGAGCGCACGATCGCGATCCCCATCGCGATCCACCTCGACTTGACGAGGAGGCAATACTCGTCGGTGCGCGACACCATGCGCTTCGACCACGCCATGAGCCCGGTGCGGAACCCGTGCGCGTAGCCGGTCTGGTGTTGGGTGTCCGCGAAGATCTGTACGAGGTCGTTCGTCGATCCGAACGTCCGGTCCCAGACGTCCTCGATGAACGGAATGAAGCTCGCGTCCGAGTACCCCCTGTACTCGAACACGAACACGGTGGGCGCCGGGACGGACAAGCGCAGCTCCCCACGATCGCCCCGGTGGAGGAACTCCCGCTTTTCACCGTGTCCCTGAGTCATTCTCGAAGGATCTACGAATGATCATCCGCGTCAACACCGCGACCGTATGGAGACGACGACCATTGCCGAAGAGCGCCTGACGACCGATCGCTCGGCTCGACCGGGCGCGACGTGAGACCTCATGCCTCGAACGGCGCGACACGAGGCCCGTTTGACGGGCCGGTGCCCGGGTGCCAGCTTGCCGACGCTCGATGCTGCTCGTGTCGAAGACGTACTGGGGAGGCATGCCGTTCTGGTTCCGGCGCCGGCCCGACGACGCCGTGAGCGAGTCCGTCGTCCTCCGCGCGCACGACCTACGGCAGTGTCGAGCCGTGTACTGGACGAGCAAACGACAGCCCTCGCCCAAGGTCGGCGTCGTCATCGTCCATCCGCGCATCGATTTCTCGCATCACTACACGATCCCTCGGCTCCTTCGGGCGGGCTTCGCGGTGCTCGCGGGATCGACGCGCCACGTGAACAACGACACGATGGCCGAGCACGAGGAGATGGTCCTCGACGTCGCCGCCTACGTCCGTCACATGAAGGAGCGTCGCGGCATCGAGAAGGTCGTCCTTCTCGGAAACAGCGGCGGAGGCTCGCTGTCCGCGTACTACCAGGCGGAGGCGAGCTTGCCGCCGGCCCAGCGCACGTCGCGTTCTCCGGGCGGGAGCCCGACGCGCTTCGACACCGCGTCGATGACGCCCGCGGATGCGATGGTCTACGTCGCCGCGCACAAGGGTCAGGGCAAGATGTTGCTCGACGCGATCGACGCCTCGGTGGTCGACGAGTCCGACCCCTTGTCGGTCGATCCGACGCTCGACATCTACGACGAGCGAAACGGCTTCCGCGAGCCGCCCGCGTGGAGCGAGTACGACCCGGACTTCGTCGCCCGCTACCGCGCCGCGCAGCTCGAACGCGTCCGGCGCATCGACGCGAAGGCGAGGGAGCTCATCGCACGCCACGACGAAGCCGCGCGCGCGTCGGAAGATCCTGCGTTCGCCTCGCGCCCGGCCTCGGAGCGTCGCGACGTCCTCCGGCGCCGCGTGTGCGAGCCGATCATGGTCGTGTATCGCACGATGGCGAACCCGGCGTGCGTCGATCGGCGGATCGATCCCTCCGAGCGCGAGTACGGGTCGCTCCTCAGCGAGCGCCCGGACCTCATGAACTACGCCGCGCTCGGCCTCGCGCGGACGGTCACGCCGCGCGCCTGGCTCTCGACGTGGTCGGGGGTCTCCTCGTACGCGGACCTCGCGCGGAACGTGGCGCGCATCCGTGAGCCCACGTTGATGGTGACGCCGAGCATGGACCGCGAGGTCTTCCCCTCGGACGCCGCCGCGGTCGAGCGGGCGATGGCTTCTCCGGACAAGCGCGCGGTCACCATCCGCGCGCGCCACTACTTCGAGCCCGAGCCCGGTGAGAAGGAGGCGCCCGACGTCGACCGGCTCATGGACGTCGTCGTGCCGTGGATCCAGGAGAAGGTCGGCTCGTGACGATCGTCGCCGTCGTCTACCACTCGGCCACGGGCCGCACGAAGTCCCTCGCCGAGGCCGTCGCCACCGGCGCGGGCGAGGTGGACGGAACCATCGTGCATTGTCTGTCCGTCGGGGAGGACGCCGCGCGCACGCACGCGCTGCTCGCCGCTGCGGACGCGATCGTCCTCGGCTGCCCGACGTACATGGGCAGCGTGTCCGCTCCGTTCAAGGCGTTCATGGACGGAACGAGCGCGATCTGGGCGCTGCAAGGATGGCGCGACAAGCTCGCCGCCGGCTTCACCCACTCCGCCGCGCCGAGCGGAGACAAGCTCGGCACGCTGATCCAGCTCGCGATCTTCGCCGCGCAGCACGGCATGATCTGGGTGGGCCTCGGCCTGCCGCCGACGTACGCCGGCGTTTCGACGCCGGCCGAGGACACGAACCGCCTCGGCAGCCACCTGGGCGCGATGGCCCAGTCGCGCCCGGGCGCGGGCGCGGTCCCGGCGGGCGACCTCGCGACCGCCAAGGTCCTCGGACGCCGTGTGGCCGAGGCCGCGAAGCGTTGGTCCAGGCGCTCCGCGCGGCCGGCCGAGACGTCCGCGATCGCGCGCCATGAGACCGCGCGTGGATGGTCGTTTCCGCCGGAGCGACGCCCTCCGCCGCAGCCCGGCATCGAGCGGAGCAACCTCCGCGAGCTCGCCGCGCGGCCCGAGCGCTTCGAGCACCATCTCGTCGTCTGCGCGACCGTGGACGGCGTGCAGCTCGAGGTCACCGCCGCGTCCGAACCATTGTATTTCGCACACATCAACGTGTCCGACGAGTGGGCGCTCGCGCTCCCGAGCGGCGACGAGCTCGTCGACCGCTTCCCGCTCCGCACGTTCCTGTCGGACGCGACGACCGGCGAGGACGTCGGCCGATACAACCATCGCGTCGGCGACCTCGTCCTCCACCCGAGCGGCTACCTCCACTGGCCCGGGAGGCTCCGGCCGCCGTTCGAGCCGTTCGACTTCCCTCCAGGGATGCGACGCGCCGGCCTCTCTCTCGTGTACTGCGCGAGCCGCCCCACGCCGGCGACGTGGTGTCCGCTTCCCGTCCCGGAAGACCGCACCGGCGACGTGAAGGCTTACGTCGATCCCGCCCCGCCGATGGCGCTCGCCTCGATCCGAGGCAAGCCCGGGGTGCTCGCGGCCATCGGGAGGACGACGCTCTCGCTCGTCGAGCTGCCCGACGTGATCGCTCCTCCGCACGGCGGCTGGGTCGTCGTCCTCGAGGCGGCTCCGGGCAGCGCGCACGTGGCCTGCGATCTCTACCGCGTGCCCGAGGGGACGCGGCTCGACGGCGCCGGCATCGTGCGCGCGCTCGTCCTCGCGTCGAGCGAGCGCGGGCCCGATCCGACGCCGCCGTCGTGGCAGGCGTATCCTGCGCCGGCGTTCGCGGCGTTCGAGGACGCGGAGCCCGGCGTGCTCCCGCTGGAGATCGCGGGGCTTCGCATGGACGCGATCGACGCGCGGCGCGCGTCCGTGACGGTCGCGGCGACGACCGCCGAGGTGCCGCGGTACTGGCTCGCGCGCATGCTCTTCCGCGTCGGGTTGCACGGGCTGAGGCTCGGATACGCCGAGACCTATGGCGGGTTCTTCGTCGACGACCGCGGGGATGGGGCGGTTCTGCTCGGGGTTCGCGCAGGCAGCGAGCGTCGGTTCGTGAGCGTCGCGCGCGGGGAGGCGCTCGCGGTCGTGGAGCGGCTCTATCGCGCGGTTGCGCCGGCGGGATACACGGAGCGGCCGGCGTGAGGGGGGCCGTCGGCGTCCTCGATCCATGCAGCTCGGGGACGGGAACGGGCAGTGACCTGGCGACGATTCGAAATCGCGCGCTGTCCTCCTTTCCTGAAGGGCAACGTTGACACCCCACTCCAGCGGTCGGGATACTCGCCGCCACGATGCGTCCTCTGTCATGGCTCGTGGCCTTCGGAGCAGTCGTCGCGGTCGCTGGGTGCAAGACGCCGGAGATGGCTCGGAGGGACATGCTCCGGGAGGCGCGCCTCGCTTGTGACAAGGGCGACGCCTCGGCGTGCTTCCACGCGGGTGCCATCTACGCGGAAGACGGCTCGTTGGATCGTGCCGAGACGTTCCACACGCGAGGCTGCGCGCTCAAGCACGCCGGTAGCTGCGACGCGCTCGCGGAAGTCACGGGGCCGCGCCACGAGCAGGCGCTCGCGACGGCGTGCAGCTCGGGGGACCTGCCGAGCTGCGCTCGGCTCTCGGACGTGTACGCGAAGCAGCCCGCCGGGGTCGCACGCGCGAGGAAGCTCGACGAACAGGTCTGCCAGCGCGCCACGCTCGTCGGCCCGAACACCTCCGCGCGTGACTTCCACGGCATGGCCGCGGCGTGCGCCAGGCTCGCCCGGACCTACGCCGAGGGGATCGACGTGAAGCCCGACGCGTTGCTGGCGATGCGTTTCGAGACGCTCGCCACCGTCCTCTTCACCGAGGCGCTCTTCCGGCTCGAGAAACAGCAGGACGCGGAGGTCGAGAAAGAGATCGCCTCGCCGCCGCAGACCGCGCACGCGAGAGATCGCGCTGCACGCGAGGCGGAGGCGGCGAGGCAATGGCACGCGGCCCTCGTCTCCATTCCGGAGGCCGGCTTCGCACGGAAGAGCCCGAGCTCGCGCAAGCTCGTCACGCCGCTCACCCCGCTCGAGCAGGCCTTCTACGGACCGACCACGCTGACCGCGCCTTCCGCGAACGGAAGCGCGATCACCGACGACGAGAGCCACTGCCGGGAGACCGGCGACGCGGTGAGCTGCACGCTCGCCGCTTCGGTGCTCGAGAAGACCGATCCCGACGGCGCGCTCGAGCTGCACGCCGCCGGATGCGCGAAGAAGCGGGATCAGTGCTGGGCCCTCGTGGCGTACGCCGACTCGGCGCTCCGCAAACGCGACGCGCCTCGTGCGGCGCAGATCCTCGAGCGAGGCTGCGAGCTCAAGGCGCCGAACGCCTGCATCCGCCTCGCGACCGAGCTCGAGCTGGGCGAGCGCGGGATCCCTCAGAACGTGGCCAAGGCCGCGAAGCTTTTCGAGCGCGCCTGCGAGGAAGGAGCCGCGCGCGCCTGCTGGTCGCTGGCGACGTTCGCCGACGACGGACGCGGCGTCGCCAAGAACCCCGCCAGGGCGAAGCAGCTCCGGACGAAGGCGGAGTCCCTCGACAAGCCCGTCCAGCGACGCGCTTCGGCGACGGATCTCGTGAAGGAGGAAGAAGCCTGCCGGAGGTCGCGCGTGCCCGAGAAGTGCGAGGCGGCCGGCTACGCCATACAGGAGACGGACGCGGTGAGGGCCGAGGAGCTGCATCGCATCGGATGCTCCGGCGACGACAAGACGGCGTGCAGCCTCTGGAGCTTCGCGCTCGATCGCTTCCGGCGGGACGACGCGAGCCGCGGGCTGCGCCTCCTCGAGCAGGGATGCCAGGACGCGTCGCCGACCGCGTGCATCGTCCTCGCCGAGCTGCACCACCTCGGCTACCGGTCGGTGCCGCGCGAAGAGGCGCGCGCCGCGGATCTGTACATGAAGGCCTGCGAGCTCGGAGATCCCCTCGCCTGCCGTGTGACGGCTTCGCGGTTCCGCGCCGCGAAGGACGTCGCCAAGGCGGACGAGCTCCGAGACCGCGCCCAGAAGTACGACGAAGAGGCCGACGACCGCTGGGCGAACGACGTCGCCGAGCAACGGCGGCGCGGACCGCTGCAGGGCGAGCTCGATCGCGCTCGCGACGAGTGGCGCGCCCTCGCGGACAGGGCCCGGGCGCGCGCTCAGGTACGGACGCAACGGCTCGAGAGCGCATACATCGGCCGCCGAGCTCCGGCGCCTCCGCCGTTCGTGAAGGAGGACGCCGACGCCAGCGCGGCGCGCGAGGCGTTCATCCGGCGCACGAGCTCCTTCCTCTTCCCGGCGAAGAACTGAGAGGCGCGGGCGCGCGAGCCCTGAGAGAGTGTGTAGCACTCTGTCAGAAGCTCGCCGAAAGCGCGCGGAGAGGAGCCCGAGACCGGACGGCAGCTCGAGGCTCGAGCGATGCGCCGGCGATGAGACGGACCGGGGCTTGACCGAGCACGACTTCGCGTGAATCCTCGTTGGCCTCGTGAGCTCGAGGTGGATGCTCCGCGCGACCGCAGCGCCGGAGCGGTTCCTCGCGACAGGCGGTTTCGCGCGATTCGTCTCACGCGCTGGCGTGGCTCGCCGTGGAAGCTCGCGCGGCGCGATCGATCTCGGCGTCGTGCTTCCGCCCGATCTGCGCTCCTTTCTCGCAGCTCTGTCGAAAGCGTCCATCGCGGGCCTCGTCGCGCGGACCTCTCCGCCGAAGCTCTCGCGCTTGCTCGCCTCGGCCCACGGCTCGACACGAGGGCGCAGCCGCTCGCACCTCGTCGCGCTTCTGGCGGGCGGCGTTCCGTTCGCCGAGACGACGGACGGCGACGTGCTCGTCTACTTCCTCGCCGACGCGCCCGCGCAGGGGCTGATCGCGTCGCTCGAGCCGCACCGTTTCGAGCCGACGTTGATCTGCCGCGGCGCAGCGGCGCTCGCGGTGGAATGCATGTCGTACGAGCTCGGGGAGGAGCCGCCCGTCGAAGAAGAGGCCGCCCCCGACTCGAAGGAGGGCAAGGAGAGAGCCCCGCCCTCGCAGAAGAAGGAGCTCGGCATCGCGGAGGCGGGCGCCGTCACCGCGCTCGTCGAACGGGCGCGAGCTCTCGCCGCGCTCCTCGACGGCACCGACGCGCAGGTCCGAACGGCGGCGCGCTCGCTCGCGCTCAAGCCCCTCGACGTCCCGGCGCCCGCGTATCCGACCGGCAAGCGCAAGACGCACGAGCGCACGACGCCGCTCGCGCTCGGCCCGGTGGTCGAGGCGTTCTTCCGTCTCGAGGACGACGAGCTCGCGCCGAGGCTCGCAGCGCACGCGGCCTCGCCGGACGCGATCGTACGCGAGGCGAGCACGCTCCTCGAGAGCGCGCTCGGCGTACGAACGGGAAAGACGAAACGACCGAGCGCGCTCGCGAGCGATCTCGCGCGACGTCGTGACGTCGCGCTCCGCGCGCTCGCGCGAGCCAGGCCTGCTCGGTCGAGCGGCGCGTCGCCGGAGGTCACACGCCAGATCATCGCGCGGTACGACGAGCTGCCGCCGAACGCGGAGTCCTACGCCGCGCTCCACGAGCGCGAGGAGACCCTGCTCGCGCTCTCGGAGCTCGGCGATCGCGCGGTCGCGCCGGAGCTCCTCGAGCGCGCGCTGTCGGGTGACGCCGCGGCCGTGGACATGCTCGCGGCGCTGGGCGATCGGAGCCTCGTCCCCCACCTCGACCGGCTCCTCGGCGGCGGGCCGAGCCGCGCGCGCCTGCTCGAGACGGCGATCGCGCGCATGGCCGTGACGCTCGCGGCCGAGGAGGCGAGCCCGGCCCTCCGCGCCCTGCTCGCGAACAACCCGATGACGAACTGGCGCGAAGGCCTCGAGCGCGGCGTCCTCGTCCGCGAGCTCGTCTTCGCGCTCGGAGAGCTGAGGGACGAGTCGTCGGGGAGCCTGCTCGTCGAGATCCTCGAGTCCACGAGCCAGGAGTACCGAGCCGTGCTCCCGAGCGCCGCGCATGCGCTCGGCCGATTGCGCCACGCGCCCGCGTTCGGTGCGCTCGAGCGGCTCGTCGTCTCGCCGAACCAGCCCGTCAGCTGCGAGGCTCTGTGGGCGCTCGGGGAGATCGGCCGGACGCATGCTTCCTTGCGCGAAGCCGCCGCGAACGTGCTCGAGCACGTGACCGGCCTCGAGCCGGGGGCGGAGGTCACGCGCCTCACCGCCCTCGCGAAGGTCCGCGACGAGAAGCGCGCGCCGCGCGCCGCCGACCTGCGCCGCGCGATCGATCGAGCGCTCTGGGAGCCGGCGTTCCGTCAGGAGGAGACCTCGCGCCGCCGCACGTGGGCGCTGCGCGCGCTCGAGGAGCTCGCGGGCATCGCGCGGGCGCTGCGGATCGATCCGAGCGTGTTCTTCTTGGGCCACGACGCGATCCGGTATTTCCTGACGCGCGACGATCACCGCGTCCGCAAAGCCGCAGAGTCGGCGTTCGCGGCATGGGGGCTGCCGCTCCCGGCGGTGCGTCGTTACTTCGCGTTCGCGTTGCCCGAGATGGAGGAGCGCGGCGGCCTGGACGCCCTGCTCGAGGCCGTCCGAGATCCGCTGGGCGTCTTCCGCCACAACGTCGCGACGCGGCTCGCGGCGATCGGCGATCCGCGCGCCGTCCGGCCGCTCGCCGAAGCGACCGCGCGCCTCTTTGCAGAGCCGCCGACATCGACGTACGAGTACGACGATGCACCGCCACACCTCGGCGCCTTCGTGCGTGCGCTCGCGCGACTCAATCGCCCCGAAGGCAACGACGTGCTCATCGAGGGCCTGCGCTCGGACAATCACCAGGTCCGCGCCGTCGTCGCCGAGAACGCTCCGGACGACGAGCGCTTCGTGCCCGAGCTGATGGCCATGCTGGGCGATCCGCGGAGCTTCTTGCGATCACGAGCGGAGAAGACGCTGCGATCGCTCGGCGCCATCGCGGCCCCGCCCGAGCCGGCGACGACGGAGATCGCAGTGGCGGCGCGCATCGTCGAAAGGTGACGAGATGCCCCACATGCGAGGCGAGATCAACGGCAGCTCGACGTGGCACTCCGCCCCCGGCATGAAGCTCGATCGACGCGCCGACGGCTTCATCCACCGGTTGCTCCACGCCGGAGACGTCCGGCTGCACGTCGCGGAGGCGCGCCCGGACGGCTGCGACGGATCCGTCGTGCCGGCGGACGTTCCTTTGATCGTGTTCCTCCACGGGTTCCCCGAGTTCTGGTGGTCGTGGCGCCACCAGCTCACGGCGATGGCGCGCGCCGGCTACTGGGCCGTCGCACCGGACCTGCGCGGGTACAACGAGTCCGACAAGCCGGAGGGCGTCTCGGCATACGAGGTCGAGAAGCTCGCCCGCGACGTGGCCGAGCTCATTCGTACGCTCGGCCGCGAGCGCGCGATCGTCGTCGGCCACGACTGGGGTGCGATGGTCGCGTGGACGTTCGCGCAGGAGCACCCCGAGATGCTGGAGCGGCTCGCGATCCTCAACGTGCCGCATCCGCTCGTGATGCTCCGCGGCCTGCGCCGGCCGTCGCAGATGCGGAAGAGCTGGTACATCTTCTTCTTCCAGCTCCCTCGCATCCCCGAGCGCTTCCTCGCGAAGGACGACTTCGCGTACCTGCGACGGATGTTCCGCGGCGACGGTCTCTCCGGCGAAGAGACGGAGCGTCTCATCGATGCTCTCCGCATTCCGGGAGCGCTGCCGGCCGCGCTCAACTACTACCGCGCGAGCATGCGCCGCGTGTTGACGGGGCGCGTCCCGCGGACGCGCCCGATCGAGCAACCGGTCCTCGTGATCTGGGGCGACCGGGATCAGTTCCTCGAGAGCCGGATGGCGGAGCCGCCGAAGCGCTTCGTCCCGAACGCGCGCGTCGTCCACATCCCCGAGGCGACGCACTGGGTCCAGAACCACGCGCCCGAGCGCGTGAACGAGCTCTTGCTCGAGTTCGTCCGCGAACGCTGACGGTCGACGCTCGCGCGCTCGCGCGCGCGCCTCGAGCATCGGCAGCTCGTGCGTCGTCGCGTCGTGCGGCACGTGTCGTGCTCACGACCTCCGCACGAGGTCGTGAGCATGAGCAGCGTGCACCAGCTAGCGGCGGTCGGGCTGGTCGGTCTCCACCTCTTCCTCTGCGCGGCAGGCGCGTCGTGCTCGTCGGCCGATCCTCGGGACACGTCGCTCCCGGACGCCGACGCGAGCACAGCAGACGGTGGCGCTCCCCACACGACGGCGAGCAACGGAGAACCATCCGACGGCGGCGCACTCACCGCCGGCGCGCCCACGTCACCGTCGGTCGAGGAAGGGTCGCCCGCCGTACGGTTCGTCGGACGCTTCGACCGTCGCGACGGCGCAGGGCCCGTCGCGAGCTGGCCGGGCGCACGCATCTTGGCGCGCTTCGAGGGCACGAGCGTCTCGGTGACGCTCGAGGAGATCGCCCCCGAGTGGATGGAAGGCGCCCCGAGCGAGTGGGACGTCGCGATCGATCGGGTATGGCAGCCGAAGCTCGTCACGACGCGCGGCGTCCACGCGTATCCGCTCGCCGTCGATCTTCCTCACGGCCCGCACGAGGTCGAGCTCTACAAGCGGAGCGAAGCGCAGAACGGGTACACGCGCTTTCTGGGGTTCGACTTCGGAGGCGGGAAGCTCCTGCCACCGCCGCCGCCGAGCATGCGTCGGATCGAGATCATCGGCGACTCGACGCCCGCCGCGTTCGGCGTGGAAGGCGTGGGCTTCCCGGATAACGTGTGCCCCGGCGTGAAGCACGCCGCGAAGTGGCAGAACTTCCACAAGTCGTTCGGCGCCTTGCTGGGCAGCACGCTCGACGCCGAGGTCCACGGCACCGTCTACTCCGGCAAGGGCATCGTGAAGAACATCTGGCGCCCGGACCGCGAGACGCTTCCGGTGGTGTTCCTTCGCGCGAACCCGCTCGACCCGTCGTCGTCGTGGGACTTCTCGTGGACGCCGGACGTCGTCGTGGTCATGGCCGGAGGAAACGACTTCGCGCTCGGGCTGCCCGACGAGAACGCGGGCGGGCCGCCCTCCCCGGACGAGTTCACCAGCGGCTATCGCGCGTTCGTCGACACGCTGCGGGCGAACTACCCGGACGCGCACCTCGTCCTCAGCGTGTCGCCGTCGGTGAAGGACACGGATCCTGCCGGCCGCCACGCACGCACGCACATCTCGCTGACGACGAGCACGATCGCGAGCGAGCGCAGGGCCGCGGGTGACGCGAGGGTCCACGCGTTCTCGCCCGGCGTCGCGTCGCCGTCGGAGCTGACGGGCTGCGACTCGCACGGGAACCCGGAGCTCCACCTCCGCCTCGCGAACGAGTACGCGACCTTCGTACGGCGCGAGCTCGGCTGGTGAGCGCGACCCGCGACGGGGTAGCATCGGACCCCGATGGCTGGCCCTACCCCCGTCGAGCTGTCCGCGGACTGCGAGGCGTGCGGTCTCGAGGCCGGCGTCGTCGAGGTCTACGACGCGCTCGTCGCCGCGTGCCGGTTCGGGCTGCCGGCGAGCGCGCGCTGCAAGCTCTGCTCGGCGGCGTGGGAGGGCGTCTTCGACCGCACGCCCCGGAGCCCGCTCCGCGACGTGCCGGCGAACCGCTGCCCCGCTTGTCTCGGCGAGCTCGGCCCCACGGCGATCGACGAACGCCGCTGCACGAGCTGCGGGGCGCGCGCGGCGCTCGTCGAGAAGACCCCGCCGATGCGTTTCGACGCGCTCGCCGACCTCGAGCGCGCGCTCGGCGCTTGGGCGGAGAGAGACGGCTTTGCGTCGATCCAGGCGCTCCTCACGGCCACGTTCGTCGACCCGGATCCGAGGGCGATCTTCGAGGCGATGCGTCGTGGTGAGCGGATCGAGGTGCTCGCCGATCCGTTCGCCACCATGGGGGTCCGCACGACCGGCGGGGGAAGGCAGGCGGCGGGCGGCGAGCGGAGAGTGACGGAGGCGGCGGCGAAGACGGTGCCGATGCCGGCGCACGCTTCTCCTTCTCCCGCTCCTTCTCGCTCGCGCGAGCACGAGCACGAGAGGTGGCGGCTGGAGACGCCTCGCACGGCTGACGACGCAATCGCGACCGAGTCGGGTCGGCACGTGATCGGCGATCCCGCCGACGCGAACCCGCTCGCGCCGACGGCGCCCACCGCGGAGCCGGTCGAGCCGCCGCCGCCTTCGGCGCCGCCGCGCGCGATCGTCTACCCGCTCGTCAGCGTGATCATGGCGGACGGCGAGGTGCATCCCGAGGAGCTGGCGCTCGTCGACAGGTTCCTCGAGAGCGAGGGGCTCGCGCGGCTCGCCGAGCACGAGATGCGCGTCCACCATCCGTCGGAGGTCGCGCATCTCGTGCCGAAGGAGCGTCGCGAGGAGGTCGTGAAGCTCATGTGCGAGAGCGCGGCGATCGACGGGATGCCCGACGAGAGCGAGCGTCGCGTCATCTACGCGTACGCGCGTGCGTGGGACGTCGACGAAGAGAAGGTCGACTTCTGGATGTGGGGCTACGAGGCCATGAACACGTCCCTCGCGCGCGGACTCTGGCTGAAGATCCGGCGCTTCGTCCTGTCGGCACGATGGGGCGAGAGCGAGACGAGGGACTGACTCCGACTCCGGCCTTCGTGGCGAGCCGGCCGCGGACGATGTAGCTTGGTGCGCGATGCAGAACGTCCCGCAGCAGGTGCCTGCGGCCGGCCCCTCGGCCGTCGATCCTCGGATCCCGGAGCAGTTCCAGCGCGTCGCGGCGAACATCCGCAAGGTGATCCTCGGCAAGGACGAGGTGATCGCGCGTCTCCTCTGGGCGGTCGCCGCGCAGGGACACGTCCTGTTCCGCGACGTGCCCGGCGTCGGCAAGACGATGCTCGCGAAGGCGTTCGCGGCGAGCGTCGACTGCACGTTCAAGCGCATTCAGTTCACGCCCGACCTGCTCCCGATGGACGTGTCCGGCTCGAACGTCTTCGACATGCGGAGCAAGACGTTCCAGTTCCAGCCCGGCCCCGTCTTCACGAACGTCCTGCTCGCCGACGAGATCAACCGTGCGCCGCCGAAGACGCAGTCGGCGCTGCTCGAGGTCATGGAGGAGCGGCAGGTCACGGTCGAGGGAACGACGCACAAGCTCGAGATGCCGTTCATCGCGATCGCGACGATGAACCCGCTCGACGACGAGGGCACCTATCCCCTGCCCGCCGCGCAGCTCGATCGCTTCATGATGATGCTCTCCGTCGGCTATCCGCCCGAGGAGGCCGAGGCGAAGATGCTCGAGGTGCACCTCGGTCAAGCGCCCGCCATCTCGGCCCTCTCGCCCGTGATCGGCAAGGAGGACGTCATCCACTGGCAGCGCGAGGTCCCCAAGGTCTACGTCTCGCCGGAGATGCGCCGCTATCTCGTCGCGGTGCTGAAGGCGATCCGCACCGACGATCGCAACCTCCGTTCGGTGTCGCCGCGCTCGACGCTCCTGCTCGCTCGCGCCTGTCAGGCACGCGCGATGTTCTCGGGCCGAGGCTTCGTGACCGTCGAGGACGTCAAAGCCCTCGCCCCCGACGTGCTCGGCCACCGCGTGATGACGAGCGACTCGGGCGTCGGCCGCGAGCTCGTCGCCCACTGTCTCGAGCGCGTGCCTGCGCCGGCCTGACGACACGACCGCGAGGCTTCTAGGTCCACCGACGCCACGCTAGCCTCGAAGACGGCATGATCCTGCGCCGCGAAGCCGAATGAGGACGCTCTACCGCCTCCTCCGTGCGGGGTTCCACACGTGTCTCCTCTTCGTGCTGCCGTGGGCCACCGGCGCGCTCGCCGGCCTGGTGTTCGACGTGCGCGAGGTCTCCGAGACGTCGGGCGAGCTCGCGAGCTTCTTCGGGATGGTCGTCGTCCCGCTGCTCCTGCTCCAGCTCGTCGCGATCGCCGTGAAGGTCGGTCGTGAGCTCCGCATCCAGAAGGCGGAGGGACGGCAGGGTTTCCGCGTGCTGGTCGACGCGGTCGATCGCCACGTGCGCGTGCTCACGGGCCGCGGGATCGGCATGGCGGGCGTCTCCTTGCTCATGGTCGGGATCGCGCTCGCCGCGAGGTGGGGTCAGTTCGGCGTCCTCGCGGTCGCCGGGCTCGGCATCATGTACATCGCGGCGACGGGCGCCACGCTCGTCTCGGCGTTCGCGGTCCGCGCGTTCGACGACCGTGTCCGGCGCGGGCGCGGCGCGATCGATCGCGAGATGTCCCCCACCGTCGTCGACGCGGGCGATCCCGTCGAGGAGCGCTTCTTCCTCGCGCGCGTCCCGGTCCCGCCCGGATTCCGCCTGCACATCGAGGAGCAGCTCCCGCACCGTCTCGGAGGCGACACGCGCTTCGCCGTCGATCGGAGCGTCTCGCGCGCGGAGGTCACCGTATCGGCGCCGCTGCCGCGGACGCCCCGCGGCGTCTACAAGCTCGGCCCGGCCGACATCTGGTACGAGGACGTCTTCGGGCTCACGCGCGTCTTCGTCGCGACCCGCGCGACCGCCTCGCTCCGCTCGCTTCCGCGCGTGCGCCCGGTGGTGTTCGAGCGCAGGCCGCGCTCGCTCGCACGCGCGGAAGGCCCGCTGAGCCTCCTGTCACGCATCGCGACGGAGGAGCACTTCCGTACGCGCGCGTACGTGCAGGGCGACGATCTCCGACGCGTCCACTGGAAGCAGTCGATCAACACCGGGAGCTTGATGGTCCGCGTCCCCGAGGCGATCCCGTACGCGCCCACGCGCGTGCGCCTCGTGCTCGACACGTACCTGCCCCCCGGCTGGCGCGTGGCCGCGACGGCCGGCGGCCGCCGGGTCGAGGACGGCGAGCGCGCCGTGGCACGTGCGCCGGATGCGCTCGACGACGTGCTCGATCTGCTCGTCGAGGGATGGCTCGGCCTCGCCCACGCGCTGCTCAAGCGCGGCGAGAAGGTGACGCTCGTCGCTGCGGTGAAGGAGACCGGTCCCAACCGGTCCGAGAGCGTCGTCGTCCGCGAAGTGGAGTGCAAGCGGGGCGAGGAGCGGAAGTGGCGCGCGATCGGGGCGGATGCAGCGTGGCAGTACGAGGTCACGCCGGGCTCGCTCATGGGGCGGATCGATCCGCGCGACGCGAAGGCGAGCGTCGTCGTCGTCTCGGCCGGCCTCGCGATCGCCGACGTCCACCCCGCCCCCGGGACGAGCTGGGTCATCGCCGACGGCGCGTCCGTCGTGAACGATCCGCCGAGCGACCATCTCGGCTTTCTGCGGCGGCTCGTGGTCTCCGACTACCCCGTCGGCGCCGAAGACAACAAGCTCGACCTCGCGCGGCTCCTCGCTCCGAAGCCGCCGTCACCGGAGAAGGTCCGCGCCGAGCTCGCGCGCGCGACCTCGTTCGCCGTCGACCACGTCCGCTCCGCGAACGCGCCCGTCAACGTCGTGCGCCGGCGCGGCGTCGCCATCGCGCTGGAGGTCCCGTGAACAGCCGCACCCGTGTGCCGCGCTGGACGCCTCCGCTCCGCGAAGCGATCCGCCTCGCTTGGCGTCCCGCGCTCGCCTACCTCGTCTTCACCGCGCTCGGCTCGTTCGCGCTGCTCGTGACGGTCGCGTGGTACTCGCGAGGCGACGGCAAGGACGTGCTCCTCTTGATGTTCGGGCTCGGAGCCGCCTTCGTCGGCGTCCTGCTCGGTCAGTTCCTCGCGCTCCTCCGTCTCCGCGCGCTCCCCGTCTTCATCGTCGCCGGCATGTGCATCACGGGCGCCGTCTGGATGTCGACGATGGCGGTCCGCTGGGCGTTGTCGTCCCGCGCGTTCCCGGGCGGCGAGTACCTCGTCGTGTGCCTGATCTTCTTCTTCTTCGCCTTCCCGTGCGGGCTCCTGTCGCTCATGCACCGCTGGGAGCTCTTGGCGTCCTTCTGGCCGGCCGTCGGATGGATCGGCGCCGTCTTCGTGATCCTCAACGAGGAGAACCGCGTCCACGTCTGGGAACGGAGCAAGATCAGCGCGTGGCTCCCCGTGCCGCTCGCCTTCCTCGCATGCTTCCTCGTCCTCTGGCTCTTCTACCTCGCGGCGAAGCAGGCGATGCGCGTCGAGCTGTGGCAGGCGCTCTCGGGCGCCGCAGCGCGGCGGATCGCGAAGAAGGAGGCGCGCAAGAAGAACGCGGTCGGGGCGCTCCCGCGGAAGAACATCGTCGCGATCCTGCTCGTGGCCGGGCTGCTCTTCGCGCTCACCGCCGTCCTGGCGCCCTACCTCTGGCGGACGGGCAAAGGTGATCGCGAAGGTCAGCGACGGAGCCCGGACACGACCGAAGAGCGCGCGCCGCGGATCGGCCGCGGCTTCGACGGCGAGGCGATCGTGCGGGAGCTGCAGAAGGTCGCGCGCGCGGCGAAGGAGGTGCTCCCGAAGCTCTGGCCGCTCCTCCTTCTTCTCCTCCTCTATCGCCCTGCCAAGCGCGCGCTGCTCCTCACGCACCTGAAGGCGCCGATCGTGCCCACGCCGCCCTCGGAGCGCATCGACAACCTCTGGGAGTACGTCCGCATCGCCGCCGAGGACGCCGGCGTCGTCCCGAGCGCGTCCGACTCGGTCGAGCAGCTCCTCTCGCGCATCCCCGAAGAGCGCGCGTCGGAGGCGCTCGCGAAGTCCGCCGAGATCTACGTCCGAACGCGCTACGGCTTCACGGTGCAACCGGGCGACCCGGTCGCGATGCGCACGTACGCGACGGAGGCCGCGCGTGCCCTCCGCAAGGATCTGGGCGTCTGGGCCACCATCAAGAACTGGTGGCGTCCACTCTCGTGAGCGATCGCAGCGCTCGAAAAACCGCGCTGCCGATTCTAGTATCCAACGACATGAAGTGCCGAGGGCTCGTGCTGGCCGCGTTGGGGGTCACGGTGTTCGCCTGTTCCGACGATCCGGAAGCGCAAGGCGGCCCGCCGTTGCCGTGCAACGGGCTCGGCGAGTTCCGCTTCGAGCACGGATCGCCGGACGGCCATCCGGATCCGTTCGGCGCGAAGGCCGCCGGACAGGCGCGTGCGGGCAGGATCCGAGAGGCATCGCAGATCATCCAGGGACCGCTCGCGCGCAACAGGGTGCGCGTCGGCGACTTCGTCCTCGCGAACGATCGCATCGCCGTCTACATCGAGGCCGAGGGACGGCGCGAGGGGTACCAGCCGTTCGGCGGTGACGTGACCGGCATCGAGCCGGTGGGCGAGGACGGCAAGCCTCAGGGCTCGTCCGCCTATGGCGAGACGCTCATCGCCTTCTCGCGTCAGACCATCAAGCCGGACAAGGTGAGCGTCCTCGCCGACGGGTCGGACGGCAAGGCCGCCATCGTGCGCGTGTCGGGCGTGCTCGCGAACATCCCGTTCCTCGACACGTTCAAGGCGATCTCGCAGCCGGAGTACGACATCCCCGCGGCGCTCGACTACGTCCTCGAGCCCGGCTCCGACAAGGTGCTCGTGCGCCTGCATCTCGCGAACGCGAGCGAGGAGCCGGTCGACTTCTCGAAGTACCAGCGCCTCGGCTTCTTCCACTCGGCGCGCAACAAGGTCTTCACCGAGGCGAACGGATACGCGGACCCGAAGGGAGAGAATCCGTGGGTCGCCTTCGACGGCGGAGGCTCGGCGTTCGCGTTCCGGAGCCCGAACGGGCCGGTCCGCGCCGAGCTCGAGGTCAGCGGCTTCCGGCTCTTCAGCATGGGAGGCCTCTCGGCGGAGGCCTGCGAGACGAAGACCGTCGACTACCTCGAGATCATCGCGGGCGGTCCGGGCATCGACGGCCTGCTCGAGGCGAAGCGTCGCGCGCTCGGCGAGCCCGCGTGGCGCGAGGTGCGCGGCACGGTGAAGGACGAGAGCGGCACGGCGCTCGGCGGCGCGTTCGTCCACGCGACGACCCCCGACGGCAAGTACCTCACGCGGGCGCTCGCGAACGAAAATGGCGAGTTCGTCATCCACGTCCCCGACGGGGCGGTGCTCCTCACGCCCACGATGAAGGGTTGGGCGCTGCCCTCCCCCACGAGCGTCGAAGGCTCGACCGCGGACCTCGTGATGCCGAAGCCCGCGTACATCGAGGTGAACGCGACGGACGAGGACGCGGGCGAGCTCCTTCCGGTGCGCGTCCAGGTGATCCCGAAGTCGCCCGTCGCGCCGGCGCCGCCGTCGTTCGGGCTGCGCGAGGAGGTCGACGGCCGTCTCTGGCAGGAGTTCGCCGTCACCGGCAAGGCGAAGCTGCCGGTACCGCCCGGCGAGCACCACGTGGTCGTCTCGCGCGGCTACGAGTACGAGATCGTCGAGACGGACGTGACGGCCAATGCCGACACCCCCGCCGTCGTCGACGCCAAGTTGAAGCGAAGCGTCGACACGACCGGCGTGATGTGCGCCGACTTCCACGTCCACTCGTGGTTCTCCGCCGACTCCCAGGACCCGGTCGAGGAAAAGCTGAAGGGTGCGATCGCCGACGGCCTCGACATCCCGGTCTCGAGCGAGCACGAGTGGGTCGTCGACTTTCATCCGATCGTGCAGCGCCTCGGCCTGACGAAATGGGCGTTCGGCATGCCGTCGTCGGAGCTCACGACGTTCACGTGGGGCCATTTCGGCGTCGTCCCGCTCCTTCCGCGCGAGGACCAGCCGAACAACGGCGCGGTCGACTGGGTCGGCAAGAAGCCGGGTGAGTTCTTCCAGCTGATCAACGACCTGCCCGAGAAGCCCGTCCTCATCGTGAACCACCCGAGCGGCACCGGCTTCGGTGCGTACTTCGACGCGGCGGGCTTCGATCGGGCGACCGCCAGCGGCGATCCGGAGCTCTGGAGCGACGCGTTCTCCGCGGTCGAGGTGTTCAACGACTCCGACTTCGACGAGAACCGAAACGCGTCGGTGGCCGATTGGTTCGCGCTCCTCAACGCGGGCAAGACCTACTGGGCCGTCGGCAACTCGGACAGCCACGATCAGCGCAGGACGTTCGTCGGCTATCCGCGCACGTGCCTCCGCTTCGGGCACGACGATCCGACGAAGCTGACGAACGAGACCGTGCGCGACGTCCTCCGGACGGGCGCGGCGACGATCAGCGGCGGGCTCTACATGACGGTCGAGGGCCCGGGCGGGATCGGTCCGGGCGGAACGACGAGCGCCGGCCAGTACAAGGTCGTCGTCCAGGCGACCGGTTGGTTCTCGGCAACGTCGCTCGAGGTCATCGTCGACGGCGTGAGCGTCTCCACGCTGCCGCTCACGGCGGTCCCGAGCGACGGCCCCGGCAAGCGCTACGAGGCGACGGTGGACGTCGCCCCGGCCGACAGCCGCCCGCGGCACTGGGTCGTGTTCCACGCGAAGGGCGACGGCGATCTGTCACCGCTTCATCCCCGCAAGAAGCCGTTCGCGGTCTCGAATCCGATCTTCTTCCAGTGAGCTTCATCGCCCACGCCATACGGCGTGCGTGACGACGTCGCCTGCCGCGCATCCGAAGCGGCGTTCGTCCACTCGCGCCTACCAGGATCGCAGGCGATCCCGTCGGATCGCGACGAGGAGATCGGCTCTCTATCATCACCAATCATCACGCGGCCTTCGCCGCGCGCGTGCGTGGCTCGTTCCTTGCTCGAGGCATGGCGGAATGCGCCATCGCGCGGTCATCGTCACCTTCGCGCTCGCCCTGCTCCGGATCTCGAGCGGGTGCAACGCGACGCCGTACGGTGAAGCGCCGGAGCCTCGACCGAAAAAGACGACGGGAGAGACGCTTCCGCCGCGAGGAGACGATCGCGTCGAGCCCACGCTCCCCGTGATCGACGCCGGCCCCGGCCCCTTCGAGCGACCTACCGACGCCGGCGTGGACACGCCTGCTCGAGCCTGTCCGGGGACGTACCGTGGTCCCTATTCATGGAAGCCGCCGCCCCCGCCTTCGAGCGCCTGCACGACGAGCGACATCGGCTTCTTCGAGGGGCTCATCAACGACGAAGACGCCACGGCGCAGACGGTCGAGGCCGCGATGCGCAGCCGAAACGTGGCGTGCGCGAGCTGCATCTTCTCGGTCGAGACGGACGTCACTTGGGGCTTCTACGTCTACTACGACGCAGAGAAGACCGACGCGTTCGCCAACTGGGGCGCGTGCTACGCGAACGCCCCGGGCGGCAGCGAAGCGTGCGGACGCGTCGTACAGGACTGGTTCGACTGCATGTGGGAGGTGTGCGGCGACTGCGAGACCGAGGCCGCAAGGAACGATTGCTGGGAGGACGCGAGGAACGATCCGAACAAGTGCAATCGCTTCGACTTCACGCTCGCGTGCAACGGGAATCTCCAGGCGCTCGACGCCGCCTGCGCGACGGTCGCCCAGGCGCTCACGGTGACGTGCGGCGGCGGTGGACGCTGACGACGGTATTCCGCCCCCGTTTCATCTCCATGCATGCGCAGGACCGAGCGTGCGGGCGGCGCGCTTCGAGGCGGAGTCGTTGGCCCAGCGGACGTGCGCGAGGCGTACCTTGCGCGCGTGCTCTTCGGCGTCTCTCCGAGTGGGTGAGCGAGCGAGCTCGACCCGATCGGTCTCGTCGAGCAGCCGGCGGATCGGATCCCGCCCGGGCACGAGCGGGCGCAGCTCGAGCTCGCCGTCGCCGTGCTCCACGGAGATCGCGTAGACGGCTCCCGGCGCGACGTCGGCCTCGCACGCGTCGTACGAGTCGTCGTCGTGAGCGACGATGAAATGGCGCCCGGGCGGAAGGTGCGTGACGAAATGCGTCATCGTCACGCACGCGCCGAGGATGCCCGTCGTCCCCACGAACACCGGCCCGTAGCGGGCACGCTCGACGACGAACACGAGCACGCCACCCCGGGGATCGGGCGCGATGGGCGTCGCCTCCACGCGTCGCACGACCGGAGGCGTGCAGGCGCCGGAGCCGAAGACGACGGTGGCGGCCGCTCCGAGGAAGTCTCGTCGGTTCACGACGAGCTACGAGCGTACGCCCGAGCGCAGGCCCGGTCGATCGCGCCGTGCTCGTCGTGCGCTCGTCTCGCCACGAACGAAGTCTTTTTCCTGGAGCCTTTAGCCCGGAGCCGGATCTCAGGGATCGACCCGGTAGACCTTCCCGCCCTTGCGATCGACGAAATAGATTTTCCCGTCCGGCCCGAAGTTGAGACCCGCGAGCGAGCCCTCGGGCAGACCGGTGTCGAGCGACTTCACGAGGTCACCGGTCGCGATGTCGAACGCGTGGATGAAGCTCGTCTTCGCGTCGGTGACGAACACGAGGCCACCGGACGCCTCGATGCCGCTCGGCTGCTCGAGCACGCCGCCCTCGACGAGGACGTTCACCGGCGACTCGTAGTACGCGCGCTCGGCGATGATCTCCATGCCCGGCATCGGCGCCGTCATGCGGGCGTGCGACGGATCGAGGACGAGGATCCGCTTGTGGCCCGTGTCCGCGACGTAGAGCTTCTTCTCGTCGTGGTTCCACGAGAGGTGGCTCTCGACGCCCTCGACGCCGAGGACCTGGTTGTTCCAGAAGCGGCGGACGATGCCGTCGGAGTGATCGTCCCAGCCGATGCCGTGGTCCTGGCGGAAGTCGTAGAAGTCGATCGCCTTGTTGAACGAGTTGAAGACGAAGTACTGGTTGCCCTCGCCCGCCCACGCGATGCCGCGGCAGTACGGGGTCGAGTGGAGCATGTCGAGGTGGCTACCCAGGTTCGTGATGGGGTTGTTCGTGCCGAAGATGTGCAGCTCGGCCGAGTACAGCGTCGGCCCCATGAAGTAGTTGCCACCGTTGTTGTTGTCGCCGCAGGTCGCCCAGAGCTGACCGAACTCCGGGTGCGAGCCCGCCATGGCGAGCGCCGGCGGCCTGTACGAGAAGTGCGCGTACGCGACGTCGCGCCGCTCGATCACCTGCGCCTGCGACGTGCCGACGTTGCGCACGATCGACACGTGCGACGTCGCCTTGTTGATGATCCAGAGATCGCGCGGGCTCCGCGGGTTGAACTCGAGGTCGACGGGATCCCAGGCCGGGTTCGTCAGGTGAACGACCGTGAGCCGAGGCGCCCTGTCGCCCATCCCCAGCTCGTACGCCGGCGGCTTGTTCTCGTAGTCCTTGCGGCCGTACGCCTGGCAGCTCACGCCCTCCTCGGTGCAGCGGTCGGCCTCGAAGAGCTCCTCCTCTTGCGACTCCGCGGAGCAGGCGGAGATGGACGAAGCCAGAGCGACCAGAGCGACCGGAACGAGAGAGCGGATCTGCATGGGTAAGCCTTCCTCGCTTGTGGGCGAGCGCATACCACATGTCAGACATTGTGCAACGCGGTATGTCCACGAACCACGCAGGATCTGCGCGGGCTCGGGTCGCGAAATTACGGCTCTTTTCGGTGAGGGACCTGCACGCGCGCAACCATGGCGTCATCGGCGGACGAGGGCGCGGACGCCCAGGACGCCGAGGGCGAGCGCGCCCGCGAACACCATCATCGGCAAGGGATTGTGCTCGATGACGTCGACCTGGTCGGCGATCGTGAGAAGGACGTAGCGCCGGGCCTTGTAGTCCGGCGCGCGGTACGCGAGCCGCCTGATGAGGCCCGAGAGGCCTCGCGGCGGGATCGCCGTCCCGTACACCGGGGTGATGGGGCGGTGCGGGCTCCAAACCGACGGGCGGCCGATCACCTGCTGAAGGCGGTCCGGGCGCGCATCGACGATCGGTCGCGGCGCGTGCGCCGCGGGCACGCCGGGGCGCGCGTCGAAGGACGCGTCCGCGCCCCAGCCGATGATCTCGGAGTGCTGCATGGTCGTCTCCTCCTGCTCTTCGTGCGCCGCGTGCTCCTCGTGCGCCGCGTGCTCTTCGTGGGTCGTGCTCCCCGTCACGCGGCGTTCGGCACGAGCACGGGCTTGATGCACCCGTCGCGTTTGCGCGCGAACGTGCGGTAGAGGTCCGGCGCGGCGTCGAGCGGGCCGCGGTGCGTGATGATGGCCTTCGGGTCGATGCGCCCCGCGCGAATGTGCTCGAGCAGATGGGGCATGTACCGCTTCACGTTGCACTGCGCGGCGCGGAGCGTGATGCCCTTGTTCATCAGCTCGCCGAGCGGGACGAGGTTCCACGGCGGCCCGTACACGCCGATCGCGACGACGTGCCCGGCGCGACGCACGGCCTGCACGGCCCAAAGGAGGGCCGTCGCGGCGCCCGCCTGGAGCCGCGCGAGCCCCGTCAGCTTGTGGAGCAGCGAGCCGGAGGCCTCGCATCCGACGGCGTCGATGCACACGTCGGGACCGCGGTTCTCCGTCATCTTGCGGAGCCGACCGACGACGTCGTGCCTGCCCGCGTCCTCGTAGTGGATCGTCTCGACCCTCGCGTACGCGCGAGCGAACTCGAGCCGGTACGCTTCCTTGTCGATGACGATCACGCGCCCCGCTCCCATGAGCCACGCCGACTTCGCCGCGAACAGGCCGACGGGTCCGGCGCCGAAGATCGCGACCGTATCGCCCTGCGCGATCGATCCCATCTCGGCGGCCTGATAGGCCGTGGGCAGGATGTCCGAGAGGAAGAGGACGTCCTCGTAGTCCATGTCGTCCGGGATCTTCATCGGACCGACGTCGGCGTAAGGGACGCGGACGTATTCGGCCTGCCCGCCGTCGTAGCCGCCCGTCGTGTGCGAGTAGCCGTACACGCCGGAGAGGATCTCGTTGGCCGTGTTCGATCGATCGCAGACGCTCGTGAAGCCTCGCTGGCAGAAGAAGCACGCCCCGCACGAGATGTTGAACGGCACGACCACGCGATCGCCTCGCTTCAACGTCGTCACGGCGGGACCGACCTCCTCGACGACGCCCGCGAACTCGTGACCGAACGTGCTGCCCACGCGCGTGTCCGGGACGAGGCCGTGGTAGAGGTGCAGGTCCGAGCCGCAGATCGCCGCGCGCACCACGCGGAGCACGACGTCGCCCGGGTGCTCGATGCGAGGGTCGGGCTTGCTCATGACCTTCACCCACGAAGGCCCGCGGTACGTGAGAGCTTTCATGGCTTTTGGGTCGTGCAATCCCGAGACCGACCGACGGCTCGCGTGAACGCGTGCGCATGCACATGCGCGGAAAATGCGCGCGCACACGCTCGAGCGCTCGCGACGGGGATGCACCTCGTCCGATCCGAGCTCGGCCGTCGCGCCGTCGGCGCGCTGGAGAAGCGGCGAGCCCTCGGGCCCGTCGACAGGTGTGGACGGCGCCCGCCGTCGCGGGCTAGGACTCGGCCCCGTGGCAGGCTCGAAGGCGAAGCGCAAAGCTCGACACGGCGTCCCGCGCTCTCCTTCCTCCGCTTCGCACGCGCCTGCCGGGCCGTCCGGATCCGAGGGGTCCGAGAAGAGCGCGGCGAAGAAGGCAGAGACCGCCGCCACGTCGAGGGTCGCGACGCCCCCGCCCGCGCAGGCGCGCTTCAAGACGGCGCTCGTCGTCGTCGCGTTCCTCTACCTCTGCACGGTGTGGTTCGAGGGGATCGGCAGCACCCTCCCGGCGAAGCTGTCGCCGCGCGTGTGGCTCTATTTCTCGCAGGTCGCGGCGCTCTTCCGGTACGCCGGGATGATGTCGATCGACTACCGCGCCGAGGGATGGTCGTGCGCGGAGAAGAAGTGGATCGAGATCGACGTCCGCCCTTGGTTCCGCATCGAGTCGGAGACGAAGGAGAACCGCTTCCACCGCGCGCTCCAGTTCTACCGGCGTGAGCGGAAGGTGATGCGCGCGCTCGAGGAGTACGTCATCCGCAACCACAACGCCTCGAGCAGCCGCCCGAAGATCGGCGGCGTCCGCTTCCTCAGCCTCCGCATCCCGTACCCGAAGATCGGCGACCGGGTCGAGCGCGTGGTCCGCAAGCCGCTGTCGGAGTACCCGGAGGAGATGCGGCGCCACTGGTACTGGACGCCGACGTCGAAGCGCTACGAGCGCTGCGGAGAGCGCCCGCCGGCGAAGGAGAAGACGGAGGCTCGGAGCTCCGGGCGGGAGGCTCCGGAGAAGGACGACGACGAGCGATCGTCGACGCCCGCGACCTCGTCGGCCGAGGACGCGAAGGACAAGGAGGTCGACCCGTGAGCCAGGCGTTCTCCGGCTGGTTCTTCTCCGAGCGCCTCGAGCGCTGGCTGTCGGCCCCCGAGCCCATCCTGCGCGTCGAGATCCTCCGCATCGGCGCGCCGCTCGCGATCCTCGGCTTCATGTCGGGTCGCCTCGCGCACGCCGACGAGCTGCTCGGCGACGGCGGCTTCCGCGTGCCCGACCTCGGCGTCGCCGACTACCGGCAGCCGCTCTACATCCCCGCGCTCCCGTCGTGGGCGGCCTGGCTCGTCGCCGCCGTCTTCGTCGCCTCCGGGCTCGCCGTCGCCGCCGGCTTCCGCGCCCGCCGCGCGGCCGTCGTCTTCGCCGCGACCGCCGCCTTCGTCGCATTGAGCGATCGCCTCGCGGCGTTCAGCGTGAGCAAGCTCGGCCCGGTGATCGGGATCGCCATCGCCCTCTCTCCATGCGGCGCGCGGTTCGGCGTCGACGCGTGGCTGCGCCGCCGCCGGAATCCGAAGGCGAAGCTCCCGACGGAAGCGGCGAGCGGATCGATCCGCTTCATCCAGGTGCTCCTGGCCGTCATCTACTCGGCGGCGGGCATCGCGAAGGTACGCGGCGACTGGCTCTCGCATCCGCACGTGCTCTGGACGCACCTGCACGACAGCTACCAGACGAGCTTCACGGTCTTGATGGCCAACACGCTCCCTGCCTGGGCCTGGACGCTCCTCCAAGCCCTCACCCTCTTCTTCGAGGTCTTCGCGCCGCTCCTGTTCGCCTACCGAAAGACGCGTCTGCTCGGCCTCGCGATGGGCGTGGGGATGCACACGATGATCGGGCTGATGTTCGGGCCCGTGCGCTGGTTCGCGATGTTGATGAGCACGATGCTCATTGCTGCCTACACGCCTCGGAGCTGGCTCGAGAAGGTCATGGCGCGACTGCCGAGGTTCTGAGGAGTCCTCAGTCCTCAGTCCTCAGTCCTCAGCGATGAGGCCTCCCGACTTCGCCGTCGCGATCTCGCTCCCATCGCTACCTGCGCCCGTACGGTGCTCCGGAATTCTTGCGCCTCGCACGCCGATACCAGACGAGGGCTAAACCGGAGGGCAACGGGAGACGGGTGCTCCGCGAGAATGGAGTGTGTCCGTCGCTCCTGAACCGCTGCAAGCAATGGGACTGGATTGTGTGCCGCTGACGGGATGCCGGAGCGTCCTGAAGCTGACGGAGAACGAGAACCGAAGGCTGAG
>CALFEQ010000031.1 GCA_937949945.1 uncultured Myxococcales bacterium
GGCGATGCGCGATCAGGTGACGGAGATCGTGCTCGAGGTCGCAGAGTCGGATCCGCTCGAGCGAGCGCTCGTCGATCCCGACGGACGCAGGTTCGGGACGGCCGCGGTCGAGCACGGCCTCGGTGAGATCGTCGGCGGGCCGATGGTGCGCCTCCTCGACGTCCGGCGCGCGCTCGAGGCACGCGGGTACCGAGGGAGCGGGGCGTTCGATCTCGACGTCCTGCCCGACGAGACCGCGCAAGAGCTCGCGCTGCACGTCGAGGTGGAGCGCGGCGCCGCGCACGTGAGCACGCGGCGCGGGCGCGCCTCCTCGCGTGCTCGAGCTCTCGAGACGACGCGCGCGGGGCTCGCCGCGATCTTCTACGGCGGTCTGGGCGTCCCCGACGCGGTCGCGCTCGGGCTCGCTCGGGCCCGGCCGGAGGTCGCGACGCACATCGACGCGATCGTCCGGCTTCCGCCGCTCGCGCCCGTGGACGCCTTCTGACGTCGCGCGGCGCGCCCGCGACGGTTCCGGGTCCCCCGATTCGGCCGCGTTCGCTATAGTCGGGCGCTCTCATGGAGCAGCCCATCGAAAGGCTCGAGACCGAACCCGAGCCCGAGAGCGACGGCTCGTCCGTCGTCATGCGCGTGGGCTACATCGTCGCGAGCGGCGTGCTCGCCGCCCTCGCCGCGTCCTTGCCCGCCGCGCTTCGCATGGGAGACGGCGCCGCACGCGTGCTCGAGCACTGGGTCGCGCTCGCCGCCCTGGCGACGCCGATGGGCGTGATCGCGGTCGCCGTCCTGAAGCGCGCTCGCGTGGGGTTGCGCTTGCTCGTGGGAGAGCGCGCGCCGCTCTTCGCGACGGGCGTCTTGTGGTGGTGCGTGATCGAGCTCGGGCTCCTCTCGATCTTCGGCGCCGTCCTCCGCAAGACGACGCACCACCATGCGCTCGCCGGCGTGACGTTCTCGGTGTTCGCGGTCGTGACGGGGCTCGTCGTCGCCCTGCTCGCGCGGCGCGCGACCAAGAACATCGCGCGTGGCGGTGGGAATCTCCACCGAGTGGGGCTCGCGATCGCGGCCGGCGCCGCCTTCATCGTCCTCTTGCTCGTCGGCGTGCGGACGTCGAAGACGGACGAGGTCCCCACCGCCGCTGCGCTCGTCGACGCGCTCGCGCTGCTGATCACGTCCACGATCACCTCGTCGCGTCCGTTCTCCCGTTTCCGGCCGATGGCGATCGCGGGCGTGCCGGTCGCCGTGCTGATCATCATCATCGGGCTGACGACGCTCCGCTTCGACCCGCAGATGCGCGAGTCGCTCTTCTCCGGCGCTCCCATCCACGGGCTCGTCCTTTCGGTGGCGGGTCGCTGACGCGACCGGTTGACCGCGCTCGGGATCGGGACGAAAGTCGCGCGAGCTCTCCGCTCCCGTGGCTCGGAGCCTCGTCCCATGTCCTCCGTCGCTCGAAGCTGCCGCGTGCTGGTCGCCGTCGCGGCGCTCGCGACGGCAGGCGCCGTCCACGCGCAGCCGCCCGCTCCACCGGAACGCCCGTCCTCGTCCGCGCCGATGAGGGCGGACGAGCAGGCGCCCCAAGGCGTCGCCGTCCTCGCGAGCGGCGGTGCGCGCGCGGAGGCGTTCGCCCTCGCGCGTGCCGTCTACAGGAGCTCGCTCCGTCCGCGCAAGCTCGACGAGCTCCGCGCACGCATCCTCGCAGGCGATCCTCCGCCCGCGACCGCCTCGAAGGAGCTGCGCGAGCTCGCCGAGCTTCGCGGATCGGTGCGCGGTGAAGACGTCGCGAGCCGCAAGCTCCTGTCGAGCATCGCCGAGCAGCTCCGCGTGCAGGCGCTGCTCGTCGTGAGCCGTGCCGAGCCATCGAGCGAGGAAGCACGCGCCGGTGCGGACGCGGACGCCGGCGCGCCCACGTCGAACGGCGCCGCCGACGGAGGCGTCGCGACGTCGCCGGGCGACGTGGGCGCCGGGGAAGCCTCGGTCGCGGAGGCCGCCGCCGGAGATGCGGGCGCAGCGACGGCCGTCGGCGACGCGGGCGCAGCGGGCCCGCCGTCGTCCGCCGCGCCGGCCGTCGTCGCGCGGCTCTTCCTCGCGGACGCCGGAGATTTCGACGCGGCGCGGTACGAGCCCGATCCCGACGGCGGATGGCAGCGCACCGTGACCTCGCTCGCGCGGCGTTTTCCCCCGCCGCCCGCTCCCGAGGTAGCTCAGCCGCGACGGACGCCCCCGCCGACGCTCGCCTCGGAAGGGAAGGAAACCAAGCCCTTCTACGCTTCTCCGTGGTTCTGGGGTGCGATCGGCGCTGCGGTCCTGGTCGGCGGATTCTTCTTTCTCGCCTCACAGGACACGAGCGACGACCCGATCCATCTTCAGATGAAGGTGCCGCGCTGAGCGCGGCCTTTCGAGGGGAAGCCTTCCGCGCCTGGACGACGTGAACCTGCCGGAGCCGTTCCGGCATCCAACGCTACGATGCCCCGCTGGTGCCGCCATCTCTTCGCCTTGCTCGTCGCCTTCGCGACGGCGCTCGTCATGCCGTCTGCGGCGCGGGCGAACGGGCCGGAGATCGGCGCGCTCGAAGGGTCGCAGGCGACGGGGCCGGCGATCGTCGTACCGCACGACGTGCCGGTCGTCCTCGGGCGTGAGCCTCTGCCGCCCCTGCCTCCCTCGTACGTGACGAAGGACCTCGGCTGGCTCGAGCTGTCGTATCCGCCGAGCGCGAGCGAGCGCGTCGCTTCGATCATCGAGGAGGCGGACGCCTTCAAAGCGGAGCTCACGAGCTTCTTCGGACAGCCGGTGCTCTCGCGCGTCACCGTGCGCGTGGCGCCGACGGTCGCGGACATGGCGCGCCTCGCCCCGCCGGATGCGCCGCCGCCCGAGTACGCCAGCGGCGTCGCGTACCACGGCATGCATCTCGTCCTGCTCAGCATGCTCGCGCCGCGCGGCGCGCAGGCGGTCGATCTCGACGAGGTCTTCCGTCACGAGCTCGTGCACGTCGCGCTCGAGGACGCCCTCGGGGGCAGGCACGTCCCCGTGTGGTTCAACGAGGGCCTCGCGATTTCGCTCTCCGGCGAGCTCGCGATGGCGCGCAGGAAGACGCTCTGGAACGCGACGCTCTCGGGCACGCTCATCCCGCTCTCGGAGCTCGATCGCAGCTTCCCGCGCGACAACTTCGAAGCGAGCATCGCGTACGCCGAGGCCGCCGACTTCATGCAGTTCCTCACGCGCAAGTCGGACCGCCTGCGCTTCGCCTCCATGGTGGAGCGCGTCCGCGAGGGCCAGCCCTTCGAGCGCGCGATCGCCGACGCCTACAGCGCCGATCTGCGCCGCCTCGAGTTCGAATGGCGGAGCGATCTCGAACGCCGCTTCTCCGTCATCCCCATCCTCACGGGCGGCGGCCTCGTCTGGGTGGGCCTCATCGGCGCGCTCGTCCTCGCCTACGTCCGCCGCCGCCGCCGCACGCGCGAGATCCTCGAGCGCTGGGGCCGCGAAGAAGCCCTCGAAGACGCCCGCCTCGCCCGCCTCGAAGCCGAACGCGCCGCCGCCTTCGGCTTCCCCACCGACGTCCCCGGCCCCGCGACCGCCGCACGCGCGAACGGCGTCGCGGTGAAGATCGAGCATCAGGGGCGGTGGCATACGATCCACTGAGAGAGGCTCCGGGCTCCAGGCTCCGGGCTCCAGGCTCCAGGCTCCGGGCTCCGGGCTCCAGGCTCCGGGCTCCAGTCTCCAGCAGGAGATTGCGCGCTCCGCCGCGGCTCGGCGTTGCCCACGGCTCGCGCCGCTTGGCGGCAAGCAACGTTCGAGGTACCCGTGCGCGGAGGGCGCCTGCTACGATCGGAGAGCGCCGCCGGTGAGCGAAATGGATTGCGAGACGTTCGACGCATCGCTGCTCGACGCGCTCTACGGCGAGCTCGACGACGCGAGCGCGACGGCCATGGACGCGCACGCGGCGGGGTGTGCGTCGTGCGCGGGTAGGCTCGCGAAGCTGAAGCGGACGCGCGACCTCGTCCGGCCCGCGATCGAGGCAGCCCTTCCCACGGCGCTCGAAGAGCGTGTGATGGCGGCGGCGAACGCCGCGATGGAAGCGCCGAAGTCGAACGTCGTCCGCCTCGCCGATCGCAGGCAGGAGGCAGAGGAGAGCCGAGCGACGAGCGGCGGAGCGATCGTCCGCTTCCTCGCGAAGCCGCAGCTCGCGATCGCGGCGTCGTTCCTTCTCGTGCTCGGCGCGGCCATCGTCTTCAAGAGCGCGAAGCAAGAGGCGTCACCGGCCGCGGAGATCGCGGCCGGCCCCGCCGGCGCCGCCGCTCGCGGAGGCGCTCCTCCGACTGTCGCGGCGACGATCGCGGCGGAGGAAGCGGAGCCCTCGCCGGTGGCGCCGCCCGCGTTCGCGGCCGCCGAGGGTTTCGCCGGACCGAGCGAAGGCGCGAAAGCGAGCGCGGGCGCGCGGGCGCGCGCGCACGATCCGACGTTCGCGGCCGCGAAGGCGCTCTACGACGCCGGGCGCTACGCCGAGGCGCTCTCGAAGTTCGAGCCGCTCGCTGCGCACGATCCGGAGGCGGCGCTGTACGTCGCGCGCTGTCTCGCGAAGACGAAGGGCTGCGACGCCGCGGCGGCTCGCTACGACGACGTCGCGCGCCGCGCCGCCGGCACGGAGAGCGCGAGCCGCGCCGCGCTCGAGGCGGCACGCTGCTACAAGGACGAAGGGAACCTCGTCGCCGCGCGGAGCCGCTACGCGCGTCTCGAGAACGACAGCTTCGTCGCCGGCGAAGCGAGCGCCGAGCTCGCCGCGCTCGAGGGGAAGTCGAGCGCCGTGAAGGCGAAGGCTTCGAGGCCCGCGGCGACCACCACGGCGCCCCCGGCCGCGCGACCTGCGCCTGCGAAGCCGGCGAGCGCGACAGGCTACTGAAACGTGTCGAGTCCACGCCTCAGCGTCCGCGCCCGAGGCGCTTGAGGACGTAGTAGCCGGCCGTCACCACGATCACGATCCCCGCCGCAGCAGCCAGCGGGTTGCGCGCGCGCCCGGATCGGGTGGCGCGCCCGCGGAGCGCGGGGCCACCGGTGCCCCTGCTCGCCGTCGCCTCTTCGCTCTCCGGAAGACCGAGCGCGCTCCGTAGCTTCGGCCACTCGGCGGCACACCGCTTCGCGACGGGGCTCTCTGCCGGGCACTCGAGCGGGCCTTTGATCTCGTCGAGGTGCAGCTTCGCGTCGAAGCTCTTGCCGTCGTTCCTCGAGACGCCGACGAAGAAGCCGCCGCGATCGGTCGAGCACGCCCACAACGCCGTGCCCGAGTGTGCGAGGCACTGGATCTCGGCTTGCGAGCCCTTCGTGAACGCGAACGTGCCCGTCGGGCTCGAAGCGAGCCCCTCGCGGCTGCCCGCGAAGATCGTCGCTCCGTCCGGGGCGAGCGCGAACCCGACGAAGCTCGGTGCCTCGAACACCTTCTTCCAGGACTTGCCCGCGTCCGTGGTCAGGAGCAGTCGGGTCGTGACGTCACCGAAGGCCGTCGTCCGGACCCAGACGCGATTCGCGTCCTTCGCATCGACGGCGGCGATGACCGCGCCCGACTCGCCTCGCGCGAGCTCGAGCTTCCGCTCGGTCCACGACATCCCGCGGTCGCTCGAGACGAGGAAGGCCGCCGAGCGCGCGTCGCCCTCCCCACGCACGCCGACGACGTAGAGACGCGCCGGATCGGACTCGGCCACCGCGAGGCTCTCGAGATGCAGCGTCGAATCGAACGGGCCGCCTTCGACCACGAACGACCGAGCGTCGTCCTTCGAGACGACGAGATGGTTGTCGTGGACGAGCCCCGGCTGCGGGATCGAGCCGATGCCCACGATCTCGCCGTCCTTGCGCAGCACGAGATCGGACAGGACGTGCGCGTTCGGGCCGCCGGAAAAGCCGAACGTGCACCCTCCGTCGCGCGAGACGGCCACGCCCGCGGAGGTCGCGCCGACGAGCGTCCCCTTCGGGGTGACGACCCAACGCGGCTCGTCGTCCGCCTGCATGCCGATCGCGCGCCCGCAGATCCAGCGCCAGGAGTCCCCGCCGTCGCGCGAGACGAGCACCCCGATGGTCGCGGGCACGTAGACCGTCTTCGGATCGCGCGGATCGAACAGGATCGCCCTGCCCGCCGGGAAGCGCATGGTCGCGAGCGCCTGCCGCGGCAGGAGCAGCGAGACGAGAAGAGCGAGCGCGAGGATCCACCGAGAGCGGTTCACGCCCTCATGGCTAGCATGCAGGCGGCGGCCCGTACGCTCCTCGTGCGCTGCGGCGAGGCGTACCCGGTCACGGCGCACCGTGCCGCCACGTGCACGCACGATGGCGCCGTCCCAGCCGCCGGGCTAGCCTCGCCGCCCATGAACCGACGCGACGCGCTGCTCACCACCGGATCCATGATCGTCTCCGCTTCCCTCGGGGCGCTCGCTTGCGGCGGGAACAGGGCCGTCGCGCAGAACACGCCCAAGGCGCCGCCGCCCGCGCCGGGCGGTCACGCGCATCATGCTCCCGGCGGCGATCCCACGCTGGCCGAGGCCGCGCAGGGATGCCTCGCGAAGGGCGAGGCGTGCATCGCGCACTGCCTCGCGATGTTCGCCGCGGGCGACGCCTCGATGGGAGCGTGCGCGAAGGCCGTCTACGAGATGCACGCCGTGATGCAGGGCCTCGCGGCCGCCGCGGCCTCCGGCAGCAAGCACCTGCCCGCGCTCGCGAAGGTCGCGATGGAGTTCTGCAAGGACTGCGAGAACGAGTGCCGAAAGCACGCGGCCGAGCACGCGGCCTGCAGGGAGTGCATGGAGGCCTGCACGAAGACGATCGCGGCCTGCCAGAAGGTCGCGGCCTGAGCGCCGGCGACCTCGGCACGGATCGGGGCGGGCCATGACGCGTCGCCCCGAGGTGGCAAATTCCGCTCTCGCCGCGACGCACCAGGGCGCACCTCTCTTCGGCGGCGGCCGCCGTACGGCTTGTCGCGGCGGCGCAGGAGGACTACGGAATTCGCGCTCGCGAGTGCGTGTGGGGTCAGGCCGTGGCCGGAGAGCACTCACGCGATCGCGGCGAGGAGGGTAGTACCGTGTCGCTAGTCAATGACCTTCGCTCTTTGCCGTTGTTCAAGGACATCTCCGAGGAGCGCCTCACGCAGCTCGTCGCTGCGTTCCGTTCCGTCACGCACAAGGCGGGCACGGTGCTCTTCCGCCCGGGCGACACGGCCACGCACTTCGAGCTGCTCGTGAAGGGCGAAGTGAAGCTCGAAGAGGAGCCCACCTCGACCGAGGTGCCGGCGGTCCGCTTCGATCTCCGTCCGATCACGCCCATCGGCGAGCTCGGCGCCCTCACCGGGCTGCCGCGTAGCACGACGGCGACGGCGGTCACGGACGTCGAGCTGCTCTCGATCGGCGTCGGCGACCTTCTCGGCTTCTTCGACGCCAACGGCGACATCGGGCTCGCGTTCTACAAGAACCTCCTCGCGATGGTGACCGACAAGGTCCGCCGCGATCGGAGCCGCATGGAGGACATGCGCACGAACATCGTCCGCACGCAGAAGGCGATGAAGCAGATGCGCCAGCTCGTCCTCGACTCGAAGGAGACCGAGATCTCGAAGCCGATCTTCGAGACGCTCGAGACGCTCATCGAGAACAACCGCCGCGCCAACTACCGCGTGCAGCCGACGCCCACGTACCCGGCGCACGTCCGCCTCGACGACGGCCGCGTCATCCCGGTGCTCGAGGTCTCCGAGGGCTACGTGAAGGTCGCGGGCACCTCGCAGGACCTCACGAAGGATCCGTCCTTCTGGGCCGGCGTCATGGTCGTCCCGGGCGCGGAGATCCTCCTCAGCGGCAGCGTCCTGCGCGAGGGTCAGGACGGCGTGGTCGTGAAGCTCGACAAGCCGATGGACGAGTACAAGGCCAAGCTCGACGACTACACGACCCGCGTGCAGCTTCTCGACTTCGTCGTTTGAGGACGGGATCGCCCGCGGGTCGACCTCACGCGCGCCGATGAGCGTCGACCCCCAGCGCCCCACTCTCCGCTTCGACGCCGGAACGCTGCTGCTCGTCGGCGTCGACAAAGACGATGCGCGCGTCCCCGAGTTCCTCTCCTGGGACGCGCGCACGGCTTGTTTTCGCGCGCCCGCGATCGCGTATGCGGCGACGGTGCTCGGCCTGCGCCGCGCGGGCGTCGCCTTCGAAGACGAAGCGCGCCGCTACGAGGAGCTGAAGCAGGGCGCGCTCGTTCATCGCACGCCGCGCCCGTACCAGGCCGAGGCGCTCGAGGCGTGGAAGCGCGCGGGCGGCCGAGGCGTCGTCGTCCTGCCGACCGGCGCCGGCAAGACGCAGGTCGCGATGATGGCGATCGACGATCGGCGCAGGAGCACGCTCGTCGTCGCGCCGACGCTCGACCTCGTCCGGCAGTGGTACGACGTGCTCGCGGCGACGTTCGGCGTGCCGATCGGCGTCATCGGCGGCGGAGAGCACGTCGTCCGCCCGCTCACCGTGACCACGTACGACTCGGCGTACCTGCACATGGAGCACCTCGGCGCGCGCTTCGGCCTGCTCGTGTTCGACGAGTGCCACCATCTGCCGAGCCCGACGTACGCGCTCGCGGCGCGCCTGTCGCTCGCGCCGTTCCGTCTCGGCCTCACCGCCACGCCGGAGCGCGCCGACGGGCTCGACGCGGCGCTCGCGAAGCTCGTCGGCCCGACGGTGTACCGGCGCGACATCGGCGAGCTCGCGGGCGAGTACCTCGCCGAGTACGACACCGAGCGCATCGAGGTCGAGCTCACGCCCGAAGAGCGCGCGGAGCACGACGCCGAGCGCGCGATCTACCGCGACTTCCTCGTCAAGCACGGCATCGTGATGTCGAGCGCGCGCGGCTTCGGCGAGTTCGTCATGCGCGCCTCGCGCACGGCCGAGGGTCGGCGTGCGATGCGCGCGTACCGGAGGCAGCGCGAGCTCGCGTTCGCGGCGACGGCGAAGCTCGCGTACCTCGAGCATCTCCTCACGATCCACCGCCACGATCGCGCGCTCGTCTTCACGCAGGACAACGCGACCGCTCACCTCGTCTCGCGGCGCTTCCTCGTGCCGGTGATCACGCACCAGACGAAGGTGACCGAGCGGAGCGCGATCCTCGCCGGATTCGCGGCGGGGACCTACGGCGCGATCGTGACGTCGAAGGTCCTCAACGAAGGCGTGGACGTGCCGGACGCGAACGTCGCGATCGTGCTCTCCGGCAGCGGCTCGGTGCGCGAGCACGTCCAGCGGCTCGGGCGCATCCTCCGCCAGCGTGAAGGCAAGCGCGCCGTCCTCTACGAGATCGTGACGGCGCGCACGACGGAGACGTTCACGAGCGAGAGGAGGCGCGACCACGATGCTTACCGCTGATCTGGTCGACGCCCGGCGAAAGGAAGGCACGCTCGTCCTGCGCTCGCTCGACGCCGCGGGACGCGCGGAGGCGCTGGCCCTCGCGGAGGCGTACCTCGAAGCGGCGCGAGAGCTCGTCGGGCACCGGCGCGAGGAGCTCGAAGAGGCCTGGGACGCCGTCGCGGCCGAGAAGACCAAGAAACGCTTCAAGCTCGCCGCGGGCCTGCGCAAGCTCGCCGCGGACGCGTGCACGTTCGAAGCCGAGACGGACGTGGATCCCGTCGAGCTGCGCCGCGTCCTGTTCACGCGGGCGAGCGAGGCGCGCCGGCGCGACGGCGAACGCTTCGATCGCGCGCGCGTGCTCGCCGAGGCGGCGCGCGAGCTCGGCCTCGAGCCCGACACGGTCGAGCGCGCGATGTTCTCCGATCTCAAGGCCGAGCACGTCCTGCGCGCGGCCCCGACGCTCGACGCCGCGAGCCTCGTCGAGGCGTGGGAGCTCGGACAGGCGCAGGCGGTCCTCCTCACGGCCGTCCGCATCACGTGCGAGATCTCCGCGGCGTCTCCGGGCCTCGCGCGCGCGTTCTTCGCGAAGCTCAAGTTCCACAAGCTCCTCTTCTCGGTCGAGCGGACGGACACCGGATGGCGCGTCGTCATCGACGGCCCGTACTCGATGTTCGAGTCGGTCACGAAGTACGGCCTCAAGCTCGCGTGCGTGCTCCCCGCGCTCCGCGCGCTCGAGCGTTGGTCGCTCGTGGCGGACGTCCGCTGGGGCAAGGCGCGCGAGCCGCTCGTCTTCCGGCTGTCGAGCAAGCCGGCGCGCGGCGGCTCGCGCGGAGCATCGCGCGGCGCGAAGAGCGACGCGCCGCAGACCGAGCCCGACCTCCACCTCTCCGACGAGGTCCGCGAGCTCGCCGAAGGCATCGAGGCGCTCGACACGGGCTGGCGCGCGCGTCCGGCGACCGCGATCCTCGACGTCCCCGGACACGGCGTGTGCATCCCCGACCTCGAGCTCACGCACCCGGACGATCCGGAGCCCGTGTACGTCGAGGTCCTCGGCTACTGGAGCCGCGACGCCGTCTTCCGCCGCGTCGAGCTCGCCGAGCGTGGGCTCGGCGCGCGCATCGTCTTCGCGGTGAGCTCGCGCCTTCGCGTCAGCGCGGAGGTGCTCGACGAGTCGGTCCCGGCGTCGCTCTTCGTCTACAAGGGCAAGATGAGCCCGCGCGCGGTGATCGAGCGCGCGGAGAAGACGCGCCGTACGTGAGCGCGCCTCGGCGATCGCGCAGGCGGTGTATCCTCGACGGAAGGGGAGCCCCGGCCGGAGAGCTATCGCATGAACGTGTCCCGTCGTGTCCTTGGTGTCTTTCTCTGCGTCGCCGTCGCCGGCTTCGTCGCGTGCACCGGCGGGCCGGGAGCACCTCCGACGCCCTATGAGCAGGACGAACCGGACGGGGGCTCGGCCGACTCCGGCACCACGCGGCCGCCCGACGAAGACTGCAGCAACGCCGGCTGCGCCCTCCCGCCGAAGTGCAAACCGGACGGCACGCCCGGCCCCAGACCGCGATGCTCGTGCTCGTGTTCCGCCGGCGAAATCATCGACGGGATGATGTGCACCGAGCTCGGGTGCCTCGCGCCGCTGCCCGACGCCGGCGACGACGCGGGCGACGGAGGGTAGCCACCGATGGCCGCGCCGTTGGAGGACCTCTCGTCCGTCTGTCACGACGATCGCGTCGCGCGCGTCGTCGACCTCGGGAGGCGATGCGCCGACGACCCGAAGGCACGCGAGGCGATCGACGGCCTCGAGGGCGGCGACGCGTTCGCACGGATGCTGGCGACGTGGTCCCCGCCGATCGCCTCACGAAGACCAGCGACGCGCGCCTCTCGGGCCTCCTCGCGCGCGTGCTCTCGCGGAAGGAGCCGGAGGCGCAGCTCGACCTGCTGCGGAGCGCGCCCTGGCTCGCCGTGCAGGACCCCGAGCGCACGCTCCTCGCGGCGTGTCGCGCGCGCATCCTCTCCCCGTACGACGACGAGGTCGCGGCCGCGGTCCGCGCGACGCTCGCGCGCTCGACCGAGGACGACATCCCCGCGCTCCGCACGACGCTCGAAGCGGCGCGCTCCGACCCGCGCACGTTCTCCGTCGCGCTGAAGACGCTTTTTTCGCACGGCCGCGGTCGTCGCGTCTACGTGCTCGCCGCCGCGGCCGCCGAGGCGGCGAGCGGCTCCGATCCCGCGCTCGCTCCCGCGCGTGTCCGCTGCGCCCGCGTCGCGCGGCCGGACCAGCTCGCGGCGGTGCTCGAGGAGGTCGCCGCGGCGGATCACTTCTCGTCGGACGTGAGCGCGGAGGCGCGAGACGCGATCCAAGCGCTCTCGTTCGACGACCTGCTCGCGCTCGAGTCGGCGCTCGCGTCGAGCGCACACGCGGAGCTGCGCCGCCTCGCGGTCCGCGCGCTCGAGCGCGACGCCGGTCCCGGTCGCGGCTGGACGGCCGAACGCCTCGAGCGCCTCGCGCGCTACCAGCGCGACCCTTCGCCGATCGTCTCCGGCGCCGCGAACGTCCTCTTCCCGCCGCGCGAGCTCGCTCCGTCCCGCGCTCGCACCGGCTCGCCCTGATGCCGCTCGGGCGACCGCTTCTCGAGCGCGTCGATGCGCCCGTCGTGGCATGCCGCCTCAAGCCGGCCGGCCGAAACGCAGGATGATCCCGAGCCAGCCTCGCGCGAGATAAAGGAAGTTGATGGCGACGTAGATCCAGAACATCACGTCGAGTCGCCCGAGGAGCGCGAAGAGCCAGATGTGGCTCGGGTAGTGGTTGAGGAAGCGGAGGAACGTCGTGACGAGCGCGCCGATCTTGCCGACGAGCGACTTCGGCTTCACGTGCTCCACCGTCTCGTAGTGCGCCTCGACGGTGGACTCGCGCCCGCTCACCTCGGGGCGACGGACGAAGTTCGTGAGTGACGTCGCCGACGCGAGGATGATGGCGCCGGCGATCCCGGCGAAGAGGAACCCGGGCGTGCCGGCCGGCCACTCCGTGCCGTCGATGCCGAGCGCGCCGCTGCGCCAGAAACGGATCGGGAGCGCCGAGGCGAGGAGCACCGCCTTGATCTCGTCGGTGAAGAAGTCGAAGAGGTGCCCCGCCTTCGACGCGACCTTCTTCCACCGCGCGAGCATCCCGTCGACGCAGTCGAAGCAGTACGAGATCTCGAGGACCAGCACCGCGATCAGGCCGCCCTCGAACGAGGGCAGCGCGACGAAGAGCGCGACCGCGATGACGAAGACGAACAGGTTGAGGAGCGTGACCTGGTTCGGCGTGATCGGCGTCTTCGCGAAGAGCGCCACGACGGCCGCCGCGATCGGCCGCATGAAGTAGACGTTGAAGAGCAGATCGTGCTTCTTGCGCGTGGCCCGATAGACCTCGATCGCCGACCCGATCATCGCGCGCAGCCTACTACGAGAGGCCGAGGCGCGGCGCGCGCGTACAGAAAAAGATCAATCATGCCGCAGCATTGACGCATGTAAACAAACGTGTGTTGCGCACCGCGTCATCGTGATTAGAAAGGGCGCGATGAAACGGTTCGGTCTCGCGCTTTCCTTCTTCCTTGCCGCGTGCGGTGCCTTCTCCGACGACTACGAGGAGCTCGCGCCGTGGTCGGCCCCCCAGGAGCCCGACGTCTTCCGGCTCGCCGAAGCGGACGCCACGCCGTTCGCGGTGACGCGCATCGCACGCGGCGAAGCTCTCGTCGCGAAGCTCGGCGCCGCCGAGACGACGTGCGCGGATCGCCTCGCTCGCCCGGCGTGCCCCGTCGTCTCGATCGACCTGTCGCGATCGAGGCTCGACGCGGCGGAAGAACGCGCCGTACGCGAGCGCATCCTGGAAGGCAGCGCCTTCGTCCTCGCGAAGCTCGTCGCGGACGCCGACGCGGGCACCGGGCGCCTCGTCGTGAGCGAGGTGTTCCTCCGCAGCAGCGCCGCCCCGGCGCTCGCGCACGAGCGCGTCCCGATGGAGGTCCCCGTGACGCTCCGAGGCGATCGCGCGACGTGCCGCTCGAATCGCTCGTGCCGTTGGCTCGTCTCCGAGCCGCTCGACGGTCGCAGCCCGACGTCGAGCCACGCCGACATCGATCTGTCGTTCGTGCAGCTCGATCCCCCGCAGGCCGAAGAACGCATCGCGCACGAAGGTCTGGTCGTCCACGGCCGCGCGGTGGGTTCGACGTTCGTCGTATCGGCCGTCTACGATCCGCTGCCCGCGCCCGCGCCGGTCGTCGACGTCCGTTAGGACGTCTCGCCGGAGAGGTCGGATGGGCGGAGACATCGCGCCTTTCCTTCCGCCCGTCCGCCCTCGACTCCGCTCAGATCAGCTGCTCGACCCAGTCGCCCGTCACCTGGCCCGTCGTCACGTCGAGGCGGTTCCAGAAGTTGGCGAGGGCGATCGCCATGACCAGCGCGCTCAGCGCCTGCTCGGAGTAGTGGCGAGAGGCCTCCTTCCAAACTTCGTCCGGGACCGGGTCCGGTCGATCGGCGAGCCGCGTCGCGGCCTCGGCCAGCGCGAGCGCGGCGCGCTCGGCTTCCGTGTAGTAGGGAGTCTCTCGCCAGACGGCGAGCGAGAAGATCCGCACGTCGCTCTCACCGAGTCGTTTCAGCACGCGACGCCGGCGCGAAGCTGCCGAAGGGGTCGGTCGAGATCCGCGGCGCGGAGGAGGTGGCTCGAAGGTCGCTCTACTTCTCGCGAAGCGGGGTCGTCCGGCTCCCGGCGCTCGTCAACGGCGCGGCGGGGTCGTCTGCATGTACGAGGGCAAGCCGCTCTCGGTCATGGCCTTCACGGTCCACGGCGGCAAGATCGCGGAGATCGACATCCTCGGCGATCCCGAGCGCCTCGCCCGACTCGATCTGTCGGTGCTCGACGGCTGACGATCTTCCCTCGTTCCCGAGGGAACCTCGATCAAACCTCGGCGAACAGCCTCTCGAGCTCCTCCTCCGAGAGATCGCGCGTGTTCGCGCGGAGCGCCTCGGTGAGCTCTGCGTGCGTCATGCCGCCCGCCTCGACGAAGGCCGCGGCGCACTTCGGGTGGAGGTAGCCCGCGCCCTTCGTCGTCATCATCCCGCGCTCGATCTCGCGCTCGATCGCGACGCGGATCTCGCCCTTCGGGATGTTCTCGCCGCAGCCGAGGCAGCGCGCGCGGCCGGTCGGCGCCTTGTCGGCGTGCGGGTACGGCGGCGGCTTCTTCGCGTCCGCCTCCGCCATCAGCTTCTCGAGCTCGGCGCGCTGCTCGGCTGGCACGTCCTCGACGGTCGCGAGCGTCGCGCGGAGCTCGTCGGTCTTCGAACGTGCGGCGCACGGCAGGTGGTGCCAGCGGTACGTCGTCTCGCCGCCTTCGGCGAACTGGTTCTCGACCTCCTCGCCGAAGCGGAGCTCGCCCTTCGCGATCGGCTTGCGGCACGTCCTGCAGGTCGCTCTCCCCGACTTCGCCTGTTCGATGATGTGCGCCATCGCCTCTCCCTCGTCGGACGGCTCCGCCCTCGGCTCGGTCGGATCTCAGATCGAGGCGAGCTTGCGGAACTTGCCCTTCGGGCCCTTGCCCTCGGGGCCGTCCTCGCCGAGGCGCCGCTTCCGATCCTCTTCGTACGCCTGGTAGTTGCCGTCGAAGAAGGTCACCTTGCCGTTCCCCTCGAACGCGAGGATGTGCGTGGCGATGCGATCGAGGAACCAGCGATCGTGGCTGACGACGACCACGCAGCCGGGGAAGCCGAGGAGCGCGGTCTCGAGCGCCTGGAGCGTCTCGACGTCGAGATCGTTCGTGGGCTCGTCGAGCAGGATCAGGTTCCCGCCCTCCTTGAGCAGCCGCGCGAGATGCACGCGGTTCCGCTCGCCGCCGGACAGGTCCTTCACCTTCTTCTGCTGATCGGAGCCCTTGAAGTTGAACCACGCGCAATACGCGCGGCTGTTCACCTCGCGCTTGCCGAGGGTGATCGTGGGCTCGCCGTCGCTGATCACCTCCCAGACGGTCTTGTCGCCTTGGAGGGCTTCGCGCGTCTGGTCGACGTACGAGATCTTCACCGTCTCGCCGATCCGGAGCGTCCCGCTGTCGGGCTTCTCCAGGCCCACGATCATCTTGAAGAGCGTCGTCTTGCCGGCGCCGTTCGGACCGATGACGCCGACGATGCCGGCGCGCGGCAGGATGAACGACAGCCCGTCGATGAGGACGCGATCGCCGAAGCTCTTCTTGAGATCCTTGGCCTCGATGACGAGGTCGCCGAGGCGCGGACCCGGCGGGAGCGTGATCTCGGTCGGGTCGCGGTCGATCTTCTGCGACTCGGCGAGGAGCGCCTCGTACGCGGCGAGACGCGCCTTGCTCTTCGCCTGACGCGCGCGCGGCGAGGAGCGGACCCACTCGAGCTCCTGCTTCAGCTTCCGCTGGCGGGCCGATTCCTGCTTCTCCTGTTGCGCGAGGCGCGCGGCCTTCTGCTCGAGCCAGCCCGAGTAGTTGCCCTGATACGGATAGCCCTTGCCGTGATCGAGCTCGAGGATCCAGCCCGCGACGTTGTCGAGGAAGTAACGGTCGTGCGTGACCGCGACGACGGTGCCCTTGTACTCCTGCAGGAACCGCTCGAGCCACGCGACGGACTCGGCGTCGAGGTGGTTCGTCGGCTCGTCGAGCAGGAGCATGTCCGGGCGCGAGAGGAGCAGCCGGCAGAGCGCCACGCGGCGCTTCTCGCCGCCGGACAGGTGCGCGATCTCGGCGTCCTTCGGCGGGACGCGCAGCGCCTCCATCGCGACCTCGATGTGATGGTCGAGGTTCCATGCGTCCGCGGCGTCGAGCTTGTCCTGCAGCGCGGCCTGCTCGTCGAGGAGCGCCTGCATGGCGTCGTCGTCCATCGGCTCGCCGAGCTTCGCGGAGATCTCCTCGAAGCGCGCGATGAGGTCCCGCGTCTCCTTGACGCCCTCGTTCACGGCGTCCCAGACGGTCTTCGCGTTGCCGAGCTCGGGCTCTTGCGCGAAGTAGCCGATGCGCGTGCCCGGGTGCGGCTTCGCCTCGCCGGTGAACTGCGTGTCGACGCCGGCCATGATTCGGAGCAGCGAGCTCTTGCCCGAACCGTTCGCGCCGATGACCCCAATCTTCGCGCCCGGGTAGAACGCGAGGTGGATGTTCTCGAGGACGCGTTTGTCGGGCGGGTGGACCTTGGTCACACCCTGCATGGTGAAGATGAACTCGGGCATTTCAGGGCGGGGAGTCTAGCGCCGTCCCCGCGTTTTGTTCACACCCGAAAGGGAGGGTACGAGCACGAGCTCGCCCGTTGACGGGGCCCTCTCGTCGCGTCACACCGACGCCATGCGGATCGCGACCTGGAACGTCAACTCGCTCAAGGCCCGCCTCGAGAGGCTCGAGTGGTGGATCGGGCGAGCCGCGCCGGACGTGCTCCTGCTCCAGGAGACGAAGCTCACCGACGCGGACGCGCCGCACGACTTCTTCTCGCGGCTCGGTTACGAGCTCGCGCACCACGGCCAGGGTCGCTGGAACGGCGTCGCCATCGCGAGCCGCATCGGCCTCGCCGAGGTGACGACCGACTTCGGCCGCGCCGTCGCCGCATCGCCGCCGGAAGCCGGGGACGAGCAGCCCCTCGCCGAGGCTCGCGTGATCTCCGCCGTCGCCGGCGGCATCCGCTTCGTCAACGTGTACGCGCCGAACGGGCGCGCGGTCGGAACGCCGTTCTACGAGGCCAAGCTCGTCTGGTTCGACTGCCTCTCGCGCTGGATCGAACAGACGGTACGTCCGGACGATCCGTTCGTGCTCGGAGGCGACCTCAACATCGCCCCGGACGATCGCGACGTCTGGGACCCGAAGGCATGTCACGGCGGTACGCACGTCTCGCCGCGCGAGCGCGAGGCCTTCCAACGCCTCCTCCGATGGGGCCTCGTCGACGCGTACCGCAAGCAGTTCCAAGGCGCCGAGCGATACACGTGGTGGGACTACCGCGCGGGCGACTTCTACAAGAACTACGGCATGCGCATCGATCACATCCTCGTCACCGAGCCGATCGCCAAGCGCATCGTGGCCGCGGAGATCGATCGCGAAGCACGCAAAGGAAAGCCGACGCCGTCCGATCACGCGCCGCTCGTCGTCGATCTCGACGAGCCGGGGCGACCGTTCGACGCCGGCTGGGAGAGCGCCGCGAAGCGGATCGCGGCACGCCGCGCGAAGATCCGATCGAGCGAATGATCCGGCGCTTCGCGCCGCTCAGAGCGACGCGATCGTCCGGCGCTCGCTCGAGGCGATCGGCGCGCGGGAGCCGAGCTTCGTCGGCTCGTTCTCGTCCTTCCGCGTGACGGAGCCGCCGTCCGCAGAGCTGCTCGTCTCGATCGGGAGAGGCAGCTCGTCTTCGGAGCTCGAGGCCTCCTGACCTTCGAGCTTCCTCGCACCGGGAGGCTCGCTCGCGTCGGGACGCTCGGTCGTGACGGCAGATGAACTAAGCACGGTCGTAAGCGGAAGCTTCATGGGCGAAGAAGTCTGTCATGGAGCAGGTCGACCAGCCAGCGCCGCGCAGTCCTCTGTCCGCAGTCCTCAGTCCTCGGCACAAGGGCTGAGCTCACCAGGCAGCATCCCGCACGACCGCTGCGCAGACGACCGCACCGAACACAGCACCCGCGAGACGCCTGAGCTCGTGACGCAGGCAAGGCGCCGAGGCGATGGACTGAGGACTGAGGACTCGCGGACGCGCAGCGCGTCCGCGACCTGGTTGACCATCCGCCCGCGTTGTTGCAATCGTTCCCGCCCCGATGCCTCGCCCAGCACCCAACGTCGTCGCGGTCGCGGTGGTCACGACCGTGCTCGTCTTCGCGTGCAGGGCCGGAGAAGTGCCGGGCCCCGTGGAGGCTTCGGCCGCGCCCGAGTGCCCCACGATGGGCGAGCGGCCGTGCCGGCAGTCGGCCGACTGCGGAAACGGCGCCCACTGCACCGGCGGCCGCTGCTGGGCGAACCAGGCCGGGTGCCCTTGCTCCTCCGACGAGGACGGCGACTGCGGAGCGAACGCGCATTGCACGCGCGGGCAGTGCTACGCGAACGAGGCAGGCAACCCTTGCTCGAAGCCGGAGCACTGCGGACCGCGCGCCCACTGCACGGTGGACACCTGCTACCCGAACGCGAGCGGCTCGCCGTGCCAGGAGGACTCGGACTGCGGCCCGAGCTCCGCGTGCGTCAGCGGCAAGTGCAACTGACGCCGACGCGCGTGCGGTCGGCGAGCATGCGCGGGCGCCGCGCCGGAGATCAGGCCGCGCTCGCGCGGAGCTTCGGCAGGTGCTCGGCGGGCAGATCGAGCGTGACGACGTCGCCCTCGCTCAGCTTCGTGTCGTGGCGCGGACGGACGAAGGTGCCGTTCCTGCGCACGCCGACCACGCGGCCGTCGATGGCGTCCTCGCACTCCGAGACGGTCCGGCCCCACCATCCCTTCGGCACCGGGATCTCCATGTCGACGCGCAAGGTCCCGTCCTCGAGCCGGTAGACGCCGAGGACGCCCGGCTCGATCGCCTGGAGCGCCACGATCGGACCCGTCAGCGCGCTCGTGCTGAACGTCTCGTCGAAGTCGAGCGCCGAGCGCATCTTGCTGGCCATCCGCTGATCGAACATGCGCATGACGACGCGGATCTTCGGGTTCTCCCTCCGCGCGTCGATCGCGATCTCGAGGTTCGCGAGGTCGTCGTCGGTCGCGCACACGATCGCCTTCGCGTGCCGGACCCCGGCCTCGATGAGGAGCGCGTCGCGCCGCGCGTCGCCGTAGAGCACGGGGATGCCCAGCTCGACGACCATCGGCGCGAACGACTCGGTGGGCCTGCGCTCGATCGCGACCACGGCCTGCCCGAGGCTGGCGAGCGACTCGACCACGCGGATCCCGACGTGGCCGAGCCCGCAGACGACGATGTGATCTCGCATCCGGTCCGTCATGATCTTCACCCAGAGCTTGCGGCGCTCCTCCACGTCGAACACCGACGAGCCCACGCGGATGACGCCGCGCAAGAGCAAGCCGGCACCGATGAGCGGCGTGATCCAGAAGATGAAGCGAGCGAACGGCGCACGTGGCAGCATCTCCGTCGGCTCGAAGAAGAGCTGCATGTACATGCCGTACAGGTCGAACCCGAAGTCGAGCAGCGGCTCGCCGTGACGAGCCATGTCCCAGCGGACGATCGCCGTCGCGAGGAACAGGTAAGCGACGAGCGCGACGAGCCACGGGACGATCTTGGCCGCGAAATGCCAGAAGATCAGCGAGCCCACGGCAGGTGGGCGGTGAAACTCGGGCTTCCGGTGCATCGACGTGTGCTCGCCCGAAGAGCTAGCGGCCTCGGCGCGAGGGCGCGAGCGAAATCGCGCGGAGGCCCTTCCGCGTCTGCTCCGGCCGCGGTCGCCGCGGGCTCAGCGAAACAAGAGCAGCGACAACGCGACGAGGACGACGATGACCCCGGCGGTGATCGCCACCATCGTCGAGAGCGGCATCCCCTGCTGCCCCCGCTGGAGCGTGTTCGTCACGACCGCCGAAGGCGGGGGAGGCACGATGGACACGCCCTCCGCCGGCGTCTCGGGGTACACGTCCTGCCCGAGCTCGATGTGCCCCGACACTGCGGCCGCCGGGATCGCCGGTGGCTTGGCCCGCCCCATCGATGCGTAGTCCGGCGGCGCCACGACGCTCTCCGACGCACGCTCGACGGGCGCGGCCGACTTCGTCGGATCGATGAGCTTCGCGGCGCTCTCCTTGTCGGTTTCGCTGGTCATCGGAGAACGCCCACTTCCCTCGGACCTCGGATCGTACGTCTTGGATCGTACACGCGTTTCGCCGCGCGCAAACCTTCTTCATGCCGGACGCGGCCGGCGGTCGATGCCGAATCCGGACGGACCTTGCTACACTGACGGAGTGAGAGCGCTCGTCCCCGATCGCGTCGGCTCGACCATCGGAGGCCGCTACGCGATCACGGCCGAGCTGGGACGGGGTGGGACGGCGACGGTCTACGAAGCGACGGATCTCCGGCTCGGCCACACCGTCGCGGTCAAAATCCTGCACAGCAGGCATCCGACCGCGCATCGGCGCATGGAGCGCGAGGCCCGCGTCGCCGCGGGGCTCGGTCACCCGAACGTCTGCCTGGTGACCGACTTCGGGCACCTCGACGATCGGACGCCTTACCTGGTGATGGAGCTGCTCGTCGGCCGCTCGCTCGGCGATCTGCTGCGCCACGTGGGACCGCTCGACGTCGACTTCGTGCTCGACGTCGCCAAGCAGGTCCTCTCCGTTCTTCACGTCGCGCACGACCGCGGCGTCATTCATCGCGACATCAAGCCGGACAACATCTTCCTCGCGGAGGTCGTCGGCCGGCCGCCGCTCGTGAAGGTGCTCGACTTCGGCATCGCGACCGCCGACTGCGAAGAGGGACTGACGACGAAAGGCAAGATCGTCGGCACGCCCGCATACATGTCGCCCGAGCAGGTGATGGGCGAGCGCGACATCGACGGCCGCACCGACATCTACTCGTGCGGCGTCGTCCTCTACGAGTGTCTCACCGGCAGGCCGCCCTACGTGGCGGAGAGCCGCTCGGAGCTGATGGACGCGATCATCCGCGGCGGCGCCACGCCGATCCTCGATCTGCGCCCCGACCTCCCGCCCGCCGTGGCGTACGCGATCGATCGCGCGATGCGCGTCGAGCGCGAGCCGCGCTTCCCGACGGCGCTCGACATGATCGACGCGCTCGAAGGTCGCGTGGAGATCCCGTTCGCGACGTGGGAGGCCGAGACGGAGAGGCTCAATCGGCTCGAGGACGTGATCCGAGCGACGCCCCCCAGAGGAACGCTCGATGGCGTCGTCTCGGAGGCCGAGATCCGCTTCGAGGACAGGACGCAACGCTACGTCCCGTCCGCGCGCGGTCGCCGCCGCTGACGGCGCTCGAGCGCCGTCCGTCGCCGTCGCTGCATCAGCGACGGGACGGCGTCGTCTTGCCCTGACCTCGACGCGTCGTCGGGGTGGGGCTCGCCGGCGCCGACGACGCCGTCACCGCCGGCGGCGCCGGCATGGCGCTCTCGACGGGCGCGGTCCTGACCGCCGGCGGCGCGATGATCACGGGGCCCGGCATCGTCGACGGCAGAGCGGAGCCGGTCACGACGACGGGCGCGGCGGTGGCCGCGGCCGTGACCGTGGCCGTGGTCACGACCGGAGCGACGCCCGACGTCGTCGACGGATCGTCGGCCTGCAGCTCGCGCGCGCGCGTTCGCACGAGCACGATGGCGATGATGATGAGCAGGATGCCCGACACGACGCCCGCCGCGATCGTCATCGCGACGCCCGTCTGGGTCGAGCGCATGTCGCGCGAGACGGTCTTCGCGAAGCCGACGACGGTCCCGACCAAGGTCCGTCGTTGCGCTCGTGTGCGGACCGTGACGACAGGAGAGAGCGGCGTCGAGGGCGTCACGAGGCCAGCTCCCGACGAGCTCGTCCCGACGGCCATACCCAGCGGTGGGGCCGGCGGGGGCATGGGCATCGCGTGATCGGCCCTCGGGGTCATCGCGCGCACGGCTTCGCGCCCTGCCCTCCCGTCCTCGGGCCGCTTCCGCGGCGTCTCCATGTCGTCGTCGAGCTCGCCGCGGGCGTCGCGGTTGAACGCCGTCGTCTGCTCTTCGTCCGGGTAGTCGATCACGGGGCCCGGAGGAGGCGCATGCAGCGCGCTCGCGATCGGGGTCGGCACCGACTCCCTCACGGCGACCTCGTTGATGAGAGCAGCGACCTCCACCCTCGTCGCGCCGGACGGCCGCTCCTCGGCGGCGCGACCGGTGACCTCCTCGAGCATCCGGGCGCGCGCGTCGAGCTCCTCGCTCGCGTTGCGCTCCACCCAGCTCCCGACGAGGCGTGGCGGCGCGGGCGGAAGGGCCTCCTCGAGCGCGAGCGCCATCTCGCGCGCGGTCGGGAAGCGGATGTTCGGATCGCGAGCGAGGCCGCGTGCGAGGATGGGGTCGAGCGCCGCCGGCAACCCCATCGACGATGGCGGCGGGATCTCGCGCTTGAGGACGGCGCGATAGAGCGCGGCCTCCGAGTCCGCGACGAAGAGCCGTCGCCCGGCCAGCATCTCCCAGAGAACGACGCTCGCCGCCCAGATGTCCGCGCGACGATCGACGTCCCGGCTCTCGAGCTGCTCGGGCGCCATGTACGCGAGCTTGCCTTTGATCGATCCGTCTTGCGTCGTGTGGAGGCGATCGGCGGCCTTCGCGATGCCGAAGTCGAAGACGCGCGCCACGCCGTCGACGCCGACGAGCACGTTCTGCGGGGAGACGTCGCGGTGCACGATCTGGAGCGGCACGCCTCGATCCGATCGCGCCTCGTGCGCGGCGTGCAGCCCCTCGAGGATGCCGGTGGCGATCGCGATCGCGATCCTCGGCTCGACGCGCTCGCCCCGCCTCGCCGTCGTGGTGAGGAGCTTCGAGAGCGCCTCGCCGTGGACGTACTCCATGACGAGGAGCAGCTCGCCTCCGGCAGCGACGACGTCGAGCGTCTGCACCACGTGCGCGTTGTGGATGCGCGTCGCGAGCCGCGCCTCGTCGAGGAACATCTGCACGAACTCGGGCTCGCGTGCGACGTGCGGGTGCAGCCGCTTGATCGCGACGACGCGCGAGAAGCCGACGGCCCCGATCTGTCGGCCGAAGCAGACGCTGGCCATCCCGCCCGAGGCGATTTCGGCGTGGACCTCGTAGCGTCCAATCCGCTCTATGGCGCCGGCAGCGTTCAAGGGCTCTCCGCGGGAGACGTCGCTCCGTCTCCCATCATAGAGCACACGACGAGCGCTCGATATCGCCGTGCGTCAGAGCGCGTTCGATCGCTCACGGATCGCGTCGATGCGCCCGAGCTATCGGCGATCCCTTTCGTCACGTACTTCTCGCTCTCGTCCGGACGAGTACACTCTGGCCATGAGTGCGGGAGCCCGCACACCAACGAGCGCTCCCTCCAGACCGTGGCGCGACCGCAAGTGGCGCGCTCGCTCACGCGTCTTCTGGCTCGTGGCCGTCGTGACGATGGCAGCGGCGGCGTGCAGCGCGTTCGGAGACGAGCAGCGCGCGTCGGTCCCGGCCAGCGATGCGAGCGCGGACTCGTCCAGCTCGGCCGAGGATGCCGGACACGACTCGCCCGCGCCCGGCTGCCGCGAGCCCGGCCCGCCGGTTCTGGACACGACCTTCGGGCTCCAATCGCTACCGGTGGAGACGGCACCGAGGATGGCGCTCGAGCCGAGCGGACGCATCGCGTTCGTCGGCATGCGCTCCGGATGCACGGACGCCACGGCCGCGCTCTCGATCCACGTGCTCCTCGACGACGGCGGAGCTTTCTCCTTGGCTCCATGCTTCGGAGAGGGCGAGGTACCGATTTCCTTTTTCGCGACGACGAACGGATACCTCCTCACGAGCGCCACCGCGGAGTCGAGGGAGACGCTGATCCGGCAACTCGACGCCAATGGAAACGTGCTGCAACTGGCGCGGGTCGGCCCCTCGAGCGGCGACATGTACCGCCCGACCTTCGCCGTCGAGCTCTCCGGCAGGGTCATCTGGGGCGGCTATCGCACTGGAACCACGCTCCCGACCGTGGGCATCCTCGGTTTCGTCGAGGGGTCGAGTGCGAAGCGAACCCCGGAGCTCGATTCGATCCCGGTGACGGCGGCCATCGAAGGCCAGGACCTCTACGTGTTGTTCACGCCAGCCGCGCTCGGCGCGCCGAAGCACGTCGTCCTCCGGAAGTACTCGATCGCAGGCAACTCATTGCTCGAGGACGTCACCTACGCCAACAACGACCGCTCACGCCTCGAAGGCGTCTACGCCAGCCCCACGCAGATGGCCGGCTTCGGCTCGATGACGGTCCGCGACGGTGTGGTCACCATCGCCGTCCCGACGGGGATGTCGTCGAAGTCTTCCAGTTCGACGGCGACAAGTGGCGTCGCCTCTCGGCGCTCGTCGGCTACACGTCGCTGTCGCACGTCACCACGGCGTGCGACGGCGTCGTCACCGTCGGTCATGGCGGTCCGGCGCGCCTGTCTCGAATCGAGCCCGACGGAGTCGCCTCGCTCGAGCTGGCTGACGGCGGGTCTCAAATCTGGAGCATCGCGCGCATGGCGGACGGGTCGATGTTCGTCGTGGTCCAACGCCCCTCGGAGGGACCGAAGATCATGCGAGTGCACCCGTGACCTGCTCGTGACCGCGTTCGCTCGTCCCACGTTCGCTCGTCGCGTGCGTGTGTAGATGCCGGGCTCGCCGAGGCTTCAAGCGCTGTCGCAACGAGCAGCAGGTCCGAGGTCACCGAGGACGCGTTCGAGCTCGATCTCGCGTAGCCCCGCGTCGAGCCTCGCGCGCTCGCCCCACCACGCGAGGGTGTTCGGCGGCGTCCCCGCGAGCGCCTCCTTGTAGTCCTCCGGCTCGAGCAGGAGCACCGCCTCACGCGATCCTTCGAGCGAGGCGTCGAGCGCCTCGAGCTCCCGCGCCAGCATCGAGGCCCCGCTCTTCGCCGCCTCTTCGAGGACCGCACGCGCCGCCACCGCCAAGTACACCCAGCGCTCCGCGTCGGGCCCCTCCTCCAGGCCCTCCGCGAACGCCTCCGCCGCCTGCGCGAGCTCGTCGCGGACGCAGTCGCTCCCGAGGCTCGCGAGCAGCGCTCGCGCCGCATGCACCATCGGCGCGCTCTTGCGCCGAGCCACCGCGCGTCGCGCAGCGTCGATCTCGAGCGAGAGCCGATCGAGCAGCGCCTTCGAGTCCTGCCTGCGGACGGAGTCTGCCGACACGGGGATGCTCCTCATCGAGCCACCTCGGGAGGCGGAGGAGGCGTCGTCCTCGGCGCGAGGATGCGCGCGCGGACCCAGTCACGCGCGCGCTGCAGCAGCTTGTCGACACGCGCCCGCGCGCGCCGCCGCCGCGCGATCGGATCGTCGCCGCCGGGCCCAGACCACGGCAGCTCGCGGAACAACTCCTGCTCGACGAGCACGTCGATCGGGGTCCCCTCGAGGTACACGGCCTCGAGCACCTCGCGGTACCGCGGCGGCGCGGTGCGCAGCACGTTGACGACCCTCTCCGCGAGCGCGCGCTCGTCCTCCTCTTCCTCGGCGCGCTCGAGCGCCGCGTGCGGATCGAGCTCGGAGGTGGCGAAGAAGTCCTCGTCGTACGACTCGGTCTTCTCGTAGACGCCGCTCCGCTCGCGATGCCAGTCGCGCGCCCGGTTCTTCGCCGCGACCGCCAGGTACCCATCCTCGAGCCCCGGCTCGATCGCCCCCTCCAGGATGCGGCCCAGCACCGACACCGCCAGCGCCTGCGCGATGTCCTCCCGCGCCTGCGCCGGGACGCCGTTCACGAGGAGCACACGAAGCGCCTCCTCGCGAAGCGTGCTCGCCAGCCGATCGCGAGCGCTCCGAAAGACGAGCTCGTCCCTCGCCGCCCGCACAGCGCGAGCACACATCGCAGCAGGCCCGACGGCTCGCGCCGCGTTGCTCATGCCGACCTCCCCGGACGAGCGCCCATCTCCACCTCGAGCGCTCGTGAGACGAGCCGAGCCGGCCGCTCTGACACCGAAATCTCTCGGCCGAGCACAGATCGAGGTCACCTGCCCCTACAAGCCGCCCCTTCACTCAGCCGTGCACCGTGCTAGAAGAGGAGGCGTTCCTCCGGGGAGTCGCACAGTCCGGTAGTGCACAAGCTTTGGGTGCTTGTCGTCGCGGGTTCAAATCCCGCCTCCCCGACCACCTGCACACGCGAGCCCGGTTCTGACAGGGCCGCCCGGCGTCGCGCCGGGGTTGTCTCTCGCCAGGCCGCCGTGCCTAGGCAGCGCCTTCCCTCCTAGGGGCAGGTGAAGCTGAAGCCGTTGCCTGCGCAGTTCTCCGGGGAGTTGTTCGTGACCGATGCCGAGCCCTCGACCGTCGAGGCGAGACCGAACTTGTAGATACCGCCGCCCGTTCCGACGCCGCCATTCGACGTGTTTTCGGTGATGGTGACATCAGCCCCGAGGGTCAACGTGCCACTGTTCAGGAAGATCCCGCCGCCATCGATGCTCGCCGTATTGCCGCTGATGCGTGTCGACACGACGGTCGCTTGCGTTGCGGTCGCAATGCCGCCGCCGTGGGCTGCGGTGTTGTCGCTGATCTCGCTGCCCGTGATGGTCAGCGTTCCGGTGTAGACGGAAGCGCCGCCGCCGTAGCTCCCGGTGTTCCCCACCAAGGCGCAGGCGTCGATGGTGACGTCTGCGCCGGCATTGTTGACGTAGACGCCGCCGCTGTTGTTCGAAGTGCCATTGCCGCCGGTGATGCGCAGTGAGTCGAGCACTGCGGTGATGGCGGACGTGACCGGAACGACGGAACCAAGTCCAGCCTTCCCGACGAGGATCGTGTCGACCGTCGGGTCGTTGCCGGAACCGGAGCCGATGATCTCGACATCGGCAGTCAACGGGAACGGCCCCTCGTATTCGCCAGGACAGACACGGATCGTGCCCCCGGCGGCGAGCGCCTCGACGAGCGCGGCGCCACAGGCGACGCGGTCACCGCTCGCGCAGGCCACATCGCAGGCCGCGCAGATCGTGCCGTCGCACGAGAGGCCCTCGTTGCAGGACTGGTCGGCACAGCAGACCTGACCTTCACCCCCGCACGGGGTACATGCACCATACACACAAACGTTGCCCGCTTCGCAGACGTTCCCGCAGGCGCCGCAGTTGTTCGGGTCCTCGTCCAGGTCCGCGTTGCACGGCGCGCATACGTCGGCCTCGTGGGTGATCTCGTCCTCGTCGAGGACGTCGTCGCCGTCGAGGTCGAGACCAGCGGAGATTCGGACGCCGCCGACCGGGCACTGCGGGCTCGGTCCAATCGGCGTGAGCGTGACGAGCGCGTCGCGGCCTGGCATTCCCTGCGGGCCCCTCTCGCCGGGCACTCCCTGCGGGCCTCTCTCGCCGGGCACTCCCTGCGGCCCCCTCTCGCCGGGCATTCCCTGCGGGCCCCTCTCGCCGGGCGCTCCCTGCGGGCCCCTCTCGCCGGGCGCTCCGGGATCGCCCTGCGGGCCGACGGGGCCCTCTGGCCCCTCGGGTCCTTGCGGACCTCGAGCGCCATCGCGCCCTGGCGTCGCCTGGAAGTCGACCTCGCGCCAGCTTTGGCCGTCGCACAGGAGGAGCTTCCGTTCCTCGGTGACGTACGCGAGCTGGTGGAGCGCGCTCGGGTCACACGAGGGGAGCCCGCTCCGATCCGGGAAGGTCTGCAGCGTCGCGACGTGCGACGTCTGCGGCGCCCCCTCCGAGGGCTCCTCCATCTTGCAGGCCCCCAGAAGAGCAAAAGTGGTCATCGCACCGAGAGCCCCCACACGCCTCTTGCCCCTCATGTTCTTCGCGCCTCCGCTCCTCCTTCACGACGGAGGCGGCTCGGACTTAAGGGCGAAGTTCTAGAGCTTCGTCCCGGTCTCCCGATACGTCACCTGACATGGCGTCGTCACCGCGGGCGGACGCACTCCGTTGACGGTCGTGCCTGTGAAGCCCGAATCCGTGAACGTGTAGCTCATCGTCGAGGTCGCGATCACGTCCCCGTTCTTGTCCCAAAGCTCGCACGCGCTCGTGAACTTGCAGCCCTCGAGCTTTCCCGGACAACCGCCCTCGAGCCCAGGAAGCACGACGACCCACGTTCCGTCGCCGGCCTTCTGCACGCTCAGGCTGCTCGTCTCGGGATCGAGCGCGGGATCGCACGTCCCCGAGAGGCGCTCGACCGTCACGCTGTAGTTGCCCGAGATGTCCCCGCAAGCACCGCCGCCGGAGCTGCTGCCGGTGCCATCGGTGGTGCTCGAGCACGCAACCATCAGTCCCCCCGACGACCATCGTCTTCTTGAACATGACCCCTCCTCGCCGGACGCCCGGCGAAGGACGAACGTACGCACCGCGAGCGACGACCCGCGTCGCACGCGTCGCGCCACGGGCCCTCGTCGCGAGCGCGCAGAACGCAGCACGTGATCGCGTTCCACTTCGCGGTCGACGGCGTATGCTCCGCCCATGACGCACGAATGGGACGCCGAGGCCTACCAACGCCTGTCCGAGCCGCAGTTCGCTTGGGGTCTTCGCGTGCTCGAGCGACTGCCGCTCGAAGGGCACGAGACCGTCATCGACGCGGGGTGTGGCAGCGGCCGGCTCACCGCGGTGCTCGCGGAGCGACTCCCGCGCGGGCGAGTCATCGCGGTCGATCGCTCGTCGAACATGCTCGCGGAGGCGCGCAAGCGGCTCGTGCACCTCGGCGAGCGCGTCACGTTCGTGTCCGCCGATCTCGCGTCGTTCGTCTCCGAAGAGCCGGCGGACGCGGTGTTCAGCACCGCCACGTTCCACTGGGTGAAGGATCACGATCGGCTCTTCGAGAGCCTCCACGGCTGCCTTCGGTCGGGCGGACGGCTCGTCGCGCAGTGCGGAGGCACCGGCAACCTCGCGCGCTTCCTCGCGCACGCCGAGGGCGTGTACGCGCGCGAGCCGTTCGCCGCGCACTTCACCGACTTCGATCCCACGTGGAACTTCCAGGGGCCCGACGTGACGGCCGAGCGGCTCCGGCGCGCCGGCTTCGTCGACGTCGCCTGCGGCCTCGAGGATGCTCCTACGCCCTTCGCCGACGAGGCGACGTTCCGCGCGTTCATCCGCGCCGTCGTCCTGCGCTCGCACGTGGCGACGCTCCCGGACGAGGAGCTCCGCGCGCGGTTCATCGACGAGGTCGTCGCGAGCGTCGCGCGCTCCGGGCCGTTCGAGCTCGATTACGTACGCCTCAACATCACCGCACGACGGCCGTGACGATGCGGCCAGTCGCGAGCTCGGATTAGGATCGTGGTGTGATTCCTCGGCTCGCCGTCCTCTCCTTCGGGCTGCTCGCCGCATGTGGCGGCGGACGACGAGACACGATGACGGCGCCGAGCGGAGCGCTCGCGCGTCCCGAGATCGACGCAGGCCCGAGCACGGGCAGAGAGCGATCGACGGCGGTGGACCGTGCCGTGCGCTCGCGCATCGCCACGGGCGCGAGATGCGCCGGCCGAGAGGGCGGCGTCTACTGCTGGGGCGAGGGCTCGGTCACCCCCGTGCTCGTGAAGGAGCTCGGACGCTCCGAGCGCATCGCCAGCGGCGGGCCTACCTGCGCGCTCCGCGCGAGCGGCGACGTCGCTTGCGTGAAGAGCAGCAGCCGACTCCACGAGCTCGACCCGCGCATGAGCAAGCAGCTCGGCGACGCCGTCGACCTCGCCACCGGCGGCCAGTCGGTCTGCGCGATCCGGCGCTCCGGCGCGGTCGTGTGCTGGGGCTTCGGCTACCACGCCGACTCGCGCGCCTCCACCGCGGACATCCCGACGGACGTCGTCGAGATCGGCGTGAACGACGCCGTCGCGATCGCGATGGGCGCGAGCGGACGCGCATGCGCCGTGCGCTCGAGCGGCAGCGTGACGTGCTGGGCCGAGCTCGAAGCGTGGGAGCACACGCCTCCGCACGAGGTCGAAGGAATCACGGACGCCGTGAGCGTCACCGTGAGCGAGCGTCGCCCCGGCTTCGCATGCGCCCTCCGCAGGACCGGCGAAGTCGCCTGCTGGGGCCAGGCGGGCTACGGCGAGCTCGGGAAGGGGCGGAACGGCGAACGCCGACCGCCGGCGAACGTCGACGGCATACGCGACGCCGTCGCCGTCAGCGCTGGCGCGCACCACGCCTGCGCGCTCCTTCGCTCGGGCCGCGTCCGCTGCTGGGGATCGAACGAGCGCGGCCAGCTCGGCGACGGGACGACGACGAACCGCGACGAGCCCGTCCTCGTCGACGGACTCACCGACGCGATCTCGATCGCGGCGGGCCCCGAGCACACCTGCGCGGAGCGCGCGTCGGGCGCGGTCGTGTGCTGGGGCGACAATCGAAACGGCGAGCTCGGCAACGGGCTCGCCACGAACGTCGATCAGCCGCACGTCGTTCCCGGCCTCGAGGGCGTCGTCCAGATCGCGGCCGGCGCCCACCACACGTGCGCCCGTCACCGCGATGGTGCGGTCTCGTGCTGGGGCGAGGCGTCGGGGCGCGAGCTCGATCGAAGGACTCCGTCGCGCGTGAAAGGCGTCGACGACGCGATCGACCTCGTCTCCGGATGGCGTTACTCGTGCGCCGTGCGGAGGGGCGGGCGCGTGTCGTGCTGGAACGCGGAGGCGTACGGCGCGGCGGCGAATGCGCGCAAGGTCGTCGACGAGGACGTGAGCGGCGCGAAGCGCGTCTTCGCTCGGGGCGCCTTCTCGTGCATCCAGCGCGACGACGGCGAGGTCCTCTGCGGCGGCGACGACTCGGATCTGCGGATCGGCTCCGGCACGCGCGGCGACGATCGCGCGTACCGCGTCGTGCCTCGAGCCAAGGGAGCCCTCGACGTGGCGGCGGCCTATCACCACCTCTGCTTCGTGCGCGCGAACGGCTCCGTCGACTGCATCGGTCGAGGATGGTCGGGCCCCGACGGCGCGCGCAGGCTCTCCAGCATCAAGGACGCGGTCGCGATCCGCGCGACCGACGGGTTCACGTGCGCCTTGCGCCGGACGCGCGAGGTCGTCTGCTGGGCCGAGCGGCTCGCCCCGATCCGCGACCTCCGCGACGCGACGGATCTCGACGTCGGTGAAGAGCACGCATGCGCCGTCACCCGCGACGGCGCCGTATGGTGTTGGCGCCCGGACCACTCCGGCGCGTTCGAGGCCGCGAAGCGCGTGGAGGGAGTCACCGACGCCGTGCAGGTCTCGGTCGGCTCGAGCCACACCTGCGTGCTTTCGAGCTCCGGGCGCGTCTCTTGTCGGGGATCGAACGACTACGGCCAGATCGGCGTCGGGATGACGGAGCTCTCGGTCCGGCCGACGCAGGTCGTCGGCCTCCCGTGAGCACGGGCGCGAGCGCGCAGCGGTCGTGCCTCGACTCCGGTCCGAGCACGGTCACACGAGCAGGACGTCCGACGTCCCGTACGCGATGACCCACCGGCTCACGCTCCCGATGAGCGCATGGCGCAAGAAGGAGCGGCCTCGATTCAGGACGAGGAGCGTGCCGCCACCGATGCGCGTCAGCACGCGGCGCGGGTCGCCCAAGCGGAGCGCGAGCATCGACGGATCCTCGCCGGCCTTCGCGAAGACCTTCGCCATGGCCTCGCTCGCCTCGCTCCGGGCGTGCCTCCGATAGCTCTGGATCTCGGCGGCGGTCGCGCCCTGGAGGCGGAGGGCCGACTCCCAAGGGGCGGTGAACGCGTGGACGACCGTGATCCTGGCGGCGGGCGCGACGAGGCGCGCCGCTGCCATCGCCTCGCGCAGATCGGTGTCGACGTCCGCGCCGATCACGACCTCACGGTACGACTGGCCGGCGCTCCGCCGGACGAGGAGCACCGGCGTCCGCGAGGCCGCGACGACGCGCTCCGCCGTGCTGCCAATCGTCGCGTCCGGGACCGTTCGCCCACGCGCTCCGACGACGACGAGGGCCGCGCGCACCTCTCTCGCCTTCGCGCAGAGCGCGTCCGTGGGGCGGCCGACGACGTGGTACGTGTGCACGCGGACGCCCGCGGCGCGGACCTTCGCGGCGCACGCCTCGAGCGCACGCAAAACGACGCGATCGTCCTTGTCGCCGAGGAAGCGCGCGAGCGCCCGGGGGATCTTCGGCGATGCGTGTACGACGTGGACGGTGGCGCCGGTCGCCTTCGCGACGAGGGTGGCTCGGGCGATCACGTCGCTCGACGCCGGTGAGAAGTCGGTGCCGACCACGATCGCCATGTCCTTGCGGGATCCTGCCTTACGCGTCTGCGGCTGCATGCAGTGTCTCCTCCGTGGGCCGATCTTCGGCCGCTCCTTCGTTCGTACGGGCGGGCGGGGTGGACGACGAACGCCGCGGCCGCGGAGCGCTCCGGATGGCGGCGATCGCGGCGTCGGCGTCCTCCTCGCTGCGCCCCATCGCGAGGATGGCATGATGCGCGAGACCGATCGCGAGCTCCTTCTCGCCGATCAGGGCGAGCCCGACGCCGTGGGTCTCGAGGTACTCGCGCTCGCTCTCGCTGTGCGTCCGCACGACGGTCTCGATCGAGGGATTCGCGGCGCGGGCGCGCTCGACGATCGCCCTCGCCTGGAACGGATCGGGCACGGTGACGATGATCATCCGCGCGCCGGCGACGTGCGCCTCCTCGAGGACGCCCGGTCGGGTGCCGTCGCCGTAGAGCAGCGGCAGCCGGCTCGACCGATGGGCCGCCACGCGCTCGCGGTTCTGCTCCACCACGACGAACGGGATCCGTTGCTGCTCGAGCGCCCTCGCGACCGAGCTGCCGACCTGCCCGTAGCCGACGATGACGACGTGATCGCGCGGCGGCTCCTTCCCGTGGCTCGGCGAGAGCCGCGCGAGCGGCCCCGGGGCGCGCTCGATGGTCGCGAGGAGGGCGGGACGCGCGTTCATCCAGCGCGCCGCGCGCTCGGACAGCCAGAACGCGAACGGGTTCAGGGCGATCGAGAGCAGCGCGGCCGCGACGATCAGGCTCTGGCCCTGCGGCGGCATCAGGCCCATCGCCGCCGCGAGCGCCGCGAGGATGAACGAGAACTCGCCGACCTGCGCGAGGCTCGCCGAGATCGTGAGCGCCGTTCGCGCCGGGTAGCCGAACAGAAGCACGATGACGAACGCGGCGACCGACTTGCCGAACACGACGATCGACACGACGGCCAGCACCTCGAGCGGGTGCCGGACCAAGATGGTCGGGTCGAAGAGCATCCCCACCGCGACGAAGAAGAGGACGGCGAACGCGTCCTGGAGCGGGAGCGAATCGCGCGCCGCCTCGTGGCTCAGCTCGGAGCCGTTGACCACGGTGCCTGCGAAGAAGGCGCCGAGCGCGAACGAGACGCCGAAGAGGGCGGACGCCCCGACGGCAATGCCGAGCGCCACGGCGAGCACCGCCAGCGTGAAGAGCTCGCGCGAGCCCGTGTTCGCCACGCGCTGGAGCAGCCACGGGACCGCGCGACGTCCGACGACGAACGTGAGCGCCACGAAGGCCGCGACCTTCGCGAGCGTGACGGCGAGGGCGATGAGGACGGCCGACACGGACGCCGGCGCGCTCGGCGCCTCGGCGCCGTCCGGAGCGCCACCGCCGAGCGTTCCCCCGAGCGCCGGGAGCAGGACGAGGACGACGACCGTCGCGAGGTCCTCGACGACGAGCCACCCCACCGCGATGCGCCCGTCGACCGAGCTCAGCATTCGCCTGTCCTCGAGCGCGCGCAGCAGGACGACGGTGCTCGCGACGGAGAGGCACAGGCCGAAGACGATGCCGGAGCCGATGCTCCAACCCCAGAGCCGCGTCGCCATGGCGCCGAGGAGCGTGGCGACGACGATCTGCGCGATCGCGCCCGGAACGGCGATGCGACGGACGGCGAGAAGATCGTGCACCGAGAAGTGAATCCCGACGCCGAACATGAGGAGGATGACGCCGATCTCCGCGAGCTGCGAAGCGAGGGCGGTGTCCCCGACGAACCCCGGCGTGAACGGACCGATGACGACGCCTGCGAGCAGGTAGCCGACCAGCGGCGGCAGGCGGAGGCGCATGGCGGCGAAGCCGAGGACGAACGCCAGCGCGATGCCCGTGGCGATCGTCCCGATCAACGCCGTTTCGTGCGACATCGGCAGCCGTCCTCCAGACTTCCCCGGGACCGTGCCGCACGATGCGTGCCGCGAACGCGCGGGCCACGCTCCGCCATGGACGAGCTGAGAAGCGCCGTCTCCGCACGACGCGGCCCGCGACGACGGACGCGCGTCGACGAAAAAGCTGCGCCACGCTGCATGCCTTTCGTCGCGCACCAGCGCCGGGCCGCGCGTGCGTCCGACGTCCGCATCGCATTCGCCGCGTTCCGCGCAGATGGCGCCGCATCCGCGTCCGCCTCGGCGCGGTCCGCACGCGCACGCGACGTGCAACACCACGGTTTGGCATGCTCGGCACGGTCACGGCAGTGCACGGCGGAGTCGTCGACGTCCAGTTCGATCGTGCGTCCTCGCCTGCCGTCCGCGAGGCGCTGCGCGTGACCGGCGAGCCCGGCGGCATGCTCGAGGTCCAGGCCCATCTCGCCGCGGGGCTCGTTCGTGCGCTGGCGCTCGCTCCGACGCGCGGTCTTCGACGCGGAGCGATCGTCGAGGCGACCGGCGCTCCGCTGACCGTGCCCGTCGGGAAGGAGCTGCTCGGTCGCGTCGTCGACGTGACGGGTGCACCGCTCGACGGCGGCCCGCCGCTCGCGACGAAGGAGCGGAGCCCCGTTCATCGCCCGCCGCCCGAGCTGCATCGACACGAGACGCGACTCGTGCCGATGTGGACGGGGATCAAGATCGTCGATCTGCTCTGCCCGTTCGCGCGCGGAGGCAAGACGGGTCTCTTCGGCGGCGCGGGCGTCGGCAAGACGCTGCTGCTCATGGAGCTGGTCGACGCGGTCGTCTCCCAGTACCAGGGCGTCGCCGTCTTCGCAGGCGTGGGCGAACGCATCCGCGAAGGGCACGAGCTGTGGCGCGACTTCCAGCGAGGCGGCGTCCTCGATCGCGCCGTCATGGTCTTCGGCCAGATGGACGCTCCGCCCGGCACGCGCTTCCGCGTGCCCCACGCCGCGCTCACGATCGCCGAGCACTTCCGCGATCGCGAGCAGCGCGACGTGCTCCTCCTGATCGACAACATCTTCCGCTACGTCCAGGCGGGCATGGAGACGTCCGCGCTCCTCGGACGGCTCCCGTCGCGCGTCGGCTACCAGCCGACGCTCGCCACCGAGATCGCCGAGGTGCAGGAGCGGATCGCGTCGACCGCGGAAGGCGCGATCACCTCCGTCCAAGCCGTCTACGTGCCCGCCGACGATCTCTACGATCCCGGCGCCGCCGCGATCATGGCGCACCTCGACGTGCGCGTCGTCCTCCAGCGCTCGCTCGCGGCCGCGGGGCTCTATCCCGCCGTCGACGCGGTCGCGTCGCAGTCGCGCCTGTCCTCGCCCGAGATCCTCGGCGAGCGTCACTACGTCGTCGCCGAGCAGGTCCGGTCGGCGCTCTCGCGATACCGCGAGCTGCAGGACGTGATCGCGATGCTCGGCCTCGACGAGCTGTCGCCCGAGGACCGGATGCTCGTGCGCCGCGCGCGCCGGCTCGAGAAGTTCCTCACGCAGCCGTTCGCGGTCTCCGAGGCGTTCACCGGACGGAAGGGCGCGCGCGTCCCCATCGAGCGGACCATCGAGGGTTGCGAGGCGATCCTCGCGGGCGAGCTCGACGACGTCGAAGAAGACCGCCTCTACATGATCGGGACGCTGGACGACCTGGAGGTGCCCTGATGGCCCGCCTCGTCCTGCGCGTACGGACGCCCTCGCGGACCGTCCTCGACCAGCCCGTGCACTCGATCCGGGCCGAGGACGAGCAGGGATGGTTCGGGGTCCGCCCGGGGCGCACCGAGCTCGTCGCGGTGCTCCCCGTGGGTCTGCTCGTGTACCGCGACGACGAGGGCGAGGGCTACGTCGCCGTCGGAGGCGGGCTCTTGCACGTGCGCGGCGAGGAATGCCGCGTCATGGTGCGCGACGCCGTCGCCTCGCGCGACCTCGGCGCCCTCGGCGCGGAGCTCGACCGCTACGTCGCGCGACGTCGCGAGCGCATCGCGCGCGAGCGAGGCATCATCGACGAGCTCGCCCGCGAGGCGCTCCGGCGGCTCGTCCAGGAGGTCCGCCGATGACTGCGCGCGAGGGCGACGCGGAGCTGACGCGCGAGGCGGCGCGCAAGGCCGAGCGACTCGCTCGCGCCAAACGGAGGCCCACCGACGTCTGGTCGACGCTCCTTCGCGTCGCCGGCCTCGGATGGGTGCTCGTCATTCCGCTCGCGCTGGGCATCGCCGGCGGAGGCCTGCTCGCGCGCTGGCTCGATCGGCCGTGGCTCGCGTTTTTCGGCCTCGGCCTCGGCCTCGCGGCGGGCGTCTACGGCGTCTACCGCCAGGTGAAGCTCGGACTGCAGAACGACGCGCTCGACGAGGTCGAAGCGCACGACGAAAGGAGGGTGCCATGAGCCCCGCGCTCGCGATCGCCGTCGGCGTCTTGCTCGGCGCGCTCGGCGGCGCCGTACACCTCGCCATCACGCGCTGGCGCGCGTCGCTCGCGACGACGCGCGGCGCCGCCGCTGCGCTCGGCGCGATGCCCCTCGGCCTCGTGGGCGTCGGGGCGGTCGTCTGGATCGCCGCGGTGGCCTCGCCCATCGCGGCCTGGGCCACGCCGGTCGGGATCCTCGCCGTTCGGTTCGCGGTCCTCCGGAGGGCACGACGATGAGCCCCTTCCCGAGGACGCTCTGGTCGCTCGGCCCGCTCGCCGTGACGGACAGCATGGTCGTCATGCTGTTCCTCTCCGTGCTGCTCGTCGTCGCGGGCGTCGTCGCTCTGCGGATCCCGCGTGCGCGTACGGCGCTGGAGATCGGCTACGAGGCGCTCGAGCGTTCGATCGTCGCGACGACCAGCGCGGACGTGCGCGCGCTCGTCCCGCTCGTCCTCACGCTATGGATCTTCCTCGGCGTCGCCAACCTCGTGAGCCTCGTGCCGGGCGTCGCGTCGCCGACGCGCGATCTGTCGCTCGCGGCGGCGCTCGCGGTCGTGTCCTTCTTCTCCGGGCACATCCACGCGATCCGCGTCCACGGAGTCTCGTACCTCCGTCACTACGTCGAGCCGAGCCCGCTCCTCTTGCCGTTCAACGTCATCGGCGAGATCGGCCGCACGATCGCGCTCGCCCTTCGCCTCTTCGGCAACATGCTCTCGGGGCACCTCGTCGTCGCGATCGTGCTCTACCTCGCGGGGCTCTTGCTCCCCGTGCCGCTGATGCTCCTCGGCGTGCTCACGGGCCTCGTGCAGGCCTACATCTTCGGCGTCCTCACGCTCGTGTTCGCGGCCAGCTCGCTGCGCGAGGCCGAGCGACGGATGCAACAGGAGGTCGCATGACCGCGCAAGAAATGATCCCCCTCGTCAGCATCGTCACCGCCGGCCTCACCGTCGCCGGCGGATCGTTCGGCGCTGCGCTCGGCGAAGGCCGCGCCCTCGCCCAAGGCCTCGACGCCATCGCTCGTCAGCCCGACTCGGCGAGCACGATCACGCGGACGCTCTTCGTCGGCCTCGCGATGGTCGAGTCGTCCGCGATCTACCCGCTCGTCGTCGGCCTCATCCTGCTGTTCGCGAACCCGTTCGTGCGGTGACGGCATGGGTTTCTCCTTCACCAGCTTCGTCTTCGAGACGATCAACTTCGTCGTCCTCGTCTGGGTCCTGAGCCGCCTCGTCTACCGGCCGCTGAGGAAGAGCCTGGAGGAGCGGCGGAGCGCGCACGAGAAGCTGTTGCGCGACGCGGAGGTGAAGAGCGAAGAGGCCGAGCGTCAGCTCGAGGAGCTCCGCAAGAGGCAGAAGGAGATCGCCGAGATCCGCGAACGGGTGATGCGCGAGGCCGCCGAAGACGCCGCGGCGGCGCGCGCGCGGCTCCTCGCCGAGGCGAGGGACGACGCCCTGGCGGCGCGCGCACAAGGACGGAAGCTGCTCCAGGCGGAGCGCGAGGCCGCCGAGGCGGCGGTGCGCGAGCTCGCCATCGAGCAGAGCACGCGCATCGCGGCTCGGCTGCTCGCGGAGCTCTCGCCGCGCGCCCTCGACGACGCCCTGATCGATCGACTCGCGCACGTCGTCTTGGAGCACGGCGCGCCGCTCTCTCGCGAGGCGGGCGCTCGTCGCGGCCCGCCGGAGGTCGATCTCCGCTTCGCACGCCCTCCGCGCGACGCCGACGTCGATCGCCTCCGCCGCGCCTTCACCGAGGCGCTCGGTACCGAGCCCGCGATCTCGAGCCGCGAGGACGCCGCGCTCGTCGCCGGAGTCGTGGCCACCGTCGGAGATCACGTGCTCGATGCATCCATCGCCGGCAACCTCGCCGTGCTCGCGGATCGGGCACGCGAGCTGACGCAGAGGACGGCCCTCGATGGTTGAACGAGGCACGCTCGTGGACGCGGTGCGAGCCGTCGGGGCGGCGCTCGAACGCGCGACCGACGAGTTCGTGCCGTCGGTGCTCGTCCGCGAGAAGGGCCGTGTGGTGCACGCGGCGGACGGGGTGCTCCGGATCGTCGGCCTTCCGTCGGCGGCGCTCGAGGAGGTGCTCGAGGTCGGCCGAGGCTCGCGCGCGCTCGTGCTCGGGCTCGCGCCGGGCACCGTGCAAGCCGTCGCGCTCGACGCCGTGACGTCCATCCGCGAGGGCGACTCCGCGCGGCTCACCGGACGCGTGGCTTCGATCGACGTCGGCGACACCCTGCTCGGACGCGTGATCGATCCGCTCGGCCGGCCTCTCGACGGGCGTCCCATCACGGGGACGCGCGTGACCGTCCCGCTGGAGCGGCCGCCGCCGGCCATCCACCAGCGCGGCCCCGTCCACGCGCCGCTCTACACCGGGACATTGGCCATCGACGCGATGCTGCCCATCGGGCGCGGGCAGCGCGAGCTCATCGTCGGCGAAGAGGGAACGGGCAAGACGACGATCGCGCGCGATGCGATGCTCCGGCAAAAAGGGACCGACGTCGTCTGCGTCTATTGCGCCGTCGGCCGGCGCCGCGCCGAGACGTGGGCCGTCGCCGAATCGCTCCGGCGTGCGGGCGGCCGCTGGGTCGTCGTCTCGGCGCCCGAAGACACGAGCGCGGGGCTCCGCTACCTCGCGCCCTACGCGGCGACCGCGGTCGCCGAGCACTTCACCTATCGCGGGGAGCACGCGCTCGTCGTCTACGACGACCTGAGCTCCCACGCGATCGCTTGGCGAGAGCTCTCCCTCTTGCTCCGCCGCCCGCCCGGACGCGAGGCGTACCCGGGCGACGTGTTCTACTTGCACGCGCGCCTGCTCGAGCGCGCGGCGCAGCTCTCGCCGGAGCTCGGCGGCGGATCGCTGACGGCGCTGCCGATCGCGACGCTCGAGGGCGGCCGCCTGGCCGGTTACATCCCGACGAACCTCGTCTCGATCACCGACGGTCAGATCGTCCTCAACCAGGCGCTCTTCGCCGCCGGGCAGAAGCCCGCGATCGACGTCGGGACGTCCGTGAGCCGCGTCGGCGCGAAGGCGCAGCCTCAAGCGCTCCGGAGCCTCGCCGGTCGCTTGCGTCTCGACTACGCGTCGTTCCTCGAGCTCGAGGCGTTCTCACGCCTCGGTACGCGGCTCGAGGAGTCGACGGTGCGGCGCCTCGCGATCGGCGCGCGCCTGCGCGGCCTCCTGCGCGGGCGACCGATGGCGCCGCTCGGCCTGTTCGACGAGGCGGCGCGGCTGGTCCTCGCCTCCGATCACGAGCTCCTCCTTCGCCTGCCGGCGGAGGACGTCCCGGCCGTCGCGGCGGATCTCGTCGCCTCCGCCGCGCGCTCTCTGCCCGCCATCGCGCGCGCCGTCGACGCGGACGGCGTGCTCTCCGAGTCGCACCAGCACGAGCTCCGCGCATTCTTCGCGGGCGCCGTCGCGCACCTGCCCGTCGAGGGAGGCCATGCCTGAGCCCACGGACATGGCGGCCCTCGAGCGGTCGATGCGCGCCGTGAGCGCGATCAAGCAAGTGGTGCACGCGATCTGGGCGCTCTCCCGTGCGCAGCTCCCGCTCGTCGAGCAAGCCGCCACGGCGGCGGTGACGTACCAGCGATGGGTCGACGCGACCGTCGAACGCCTCGCCGGTGCCCCGCTGCCGATCGAGACCGAGCGGAGGCTCACGGTCGTCTTCGGACCGGAGCGGCCCTACTCGAGCGCGCTGGCGCGGAGGATCGTCGACGCGATCCCGGACGGCGATCTCGGGATCGTCGGCGAGCGGCTCGCCGAGAGCGTCCGCCAGTCGAAGGCGATCGACCAGCGCGTCCGCTTCCGCTGCGCCGGAAGCGTCGCGCACGACGATCTGCACGACGTCGCGCTCTCGGTCGCGCGCGCGATCCTCGAGCACGGACGGGACGCGCAGGTCGTCGTGATGCACCCGACGGGCGACGGCATGGAGACGACGACCGTCCCGCTCATCGTCGCGCGCGAGCTCGTCGAGCGCCCGCCGGAGACGTTCAGCCGCCTCGACCGCGTCGTCGAGGCGGCCGTCGTCGAAGCGATGACCGGCAGGCTTGCGGTCGCGGCGGCCGAGGCGCTGCGAGCGGAGATCCGCGCGCGGATCGCCGCCGCGGACGCCGCGCGACGCGCGTGCGAGGAGCGGCTCGTGGAGCTCGAGAGCGTCTGGCACCTCGGCCGGCGCGAGACGATCACCCGCGAGCTGCTCGAGATCGTCGCCGGCCGCGAGGCCGCCTCGTCCTTCGTCGGAGCAAGGGAGGTCTGATCGATGACGCGCACGCCGAAGAAGATCCTGCTGGCGACCGACCTGAGCTGCCGCTGCGATCGCGCGCTCGACCGCACCGTGGCCCTCGCGGCGGAGTGGGGCGCGCGGCTGCTCGTCGTCCACGCGCTCGAGACCCCGCTGGCGGTGACCGACGCGCCCTCGTGGAGGCGCCCCACCGACGCGCGCCGCGTCGCGGAGCGACGCATCCGCGCCGATCTGCGCGACGTCACGGACGTCGAGCTCGAGGTCGTCGTCGAGCGCGGCGAGCCGTCCGCCCTCGTGCTCGAGGTCGCCGACCGGCTCGGATGCGATCTGATCGCGACCGGCGTCGCGCGCGACGAGACGCTCGGGAGGATCCTGCTCGGAAGGACCGTCGAGACGGTCGTCCGTCGCTCGCAGGTGCCCGTGCTCGTGGTGAAGTCGCGCCCGCGCGGACCTTACCGCCGCGTGATGGTGGCGAGCGACTTCTCGGAGACGTCGCGCAAGGCGCTCCTGACCGCGCTCGGGATGTTCCCGAGGAGCCACGTCGCGCTGTTCCACGCGTTCGACGTCCCGTTCGAGACGTGCGTCGACGACAAGATGGCGGCCCGCGAGGCCTTCGCGAACGAAGCGCGCCGCGAGGCGGAGGCCTTCCTCGCGAGCATGCCCTCGCCGGCGGCGCGGGGCGTCCCGATCCACTGCGAGTACGGATCCCCGACGAGCTTGCTCCGCGCCATGATGGAGGAGATGACCGTGGACCTCGTCGTCTGCGGGACGCGCGGTCGGAGCAGAGCGGTCGAGCTGCTCGTGGGGAGCGTCGCGCAAGCCCTCCTCACCGGCCTCCCGGGAGACGTGCTCGTCGTGCCGCGCGCGCACGAGGCCGGAGAGCTGCACCGTGCGAGCTGAGACGTGCGGGCACGGCGAGCGGAGCGTGCGCGCACGCGAACGTACGGCCGTGACGGAGCGCAAGTGGCGGAAATCACGGCGTCCGGACCTTGGCAAGGCCCTTGCGGTAGGCGGGGCAGCGCCCGCTTCACCCACCCGCGGCGCGCCAAGGAGATGAAGGATGAGCCTCGATGTGGTCGTGCTTCGTGAGAGCTTCGAATTGGTCGTCGAGCGTGCGCCGGACGTGACCCGGCGCTTCTACGACGTCTTCTTCGAGAGGTACCCGCAGGTCCGACCGATGTTCGGACGAAACTCGCGCGCGCAGCAGGAGCAGATGCTCACGAAGGCGCTCGTCGCGGTCATCGACCACCTCGAGGATCCGACGTGGCTCGGAGGCACGCTCCGTGCGCTGGGCGCGAAGCACGTCGCATATGGCGTGACCGAGGTCATGTACGACTGGGTCGGCGAGTGCTTGCTCGCGACGCTCGCCGACGTGCTGGGCGACGCATGGACGCCGCACGTCGAGAGGGCGTGGAAGGAGGCGTATGCCGTAATCGCCGGCGCGATGATCGAAGGGGCGCGCGCGGAGGCGGCCTGAGTGTTCGCTCACAGAGCGAACGGGAAGGTCTCCGGCACCTCGCCGGCGATCCATTCCGCCGTGCGCTCGAGCGGCTCGACGGCGCGCGTCTCGTCGAAGTGGATGACGACGTCGAACTGCTCGGAGAGCAGCGCGTGGAAGTAGTGGCTGATGCGCTCCGTCTCGGGGCGGTAGATGACACCGATCGCGCGCTCGAGAGCGGGGCCGCGCATCACCTCCCGAACGGTCTCGTCCTCGCCGAGATCGAGCAGGAAGCGGCGAACACCGGTCTCGTGGAACGCCGCCTCCCAGCTCCCGGGGAGCGCCGGGCGAACGTGCTTTCGCTCGGCGATCCCGTCCCACGCGCTCGCGGCGGTGACGGTGCCGTGATGGGTGGTGAACCCGATCGAGACGACCTCGCGCCCGTACTTCTCGCGTACGAGCTGTCCGAGGTTCAGCTCTCCGCGCCGGAGCCCCATCTCGGTCGCGCGCGCATCCCCCAGATGCGAGTTGTGCGCCCAGACGGCGATCTTCGCGGGTCTTCCCTTCTGCCGCTCGATGTGCCCGGCGACCGCCTCGAGCGTCTCGAACATGTGCTCGTCGCGCAGGTTCCACGACGAGACCTCCTCGAGGAACATCGCCCGGTAGTACGCCTCGGCGTTCTTCACCACGCGCGCGTTCTGCTCGGCGAAGAACTCCTCGTCGTCGCCGAGGGAGCGATTGCCGTGGGCACGCGACATCGCGCGCTGCTGCATCTCCACGAGCTGCGCGGTGACCTCCTCCTGGCACGATTTGCTCAACCCGAGCGTCGTCGCGAGCCCGTAGATCTGATCGCTCCTGAACTGATCGAAGCAGGCGTAGCGACGCCTCGCCTTCCGCGCGGCTTCGGGATCGGTCGCCTCGAGGTAGCGCAGCACGGCGTCGAGCGACGAGCGTAGGCTGTAGAGGTCGAGCCCGTAGAAGCCGGCCATGGCCGTCTCGTCGGGGAGCGCGTCGTTGCGCTCACGGAGCCAGTCGACGAACTCGAGGACGACCGCGTTGCGCCACATCCAGGTCGGGAAGCGCTTGAAGTCGTCGAGCGCCTCCGTGGCGAAGCGGTCGTCGCTCATCGCGCGGACGTAGCGATGGACCCGGTAGGCGTCCGGCCAGTCCGCCTCGACGGCGACGGCGTCGAAGCCGAGCTCGTCGATGAGCCTCGACGTGATGCGGGCGCGCTCCTCGTAGAACTCGTGCGTGCCGTGCGAGGCCTCGCCGAGCAGCACGAAACGCGCCTCTCCGATGCGCTCGAGGAGCGGCGTGTAGTCCTGCTTCGCGCCGGTGAGCGGCTGACTCCGCTCCCGGGCGACCTCGACGATCGCTCGCTCGTGCATGGTCGACTCCGCCTCTGCATGGTGAGGCAATGCGGGTGCCCGCTCGGAGCGGCGCGAAGAGGCCCCCGCGGGCGACGCGAGATGCGCGCGTGGCGTTACGGCACGTCGCGTTCGTGGCTGCGCGGGCCTTCCGGCGCGGCCGTCGGGACCGACTCGTACGCTCGCGCGACGTCCCTGCCCTCGAGCGCGTCGGCGAGCGCGCAGAGCGCGTCCGTCGTCGTGAACACGCCGACGATCGCGCCGCGCTCGAAGACGATGGCCGAGCCCACCTTCCGCTCCGCCATCGTGCGCGCGACCGCGTTGAGCGGCGTGTGCAGCGCGACGGAGTAGGGGTCCGGCGTCATCGCTTCCTCGACGGCGATCGCCTCGGGGTCTGCGGACTTCAGGGCGATCGCGCGGGCGATGTCGCGCTCGGACAGGATGCCGACGAGCTCGTTCCCGCGCATCACCGGCAGGTGCCGTATCCCGTACTCGTCCATGAGCTGTTTCGCTGCTGCGAGCGTGTCGTTCGGAGCGACGAACTGCGCTCCAGGCGTCATCACGTCACCGACCTCGGGCACGAATGGGCTCATGACGTCTCCGTTCCTCTCGATCCTCGGCGGACCTCGTGGAGACGAAGCAATCGCGGTGCCGCCGGCGCTCGGCCTCGAGAACGAAAGGAGCGCTCGGCAGACCGAGCGCTCCTTCCCCCTGGAGCCTTCTCCTGGAGCCTCCCTCAGCGGCACATGGCGACCCGACCGCGCGGGGTGATGGTGTCCTCCGAGACGCCGCGCTGCGAGCACGACTCGTCCTCGCTCCAGTCCTTCCACTCCGCCGCACGGCCGAGCGAGGCGGCGTGCGCCTTCCACACGTCGTAGCGGCCGCCGGAAGAGGCGCGGAACACCGTCGGCTGCTTGCAGACGCCGGCGGCGTCGTTCGCGCGCATCTCCTTCTCGGCGTAGTCGAGGACGATCCGAGCCATCGCGGGCGTGGTCGAGTTCCAGCAGCAGGTCTTCGAGCGGCTGTACTCGAGCTCGGCGAACACGTAGTCCTCGAGCGTCCGGTACTCGGCGTCGACCTCCGCGCGGGACATGCCGAACGACCGCTCCATCACCTCGTACAGATCCTCGAACGCCTCCTCGCGCTTCGTGCGCGCAGCGCAGCTCGCCGGCCGCTCGCGGAGGGTGGCGCGAGCCGCCTCGATCGTCGCGAGCGCAGCGTCGCGCGCGGCCTCCGGCGTGTCCTCCGCGAGCAGCTCACGGAAGCGCTCCGGACGCGAAGCGATCGCCTCGATGTCGTGGTCCTCGATGTACACGGCACGCGACGAGTGGGGCACGATCGCGTTCCAGCGCGAGCCTTCGAGGACGGGCGTACGCCAGCGCCGGATCCCGCCGCCGAGCTTCGCGTACGGCGTGCCGTCGCTCGCGGTGCCGCGGCCGCCGGTGTACTCGTCCTTGAAGTAGTTGGCGCTCTGCGCCTCGTCCTCCCAGAGCGGCTGCCGGCGAGGCATCGACCCGCTGGCGACGGTCACGCGCATCTTGCCCGCCGGCGTGTGCAGGACGGACATCACGGGGAGCGTGTGGCCGATGCCGTTCTTCTGCCAGCGCTCGACGAGCACGTCGCCGGGCGCCGTCGCCTCCGGCTGGATGTGGAAGAGGTTCGCGCCGTCCGCGAGGTGCGCGCTGCCGAAGTTCGTGTCGAGGAGCAGCATGAGGTAAGCGGCGCGCTTGTTGAGGAACAGCTCGTCGAGGTACGCGCCCGCGCCCTCGCCGTCCTTCAGCGGTCGCTCGCCGTTCACGAGGACGCCGGCCGCGTCGTCGTCCGAGCCGACGTGACGACGGCGGAGCGTGGGGTCGCTCGGCCACGGATCGCCTTCGCGCCAAGTCGACTCGTAGTCCTTGTACTGGGACTTGAACCGCGGAAAGCCCGAGACGGGATCGCCGTTCTTGTCGACGACGCCGAAGTGACCGAAGTAGACCGTCCGGCCGTTGGACCACCCGGTCATGTAGAAGGGCAGGTGGTACCAGGACGCGAACGTCATGCGCAGCCAGACCGCGACGTCCGCGCATTCGAGAACGGGCCCGTCGATCGTGCGGCCGTAGGGCGTCTTGATGCGGATCGTCTTGCCGTAGCGGACGCCGTCGACCTTCTCGAACGACGCGATCCACCGCTGGTACTTCTCCTCCCACGTGAGGCCGCTGTCCTCGCCCCACGCGATGCCCGCCTTCCGCGCCGCCGGCGTGTTCGTGTCGGCCCAGCGGTTCTCGACGGTCCAGACCTCCGCGTTGGTCGCCTTCTTCAGCGGTCCGGAGATGACCTCGCGGACCTCGTCACGCGACGTCTCGACCTCGCCGCTGACGTCCTCTCCCTCGTCCAGCGGAGCGCATGCCACGCTCGTCGTCGCGATCACGGTTGCCAGCAGCGTCGTCAGGAAGGCTTTGCGGTACATGTGGCTACTCCCGCCCACATGTAGGTGCAGTTACGATGCCGCTGATGAATTCCGTCAGTGATGGAATTGCCGAACGAACATTCGCGCAGTTAGCGTCGATCGAGCGATCACTGGATCGGCGCTGACCGGATCGTCGGGGTGGATCACGGGCGATCGACGGAGGGCGATGGCGCCGGTCGGCGGCGCTCCGCGGCTACGCGCACGCGCCCTGTCGCGACCCGTTCAGGGGTAGCAGCTCCAGACCGGGCCGGCGTCGCTCGGAGGCGGAGGAGGCGGCGGCACGGCGGCGTCCGCGCTCGCGTCGGGATCGCTCCCGCCGTCGTCCGGCGGGGGCGGAGGCGACACGGTCCCGCCCGCGACGCATCGGCAGACGGCCTCGAGCTCGCAGTCGCCCTGATCGTTGCGGTCTCCGACGTAGTTGATCGTGCAGCCGACCGGGTAGCGCGTGTCGCGCGGAAGCCGGGACAGCCAGCGTGAGTCGCCGTCGTCCGTGTTGCAGCCCGGCACGTCGTCCGCGACCGGCTGGCAGAAGATGAACGGCCCTCTGTCGCAAGGCGGGAGCGCCGCGTCGGGCGCGGGGGTCGTTTCCTGCGTCGCGCAGCCGGTGCCCACGCCCGCCGTCGCGAGCACGACCGTGATCGCGATCGCCGTGCCGGCGACGAGCCCGAGGAGAGGAGCCGATCGAGACATGCGCGGCCCCGTACGTTACCCGGCCCTCGCCTCGTGTCGACGGCGTTTTTCCGTCGTCAGGCGCTGCGGGCGGCGCGCAGCTTCCCGATGGCCTCCGGCAGGCCCATCGGCGTCGCGCGGAGCTTGACGTAGAGGTGATCGCGGTCGGTCTCGATCGCGCGCACGCCGAGCACGGGCGAGATCACGGAGAGCACGCGTCGGATGCGGTGATCGTTCGCGAGCTTCGGGAGCTTCATCAAGTCGACGACGACGCGATCGCCGTCCGCCTCCACGATGGCCGCAGGCCGCTTCGGGATGAACTTGACGAGGTTGCCCGGCTTCGACAGGTCGAGCGCGCCCGACTTGATCAAGGTCGCCACCGGCGAGTCGCTGTCGCCGACGAGCGCCAGCTTCACGTCGCGCAGGCGGACTCCGACGCGCAAGGACTCGCCCGTGATCGTGACCTCGTCGACCTTGATCGCCGCCGACGCGCGGACGGGCGTGCCCATCGCGTCGACGACGGCGCTCAATCGGAGCGCGGGCGGAGCGCTGGAGATCTCGACGTCTTTCGGTGCCTTGGCTCCTTTGATCTGGCCGGCGAACCAGCGGAGCGTGGCGATGGGAACGCCGAAACGGAGGCCTGTCGCGTTCACCGCGGCGCGGACGACCTCGTCAGGATTCCTCCTGACGTAACCGACTGCCGCCTGAAGCATGGCGCGCGGGTTGAACATGGGTGAAGGCCAGCCTATCACGCCGGCATCTACCGGAGCGCAACCGCGCGATTTCATGACGCACGGCTACGCGTCCATGACGCGTAGCGACGTGGCCTTCCAGCGCCGTTCTCCCCGGCGTACGGGCCTCGGCCACACCCCGAGGCGAGAATCGGTGGAGCAAAGGGGGATCGAACCCCTGACCTCCGCATTGCGAACGCGGCGCTCTCCCAGCTGAGCTATTGCCCCAATCCAGGTACGGGGCGCGGACTCTACGCGCAGCGCGCGAGAAGTCAAGCGCGGGCGACGTGGATCGTGCGGAAACCCGGCGAGGCGGGCCCGGAGGCCGCCCTCGGAGCGCCGGACGGGCGCTAGGCGTAGCCGGCGACCAGCGCCTGCGCCAGGAGCCCCCAGCCGTCGATCGCGACGAAGAGCAGCAGCTTGAACGGCAGGCTCACCTGCGTCGGGTTGAGCATCTGCATGCCGAGCGCGAGGAGCACGTTCGCGACCACGAGATCGATGATGAGGAACGGCAGGTAGATGAGGAACCCGACGGCGAACGCCTCGGTGAGCTCCGTGACGACGAACGCCGGGACGAGGACGGACAGATCGTCCGGCTTCACGTTCTGTCGCTCGGCCTCGGGGCGCGCGTTCCGGGCGACGGCGTAGAAGCGTCCTCGTTCCTTCGCCGACGCGTTCTTCTTCAAGAACTCGCGCATCGGCTCGGCGACGGCCTCGATCCCCTTCTCGACGAGCTCCGTCGTGTCGCGCCTCCCGCCCGTCGCGAGCGGCGCGGCCTTGTCGAAGATGCGCTGCCCGACCGGCGCCATCGCGATCAGCGTCAGCGCCGTCGCCAGCGCCATGACGACCGTGTTCGACGGCACGGATTGGGCGCCGATCGCGCTCTTCACGATCTGGAGCACCGTCGAGATCTTCACGAACGCCGTCACGCCCATGAACACGAACGGCAGCAGCGAGACGAGCGCGAGCGCGACGACGAGGGCGATCGGCTTGCCCAAGAAATCGTCGACCGCGAGCGTCATCCGCGCTCCCTCTCGTCACGCGCTTCGTCCCGTGCTCGATCGCTCCTCTCGCGCCTGAGCACGCGCGCGAACACGTCCGCGAACGACATGGTCGCCTGGGGCGCTTCGCCGGGGATCTCGCTCGCCGCGATCTCACCGAGCTTCGTGAACCCGGCCTCCGATGCGCCGACGACGATGACCTGATCGGCCACCTTCACGAGGTAGATCGATCGCCGCGCCTCGAGCGGCAACAGGCCGACGAGCTCGATCGGGCCGCGCGGCCGTCCGATGCCGAGGCGCCGCGCGCCGTAGAGGACGACGAACGCGATCGCGCACACCGCGAGCAGCGTCACCAACGTCTGTACGATGTACGACGCGTAGGGCCCCACGCCGCGGACCATCGACGAGCGCGCCGCCGGGGTCAACCCTCAGGGCACGCCCGCACCAGGAGAAGAGTCGATTTCGCCAAAAGGGTTCGTTGCCGGAGACGAGGCGGCAGCGCGACTCCGATGCTCTACCGCAAGGTCAGAACACCGCCGTCCGCGGGCGAGCGCCGCCGTGCCGCTTCGCTCGCGGCATCGGCCGAGCTCGCACGACGGCAGTTGACGCACCCCGACGAGGGCCGGTAAATCGCGCCTTCACCTTGGCGCTCGTCGTTCAGAAGTTCGGCGGTACCTCCGTCGGATCCGTGGAGCGGATCCGAAACGTGGCGAGGCGCGCGATCCAGACCCAGAAGGAGGGCAACGACGTCGTCGTCATCGTCAGCGCGATGAGCGGCGAGACGAACCGCCTCCTCAAGCTCGCCCACGAGGTGCACCCGGTCCCGGACGCGCGCGAGATGGACGTCATCGCCGCCACCGGCGAGCAGGTGTCCTCCGCGCTCCTCTCGCTCGCCATCCAGGCGGAGGGCGCCAAGGCCCGGTCGCTGCTCGGCCACCAGGTGAAGATCCTCACCGACGGCGCCTACACGAAGGCGCGCATCAAGACGGTCGAGGGCTCCAAGATCTTCGAGACCCTCGAGAAGGGGCAGATCGCCGTCGTCGCCGGGTTCCAGGGCGTCAACGAGCATGGAGACATCACGACGCTCGGCCGAGGCGGCTCGGACACCACGGCCGTCGCGGTCGCCGCGGCGATCGGCGCGAACGTCTGCGAGATCTACACGGACGTCGACGGTGTCTACACGACGGACCCCAACGTCTGCCCGTCCGCGAAGAAGATCCCGAAGATCTCCTACGAGGAGATGCTCGAGCTCGCCTCGCTCGGCGCCAAGGTGCTGCAGATCCGCAGCGTGGAGATTGCGATGAAGTACGGCGTTCCCGTCCACGTCCGAAGCTCGTTCAGCGATGCGCCCGGCACCTGGGTGACCGGAGAGGACAAGTCGCTCGAGGACGTGGTCGTCGCGGGCGTCGCCTACGACAAGAACGAAGCGCGCGTGAACGTCATCGGGCTCGAGGACAAGCCCGGCGTCGTCGCGGAGCTCTTCGGGGCGATGGCGGAGAAGAACATCTCCGTCGACATGATCATCCAGAACGCCACGACCGGCGCCTCCGATCGCGCCGACGTGACGTTCACGCTCGCCACCACGGACCTCGTCCGCGCGAAGCCCTTCATCGAGGAGGTCGCCAAGCGGCTCGGGGCGCAGGAGGTCCGCTACGACGAAGACGTCGTGAAGGTCTCGATCGTCGGCCTCGGCATGCGCTCGCACGCCGGTATCGCCGCCCGCATGTTCAAGATCCTCGCCGCCGAGGGGATCAACATCCAGGCGATCTCGACGAGCGAGATCAAGGTGAGCTGCCTCGTGCACAAGAAGTACACGGAGCTCGCCGTCCGCGCGCTGCACGACGGCTTCGGCCTCGACAAGGATCGCGGGACCAAGTAGCCGACCGCGCCACGGTCGCGCGATCGCGCGCGCCCGCTCAGTAGCCCCACATGTACTCGAACCGCAGAACGAAGGTCGAGTACGACGGGTACGTCTCGATCTTGCTCAGCATGAAGTGCTGCCTCGCGCCGACGCCGACCGCGAAGCTGCGCGAGAGCTGGTAGTCGATGCCGGCGGTGAGCGCGAGGCCGGGCAAGAACAGCTGCTCCGGGAGGGTGCCGCCCGAGAGCCGGTACACGCCGCCCATCACGCCGATGTACGGGACCCATCGGAGGATGTCGATCACGTAGCTCGCTCCGACGGAGCCGCTGTCGACGGCGGTCGGACGGTTGCGCGGCGTCTCCGCGGACTCGATCTTCTCCTCGCGGGCCACGATCGCCGAGGTGCCCTCGACGACGAGGTTCCACTGATCCGTCAGGCCGTACGTGTAGTGGATCGCGCCGCCGCCGCCGACGCTCACCGTCGACTTGTCCTTGATCGAGAGCATCGCGAGCTGAGGCGCCAAGCCGACGTGGTGCTGGCGCTCGATCGCGCTCGCCGACGACGGGGCGAGCGCGGTCAGCGCAGCCGCGGATACGGCCAGCGCCGCCGAACGAGAGCGACGATTGAGGCGAAGGCGTCCGGAGAACACGGCCTCACCCTAGGCGAGATCGAGCGGGGTCGTCAGCTCTCATGCGCACGATCAAGGCGCGGCGCCCTTGGCCGCGGGCGCGCCGGCCGGGCCGCCCGCCAGCACGAGCTCGACGAGCTTCGCGAGCCTGGCGTACGAGGCCGTGCCGGCGACGTAGTACGGGCCGACGAAGAAGGTCGGTGCGATGCGGACGCTGGCATCCCTCGCCGCACGAACGTCGGCATCGACGTCCGCCTTGTGCTTGCGGTCGTCGAGCGCGCGCTCGAACCGGGTCATGTCGAGCCCGATCGCTTTCGCGAAGCCGTCGACGTCGTCGCGTCTCAAGGCCTGCCGGTGCTCGAAGAGCGCCTTGCTCATCTTCTCGAAGCCCGCGCTTCCCTTCTGGGCGAACGCCTCGCGCGCGGCCTCCGCGGCGAGGATCCCCGCCGGGCTCGGACCCGGCATGTCGCGCCACACCACCTTGATCTTCCCCGGGTAGGCCTTGATGAGATCGGAGATCGTGGCGTCGGCACGCCTGCAGGACGCGGACCGGAAGTCCCCGACCATCTGGATCACGACCTTGCCGTTCGCCGCCCCACGGAAAGGCGCGCTCGCGGGCGCGGCGGCGATGCTCCGCTTCTCCGGCTCGGGAGGCGTCTGGCCGTCCTTCACGAGCAGGTCGTAGACGTTCTTCGCCGACGCGCCTCCGCGGACCAGTGCATCCGCCTTCGCGATCTCCTCGTCGATGATCGTCTTGAACAGGTCGAAGGGCTTGGCGCCGCTCACGCGCCTCCCGTTCAAGAAGAACTGCGGGGTCCCCGTCACCGCGAACTCCTCGCCGAGCGCGACGTCTTCGTCGATCACGCGCCTGAACGCTCGCGAGCGCACGGACGCCATCGCCTTCGCGACATCGAGCTTCGCCTCGCGCGCGATCCGCTCGAGATCGGCGTCATCGAGGCTCGGCTGCGAATCGAACAACAGGTCGTGCACGGCCCAGAAGCCCGCGTCGCCCTTCTGTGCGCGCGCGGCGCGCGCGAGCTCCGCGGCCGGCTCCGCCCGCTCGTGGAAAGAGAGCGGCATGTCGCGCCAGACGATGCGGACCTTGTCGCCGTACTCGCGCTGGATCCGCGCGAGCGTCTCCGTCGCCCGCTTGCAGAACGGGCACTGGAAGTCCGAAAAGACGACGATCGTGACGTACGCCGTGTCCGGACCTCGCACCGGGCCCTTGCCCACGGGGATCTTGTGAACGAGGCGGGACTCGGCCAGCGCCAGCGGCTCGCTCGAGCCCTCGTCGACACCTTCGGGCTGCTCGAGATTGGCCGCGACGCGGCGTGCGTAGACCTTGTCGGGAGAGACCCCGCTCGCGACGAGCGTCCGAGCCTCTGCGAGCTCGCCGTCGATGATCTTCTCGAAGCTCTCGGACGACTGCGCGCCCATCACGGGCACGCCGTTCACGAACGAGGTCGGTGCGGCGTTGATCTCGAGCCGGCGCGCGAGCTCGAGGTCGCGCCCCACCTTGGAGACCCAGCGCTTGGCAGCCAGTCCTTCCTCGAGCGAATGCGCGTCGGCTCCGGCCTCGACCGCCCAAGCGCGGAGCGCATCGGGCGAGATCTCGTCCTGGTGCTGGAAGGCCTTCGATTTGTAGCGCCAGAACGCCTTCGGCCCGGCGATCTCGAGCACGCCCTGGCCGACCTCGGCGGCGAGACGCGCGTACACGTGAGACGTCAGCGGGAAGTTCTTGAAGACGATGCGCAGCTTCTCGTCGCCGTACGCCTTCTGGAGCTCGTCGAGCGTCTTGTCGAGCCTCGCACAATACGGACACTCGAGGTCGGAGAAGACGACGACCGTGACCGGCGCGAGCCGGCTGCCACGTACCGCGTCGTCGGCGAAGATCGGGAGGGCGGCGTCGTCCTCGGGAGCCGCGGTCGGGCCCGGGGGCGGAGCGGGAGGTGCGTCGCCGGAGCCGACGACGAGAGGGTCGGTGGCGGCACTCGACGCCGGTGGGCGTGAGCCTCCGCAGGCTCCGAGGAACGTCGCGACGACGAGAAAGAGGAGGCCCCACGAACGGACGGACGGACGCTTCACGTCGATGCGTCTAGTACAGCTGCCGCGAGGACGATACCCGCGCGGCCATGTCGCTTCCGCGTCGCCAAGACTTTGACGGTTGCGTCATGAACATGGCGTCGTCCGTCATGGACCTCGCGCCGACGGGCCCGTTCCGAGCGTCGGGACGTGCTTTTTTTCGCTGGTACGAACGCTGCTCGACGTGGCTCGCATGACGGACGCCGATCGAACCGAAGCCTTCGACACGTTGTTCATGCTTCCCGCCGGGACGAGCGCCGCCGAGCTGGCACGCGACTGCCGCGAAGCGGCGCTCGAGTTCGTCAACCAGTCGGAGCGCTGGGGACATGGCGAGCTCGCCACGTGGCTCACCGGCCCGTACGCGACCCTCGTTCGCTACACGTCCAAACGCGAGGCGGGCCGTCGAGTGTGGCCGAGGTCGATCCTGCGCAACGTCGATCCTCGCCTCATCGACCGCATCATGCGGACCGCGCGCGAGGAGGTGCGCGACACCCTCGCGCGCATCGCACGCGACGGCTCGGCGAGCTTCGTCATCCAGGCCCTCATCTCGGGCACGGTGATGCGCTGCGAAGACGGCGCGGGCGAGCCGACATGGGCGCCGACCGGCGCCGCCACGCGGCTCGCCGACCGCGTGCTGTCGCTCTTCGCGGTCGACTACCTCGCGCGTCCCGTCGACTACGAGACGCGCCTCTCGCTCTGTGAAGCGTGCCGACACGTGTCGTTCGACGAGACGGCGCGCCTCCGCGGGCTCTGCTCCCGACACGCGTCGGTCGGCCGTCTTTGGGCCGGCGCCGGAGGTGGTCGGCGCCTGACGCTCCCCTACCCTCCCATCGGCGCGTGACCCACCTCGGAGCCGTGTCACTCGCCGGTGTCAGCGCTGACCCAGGGTCGCGCGTGACAACGGCTCTCGCGCGTGTCGTGCTGCGCGAGCGCGACGACGACACGTGCCCTCTCGCGACTTCGGATTCCACGAATCCGTCGGCTTCGTCCTTGCATCGAGGAGCGGCTCGAAACCAACGCTCCACGTCCAGGAGACTTCCGCCGATGCGCCCTTCCATGATGCCGATGATGAGCCTCGAGACCGAGCCCGCGAGCGATCGACCGAGTAGCCGCCCCGCCATTCGGACCCTCCGCCCCACGAGTCGAGGGAAAATCATCAGTCAGGACCCGCGCATCCGCGAGGTGCTCGACACGATCGATCGCGTCGCCGGCTCCACGTGCACCGTCCTCGTCACGGGCGAGAGCGGGACCGGTAAAGAGCTCGTCGTCGCGGCGCTGCACGACGCGAGCACGCGACGCAAGGCGCCCCTCGTCACGATCAACTGCGGAGCGATCCCGAGCGAGCTCGTCGAGAGCGAGCTCTTCGGACACGCAAAAGGTGCGTTCACCGGCGCGCAGGTTGCGCGTCGCGGTCTCGTGGCGGCGGCCGAGGGCGGGACGCTGTTCCTCGACGAGGTCGGCGAGCTCCCGCTGCACGTGCAGGTCAAGCTCCTACGGTTGCTCCAGCAGCGCGAGTACACGCCCGTCGGCGAGACGCGCACGGTCAAGTGCGACATCCGCGTCGTCGCGGCCACGAACCGTGATCTCGAGGCCGAGGTGAAGGCCGGTCGCTTCCGCGAGGACCTCTACTACCGGCTCAACGTCATCCACGTCGAGCTCCCGCCGCTACGCGAGCGGAAGGGCGACTTGCCGTTGCTCGCGCGTCACTTCTTCCGCGTGTTCGCGGCGCGGTCGGGCCGCGACGATCTGAAGGGCCTCTCGGACGCCGCCATCCGCGCGATCGAGGCATATCCGTGGCCGGGCAACGTCCGCGCGCTGGAGAACGCGATCGAGCGCGGCGTCTTGCTCGCACGCGGCCCGTGGGTCGAGCCCGACGACGTCTTCGGTCGCCTCGCCCGCTCGCTCCAGCGTGACACGCCGGCCGTCGAGATCCGGCCCACCGCCGTGCAAAGCGATGAAGGGGACGGACGACCGACGGCGGAGCCTGCGTCCGCGGACGGCTCCGGAGAGCTCGGCGCGTTGCTGCCGCCGCCCGCGCACAAGACGCATTTCCTGCCCGCGGAGGCGACCCGTCATCTGCCGAACCAAGCCTCCACCGCCGAGGCGCAAGGCGCATCCTCGGCGCTCGCCGGCGCGGTCTCGAGCGAGGCGGCAGGTCCCATCCGCCGTGGCTCCGATCCGCGCTTCCCGCGGGTCTTGCCCGATTCGGGCGTCAACCTGTTCAACGCGATCGAGAGCTACCAGAACAACCTGATCCGCCAGGCCTTGCAGCGAACCGCGGGCAACCGCAATCGCGCCGCGCAGCTCCTCGGGCTCAATCGCACGACGCTGGTGGAGATGATTCGTCGCCGCGGCCTGTGAGTCCTCATTCACTCGTCGGCAGGCTTCGCGAGCGGCCGGAGCAAACGCCGGAAGTTCGAGCGGTCGAGCCCCGATCGGCGCGCCGCCTCCGACACGTTTCCGCCCGTGATGCGGAGGAGCGTCTTCACGTAGGCCTCCGTGAACGCCGCGACGATGCGCTTCTTCGCCTCCGGATACGCGAGCTCGTGCAGCGACAGCTCCGCGACGAGCTGCTCGACGGAGAGCGGTGCCTTCGCCGCGCCGCCTTCCGTCGTCCCGGAAGCCCCGCTCCGCGCACGCGTGCCGTCCGTGCTCGATCCGGCATGCGCGATCTCGGGAGGAAGCGACGACGCTTTGACGACGTCGCCGTCGTCGAGGACGAGCGCGCGCTCGATGGCATGCTCGAGCTCGCGGACGTTGCCGGGCCAGTCGTACCGCGTCAGGCAGAGCGCGGCCTCCGGTGAAAGGCGCGGCGTCGGTCGGCCCGCGGCCTCGGCGTACTTCTGGAGGAAATGCTGCGCGAGCCGCAAGACGTCGTCCTCGCGCTCGCGCAGCGGCGGCAAGTGAATCGCGATGACGTTCAGCCGATAGAACAGATCTCGACGGAAGGTGCCTGCCGCGATGGCCGCCTTGAGGTTCGCGTTCGTCGCTGCGATCACGCGGACGTCGACGTGCTTGACCGTGTCGCTCCCGACGGGCTTCACCTCGCCCGACTCGAGCGTACGCAACAGCTTGACCTGGGCGCTCGGCGGAAGATCGCCGATCTCGTCGAGGAAGATGGTGCCGCCGTTCGCCGCTTCGAACAGGCCCGCGCGCGCCGTCACGGCGCTCGTGAACGCGCCCCGCACGTGTCCGAACAGCTCGCTCTCCGCGAGGTCGTGCGGTATCGCGGCGCAGTTCACGGTGACGAGGGGCTTCGACGCACGGCGCGAGCGCTGGTGGATGGCGCGCGCGACGAGCTCCTTTCCCGTGCCGCTCTCGCCGAGCACGAGGATGGTGGAGTCGGCCTTCGCGACGCCGGCGATGATGCGGTTGATCTCGCGCATCTGCGGGCACAGCCCGATCATCTCGCCGGAGCGGAGGTCGGCGAGCTCGCTCTGGAGCCGCTCGCTCTTCTCGCGCAGCCGCTTGTGCGCGGCAGCGTTGAGCACCTCGATGACGACGGACTCGTTGGCGACGAAAGGCTTCGTCAGAAAACCGTAGGCTCCGGCCTTCACGGCGCTCACGGTCGTCGCGATGTCGGCGAAGGCCGTCATCATCACGACCTCGGCCGGATGGCGCTCGTCCTTCATGCGCGCGAGGAGCTGCGGGCCGGTCATCCCTGGCATCCTCACGTCGATCAAGGCGACGTCGAAGGGCTCTCGATCGAGGAGCTTCAGAGCCTCCGCGCCGCACTCCGCGGTCGACGGAACCATGCCGGCATTGCGGAGGATGCGTGCGAGCGCATTCCGCACTCCGCTCTCGTCGTCGACGACGAGCACGCGCACCGGAGCATCCCCCACGGGTCTCAACGAAGCTCGCCCGTCCGTGCTCGTCGCGGGCTTCGCGTCGCTCATCCAGCCTCCACGACCTTGCTAGGCGGCGAGATCGAGTTCCCCCTCGCGCTCCGTCAACAGATCCCTGAGCTGCGATGTCGCACGCGCGAGCAGCTGGGAAACACGAGCCTCGCTCAATCCCATCTTCGACGCAATGGTCTTGCTGGGCACTTCTTCGAAGTAGCGCATGGTGACGATCGTGCGCTCCCGCGGTGCAAGCTTTGCGACGGCACTGCGCACGTCTCGCGAGGAGCAACGCTCCTCCAGCAGCTCGAGCGGAGAGGGTCCCTCTTCACTGAGCGGCTGGTTGGGAGGGAGATCGTCGAAGCCGATCACGACGACGCCGGGCTTTTCCTTCGCCGGCGCGCTCGCTTCCTTCGCATCCTCGGCCGCACGAATGACGGCGCCGGTGCCGGTCTCGACAGGGGTGGTCATCCGTGTTGCCGGGCCTCGCCGGCGTCGCGGCGACCAATCGTGGCGCCGCAGCTCGTCGATGATTGCGCCACGAATTCGGATGCGTGCGTACGCGACGAGCATCTCGGGGCACGTGTGCCCGTTCGATCGAAGCGCTTGGAGGAGCCCCATCGACCCGGCCGCCACGAGATCCTCGCGCTGCACGCTGCGCGGTACCCGTCGCATGAACTCCGCGACGATCGCGAGGACCAGGTGCATGTGCGAGGTGAAGTCGGAGTCGGACGGCGTGGTGGATGAAGGTCTCGTTTCCATGACCGCCCGACCAGCACCGTCCGTGCCATGACGATCGCCGCGCATTTCGGCGCAGACGAGCCGGGCGACGCGTCATGCGTCTGACGTCGAGCTTCCTTTTCTTCGTTCGGCGTCAACGTCGTGGCGCCTTCGACGCATCCGACCGCCGCAACCATGACGCTCAAGCGGCCATCGTACGGCGCGAATGAAGAAGACCGCCGACGAACGACTCCCAGGCGGTTTGCGCTTCTCCATCGAACGCGAAGAAGCGCAGCCCGACGCCCGTGCGACCGCGAGCGTTCGTGACGACGCACACGACGACGACGTGAGCGATGATCGACCGTTCGGGAAGGTCGATCCGAAGCTTCAACAGCTCCGTCATGGCGGGCGGCGCCCCGGACGTCCGGACGAAGAGACCTCGATGGCTCGCGTTCACGATCACGATGCTCTCGGTCGAACCGACCCGGAGAATGCGCGCGGGTGGTAACGCGAGGTACCGGTCGTCCGCACGTCGTTGGTCGTTTCCCATGCCTCGGTTGAACGTCGACGCCGTCCGACCGTTAAGGACCACCATGGAGCCCTCGTACCGCCTTCGAGGCATCCGCAAGATTCACCGTTTTCCACGTTGACGCGGCAGGCACTCACTGGTCCGATGAGGATGGAGCGTATGAACAAGCCGACGAGAGAGGTCGCTGCACGGCGAGGAAGCAGCCCCGCGGACGCGGGCGGCCGTCCGCGCCTCCTCCTCGTGGAAGACGAGGATGCTCTTCGCAACGCGCTCGTCCGCTCGTTGAGCGAGACCTTCGACGTCACGCCCGTCGCGGACGGCGCCTCCGCGGCCGACCTGCTCGTGAAGGAGACCTTCGATGCGGTGCTCAGCGACATCGGTCTCCCCGGCATGTCGGGCGTCGACCTCTTGCGCATCGTTCGCTCCTACGATCTCGACGTCCCCGTCGTGCTCATGACCGGGCAGCCCAGCGTGGAGACCGCAGTGGCCGCGCTCGAGCTCGGAGCGCTCACCTACGTGCAGAAGCCCATCGCGCCGGATACGCTCCAGAGCACCCTGCTCCGCGCAGCCAAGCTCGCGCGGCTGGCGCGCGCGAAGCGCGAGGCCGTCACCGCGGGCCTGGGAGGATCGCCGCTCGCGGGCGATCGCACCGGTCTCGACTTGAGCCTCGATCGCGCGCTCGAGTCGCTTTCGCTCGTGTTCCAGCCGATCGTCGATCGACGCGCGAAGAAGACGATCGGCTTCGAAGCGCTCATGCGGACGAGAGAGCCTTCGATGCCGAACCCCGGAGCGCTCCTCGAGGCGGCCGAGCGCCTCGACCGCATCCAGGACATCGGCCGTCGCGTGCGCGAGCTCGCCGCCACGTCGTTCCGCCCGCAGGACGACGACATGCTCTTGTTCGTCAACCTTCACCCCGCGGACTTGCTCGACGCCAACCTCTACGACCGGAACGCGCCTCTCACCAAGATCGCCGATCGCGTGGTCCTCGAGATCACGGAGCGCGCCGCCCTCGACGACGTGACGGAGACGAAGCACCGCGCGACCGAGCTTCGCCGGCGCGGGTTCAAGCTCGCGGTGGACGACCTCGGCGCCGGCTACGCGGGGCTCACGAGCTTCGCCACGTTCGAGCCGGAGGTCGTCAAGCTCGACATGTCCCTGATTCGCGGGATCGAGACGTCCCCGGTGAAGCGGCACGTCGTCGAGTCCGTCACCAAGCTGTGCCGCGATCTCGACATGCGTGTCGTCGCCGAAGGCATCGAGACGAGACAGGAGCTCGCATGCATCATCGACCTCGGCTGCGACTACCTGCAGGGCTACCTCCTCGGCAAGCCAGGCCCCGCCCTCCTCCCATCGTCACAGACCTGGTGAGGAGCCGAAAGGCGCGCCCGTGCGTCTCGGGGACGGACGTCAGCCTCGAGCGGATCGCAGGGCCGACGGGCACGGCGGATGCTCTTCGCCGTGTGAGCAGCGTCGCGATGCGCAACGTGCCGCCGGAGGAGCCCATGCGCCTCACGATTCCCCGGTGGCGTGCTCCGAGCGAGCCACTCGCGCCAAGCTCGAGCGCGCGTCGGCCGCCTCGACCCGATCGAGATAGCTCCGTCCTACCGAGCACGGCGATGCCGGGGGATCTCGGGCGTCCTCATGGCGTTCGTGCGACCCCACTCCCATCCGATCGGGAGAAGTTGGAACACTTCTGCCGCCTTCCCCCTTCCCGAACGCCCGAGCCGAAGGCCCGGAAGCCGACTTTACCTTTCACTTTTTTGTCGTTCTCTGGTTTCTCTCCCGGGGCTTGGCCCCCTCCGGATGGCTCGGTCCCGAAAGAAGGGCCCGATCCGTTCGTCTTTGTCCCCCGCTTCGCAAGCAACTGCGTACACTTGCTGGTTAGGGCACGTCCTCCGATCCACGCTCCCTTCCAGCCTTCGTTTCAGACGCTTTTGCCGATTTGAAATAGCCGAAGCCGACCAGCCCGCGCAAGGAGAGTAATCCGTGAAAATCGTCAGCGACCAACTCTTGACATCCAGCGAGGTGGGTGAGCTGCTCCAGGTGAACCCTAGCTCGGTGAAGAAGTGGGTCGACGACGGCCTGCTCGCGGCGTTCCGCACGCCGGGAGGCCATCGCCGAATCCGCGCAGCCGATCTCGTGACGTTCCTCGTGCGCCACGACATGCCCATCCCGTCGGACCTCCAGGACGCCGCGAAGAAGAGGCTCCTCATCGTCGATGACGAGGTGGATCAGCTCAAGGCGCTATCCCGTTCGTTCAAGCGCTTCGCCGACCGTATCGAGGTCCAGACGACCGCGAACGGCATCGACGCGCTCGTCCTCGTGGGCTCGTTCCACCCTCACGCGGTGCTCCTCGACGTCTACATGCCCGGCATCGACGGCCTCGAGGTGTGCCGCCGCTTGAAGAAGAACCCTGCGACGAAAGACGTACAGGTCTACGTCGTCAGCGGGTCCTTCACGTCCGCGCTCGAGCAGAAGGCCCTCGAGGCCGGCGCCGCGAAGTGCCTGCCGAAGCCGATTGACGTCCGCAACGTCGTCAGTCTCATGTTCCCCCCGCGCCCAGGTCAGATAGAAGCACGGGCGCAGTAACAACGAAGGTCAGTCATGGGTCACGCCGTAAACGCATTCGCCGATTCCACCCCCGCGCTCTTCGACGATCGGGACGACCGCGCCCAGACCGCGCCCCGGTCCATCATCGTCCGGCGAAGCGTCACGGCGAGAGCACGAGCCGCTGACATCCTCGTCGACATGCTCGCCGACGCTGGAGTGGAGGTCGTCTTCGGGCTCCCGGGGGGGCCCATCGCTCCGATCCATGATGCGCTCCTCGACCACCCCGAAATCCGGGTCATCACGACGCGCCACGAGTGCGGAGCCATCTTCGCCGCCGCCGGATACGCGCAGGCGACGGGGAAGCTCGCCGTCGCGATCGTCACGTCGGGCCCCGGGATCCTCAACGCGCTGACCGGTCTCGCCTCCGCGAACTGTGACGGGCTCCCCGTTCTCGTGCTCGCAGGAGAGGTGCCGAAGAACCGCTTCGGAAAAGGCGCCTGCCACGAGGGGAGCTGTTACGAGCTCGACATCGTCCACATGGCGCGGAGCATCTCCAAGCTCGCCGCCCAGGCCCACGACGCGAACATGGCGCCGGCGCTCATGCAGCGTGCGATCGCCACCGCCCTCAGCGGCCGTCGGGGCGCGGTGCTCTTGAGCCTCCCGATGGACGTGATGACCACCGAGGTCACGCGGCCGATGGTTTCGTTCAGCTCGCGCGTCGAGCTCGAGCCCGATCCGAGGGCGCTCTCCGCCGCCGCCGACGCGCTCGCCCGCGCGGAGCGGCCCGTCCTGCTCGTCGGCTCGGGATCGCGCTGGGACAAAGGACCCGAGAGCATCCGCCGGCTCGCCGAGCGTCTCCAAGTCCCGGTCATGACCACGCCGAAGGCCAAAGGCGTGTTCCCGGAGAATCATCCCCTCAGCCTCGGTGTCTTCGGCTGGGGCGGCCACGCGTCCGCCCGCGATTACCTCGGCGAAGGAGTCGACGTCCTCGTTGCGCTCGGGACGAGCCTCGGAGAGTCGGCGTCCGACAACTGGAGCCCTCTGCTCGCGCCGACCAAGCACTTCATCCAGGTCGACGTCGACGCGCAGCGCATCGGCCGGAGCTACCCGGTCACGCTCGGCATCGTCGACACGGTCGAGCACGCCGTCGACGGCATCCTCTCCCTGCTCGGCCCGGGATCACGGCCGCCCAAGCGCTTCAAGGTCGTCCGGCACGAGCCGGGCGACACGCTCCTCGTCGGAGACGAAGGACGGATCGCTCCGCAGCGCGCGCTGTGGGAGCTGCAGAGGGTGCTGCCCAAGGGCACGATTTACACGTCGGACATCGGCGCCCACATGTTCTTCGCGCTGCACCACCTCGAGATCGAGCACCCGCGCGGGTTCATGACGATGCTCGGGCTGGCGTCGATGGGCTCCGGGATCGGAGCCGCCGTCGGCATGAAGGTCGCGAACCCGAACGTGCCCGTCGTCTCGATCTGCGGCGACGGCTGCTTCTCGATGGGCCTCGGCGACGTCGCCACCGCCGCGATGGCGAACGTTCCGATCATCGTCGCCGTCCTCAACGACGAGCGTTACGGCATGGTCGAAGTCGGCAACACCGTCGTGTACGGCCGCACGCCCGAATACCCGGCGGGCCCGATGAACGTCTCGCTCCTCGCGGAGGGCATCGGCGCGACGGCGGCGGTCATCGAGCGCCCCGGCCAGATCCTCGAGTTGGATCTCGTCGGCATGGCCCGGCGGCGGCCGCTCGTCCTCGACATCCGCATCGACCGGACCGTGCACTTGAACAAGGCACGCCTCGAGTTCCTGAAGGAGCTCGCGAAGGCGAAGGCGAACTGAGTCGTGAGCGCGCGCCCACGGGCGGGCGCGCCGGGCGCATGACGCGCGACCAGCCGAGCTCACGGCCGCTCGCCCTCGATGCGTGCGCTTGACGCCGGTCGCCGGAACGCGCACGCGTGCCCATCGCGCGCGCTCGTCCTGCACGCGAGCGTGACGTCGGCGCACGCCGGACGACGCCACGCATGCGAGGCAACTCGAGCACACCGAATGGAGAATCGTTCATGAGTCAGTCGATTGGAATTCTGGGCGTGGGCACCTACCTTCCTCCGACCATCCGCAAGAACGACTGGTGGTCGGACACCACCGTCGAGGAGTGGAAGGAGAAGGCGTCGCGTCGACTCGAACGCATTCGAGCCGAATTCGAGAAGGAGACGGGGCCCGGCGCCAAGATGACGATGGAGGCCATCGCCGCGCTCGCGGACGACCCCTTCCAGGGCGCGCGGGAACGCCGCGTGATGCCCGAGGGCATGAAGGCGTCCGACATGGAGACGGCCGCCGCTCGCGAGGCGCTCGAGCGCTCCGGCATCTCGAAGGACCAGATCGACCTGGTCCTCAGCTACACGATGATTCCCGACTACATCAACGTGCCGTCGGCCTGCGTGGTCCACGGGAACCTCGGCCTGAACGAGCGCTGCACGACCCTCGCCGTCGACGCCGTCTGCAACTCGTTCCTCATGCAGCTCACCCTCGCCCGCTCGATGATCGCGAGTGGCCAGGCGAAGTACGCGCTGCTCACGCAATCGTCGGCGCTCACCAAGCTGCCGCCGTCCGGGGAGCTGATGGACGCATGGGTCGGTGATGCGGCCTCGGCCGTCGTCGTCGGCCCGGTGTCGGAGGGGCGCGGGATTCTTTCGTACTCGCATCACACGGATGGAACGCGCTGGGGCGCCCTCGTGTGCGGTGTTCCGGGTCGGCGTTGGTACGACGACAAGTGCGTCGCCTACTCGGAGGATCATCTGGCGAACCTCGACATGGTGGTCCGCATCACCGAGCGGGCGAAGCAGGTGCTGTCCGAAGCGGTCGCGGAAGCGGGAGCGAAGCCCGAGGACGTGAACTTCTATGCTTCGCACCAGGCATTCAAATGGCTGCGCTCGGTCAGCCAGGCGTACGCGGGGTTCGTCAACGCGCGCGCCGTCGACCACTTCGAGTGGACGGGGACCGTGAGCGCGGTGAACCTTCCGCTTCAGCTTGCGATCGGCGAGCGCGAGGGTCTCCTCCGCCCTGGAGACTTGGTCGCGTGCTTCCAAGGCGGCACCGGCATGACCTGGTCGGGGATGACGCTCCGCTGGGGCACGTGAGACGCTTCGCCTGAGCGACCATGAAGGAGGTCTCGGTCCGCATCCTCGAGATGTTCTTCCGGGAGCTGCGAAAGAAGCGGCTCCCGCCGGAGGTGTTGGTCGAGGGCGTGGGCTACCCGGTGGCTCACTTCGAGAACAAGCACGAACGCATCGAATGGGATGCGTTCGTGCGCATGATGGAGAACGCCCAACGGATCTGGACCGAGGACGAGATCGTCGAGATGGGAGGGGCGTGGATCGACTCTCCCTTCCTCCAACACACCCGGCTGATCGCCGGCGCGCTCTTCACACCGAAGCAGTTCTATCGGTGGCTCGCGTCGGACACGAAGCCCTCGCGGCTCGGCGCCAGCGTGCAGATGTTCACGTGCATCACGACCACGTACCAGGAGCTCGATGCGCGTCGTCTGCGACTGGAGGTTCGCATCGACGAGGGTTACGCCCCCTGCCGCGCCTTCTTCCTTCTGAGCAAGGGCGGCTTCAGGGACATCCCCCGTCTCCTCGGGAAGGGCCGCGCCGCGGTCGACATGCTCGAGACCGAGCGTGGTGCGATCTTCGACGTCACGCTCCCTCCGGGCAGCGAACGAGTCAGCGTGCTTCGACGTGCGCTTCGCTGGGTCTCCGCGCCGGCCCTGGCCGCGCGCGAGCTCGACGAAGCGCACGCGGAGCTGCAGGTCCGCTACGAACAGTTGGAGGTCGCCCGCTCGAAGGTCACCTCCCAAGCCGCGCAGCTCCGCACCGCCCACACCGTCAACGAGCTCGTCCAGCAGAACCTCGATCTGGAGCTCACGCTCGAGGCGATCGCGAGCGCCCTCGTGAAAGAGGCGGGTTTCGCGAGGGCGCGCGTCGACGTCGACGTCGAGGTGGACGGCGTGAGGATCGTCCGCTCCGTGGATCGTGGCCAGGGAGACGGCACACGGCTCGAGCGGCGCCTCGACGGTCGAGGCGGGAGGCAGAACGGAAAGCTCACGGTCTTCGCCGGCAGCGACGCGGCCTCGATTGGCGAACGCGAGGAGCTCCTCTCGTTCATCGTCCCCTCGATATCGATGGCGATCGACAACGCCATCAGCTACCTCGTCGTCGAGGAGTACCGGCGCGGGCTGGAGCTGCGCGTCGCGGAGCGAACCGCGGAGCTGAGGCAGGCTCGCGACAAGCTCGCCGAGACGGTGGAGCACCTCGAGAACGCGAAGAAGGTACGCGATCGAATCTTCGCGGACATCAACCACGACCTCCGGTCTCCGCTGACGCTCGTCCTCCTCGCCGTCGAGGAGGCGCGCCGGTCCGCGAGCTTGTCGGAGGAAGGCGCGCGCGCGCTCGACGCCATCGAGCACGGGGCGCGCCGCGTCCTTCGCATGGTCGACGAGCTCTTGATCCTCGCCGAAGGCCGCGAGGGCGAGGTCCGGCTGTGGACGGCGCCGTGCGACCTCGGCCCGTTCGTGCGCCGGGCCACGGACGTCTGGCGCCCTGCGGCACGCATCGCGGGGCTGACGCTCGACGTGCGCGTCGAGGACGGGATCGTCGTCCGAGCCGATCCCAACGCGCTCGATCGCGTCCTCGCGAACCTGCTCTCGAACGCGGTGAAGTTCACGCCCGCAGGCGGGACGATCGCCGTCCGTCTCTTCTCGGAGGGCGGTCACGCCGTGCTCGAGGTGCAAGACGACGGGCCCGGAATCGACGAAGAGCTCCGGGGGCGGCTGTTCCGCCGCTTCGAGCGAGGCAAAGGCGCGAAGATCAAGTACGTCGGAGGAAGCGGCCTCGGCCTGTCGCTCGTGCGCGAGCTCGTGGAGGCGCACGGCGGTACCGTCACCGTCCGCGACGCCAACCCGAACGGCGGCCGCGCGCGGGGTTGCATCTTCCGCGTCGAGCTCCCTCCCGCGAGCGCTCGGACGAGCCTCGCGCCGCCGAACCCGAGCAGCCGCCCGCCGCCGGCCCTCGGCCCGCGCGACTACGGCGTCCCCGAGGCGCCGGCCGAGCTGCCGATCGTCTACGAGCCTGCGGGCACACCGCGCGCGACGCTGCTGCTCGCCGAGGACGATCCGGAGCTTCGCGACCGAACCGCGAAGCTGCTCGCCGAGGAGTACCGCGTCTACGCCGCCGCGGACGGTCTCGCCGCCCTCGAGCTCGCCCAGCAGCACTCGCCCGACCTGCTCCTGACCGACGTCGCGATGCCCGGCATCGACGGCATCGAGCTCACACGCCGATTCCGCGCGCTGCCGAACAACCGCCTCGCGCCGGTCCTCGTCCTCACCACGTTCGGCGGCGTGCGTGACAAGCTCACCGGCTTCGACGCAGGCGCGGTCGACTACATCCACAAGCCGTTCGAGCCCGACGAGCTGCGTGCGCGCGTGCGGTCGCAGCTCACGCTCCGCTCGCTCGCGCTCCAGCTCCTCGAGACGGAGAAGCTCGCGGCGCTCGGCACGCTCTCCGCCGGGCTCGCGCACGAGCTACGCAATCCGGCGAACGGCATCATCAACGCCGTCGAGCCGCTCAAGGAGCTGTTGCCTCCGGAATGCGTACCTCCGGGCTCGCCCGCCGCGCAGCTGCTCGACGTCATCGAGCATTGCAGCAAGCAGGTCGCCGCGATGTCGCGCCAGCTCCTCGGCTTCAAGCGAGACGTCGAGCCGAATCGTCAGCCGGTCCCGATCGAGACGCTCATCTCTCGGGTGTGCACGACGTTGACGCCCTCGCTCGAAGGCATCGAGCTGCGCAAGGAGCTCGGATATCGCGGCGTCGTGCACTGCGCCGAGCCGCTGATGGCGCAGGTCCTCGCGAACCTTCTGCAGAACGGAGCGCACGCGGCCGGCCGCGGCGGCTGGGTCGAGGTACGTACGGGCCTCGAAGATCAGCGCGTCTTCGTGGAGGTCCGCGACAGCGGGCCGGGCGTTCCGGAAGAGCTACGCGAGAGGATCTTCGAGCCGTTCTTCACCACGAAGCCTGCAGGAAGCGGCACGGGGCTCGGCCTGTCGACCGCGAGAGACATCGTCCTCCGGCACGGAGGCACACTCGACGTGCGATCGGCATCGGGGACGACCGTCTTCCGCGTCGAGCTTCCTCTGCCGTCGTGAGCACGAGCATCCGTCCCGATCCCGCAGATGTTTCGCAGTTGTAGAACGATCGCTGATCTACACTGGACGCGATGCTCTTGCAGGACCACCTGATCCTGTACGTCGACGACGAGCACGCCAATCGCGTCGTCTTCGAGATCACGTTCGGCAAGCGGTTCCGGATCAAGTGCGTCGACTCCGCGGAGCAGGCCCTGGCGATCGTCGCGCGCGAGCCGGTCGCCGTCGTCGTCTCCGACCAGCGCATGGCGGGCATGAGCGGCGACGAGCTCCTTCGCCGCGTCAAGGAGCTCTCTCCGGACACCGTCCGCATGATCGTGACGGCGTACAGCGATCTCGAGCCGATCCTGAAGGCGGTCAACGAGGGGCTCGTCGCGCGGTACGTGATCAAGCCTTGGGATCGCGCCGAGCTCGAGGAGATGCTGCGATGGGCGGTCGAGGCCTACGTCGTCGGCAAGCAGAACAGTGCGCTCCAGCTTCGCCTCGTGCAGACGGAACGCCTCCGTACCCTGGGGCAAGTCTCGGCCGCCGTCCTCCACGACTTGAACCAACCCGTGACGGCGATCTCGATGAGCGCCGAGCAGCTCGCCGAGCTGGCGAAGGCCGCTCCGGTGCTCGAACGTCTCGCGAGGGGAGACACGTCGCTCACGCCGGACGAGCGCGCGATGTTGAAGGACCTCGCCGAGGAGCTCGGCGAGCTCGCGACGACGCTCTCGAGCTGCGCCGCCTTCATGAGCGACCTCATGAAGCAGATGCGGCAGTTCCAGCGCCACGACTCGGCGCCGCCCTCCAACCGAGAAGTCGCGCCGATGCCCGTCATCAAGCTCGCCCTGTCCATGTGCCGCGGGGGAGCCGTCTCGTCGGGCAGCCGCCTGTCGTACGAGGGGCCCGCCGAGCTGCCGCTCGTGCGCGCCACGTCCGCGGATCTCCTCCAGATCCTGGTCAACCTCGTCCGTAATGCGCAGCAGGCGCTCGAGGAGAACGACGTGAAGAACGGCACCGTGGTGATCGGCGCGTCCGTCGGACGGGGCTCCGTCACCTTCAGCGTGCGCGACGACGGGCCGGGCATTCCCGACGACGTCCTCGCCAAGCTCGGCACCCCGTTCTACACCACCCGCGAGAACGGCACGGGCCTCGGCGTCGCGCAGTGCAAGCGGATCGTCGGTCGCCTCGGGAGCGAGCTGAAGATCGAGAGCACGGTGGGCAAGGGCACGACGGTGAGCTTCGCCCTCCCGACGGCCACCTGATCGAGATCGTCTCGATCGACGCACTGCCGAGGCGCACCGTGCGATAATCGTCCGATGTGCCTGTATACCCGCGGAGGCAATCGGGTTTTCGCCCCGAAATGGGTCCTGATAGCATTCGGGGGGCGAGGGGCTTTCTCGTGGGTAGTGGGCTCGGCACCAGGGGGGTTCTGATGCAAGCGAGCGTCCTGCTCGTGGAAGACAACGACGACGACGTCGCGCTCCTCGAGCGCGTGCTCTCACGATCGGCGCGCGTCGTCTTCGACGTCGAACGCGTCGGCACTCTCGCCGACGCCGAGCAGCGACTCGCGAAGCGACGCTACGACGCGATCGTCGTCGATCTCGGTCTACCCGACAGCGACGGGCTCGCGACGTTCGTGAGCCTCTACTCGAAGTCCGGCAGCACGGCCGTGGTGGTGCTGACGGGTGACGACCGCGAGGATCTCGGGCTCAAGGCCGTCGAGCTCGGCGCGCAGGAGTACATCGTCAAGTCGGATCGCGCGTGGCCCACGCTGCCGATGGCGATCGCGTACGCCGTCGAACGCGCACGCCGGCAACAGGAGGTCGAGGAGCTGACGACGGCGCTCGCGAACGCCGTGGACGCCATCGCCACCCTCGACGGCGCAGGGGCATTCGCATCCGTGAACGCCGCCTTCCAGGCGCTCCTCGGGTTCGAGCCGCAACAGCTCGTCGGCACGCCGTTTCTCGAGATCGTCCACGAGGCGGATCGCTCGACGGTCTCCGGCGTCCTCTCCGCGGGCAAGGCGCTCGAAGAGGTGGAGGTGCGGACGATCCGGAAGGACGGGCGCATCATCCCCGTCCACCTCTCGTTCGTACACCGCAGCGGCGGCCGAGGACACTTCTGCTTCGTTCGCGATCTGTCGCGCCAGAAGGAGGTCGAAGGAAAGATCGCCGGCTCCGCCGCGATCACGGCCGTCGGCTCGCTCGCGACGGGGTTGGCCCACGAGATCAACAACCCGCTCGCGGTCGTCCTCGCCAACGTCGAGGAGGCCGGGCGTATCGTCGCCGAGCTCCCGGCGCCCGAGACGGAGGAGCGCCGCCAGCAGCTCGACGATCTGCGCTCGATGCTCGAAGAGGCGCTGTCGGCGGCGCAGCGCGTGCAGTTCATCGTCCGTGACCTCCGCTCCTTCGCGAGCGCCGACGACCGGCGGACCCGCGTCGACGTCAACGCCGTCATCGAGGCGGCCAGCAACATCGCCTTCGCGGAGATCCGCCACCGTGCGCGGCTCGTGAAGGATCTGCAGGCACAGATCCCCGTCCTCGCGAGCGAGGCGAAGCTGGCCCAGGTCTTCCTCGCTCTGCTCGTCAACGCCGCGCACGCGATGCCGGAAGGCGACGTCGAGCACAACGAGATCCGCGTCACGAGCCGCCAGCAAGGACGCAACGCGGTCGTCATCGAGGTCGCCGACACCGGCTCCGGGATCCCGCCGTCGGAGCTCGGTCGCGTGTTCGAGCCGTTCTTCACGACCAAGCCTCGGCGCCCGGGCATGGGCCTCGCCATCTGCCGCGCGACGATCGCCTCGCACGGCGGCGACATCACCATCGGCCCGCGAGAGGGAGGCGGTACCATCGTACGCATCGTGTTGCCCACGCTCGAAGCCGAGAGCGCGAAGGCGCAGACGGAGCCGCTCGCGCAGCAACGACGCGTCCTGGTCGTCGACGACGATCCCCTCGTCCTCCGGTCGCTCACGCGCGTGCTCGCGCGCGACTTCGAGGTGGCCGCCGCTCGCAATGGACGCGAGGCCCTCGACCTCGTCCGCGCCGGCGCGACGTTCGACGCGATGCTGTGCGACCTGATGATGCCCGAGCTGTCCGGCATCGAGCTCCATGCCGTCCTCGAGCGCGACGATCCAGAGCTCGCGAAGCGGACGGTCTTCCTCACCGGTGGAGCGTTCAGCGGGCGGGCGCAGACGTTCCTCGAGACGATCGGGCAGCCGCACCTCGAGAAACCCGTCGACCTGAAGGCCGTACGCGAGCTCCTCCTCGAGATGAGTCGGACTCCGCACGCCGAGCGCGCCAACGACAAGTGGCTCGGCGGCGGCTGACGCTCCTCGATCGCGTGACCGGACGTCCGCGGCCTCGATCGTGTGCGGCACGTCTGCTCGCGTACGGTCGCCGCGCCCGCGTGCCCCACACCGACCGCGCGTCGAGCGCACGCGCGCGATCGGCGCGCCTGCGCGACGAAGACGCTGAGGCTCGGCGGATCGGCTGACGCTCGATCTGCTCACGAGATCGATTGGCGACAGCACGACGGCCACGCTCCCGCGCGCGTCGCGTGCCGCGGTCGTCCGGCGCCCGTCGATCCGAGGTCCGGCGCTCGGCTCGGCTAACTCCTGGAAATGAAAAGGTGCGTGCGTTGCAGGTCCGGCAGGCATGCGCCCTCGATCGCTGGTCGCTCTCCTGCGGATCGCTCTGCCCGCGGTCGCATGCTCGGGCGCCCCTGCGCCCACGGGTCCGGCCGTCGACGCGTCGGGCTCCGATCCGTCCGGGGCGTCGGATCCGTCCTCGTCGTCGAGCCGGACGGACAGCGCCGGCATGCGTGCGCAAAGGAACGTCTGCGTCACGCTCGATTACGGTCACGAGCGGCCGAACAGCGACTACTTCCTCCAGTTCCCCGACGACGCAGCGGCCCTTTCGTACTCGAGGGACTTCCTCGCGGTGAGCGAGATGCCGAGGCCGCTGGAGGTCACGCACGACGAGCGGCTCACGCGGATCCTCCGCCGCGTCTACGAGGGATTCCACACCGTGTTCCCTCGCGAGACCGAAGGGCTCGAGGAGCCGCCGCGCCTGGTGGTCGTCGAGGCGGACGGCGCGAACGCGTTCGCGGGCTTCGACGAGCGACCGAGCATCAACAAAGCCCCGTGGGTGTTCTGGGTGCACTACCCGGTGCTCACGGAGCCTCGTCCGGACGACGAGGTCGCCGGGCTCTTCTCCCACGAGCTGGCGCACCTCATCCTCCGCAACCTGCTCCCCGAGACGCGCGCGAAGATCCGGACGCGCTACCACGTACCTGGCGGGCGCGAGCACGGCATCATCGGCGCCGCGGTCGTCGAGGATCCCGAGGTGGCCAGGCACGTCGAGGAGATCCGCGAGCTCGGCACGCTCGTCGGCCGTGACGTCGTTCTCGGTCCGTTGCCGCTCGCCGCGTTCGAGGACAGCAAGTACCAGTCGATGCTGACGACGCTCATGACCGAGGAGCGCGCTCGCTCGACCGATCCATCGGCGTGCGACGCCGCGGAGAGCGGGCTTCGGCGCGTCCGCGCGCTCTATGAGCCGAACGTCTCCGTCCACGATTTCATCCTCCGCCTCGGAGGGCCGCAGCGAGATCAGCTCGCGCGCTACGCGCGCAGCACCGCCGACTCGATGCGCAAGTGCCTCGGCCACGCGACCATGTCGCTCTTCGAGCTGAAGGTGCGTGACCAGTTCTCGATGCTGCCTCCGGAGGAGGCGCGCCCGTACATCGAGCGCATGCTCGATCCGACGACGGAGGAGCACGCGACCGCCCGGGCGACGCTCATGACGACCGAGGTGGAGCGCGTGGTCGACGCCAAGAACGCGCCCACGATCGAGCGCTTCTTCGAGGTCGTGGAGACGCTGCACGCGCGGATCGCCGAGCTCGAGAGCGACCCGCGCTGGCCGATCGACGAGCTTCGCGTCTTCGACATGGAAGAGGACGCCGACGACGCCGCCGTGCGCGTCCTCAAGGCGATCGGCAGCGACCCGCTCAGCAACGCCCGCTTCTTCGTGAACCTCATGCCCGATCCGGACGCCTGCTTCCGCCTGGTCGCGAGCGGCCAGGTCCCGCCGTACGGGCGCTTCATCGATCCGCACAACGGGACGTGCTGGCGCTGGTTCCACAGCATCGAGTTCGCCAAGGCGCTCGATCGGTGCCCTGCGACGAACGCGGAGGCGACGCGCGCGGACACCGCGAGCTCCGCACGGGTGTCCCTCGCCGCCCCGTCACCCCCGCGCGCGAAAAGGCGCGGGCTCTTCCGCTGAGCCCGGTCGTCGTTCTCCCGAAAAAGAGGGAGGCCCTCGCCACGTCGCCGTGGGAGGGCCTCCATCCGTGCCGATCGAGCGTCCGACGGACTACTTCGCTTCGGCGAGCGCGCGGTCGATGAGCTTCTTGAACTTCGTGTACGGCTGCGCGCCGCTGACGTAGTAGCCGTTGATGAGGAACGCCGGCGTGCCGGTGATGCCGATGTCGGTACCGGCCTTGTCGTCGGCGTCGACCGCGGCCTTGTGGACGCGGCCGTCGAGAGCGGCCTTGAACTTGTCCATGTCGAGGCCGATCTCCTTGGCGTAGTTCTCGAGGTCCTCGCGCTTCAGCTTCTGCTGGTTCTGGAACAGCTTGTCATGCATCTTCCAGAACCCGTCGGGGCCCTTCTGCTTGAGAGCCTCGCGCGCGGCCTCCGCGGCGAGCGGCGCGTCGGGGTGCATCGGGAGCGGCTTGTCGCGCCAGACGAACTTCACCTTGTCGCCGTAGTTCTTCATGATCTCGGCGATCGTGCCCTCGACGCGGTTGCAGTACGGGCACTGGAAGTCGCTCCACTCCTGGATGACGACCTTCGCGTTCGCGTTGCCCTTGTAAGGAGCGCCGGCGGGGACGGGCGGAGCCTGCTTCTTCTCCGGCTCCGGAGCGCCCTTGGCGTCCTTCATCAGGTACTCGTAGTAGTCCTTCGCCGCGACCTTGCCCTTCAGATCCTCGAACTTCTTGATCTCCTCGTCGATGATCTTCTGGAACTTCTCGAAGGGCTGCGCGCCGACGAGACGACGGCCGTTGATGAAGAAGTGCGGAGTGCCGGACGCCTGAACGTCGTCCGCGAGCTCCATGTCGGCGTCGATCTCCTTCTTGTACTTCTTCTCCTTGATCGCCGCCTTCACCTTCTCGACGTTCAGGCCGAGATCGGCGGCGATCTTCTCGAGATCGGCGTCCTCGAGCTTCGGCTGGCTCTCGAACAGCTTGTCGTGCGCGTCCCAGAAGCCCTTCTCGCCCTTCTGCGCGCGAGCCTCGAGGGCCAGCTCCGCCGCGGGCTCCGCGCGCGGGTGGAACGGCAGCGGCTCGTGCTTCCAGACGATACGGACCTTGTCACCGTAGGTGTCGCGGACCTTCTTCAGCGTGTCCTCGACGCGCTTGCAGTACGGGCACTGGAAGTCGGAAAACTCGACGATCGTGACGATCGCGTCGGGCTTGCCGAGCTGAGGCGACTTGCCGACCGGCACCTTCCAGACGGTCTTGTCGTCCTCCCTCTCCTCGTCGTCGTCCCTCTTCGAAGGAGCCTTGTAGTTCTCCTTCGACATCTCGACGTAGATCTTGTCCTTCGGCGTTCCGGCCGCGATCTTGGCCTGCGCCTTGGCGAGCTCCTTGTCGATGACCTCCTTGAACTTGTCGAACGGCTGCGCGCCCGACAGCTCGACGCCGTTGATGCGGAACGCAGGGGTGCCGTTCGCGCCGACGCGGTTGGCGAGCGCCTGATCCTCCTCGACCTTCTTGGCGGCCTTCTTCGTCGCGAGCTCCGCCTTGAACTTCGCGGGATCGATACCGACCTGCTGCGCCCAACGCTCGAACGCGTCGGGGCCGAGCTCCTTCTGGTTCTTGAAGGCGAGGTCGTGGAACTTCCAGAACGCGTCGTTGCCCTTGAGCATGAACACGGTCTGCGCGGCCTCGGCGGCCGGCTTCGCCTTCGCGTGGAAGCTCAGCGGCTGGTTCTTCCAGATGATGCGGACCTTGTCCGGGCCGTACGTCGACTTGACCTGGTCGAGCGTCGACTCGACGCGCGCGCAGAACGGGCACTCGAAGTCGGAGAAGATGACGATGGTGACGGGGGCGTCACGCTTGCCCCACATCGGATCTTCGCTCGACACGGGGATCGGCGAGTCCTTGTCGCTCCACGCCGGACCGTGGACGCCGCTCTCGGCGGTGATCCCCGCCGTCTTCAAGCGGTGGCTGTCGTAGCCCCACATGACCGCTGCGCCGGCAAGGAAGCAGAGGATGAACCCGATGATCGCCACCCCGGTGCTCATCCCGCCCGCCTCGGGCGGAGGACGCACGTCGGCCGCGTGGCTCTTGTGCTCTTTGTCTTTCGCCATTGCCTTTTTCCTATCGATACGGATGAAGCCAGCGCGGCGCCGTCGGATCGAGACGGACCGTCATCGCTTCGCGAGACGCGCGCGCAACCCATGAAGTCGCAGCACGCCGTACGGCTTGCCGTCGGGGCTCGTTTCTTCGCGAAGGTCCGACGATCTTCGATGGGATTCGTCGCGAGCCGCGAGAAGAGAACGCCCCAGCACGCGGACGCGACCATCCGTGTGGGTCGCGACCACGCACGCAGCGAGACGCACGACGCGCGTCAGATCCGAGGCGGTCGATCGAGCGGCACGCGCACTCCGGGCGGAGGTCGGCCGCACGTGGTCAGGTCGACCGGGAGCCGCTCCTGGAAGAAGAGGCTCGGGAGGGTTTGCGTCGCCGGCGTCGTCGGCTCCTGCGAGAACGACACGTCGATGACGAGCCGATGGCCCGGAACCACGTTCCGCGTCTCGAGCGGGTTCACTTCGACGCAGTCGGCCGGGATGTCGAGCGACAGCTCGGGATCCTGGATCTGCGGATGCGGAGCGAAGCCAATCGCTCCGCGAGGGTCGCAGACCGGCGCGCGGCGCGGGACGGCGCCTGCAGGCGACACGACCAGCCACACGACCAGGACGGTCGCGGCGGCCAAGAGCGCTCGCAGGACCTTGCGCGGCACGGCGCGTAGTCTGGCCTCAATTCGCCCGTCGACGCAAGCACAGCCGCCCCGGCCGGCCGGCCGGCGCCCTTCGGCAGCGCTTTTCTCCACCATCTCGCGACCCGCCGCGGTCTGCGGAAGGCCTGCGTCCCTCGATCTATGTCGGAGTCGTGCGCCGGAAGTGGACGTATGCCCCGGCTGCCGCGATCGCCGAGCCGACGAGCGCACCGCCGAGGACGTCCCCCGGGAAGTGCACCCCGAGAGCGACGCGGGACAAGCCGACGCCGACGGCGAGCAACGTGAGGACGATCGCGCCGAGCGTGCGCAACGTGCGCTCGCTGGCCGACGCGTCGTGCGAGACCGTCTTCGAGAGAACGACGGAGAGGAAGACGGCGAACGCGAAGCTGCCTGCCGCATGCCCGCTCGGGAACGAGTAGTCCGTCGGCGGATCGAAGGCCCGCACGTCGGCGAGCACGCTGTACGGACGCGCTCGAGCGAACAGCCGCTTGAGCACGAACACGACGCCCGCCGTGCTCGCGAGCACGACCGCCAGCGTCACGGCGAGCCTGCGCGTCCGCCGAACCGCGAAGAGCGGCACCACCGCCAGCCCTCCCCATCCCCCGACGAGACTGAGCACCGCCATGGGGCCGAGCCAGCCCGAGAGGGCGTGGTGGAGGGAGAGGAAGAGAAGGACGTCGAGGTCTTGCATTGGCCCGGTCAGGCTTCCGGAGGGAGAGTCCTCAGGCTCAGCGATCCAAACCCGAACGGCCTGGTGACGTCGAGCGCTCCCGACCGAGCGGAGCGCGCTCGATCCCTTCCCTGGAGCCAAGCGCAAGCGTCTTGCAAAGCGCGAATGAGGTTCGGTCTCGAGAACTGGACTGCGCGAGGAGGCAATGGCCGTCCGCTTTCGCAGATGGGTCGTAGGCGAAAGCGCCGAGGCCTCGCAGTTCGAGAATTGGGCCTGCGGCGCGCAACCCCTGAGGACCGAGGACTCCCTTTCCTTGTCCCTGGGAGCGCGTAGAGTGCGAGCCGATGTCAGAAGCTCCGAGGAGAGATCTCGCGACGTTGCGTGCCGAGCTCGCCAAGAAGGACACCGAGCTCGTGCGACTGCTCGCCGAGCGGATGAGCCTCATTCGTGAGGTCGCGCAGTACAAGGCCGAGAACGGGCTGCCCTCGTTCGATCGCGAGCGCGAGGGGGAGCTCTTGGACGTGCTCCTCGCGAAGGCGACGGAGGTCGGGCTTCCGCACGAGGTCGTGCGCGACGTCTTCGCGTCGCTCCTCGCCGCATCGCGCCTCGATCAGCGGCGGTTCCTCCAGACGCGCGCCGAGAAATTCTCGATCGGCGTCATCGGCGGCACGCAGGGAATGGGCGCCTTCGTCGCCCGGGTCTTCCAGAACGCCGGCTTCCCGGTGGAGACGACCGGCCTCGAGGGCGGGCGCCCGAACGAGGAGGTGGCAGCGTCGAACGACCTCGTGGTGCTCGCCGTCCCCATCTCCGTCACCGTCGATGTCGCTCGCCAGGTGGGGCCGCACGTCCGTCCGGGCGCCTGCCTCATGGACATCACCTCCGTGAAGCGACAGCCCCTCGCCGCCATGCTCGAGAGCACGCGCGAGGACGTCGAGGTCGTCGGAACCCACCCGATGTTCGGACCGCACGGCGTCGACTTCGATCGACAGAAGGTGATCTTGTGCCGCGGCCGCGGCGACACGTGGTTCGCGCGCGTGAAGAAGCTCTACGAGACGTTCGGCGCGGAGACGATCGAGTCGACCCCCGAGGAGCACGACGCCCAGATGGCGCTCATCCAGGTGCTCGTCCACGAGAAGACCATGGTCCTCGGGTCCGTGCTCGAGCGCCTCAAGGCCGATCTCGGCCGGAGCCTCCAGTTCGCGAGCCCGATCTACCGGACCGAGCTCGCGATGATCGGACGCATGTTCTCCCAGCGAGCCGAGCTGTACGCCGACATCCTGACGTCGAACGAAGACGCGCTTCGCCTCTCCCACGTCTTCGAGCAGGAGGCCGGACACTTCGCGCGCGCCGTCGCGATGAGCGACCGCGAGACCGTGGTGAAACGGTTCCGTCAGGTCGCCGAATACATGAAGGACTTCGCCGCCTGGGCGAAGAAGCAGTCGGACGCCATCCTCGACGAGCTCGTCCGGCGCGGCTGAGCGCTTCCGAAGGAGGAAAACGAAGAGGCGGCCGGTGTCGTCCGGCCGCCTCTCTCGTCTCCGCCGCTTCGATTCGGGCGCGCCTCGCGTTCAGTCGAGGCCGCGCTGATCCGTCGCCGCCTTCACGCGCTCGAGCGCGAGGGCGAACGCGGCGGTGCGCATCGAGCAGCCGAGGCGGCTCATCGTCGCGCGGATCGCCTTGTGCGCGGCGACCATGTGGCGCTCGAGCTCCTCGTTCACCTTCTCCTCCGTCCAGCGGTGCTGCTGGAGGTTCTGCACCCATTCGAAGTAACTGACGGTGACGCCGCCGGCGTTCGCGAAGATGTCCGGGATGCAGACGATGCCTCGCTGATCGAGGACGTCGGCCCCGTCGAGCGTGCACGGACCATTGGCGCCCTCGAGGACGTACTTCGCCCGGATCTCCGCCGCGACGTTGGCGTTGATGACGTGACCGAGCGCCGCAGGGACGAGCACGTCGCAGTCGGCAGCGAGGACCTCCTCGTTCGTCACGGCCTTCGTGCCCGGGAACCCGACGACGCTGCCCGTCGCCTTGACGTGCTCGACGAGCTTCGGGATGTCGAGACCGTCGGCGGAGTACACGCCGCCCTTGACGTCGCTGACCGCGACGATCTTCGCGCCCTGCTCGTGTGCGAGCCGCGCGAACCAGCTCCCGACGTTGCCGAAGCCCTGCACGGCGAAGCGCGTGCCCGACACGCTCTTGCCGTCGTGCGCGAGCGCCTCGCGAATGGCGAAGAGGCACCCGCGTCCGGTCGCCGCCTCGCGCCCGAGCGAGCCGTGCAGCGAGACGGGCTTGCCCGTCACGACGCCCGGCGAGAAGCCGTGGTGCAGCGAGTACTGGTCGAAGAACCAGCCCATCACGCGCGCGTTCGTGTTCACGTCGGGCGCGGGGATGTCGACGCGTTCGCCGATGAAGTCGTGGATCTCGTCGACGAACTTGCGCGTCAGACGCTCGAGCTCGCGGTCGGAGAGCTTCGTCGGATCGACCTGGATGCCGCCCTTCGCTCCGCCGAACGGGACGTCGACGACGGCGGTCTTCCACGTCATGAGGCTCGCGAGCGAGCGCACCTCGTCGATGTCGACTTCGGGGTGATACCGCAGGCCGCCTTTGTACGGACCGCGCGAGTGGTCGTGCTGGACGCGATAGCCGATGAAGTTGCCGAGCGAGCCGTCATCCATGCGGATCGTCAGCTCGACGCGCACCTCGCGGCGAGGCGTGAGGAGAAGCGTCTCGTAGGCGTGATCGATCTTCAGCGCGTCCATCGCGCGCTTCACGAACGTGTTCGTCGTCTCGTAGGCGTTCATGGCCATCGGCTCACCTCTCGAGTCCAGGTCGCCACGCGGGCGACGTACACCGTTGCCCCCCCATCGCTCGGAATGGAGCATAAGGGCAACCCGGACCACGACGCTACCCTCGGGCAGGAGTCTCCGGACTCCAGCCTCCAGCGTCGAAGCCTGAGGCGGCGGCGATCACGATGAAGCAGTGACGACGCTGCGGGCGGCAACGAAGTCGCGCCCCGCAGCGTCACATCGACCGTTCCAGACGACGGTTTCTGCGAAGTCCGGAACGAAGACGGGGATCAGGCCTCGAGCACCCCCAGCTGCTTGCCCACCTTCGTGAACGCGGCGATGGCCTGATCGATCTGCTCGTCGGTGTGCTGCGCCGAGAGCTGGACGCGGATCCTGGCCTCGCCCTTCGGCACGACCGGGTACGAGAAGCCGATGACGTAGATGCCCTCGTCGAGCAAGCCGCGAGCGAGATCCGCGGCGAGGCGCGCGTCGCCGAGCATGACCGGGACGATGGGCGTCTCGCCCGGCTTCACCGTGAAGCCGGCCTTCGTCATGCCTTCGCGGAAGCGGACCGCGTTCGCCATCAAGCGATCGCGGAGCTCCGTCGTGCTGGACAGGAGATCGAGCACCGCGATCGACGCGCCCACGATCGCCGGAGCGATCGAGTTCGAGAACAGGTAGGGGCGCGAGCGCTGCCGGAGCATGTCGATGATCTCCTTCCGGCCCGTCGTGAACCCGCCCGCGGCACCGCCGAGCGCCTTGCCGAGGGTCGACGTCATCACGTCGATGCGGCTCTGCACGCCGAAGTGCTCGGGCGTCCCGCGGCCGGTCTTGCCGATGAAGCCGCTCGCGTGCGAGTCGTCGACCATCACCATGGCGTCGTACTTTTCGGCGAGCTCGCAGATGCGATCGAGCTTGGCGAGGTAGCCGTCCATCGAGAAGACGCCGTCGGTCGCGATCATGCGCAGGCGCTTGTTCTGCGTCTTCTTCAGCGCCTCCTCGAGCGCGGCCATGTCGCCATTCGGGTAGCGGTGGCGCTCCGCCTTGCAGAGTCGGATGCCGTCGATGATCGACGCGTGGTTCAGCGCGTCCGAGATGACCGCGTCCTCTTCGCCGAGCAGCGTCTCGAACAGACCTCCGTTCGCGTCGAAGCACGACGAGTAGAGGATCGTGTCCTCGGTACCGAAAAATTCGCTGATCTTCCGCTCGAGCTCCTTGTGCAGGTCCTGCGTCCCGCAGATGAACCGCACGGAGCTCATCCCGAAGCCGTGCGAGTCGATGGCCGCGTGCGCCGCGGCGATGACCTTCGGGTGCGAGGAAAGGCCGAGGTAGTTGTTCGCGCAGAAGTTGAGGACCTCGCGACGGGCCGTGCCCTCGCCGACCGCGATCTTCGCCGACTGCGGCGTCACGATCACGCGCTCCTCCTTGTAGAGGCCCGCGTCGCGAATCTCCTTCAGCACGCCCTCGTAGATCTCTTTCGCTCGACCGAACATGGCCCCCTTCTAGTCCCGCCGGCCACGGGGCGCACGCGGGTTTTTCCTCGAGCGTCCGAATGCTCGGCAGCCACGTCGCGGCGTTCGCCATGCGAGGTGACGAACCGATCCGGATAGTGGTCCCGGGCTGGAGCTGCGGCTGAGCTACCTTCGCTCCGCCATGTCCCTCGCACGGAACCGCTTCGCACTCTTCGGTCTTCTCCCCATGTAGCGTCGGGCAGACGGACGCCGACAGCGATGCTCCCATCGAGGACGGCGGCACCGAAGCCGGTGAGCACGAAACTGCGGATGCCGGCGAGGACGCCGACGCCGACGCCGAGCCTCTCTCCTGCGTCTTCGTGTCGACCTCGGGCGCCGACACGAACGACGGGACGGAAATTGCCCCCTTCCGAACGATCACGCACGCGCTGTCGGTCGTCGGCGCCGCAGTCGACGCGGGGGGAAGGCCCCACGCTGCGTGCAGGTCGCGCCCGGGACCTACGACGAGGCCGGCGGCGAGACGTTCCCGCTCATCGTCCCGGATGGAGCCCACCTCATCGGCGACGAACCCTCCAAGGGCGACGGAGCGACACCGACGCTCATCACGGGCGAGCTCGACATTTTCATGCTTCCGTTCGCCACGCTCGTCCTGCCCGGAGAGGGGTCGACGGTGGCGGGCTTCCGGCTGCAAGCGAAAGGAGGCGCCGTCAACGCCATCCGCGTGACGAAGGATGGGGTGACCATCCGCAACAACTCGCTCGTCGACAACGACACTCGCCACGCCCTGCGCTTCGAGGGAAGCGATGGACTCGTGGCGGACAACGTGATCGTGGGCACCAAGCTGAACGGCGGAGGCGGTAGAGCGGTCGGCCTTTACGTCGGAGCCCCGGCGACGAGGGTCCGGATCGAGCGCAACGTCATCGCAAACAACGATATCGGCCTCGATCTCGGCACCGGGCTCGAGATCGACTTCGGCGACGGTCCGACGGGAAGCGGAGGCGGCAACGAGCTTCGTTGCAACACCGACAACGACGTCTCGACCAAAGTGGTCGGAACCTTCTTCGGTCGAAACAACCGCTGGGATCACGTCCCACCGACCATGGGCGGTAGCGGAGGCGGCGTCGACATTCGGAACGGGAACGACGGAACGGCATCCACGTTCCATCTCGAGGGCGCGACGCTCGCCGACGACGCCTGTCCCTGACGCGCACGCTCCAAACGGAAACGACGCGGCGCGATCGCACCGAATGCGGACGAGCGCCCTCCACATAGGGGCGCTTTGTCCTGCGATCTATCCTCCAATGTAGGTGTGCGCCCACCATACAACCACCTTGGTTGTCAAGTGTGCGATGCGACCCCCTGGATCATCCTACCACCCACCTACTGCTGGAAATGACAGCGCTTATAGAAGTGTAACCCTCGGATTTTCCGAGAAAAATATGCAAGTGAGACGCGGTCCATGGATTGCAACCTACACGGGTTGTGAAGTACACACGTTCCGACCTTGGGGAACTTGGTGGCGACCTGTGGATAACAGGTGCGCTTCGGAACGTGGCCCAGCAGCAAAAGGAGACTTTGTCATGAGCACTTCCACCCTTCGTCCGATCGCCGCTCACGTCCTGCGTCACCTCGCCCGCGCCCAGCAGCGCGGCCGGCTCGTCCGCCTCGACGACCTCGCCAGTGACATCGGCGTGCGCCGCGAGGATGTCCGCAGCGCCGTGACGAGCCTTCATCAGGAGGGGCACGTCGACGCCACCCGGATGCGCCTCACGATGAGCGGCCTCGCGATCGCCGCCGCGATGCGCGAGTGCAAGCTCCGCGAGCCGCGCGTGCCCGAGCGTCCGTCGCAGCTCTACGTGGCCTGATCACGACGACGAGGTGCAGTCGCGGGGAGCCGCCGCTCGCTGCACCGTAGAACGAGGACCTGCACGAAGACCGTCGACCGCTCAGAGGGGCGAGTGGCGCCGACGAAGAGAGCGTGAGGTCCCGAGGCGTGGAACGCGAAGATGACGCGACCCGCCCATCGAATCGGCTCCTGCGCGGACACCAGGCGATCCGCGTGACGTGACGTTCGACGGTGGCTCGACCGATCTTTCGATCGTCGGGCAGAGGCAGTGGTGTGCCGTGCGTCCGTCGACGCCGATCGCCACGGGCTCGTCGCGGCCCACGACCACGATGCGAGCGAGCGCACGCATGCATCTCGTCGAATCGACGAGGCGCTCGAGCTCGGCGACGACCCATCCGAAGCGTTCGATCCGAGCAGGGCCGCGACCACCTTCCAGCGAACGGCCGAGCCGGGCTCGACGAGGACCTGCAATCCCGGCCCGGCCGAACGAGCATGGCAGGCTTGCTCGCGAGAGCGCGCCCGCCTAGCGTGACGGCGCCGATGAGCAAGCCTGTCGTCCTGGTGACCGGAGCCAATGGCGAGATCGGTCGCTCCCTTCTCCGGCGCCTCCACATGGATGGTCGCTACCACGTCGTCACGGTCGACCTCACGCCGTTGCCCGAGAGCTACCGGGGCCTCTGCCTCGAGACGTACGCGGGCAACATCATGGACCGCTACCTGCTCGACCAGATCGCGGCGCACCACGAGATCGAGGTCGTCTTCCACCTCGCCGCGCTCCTGTCGACGCGAGGCGAACGCGACCCGGAGCTCGCGCACCAGGTCAACGTCGAAGGGACGCTGCACCTGCTTCGCATGGCGCAGAACCAGTCGGGGCGGCTCGGTCGGCCGGTGCGCTTCATCTTCCCGAGCTCGATCGCCGTCTACGGCCTGCCGAGCCTGGAGGAGAAGAAGAAGGCCGGGCGCGTCCGCGAAGAGCAGTGGAACGTGCCCATCACGATGTACGGCTGCAACAAGCTGTACTGCGAGCACCTCGGCCGTTACTTCACGAGCTACTTCCGGCAGCTCGGCGCGCTCGCGTCGGCCGCGCGCATGGACTTCCGCGCCCTCCGGTTCCCCGGCCTGATCTCCGCGGAGACGGTACCGACGGGAGGCACGAGCGACTTCGGGCCGGAGATGCTGCACGCGGCGGCGCAGGGACAGCCGTACAAGTGCTTCGTCGGTCCGGACGCGAAGATCCCGTTCATGGTCATGCCCGACGCGGTCACGGCGCTCCTCCACCTGCTCGAGGCGGACCGCAGCAAGCTGCGGCACACCGTGTTCAACGTGAGCGGATTCAGCGTGACCGCGCGGCAGATCGCCGAGCGCGTCCAGCAGGCGTTCCCGAAAGCGGAGATCTCGTTCGAGCCCGACGCCGTTCGCTCCAAGATCGTCGACTCGTGGCCCGAGGACATCGAGGACGCGCGCGCTCGCGAAGAGTGGGGCTGGAAGCCCGCCTACGACTTCGATCGCGCGTTCGACGAGTACCTCGTCCCGACCATCCGCAAGCGGTACGCCGAGTTCCCGCAGCACTGATCGCGCTCGACGGGTGACCGCGCGTCCGGCGGATCGGCGATCCCTTCGGCCATCGCCGGCGGAGGCCGCTGCCTCTCAGGGCCCGGCGAAGTGCACGTAGACGACGGGGATCGCGATCCCGAGGAGCACGAGCACGGCACCGCGGCCGAAGAGCCCCTTCTTCCCTGCGATCATGAAGAGACCGCTCGTCGCGAGCAGCAGCAGCGCGGCCGCATACGCGTCGGCGACGTAGGTCCACGCCTTCTTCCCGCGGTTCAGGTGCAGCCAGTTCGCGACACGAAGGAAGAACCGAGGCTCCTGCCCCTCGTCCACGACGGTGCCGTTCGCGAGGTCCACGTGGAGCGAGCGCCTGTCGAACAAGATCTCGAGCTGATCGTCGGAGGCCCGGTAGACCTCCCGCGGGGTCTCGCGGATGCCGAGCCTCGTGCGGAGCCGTTCCACGATCGCCTCGTCGTCGCCCTCGATGCGGCCGACCTCGACGGTGCGCGAGTACGACTTGAAGCTCGGATCGCCGTCGGTCCAATCCGTGATGTGGTTCACGGCGATGCCGGAGAGCGCATAGACGAACGTGAGGCCGACCGCGACGTAGCCGACGTCGCGATGCGCGGCGCGCAGCCACGGCCGCCATGCGAGCTTCTTCGTCGGTCGCGCGGCCGCGTCCGTCGCGGGCTTCGCACGGACGTTCGCCACGCCGGCTTCCTCCGGCGCGTCGACCTCCTTCGTCGCCGCGTCAGCCATACCGCTCTTCCTTCCAGGGGTCGCCGTGGTTGTGATAGCCGCGCACTTCCCAGTAGCCGGGCTGGTCGACGGCGACGAAGCGGATGCCCGTGAGCCACTTGGCGCTCTTCCAGAAGTAGAGATCGGGCACGAGCGCGCGGACCGGAGCGCCGTGCGCGCGCGCGAGCGGCGCGCCCTCGTACTTGTGCGCGACCAGCACGTTGGGCGCGAGCGCCTCGGCGATGGGCACGTTCGCCGTGTAGCCCGCGTGCGCTTCGAAGATGACGTGCCGAGCGCTCCGCTTCGGTCGAGCACGCGCTGCGAGATCGGCGACGCGTACGCCGGTCCACCTCGAGTCGAGCACGGTCCACTTCGTCACGCAGTGGACGTCGCACGTCTGCTCGACCTGCGGCATCCTGAGAAGCTCGGCGAAGTCGATCGTGAACGGCTGCTCGACCTCGCCGTACACCTTCAGGCGGAAGTTGCCGGGGCTCGGGTCGCCCACCGTCCCGCCCATCGGGCGGATGCGCTTCAAGAGGTACTGATCGGGCGGGAGCCGGGGCCGTCCGTCCGGGCGCTTCGTGGCGCGCGCCTTCTTCTCCTCGTCGGTGCTCGCGAGGACGTAGCTCGCGCCTCCGAGCGCGAGGATCGTCGTGCCGGCCATCGCGGAGCGTACGAACGCGCGACGGCTCATCGAGGGCCTGAACGGATCGGTATCGGTCGAAAAGGAGCTCTCTCTGCTCACGGACGCGTCTCTCCGAAGAAGGTTACGCGCGAAGAGGCCCATCGGTTACGCGCGGCCCGAAGGTCGTGTAAACGAACGGAATCATGGCGAGCTCGCGAGGAGGCCCCGCGCAAGGCACCGACCTCGCCACCCGCCTGGCCGACGCCGGGTACACCCCGTCCGTCCGCACGCTGCCCGCGCTCCTCGAGCTGCTCACGTCCGACGACGACACCGTGGCCACGAACGCCGAGCGCGCGATCCTCCGCATCGAGCGCCAATACGCCGCGCGCGTGGCGAAGGGCACCGTCGACGCGGCGAAGGCGGCCGAGCGCCCGGCCCGCGGGCGGCTCACCCGGCTCGCGGGACGCCTCGTCCGCGAAGGTCGCGATCCCGACGCGGTCGCCTTCGACTGGCTGCTCGAAGCCCTCGGCGACGCCGATCCGAAGACCCGCCGCGCCGCCGCGCGCGGCCTCGGCAACCTCGATCTCCCCGAGAACGACGAGCGGCGGCGCACGGTCGAAGCAGCGCTCGCGAGCGCCTGGGACCGCGCCGAGAGCGACGACGACCGGCGCGCGCTCGCGCTTGCGCTCGGCAAAGTCGGCGGCGACGCGGCGCGAGCGCGCCTCGCGAGCGGAGAGCACGGACGCGCGGCGATCATCGCGGCGCGCGAGCTCGCCCGCCGCGAACCGAGCGCGATCGATCCATCGCGCGCCCACGACGGCCCGCTCCGCATCTGGTTCCACACGCGGTCGGGCCTGGAGGACGTCTTGCAAGACGAGCTCGGCTCGGACTTCGGCGCGACGCGCTTCGTCGCGCCCGGCGTCGTCGAGGCGGTGCTCGAAGGCCCGCTCTCTCTCGCGCTCGCCGTCCGGACCGCGACGCACGTCGGGTTCCCACTTCCGCCTTCGCCGCGAGGAAACGACCTCGGCGCCGACGTCGCTCGCGCGCTCGCGTCGCCTGCGGCGACGGCGATCTTCCGCGCGTTCACCTCGCGCGCGAGCGACGCGGCGCCGATCCGGTTCCGCCTCGACCTCGTCCGCGGCGGACATCGCCGCTCCCTCGTGTGGCGCTGCGCGGAGCTCGTCCAGGAGCTCGCCCGCGATCTGGTGAACGATCCGCGGGAGAGCACGTGGGACGTCGTCGTGGACGACGCAGGGCCCGAAGTGAAAATCGAGCTCGTGCCTCGCCGCTACCGCGACGAGCGCTTCGCGTGGCGCACGGACCTCGTCCCGGCCTCCTCCCATCCCGTGATCGCGGCGGCCCTCGCACGCGTGGCGCCGCGCCGCGACGACGACGTCGTGTGGGACCCGTTCGTCGGCGCGGGGGCCGAGCTCGTCGAGCGTGCACGGCTCGGCCCGTACGCGCGCCTGGTCGGCACGGACGTCGACGCGCGCGCCGTCGCCGCGGCTCGCTCGAACCTCGCACGTGCCGGCGTCGAGCGCGCGAAGGTCGTGCAGGCGGACGCATGCGAGCACGTGCCCGAGGGCGTCACCCTGATCCTCACGAACCCGCCGATGGGACGGCGCGTGGAGCGCGGCAGGCATGCCGATCTCCTCGAGCGATTCGTCGCGCACGCGGCGCGCGTCCTCGTCCCGGGCGGCGCCCTCGTGTGGCTCGTCCCCGAGCCGCGCCGCATCCGCGCACGCGCAGGCGCCGAAGGGCTCGAGCTCCGCCGCGCGTTCACGGTGGACATGGGCGGTTTTCCAGCGGAGCTGTCGATCTTCGTCAAACGCGCTGCTCGCGAGCCGCGCCGGCGCATCGTCTCGCAAGAGAAGAAGCCGGCTCGCCCGGCGCGAAGGCGGCGAACGTGATCGCCGGACGGGACGACGGACCTCGTTCTCACGTGCGCATGGTCGGCACACGAGCGGTGCCGTGCACACCTCCCTTGTAACGCCCGCCGAGCTGACCCAACATGGACAGGTCCATGGCGAACTGTGGGAAGTGCGGTGCCGAGCTCATCGGGTCGGGCAAGTTCTGCGCGACGTGCGGTGCACCCGCCGGAGACGCGTCGGCCGGAAAGCCGCCGGCCGTCGCCGAGTCGACGCCGAGCATCTCGATCATCGGCCCGAACTACGACGCATCCGCGCCCGTGAACCCGTTCGCCGCGACCGCGTCGCCCACGAGCAAACCGATCCAGCCGGTGGGGCTCCCGCCGGAGTCGAAGGACGAGCCGGCGACGTCACCGGCCGAGGGCACGAATGCCGAGCCGCCGGCGGGCTCGACCCCGTCCGCGAGCACACCTGCGAACGCGCCGGAGGCGTCCTCGGCGCCGCAGGACGCGAGCCAGGGGTCCGGACCGACGTCCACCTCGCAGCCGCCCTCGTCCGGTGAAAAGCCGCAGGTCTCGCCGCTCGCGGTGAGCAACGCCCACAACCGTAGCTTCAAGGAGGTCGCCGACGCCGCCGCGAAGGAGCGGTCGTCCGTCGCCCCTCCGCCGCCTCCCCAACGCAAGAAGCCGGGGACGCAGCTCATGCCGAACGCGCCGATCCGCCCGCTGTCGAAGTCGGGCGAAGGCGGCGACAAGATCCCTCCGCCTTCGGTCCCGCCGAAGAAACAACGCACGGTCGCGATCGGGTTCAACCCGGGCGCGGGCCTCCCCAACGTCGGCGCACCCGCCAGCGTCGGCGCGCCCGGCAGCGCCAGCGGAAGCGTCGCGCCCGGCAGCGCCGCGCCGAGCACGACGCCGGCGGGCAGCGGCGCGCCGAGCGCTGCACAGCCGACGCCGCAAGCCGCAGCGCAGGCGCCCGCCGGGAGCGCACCAGCGGCCGCCGGCGCGCCGAGCACGGCCTCGCCGAACGTCGGCGCGCCGAGCGCGCTGCAGCCGTCGGCCCAGCAACCGGCGTCACCTCCGGGTGGCCCGCAACCTCCGGGTCCGATCGCGCCCGGACCGGCGGCGCCGATGCCCGGCGCGCCGATGCCGGCGCCCGGGGCTCCGGTCCCCGGCGCGATGCCCGCGCCCGCGCCGATGCAGCCGGGCATGCCGGATCCCGCCGCCGCATGGGGAGCTCCCGCTGCCGTCCCGAGCCCGATGCACGGCGCGCCGTACCCCGCGCCGCCGGGGCCGCAGCCGTATCCGCAACAGCCTTATGCGCCTTTCCCGTCGGGACCAGGAGGCTGGGGTTGGGGCACACCCGCGGCGCCTCCGCAGGCCGGCTACGGCTATCCGTTCGGGTACGCGCCCGGCACGCGCGTGCAGGTGACCTGGTCGAACGGACACCGGTATCCCGCGACGGTGAGCCAGGTCAGCGGTAGCCAGTGCCTCGTCGTCTTCCCCGACGGTCAGCAGCACTGGGTCGAGATGCAGTACATCTCCCCGGCCTGAAGCATCGAAGCGATGAAGCCCGAGCTGGCGAAGCGATTCATGGAGGAAGGGATCCCCTTCAACCGCTTCCTCGGCATGAAGATGACGCGCGCGGAGCCGGGCGTGGCCCGCCTCGAGATCCCGTTCCGCGAGGAGCTCGTCGGCGATCCGCTCCGCCCCGCCCTCCACGGCGGCGTGCTCTCCACGCTCGCCGACGCCGCCGGCGGAGCCGCGGTGTGGACGTGCCTCGAGGACGACCGCGCGCGCGTCTCGACGATCGATCTACGCGTCGACTACCTCCGCCCCGCGAAGCTCGAGCCGGTCATCGCCGAGGCGAAGGTCGTTCGCGTCGGCAACCGCGTCGGCGTCGCCGACGTGCGGCTGTTCCAGCCGTCGGACGAGTCGGCGACGATCGCGACGGGCAAGGGGGTCTACAACATCATCGTGAAGGAGGCTCCGGGCTCCAGGCCCCAGGCTCCAGGAGGTGGCGGCGACGGCGGGACGCCGCCGTCGGCCTGACTTCAGTCTCCAGACTCCAGTCTCCAGTCTCCAGTCATGAAAGGCAGAGCGCGCGCGAAGCGCGCATCCGCAGACGCTGAGGACTGAGGACTGAGGACTGAGGACTACCGAGGCCGGAGGCCTCAGCTCTCAGGCCCTCCGCTCGCGTGCCCCGTTCGCCTTCTTGGCCACCTTCTTCTTCGCCGCCTTCGGCCGCACGCTGGCTGGCTCGCTGTTCTTCTTCGCGAGGTACTCGATGAGATCGATCTTCGTGACGATCCCCACGACCGAGTCGTCCTGCGTGACGATGGCAGCGCGCGCGTCGGCGAGGACGTTCTGGAGAAGCTCGATCTTCGTATCGGGAGTGACCGTCGCGTAGTCGCTCTCGATCAGCGGAGCGATCGAGGAGTTGGAGGTCTTCGGACCGGAGACCATGTGGCGGAGGAGATCGACCTCGCTGATGATCCCCTTCAGCTTGCCCTTGTCGACGACGGGGAGCTGACTGATGCCGAGCTCCTTCAGCGTCGTGATGACGTCCTTCACCTTCGCGGACGACGTCGTCGTGACGATCTTCCGCTTGTTCCTCATGTGGAGGATGTCGTTGACGGTGCCGAGACCGGGCGCGTCGTCGAGGAAGCCGTTCTCGCGCATCCAGTCGTCGTTGAAGATCTTCGAGACGTACTTCTGTCCGCCGTCGCAGAGGAAGACGAGGATCTTGAGCGGACGACCCTTCGGCGCCGACTTGTTCTTCGCCCACTTGATCGCGCCCGCGACCGCGGCGCCGCCCGAGCCGCCGACGAACAGGCCCTCCTCGCGCGTCATCGCGCGCGTCATGAGGAAGCACTCCTTGTCGTCGACGCGGACGATGTCGTCGAGGATCTTGAGGTTCATCGTGCTCGGGAAGAAGTCCTCGCCGATGCCCTCGACCTTGTACGCGAACGGCTTCGTGACGCGGCCGGTCTTGACGAAGTCGTAGTAGAGCGACCCGACGGGATCGACGCCGACGATCTGGATCTCCGGCTTCTTCTCCTTGAGGTACTTGCCGGTGCCGCTGACGGTGCCGCCGGTGCCGAGGCCCGCGACGAACACGTCGAAGTCGCCCTTCGTCTGCTTCCAGATCTCCGGGCCCGTCCAGAGGTAGTGCGCCTCGGGGTTCGCCGGGTTGTGGTACTGGTTCGCGTAGAACGAGTTCGGCGTCTCGTCGGCGATGCGGCGCGCGACCTTGTAGTAGCTGCGCGGGTCGTCCGCATCCACGGCCGTCGGGCACATGACGACCTTCGCCCCGAAGGCCCGGAGATGAGCGACCTTCTCCTGGCTCATCTTGTCGGGCATCACGAAGACGCACTTGTATCCGCGGATGGCCGCGAGCAGCGCGAGCGACGCGCCGGTGTTCCCGCTCGTGGCCTCCACGATCGTGCCGCCCGGCTTGAGCCCCGCCTCTTCCGCACGGCGGATCAGGTTCCACGCGAGCCGATCCTTGTGGCTGCCGCCCGGGTTCAGGAACTCGCACTTGACGTAGATCTCGATCCCGGGAGGGAGGTCACGCGTGACTTTGTTGAGGCGGACGATGGGCGTATTCCCGACCGCCTTCGTGATGTCCTCGAGCGCGCCGTGCATCATGGCCCCCCGGCATACGATGCGAGCGAGCGTTCGCGCAAGCAGGAGCGGCCTCTTCCTTGCCGGGCTCGCAGCTTTCTGCATCGCGTCGTGCGCCCCCCGGCGGCCCGCTCCCCCGCCGACCGGGCCGCCCGCGCGGCAAATCCTGGTCGACGAAGGGCGCGTCGCCCTCCGAACGAGCGCGTACGTCGAGCTCCACATGTGGCTCGCTGCCTCTGCGAAGGGAGACGCCGCCATGGCCCCCGAGCTCGAAGCGGCCAGAGCCGCGTACCGGCGGTCCTTCGAGGACGACGACGCGGACGACCTCCTCGCCCGGACCACCCGAAAGCTGGCCTCGTGCTCCGACGATCGGTGCGCAATGAAGGCCGTCGCCTCGGAGAGCTTCGGCAAACAGTACGCTCGAGCTCTGCCGGCCTTCGCCACGACGCGGTGGCGCGACCGGGCGACGACGGCGTGGATCGGGATCGAGATCGCGCACGCGGCGCTCGGTACGCCGGCGGCCGAGGCGCTCTTCGAGCGAGCGGCGGCAGAGCTCGGCCTGCGCTGGCCCGATCGCCCCGTTCCGGTCGACTTCGTCTCCGAGGCGCCGCCGCTCGGACGCGCGGCGATCGTGCCTGCGGCGCTCGCCACGAAGAGCGGCTGCTTCGTCGCTGCTCGAGGCTCGAACCGCAACGAGAAGGATCGAGTCATCGCCGACGCACGCGTCATCGACTGCGTGCTCGTCCACGCGCTCCTCGCGGCCCCCGAAGCTGCGCGCGGACCGCTCCACGACACGCTCGTCCGCGAGCTCGGCGAGCGCGAGGGCTCACGGGCGTGGAGCCTCGTCGTCGTCCACGGTGCAGCGGCCGTCGTCACGGGATGGGAGCCGAAGCATCGCTCCGTTCACCGGCGCGCCGCGGAGGCCGCCGAAGGCACGATGCTCGACTGGCTCGCCAAGGAGTGGCGCGGCGCGAGCGCCGAGCCGATCGATGCCTTCGCCACGCGTTACGTCGCGCGGTGGCGCGAGGTGCACGGCTCCCCGTGAGCACCGAGCTCGATCGCGGGCGAGGCCCGCTGCCTTGCCGCGCGCGCGTGAACCTGGCAAGGCGGGCTCGTGGTCCCGGAGCCGCGATCGATCGACGAGCTGCTCGAGCGCGCGCGTGCGCTCGAAGGCCTGACCGTGCGGGACGTGCTCCACCGGCTCGGGTTCGTGGCGCCGACCGATCCGGTCCGGACGAAGGGCTCCGCAGGCGAGACCCTCGAGCGCGCGCTCGGAGCGACGGGAGGCTCCTCGCGCGTGCACGACTTCCCGAGCCTCGGCGTCGAGCTCAAGACGATCCCCGTGACCGCGGACGGCACGCCGCTCGAGTCGACGTACGTGTGCACGCTCTCCCTCGCGGACGCCGAGTCGCAAGAGTGGGAGACGTCGTGGGTGCGCGCGAAGCTCGAACGCGTGCTCTTCGTCCCGCTCGTCGGAGCCCACGGCGTCGGGTGGCAGGATCGCGTGATCGGAGCGCCGCTGCTCTGGTCGCCGACCGAGGAGCAGAGCGCCGTCCTGCGCGGAGACTTCGACGACGTCGTCGGTCTGATCGGCGTCGGGAGGATCGAAGAGCTCACCGCCCACCGCGGGCGCTGGCTGCAGGTGCGTCCGAAGGCCCGCAACGGGCGCGTCCGCACGATCGCCTGGGGCTCGGACGGTGAAGCGATCGCGACCGTGCCGCGTGGCTTCTACCTGCGAGCGCGCTTCACGGGCGCGCTGCTCGCCGACCCCGCCGCCATGCCGGACTGACACCGGCGATCGCCGCGCAGAGCGCGGAGGCGATGGACGGACCGGCCGAGTGGCGCTTCGCCGCCAGGGATCGCTAGCGAGCTCCCGACGCGTGTGATTTCGCGGGGAAAGCTTCCGGATCGGGCCGCGATCCGCGCGGCACACCCGTTGCGACAGCAGGCGCCCGAGGAGGACATCACGATGAAGGTCGAAGCAGCGGAGGAACGTCGCCCGCGCATCGGGTCACTCGCTCGTGTCATCGGGGCGTCGGCGGTCCTCGCCGTGGTGGGAGCCACGTTGCTCGCGTGCGGAACGGCGCCGGAGCCGGCCCCACGCCTCGAACGAAACCCCGCGCCGCGACGCGAAGAGAGCCTCGAAGACGAGATCGTCTCGGCCGACCCGCCGATCCTCGAGCCGGAGACCGCGCCGCCGCGCGAGGATCCGCCTGCCTGCGAGAGCCAGACGGCCTCCTACGACCCGGTCTTCCCGCGCATCAACGTCCTCTTCGCGCTCGACCGCTCCGGCAGCATGCACATCCCCATCCCCGGCGGAGGGACGCGCTGGACGGCGACGCGCGACGCGCTCTTCGCGCTGCTCGAGAAGCTGAAGGCGAAGAACGCTCGCGCGAGCGTGATGCAGTTCCCGCAAGGCGACCCGTCGCTGCACACGTGCTGCGGCATCAGCGCGAGGAACGAGGTCGTGTGCAACTGCTCGATCTATCCCTCGCCGCAGAAGCGGTGCTCGCCGTCGACGTACATCGTGCCGGCCCCGATGAACCTCGACGACAAGGCCGTGTCGGTCATCAAAGCGAGCGTCAACGGCTCCAACGACATGTTCTATTGGGGGACGCCGCTCGCGGCGGCGCTGACGGCCGCCGTCGACGCTCAGAAGCGCTCGAAGAACGACGGCATCAAGGTCGTCGTCCTCCTCACCGACGGCGCGCCGACGTCGTGCGACACCCCGAGCGATCCCGATGCGAACGACATCGAGCGCGTCGTCGCGGCCGCGAGGAGCGGGATGACGGGGGCCGAGAAGATCCGCACCTACGTGCTCGGCATCATGGACGGCCCGAACGGCGCTCGCCCCGACCTGCTCTCCAAGGTGGCGGTCGCGGGCGGCACCGCCCGCACGGCCAACTGCAGCGCGACCGACAGCTGCTTCTATCCGGTCGACGTCTCGACGTTCGCGACCACGATCACGAACGCGCTCGACAAGATCGCGCGCGACGCCGCCGACTGCACCTTCGACGTGCCCGAGACACCCGGCGTGACGATGGACGAGATCGACGTCACGCTCGTGCGCACGGGCGGGCCGCAGATCCTCGAGCGCGATCCGAAGCGCCGCGAGGGTTGGGATCTGCTCGAAGGAGGAAAGCAGTTCAAGCTCTTCGGCGAAGCTTGCAGGACGTTGAAGGAAGACCCGAAGGCGAAGGTCCAGATCGTCGTCGGCTGCAAAGACTCTCGTCCCGACTGACCACCAACCCACCACCAGCCGTGGCCGGCGCGCTCGCTGCCCTCCCCACTCCTCCGAGCGCGCCGGCCCGCGGCACCTATCGTGATCAGCGAGCGACGATCACTCCGAGGAGGCGACCGCTCGAATCGCCGTCGCGCCTGTACGAGTAGAAACGGGTCGCGTCGCAGCGCGTGCATCCTTCGGGACCGCGCCCGGGGACGTCGTCGATCGCCTCGTCTCGCAAGCCGAGCGCCCGGAGCTGAGAGCGGACGGCGAGACGCAGGTCGACCCAGGCCTTCTCCTGCGTGGGTGATCGTCGCGCGATCACGTCGGCGGACGAAGCCTTCGCGATGCGCTCGGCGACGTCGGCCCCGACCTCGAAGCAGCACGGGCCGATGCACGGACCGATGCCCGCGACCCACCTCGAGACCGGGCCGGCCGAGGGCGCGCTCCCGAGGTGACGCACGGCGGCTTCCACGACGCCCGCCTCGACGCCCCGCCACCCGGCGTGGATGGCCGCGACCCGCCCGCTCACCGGATCGCCGATCAGCACGGGCACGCAGTCCGCCACGCGGACGGCGACCGCATGGCCCGTCCCCGGCTCCGCCACGAGCGCATCCGCGGAGAGCTCGAGCGTGGCCTTCGGATCGCCGCCGGCGACGACGACGGCGCGACCATGGACCTGCATCGCCTGATGCAGAACCTTCGGATCGAAGCCGACCGCACGCGCGAGCCGCGCCTGGTTCTCGCGGAGGCGGTCAGGATCGCGCAGGACGGCGAAATCGAGCGAATCGAAAGGCGGCGGGCTCACACCTCCGAGCCGTGTGGTGAACGCGTGTGAGAAGCCTGCCCGGGAGAGCTCGGGCGCGGTGAGCAAGGCGTGCGGGGGAAGGGACATCACGGAAGCGGTGGCCCGAGGAATCGACGTGGATGGGAAAAACCCGGCCGGGAGGACGACGCGTCGGGTGGCCGAGCGGCAGCCCAAAGACTCCCGAGCGCGCTTCGTGTTATCACGGTAGCCGCCATGGCGCGTCCGCCGGATCCGTTCATTGGCCGCGACATCCTGAACGGCCAGTTCCAGATCCTGCAAAAGATCGGGTCGGGCGGAATGGGGGCCGTCTACAAGGCCCTGCAGCCGGCGATGAACCGGATGGTGGCGGTCAAGATCCTCCATCCGAAGCTGGCGAACCGCAAAGACCTCGTCTCGCGCTTCCGCCGAGAGGCCCGCGCGATGAGCCACCTCACCCACCCCAACACGGTGAAGGTGTACCTCTACGGCGAGCTCGACGACGGGTCGCTCTACATCGTGATGGAGTACCTCGAGGGCAAGAACCTCAACCAGACGGTTCGAGCCGAGGGCCCCATGCCGCTCGAGCGCGCCTTGCCGATCCTCATCCAGGCGTGCAACGCGCTCGAGGAGGCGCACCGCGCCGGCATCATCCACCGCGACCTCAAGCCCGAGAACATCTTCCTCTGCCAGCAGGGCGGGATGAAGGACTACGCGAAGGTCCTCGACTTCGGGCTCGCGAAGGTCACCGAGCGCGAGATGCGTCCGGGCTCGGTCATCCTCACGCAGGAGGGCATGGTCTTCGGCACGCCGGAGTTCATGAGCCCCGAGCAGGCGCAGGGCAAGACGCTGACGCCCGCGAGCGACATCTACTCGCTCGCGATCATCCTCTACGAGGTGCTCACGGGGAAGCTGCCCTTCGAGGCGAAGAACCCGATGGAGTACATCCAGCTCCACGTCACGGCGAAGCCGAAGCCGATCAACGAGCGCGTTCCGGGCAAGACGTTCCCGCCGCTCCTCTGGACGGTGCTCGAGAAGGCGCTCGCGAAGCGACCGGAGGATCGCTACGCGACGGGCGGCGAGTTCGCGCACGCGCTCCAGGCCGTGCTCAACGGGCTGCCGGCGGTCCCGCCCTATCCCAACGGGCAGGTGATGCAGCCGATGATCGGCCCGCCTCCCGCCGCGACGCCGAATCACCCGCTCGCAGGCGCGCCCGCACCGCCGACGGCGACCGTCGCGCCGCGGTCGTCCCCGCTGCCGGCCGTCGGCGCAGGCAACGCGAAGCAGCAGCCTTCGATCGGCCTGCTCGTGGGCGTCGCGGTCGCGTTCCTCTTCGTGGGCGCCGTGCTCGCCGCGTTGGTGATGAAGCTGGTGCTCGACTGAGGCTCCAGGCTCCAGGCTCCAGGCGCGCGCTCCGCGCGCATCCTCAGACGCTGAGGACCGAGGACCGAGGACTGACGAAGCGGCTAGGGGAAAGAGCTTCACAGGAACCGCAACGGCGGTCCGACGTCGACGAGACGCTTCGTCTCCAAGAAGCGCGCCGAAAATGCCTTGATGGTCGCCTTCTGGCGCTCGTCGAGGAACACCGGGCCGCCGTCGCGCGAGTAGCTCATGAGGTTGTTCACGACGGTGCTGTGCTGCCGGTTGCCGAAGAAGTGACCGAGCTCGTGCGCGAGCACCATGGGGCGCGCGATGCGCGAGAGCACGATGAAGCGCTTGCCGCCTCGCCCCGTCCAGCAGACGCCCATGCGGTACCGCCCCGGCTCGTCGACGTCCTCGAGCGCGCGGACGACGAAGACGTCGATCGACGTCTTCTCCGTGAGCGGAGTGAGCGCGTCGCGATCCGCGCGCGTGTGGAGCTCCCCATGCGGCTCGGCGAGCTCCTTCTCGATCGTCCAACGGAAGCGCGTCCCGAGCGGACCGAAGAACGCGTTCGCGTGATGAATCTGCTCCTGCACCCAGGCGTCGTCGACCACGCGCTCGCCGTTCTCGCGCGCGATGGCGATCGACAGCCCGAAGGTCGGCCCGTCGGCACGCGCGCCCCCGCATGCGAGGACGACCGCGACCGCGACGAGCGCGCCTGTGGCTCGCGAGAGACGCATCATTTCGACACCTCCGAGGAAGCGAAGGTCGCACGCACGGCCGGATGCCGCTTCACCTTTCCGAGCGCGCGCATGAGGAGCGTCTTGCCGGGCTCGAGCTTGTGCCACGGCGACGCGCCGCTCGGATGCGGCAGCGGGATCACGTCGGTCTCGTGACCGAGCCACGACGTGCGTACGGAGTCGCCGACGAGCTCGTCGAGCTTCTTCTTCTTCGCGCCGTCGCCGAGCACCTCCGTGATCGCGAGCGTGCCGACGGCGAGGACGAGCTCCGGCCGGAGGATGTCGACCTCGCGCGCGAGGAACGTCCGGCATGTCGCGATCTCCTCCGCGTCGGGCCGCCGATCGCCTCCGCCGTTCGCCTTGCCCGGGAAGCAGCGCGCGACCGCGGCCATGTAGACGCGCTGGCGGAACGTCTCCTCCCCGACACCCAGCGTCTCCTCGAACCAGCGGAACATCGTGCGCCCGGCCGTCCACGCGAAGGGCCGGCCGAACGAGGCCTCGCGCGGTCCGGGGGCCTGCCCGACGAGCATCACCCGACCGAGCACGGGCGGACCGTGCACCGGAGGCCCGATCATCTTCGGACACCTGCGACACCCTTCGAGCTCGGCGTGTACCTCTTCGAGGAGCTTCAGGCGGCGCACGGGACGCGCATAGCGGAATCGGGCTCCGGGCTCCAGATGCGAGCTGCGCTCGCGCTCGGCTCCGGCGTAGCATCGCCCCCATGTCTCGTTCGCTCGCTGGGAAGGTCGCCATCGTCACGGGCGGCGCGTCCGGGATCGGCCGCGCGCTCTCCGAAGAGCTCGCGTCGCGCGGCTGCGAGGTGGTCGTCGGCGATCGTCAGGTGGACCTCGCGCGCGAGGTCGCGACGGCGATCCACGACCGCGGGGGCAAGGCGACCGCCGTCGAGCTCGACGTGCGCGACCTCGAGGCGTTCGAGCGCGTCGCGCGCGACACCGTCGTCCGATCGCGGACGATCGACTTCCTGTTCAACAACGCGGGCATCGGCGTCGGCGGCGAGATCGCCGACTACGACCCGGAAGACTGGGACGACGTGATCGACGTCAACCTCCGGGGCGTCACGCACGGCATCCAGGCCGTGTACCCGATCATGATCGATCAGCGCTCGGGCCACATCGTGAACACCGCCTCCGTCGCCGGCTTGGTCCCGCTTCCGGGGAGCGCCAACTACACGGCCACGAAGCACGCCGTCGTCGGCCTGACGAAGTCGCTCCGCATGGAGGCGGTCCGTTGGGGCGTCCGCGCCAGCGTCCTCTGCCCAGGGGTCGTCCGGACGCCGATCCTGACGGGCGGACGCTATGGACGGGCGAAGGTCGACGCGCCGAAGAGCGTGCTCATGAAGCAATGGGAGCGGGCGCGACCGATGGATCCCGACGTCTTCGCCCGCAAGGCCCTCGACCGCGTCCTCGCGAACGAGGCCATCATCGTCGTGCCGAGCTGGTACAAGGCGCTCTGGTACCTCGAGCGGCTCTCCCCGGACCTCAGCCTCGCGCTGGGGCGGCGGATCCTGGAGCAGACGAGAGCGAACCTCGAAGCGGCGGGGGCGGTCTTTTCGGGGCGGAAGAAGGCCGAGCCGTCGGGCGAGCGCTCCGCGCATCTGTCCTGATCGAACGCCGCGTACATCGAACGCCGCGTACGTGGTAATCCTCCATCCCCATGTACTTCCAGGAGCTCATCCTCGCCCTCCAGGATTTCTGGGCGAAGCGCGGCTGCCTCATCGTCCAGCCCTACAACTCCGAGGTCGGCGCGGGCACGTACAACCCGGCGACCTTCCTCCGCGCGATCGGGCCCGAGCCCTGGAACGTCGCGTTCGTGGAGCCGTCGCGACGGCCGACCGACGGCCGGTACGGCGACAACCCGAACCGGATGCAGCAGTTCCACCAGTTCCAGGTCATCCTCAAGCCGTCGCCGCTCGACATCCAGGACCAGTACCTCGAGTCGCTGCTCGCGATCGGTACCAAGCCCGATCAGCACGACCTTCGGTTCGTGGAGGACGACTGGGAGTCGCCGACGCTCGGCGCGTGGGGCCTCGGCTGGCAGGTCTGGCTCGACGGTCTCGAGATCAGCCAGTTCACCTACTTCCAGCAGGTCGGCGGCATCGACTGCCGCCCCGTCTCCGGCGAGCTCACGTACGGGCTCGAGCGCATCGCGACGTACCTGCAGGACGTCGACTCCGTCTACGACGTCGCGTGGGCGCCCGGCATCACCTACGGCGAGATCGCGAAGCGCGCGGAGTGGGAGTGGAGCACGTACAACTTCGAGCAGGCCGACGTGCCTGCGCACTTCGCGGCGTTCGATCACTACGAGAAGGAGGCCAAGCGCCTCCTCGCCCTCTCGGACGATCCGCTGAAGAAGCTCGTTTTGCCCGCGTACGACTTCGTCATCAAGGCGGCGCACCAGTTCAACGTGCTCGACGCGCGCGGCGCCATCGGCGTGACCGAGCGCGCGCGCTTCATCGGCCGCGTGCGCGCGCTCGCGAAGGCGGTGGCGGAGGCCTACTACGCCCAGCGCGAGGCCCTCGGCTTCCCGCTCCTGCAGAAGACGACGGCCCAGGCCGCCGAGTAGGCGGCGCCATGTGCACGCTCGTCGTCGCCGCGAAGGTCGTCCCCGGGTGGCCGCTCGTCGTCGTGGCGAACCGTGACGAGCAGCTCGACCGTCCCGCGTCGCCTCCACGCCGATGGAACGGGTTCGTCGCGCCCCGCGACGAGGTCGCCGGCGGCACCTGGCTCGGATGGAACGACCACGGCGTCTTCGCCGCCATCACGAACCGGCATCTCGGCCCGCGCGACGCGTCGCGTACGTCGCGCGGCGCGCTCGTCGTCCAGGCGCTCGCGTGCACGTCCGCGCGCGCGATCCACGAACGGATGGCCGAGATCGACCCGCGCGCATACAACGGCTTCCACCTCGTCTACGCCGACGGGCGCGACGTGCTCGCGACCGTCTCCGACGGAGAGACGCTCGCGCAGCTCGTGCTCGGCGACGGGCTCACCATCGTCACCGAGCGAGCGTTCGGCGCGGGCGACGACAGAGCGCGAGTGGCGAAGATCCGCGCCGCGTGGGCCCGCATCATCGAGGACGGGTTCGAGCCTGCGCGCGCCACGTCGCTCCTCACCGAGCACGACCCGAGCGATCCGCTGTTGTCGACGTGCATCCACTTCGACGCCGCGCGATACGGCACGCGAAGCGCGATGGTCCTCGCGGTGCCGGATGCGGGCGCGCCCACGATGCTCTGGGCCGAGGGACCGCCCTGCAAGACGCCGTTCGAGCCCGTCGAGCTCGGACGAGCGTCGTGAGGGAGGCGCGGCACGTCGCCCGCGTCCCCGTTGCCTGTTCCCTGTCGCCGGTCGTCTGGTCTATAGACCTCCAGCGTGAAGACGCTGGATCTCCGCAACCTCGCGGGCGCAGTCACATCCTCGCTCCTCTTCGCCGGCGTGCTCGCGTGCGGCTCGTCCTCGCAGCAGCAGGAGTCGAAGTACCCGCCGCGCGAGCCCGGCTGCGAGATCGTGATCTTCCCGGAGAGCCCGAGCTACCAGACCGAGAACATCGGGCCCGTGCAGGCGCGCTGCGACGAGGACATCTCGGACGAGGACTGCCTCCGGACGCTCAAGGATCAGGCGTGCAAGCTCGGCGCGGACACCATCTGGGGCGTGAACGAGAGGCCCACGATCGAGAACGGCAAGAAGACGTTCTCCGGGCGCGCTGCGCACCAGAAGTGACCGCTCGGGTCACTCGAGGCACTTGAGCACGGCGTCGGTCGACTCCGCGCGCATGGCGCACTCGTATTCCTTCTCCTGCACCTCGGAGTGGCAGTTCTTGAACTCGTCGGCGTGCTTCGCCTCCTGACGCTCGCGCGCACGCTCGGCCGCGACCACCTCCGGCCCCGCGTCGGGGAACCGCTCTTTGACGACGAGCGCGGCGAAGTGATCGATGATCTGTTCACACTGCTGCTGCGAGATCTTCTTCTTGCAGCCGGCGGACGCAGCGGCGACGACGCCGAGCGCAACGAGCGCGGCGATGCGCGTGCCCCTCCCCATTCGGCTCGGGGAAGGTCGGCTCATCGGAGGCACTTGTCGATCTGCTCCGGGGTCTCGGCGTTCTTCACGCAGCTCAGCATCGAGTCGGTGACACGCTTTCCGACACACTTGTCGATGTCTTCCTTCAGCGAGGCGCGAAGCTCTCCCTTGCGCTTCTCCACGAGGTCCGGATCCGTGAGCCCGTCGACCTTCAGCTTGACCTCGACGTTCTTGTCGACGATGAGCTCGCAGTCCTCGCGTGTCGCCTTGCGCCCGCAGCCCGAAACGACGACGAGGACGAAGGAGGCGATGGCAAAGGCGAAGAGCGATCGGCCCATGCGGGGCCCACACGCGTAGCACGGCGAGGGGGCGTCGCCCAAGGGTTCGGTGCAGGGCTCTGCCTCTGGCGGGCTCCGGGCGGCGGTCGACGGGGCCCCCAAGGCCCCACCTCGGCGCCATGGCGCCGGCTTTGGCCGCGAAATCATGTGCGTGCTACACTTTTTTCGTGCGTAGTAACGGTCGGCCAAGCGCGCCGCCCTCGGAGCCCACGCCGCCCGAGGAGTACTTGCGCAAGGCGATGAACGCGCGCACGGCCCGATCGCGTGCGATGTACGCGCGCCGCGGCCTCGCATACCCCGGGTCGATCGATCGAACGACGCACGCGATGCTGCTCCGGCAGCTCTATTTGTCGCTGTTCGAGGGACGTCGCTTCAAACAGGCGCACACGGTCGCGCTCCAGGCTCTCGAGCTCGACGTCCTGGCGGACGTCCTGAACCAAGACGCCGCGCGCGCGGCGCTCGCGAACGGAGACCTCGAGAGCGCGCTTTCGCACCTCCGCGCGGCGGCGCGGCGCGCGCCGGCCTCCCGCCGGCCGTTCCACCTCTGGACGCTCGGAAGCACGCTCTTCTTGGCGCAGCGGTACGGAGAGGCAGCGGCGGCGCTGTCGCGCGCCGCGCGCTGGGGGACGAAGGACAAGCCGCTCTACCGCGCCCACCTCGCGCTCGCGCGCATGGCCGCGGGCGAGAGCGTCGAGGACCTCCAAGAGACGATCAACCAGCTCGCCGAGGCCCCGTGCGGTCAGGGATACGGCCGTTTCGTGCTCGGCCATCTCGCTTACGCGACCGGGCAATGGGCCGCCGCGAAGCGGTACCTCGAGGCCTTCCTCAAGCGGACCACCAACTCGCGCCCCGCGCTCGGTATCGCGCTCGAGGGAGAGGTGCGGATGACCCGCGCCACCCTCGCAAAGATGAGCGCGAACTGAGCCCCCGCCGTGTGGGGGCGAGCCCCGTCCTGGATCCTGGATTTCGCTGGGAGTGGACATCAGGCTGAACCAACGGCGATCCAGCCCTCCGGCCTCCCTTCGCCGTCGCGGCGAGCAAGCTCGACCACGAAAAGCTCGGATCTCGGCGCCCATCCGGGTGCTGGACGACAACGTCGCACATCCGACGCAGCGGGTATCGCTGAAGCGGTCTCGTGCTTGCTACGATGCATGTTCGGCCGAGCCTTCGTCGAGATGTCGGTTGCCTCGAGGCTCGACCTTGGCTGACCGGACTCGTTCCCAGGAGGATCCGTGAATCGTCGCCTGACGCAGACCCTCATCCTGATGACGATCCTTCTCGTCCCGGCGCTCGCCTGGGCAGGCAATTGCGCCGACGGAGGCGGATCCGACTCCGGAAAGTTCGCCGACATCCTCGAGAAGCACGGCGCCGTCATGGCCGTGCTCATGTCGTTCGGCTTCGGGTTCTTGGCGAGCCTCACGCCGTGCGTGTACCCGATGGTCCCGATCACGGTCTCGATCTTCGGCGCGACCAGCGAGCAGACCTCACGGCTCCGCGGCGCGGCGCTCTCGGCGACGTTCGTCCTCGGCATCGCCGCGCTCTTCACGCCGATGGGCGTCCTCTCCGCCCTCACCGGCAAGCTGATGGGCTCGGCGCTCTCGAACCAGTGGGTCGTCCTCGGGCTCGCCGCCCTGTTCATCGCCCTCGCGGCGTCGATGTTCGGCGCGTTCGAGCTCGCGCTTCCGGCGAGCATCACGAACCGCCTGTCGACGGTCGGCGGCGTCGGCTTCAAGGGCGCGTTCGTCATGGGCCTCGTGATGGGCCTCATCGCCGCGCCCTGCACCGGCCCGTTCCTCACCGGCATGGTGACGGTGATCGCGACGACGAAGAACGTCGTGCTCGGCTCCGCAGCGCTCTTCTCGTTCGCGCTCGGCCTCGGCGTCATCTTCTTCATCGCGGGCGCCTTCGGCGCGAACCTGCCGAAGGGCGGCGCCTGGATGATGGGCGTGAAGTGGGTCAGCGGCGTCGGCCTGGCCTACATGGCCTTCGCGTACCTCCGCGACCGCTTCGAGCCGGTGCGCAACCTCGTGAACCACCCGAGCTACACGTTCGGCGCGGTCGCGGGCCTCGTGCTCCTCGTCGGCGTCGTGCTGGGCGGCATCCACGTCATGGCCGAGCGCCGCAAGTCGCCGATCGCCCACCTCTCGAAGCCGATGAAGCTCGCGTCGATCATCCCGGCCGTCGCCGGCGCGGCGATGCTCTTCTCGTGGGTGAACCTCAACCACGACGTCGATCCGAACGCTCCCGACATCGCGTGGCTGACGAACGAGCCCGAGGCGGTCGCGAAGGCGCAGGCCGAGGGCAAGCCGATGCTGATCGACTTCGGCGCGAGCTGGTGCACGGCCTGCAAGGAGCTCGAGCACCAGACCTTCCCCGATCCGAACGTCCGCGCCGAGGCTCAGCGCTTCGTCGCCCTCCGCGTCGACGCGACCGACGACGAGGACGAGGAGGTCATCCGGCTCAAGGACAAGTACAAGGTCGTCGGCCTCCCGACGGTCATCATGCTCGACAAGAACGGCAAGGAGGTCGTCCGCTTCAACGAGTTCGTGAAGCCGGACAAGTTCTACGAGGCGATGAAGTGCAACGTCTCCGCGAGCCCGTCCGAGGTCGTGGGGATGAACTGAGGGAGAGGCTCCAGGCTCCGGGCTCCAGAGGGGCTGAGCCTCGAGCGATCGCGAGCGAGGGCTCTCTTTGACGAGAGCCCTCTCTTCGTTTTGTCCTGACGCTCCAAACTCCAGGCGCGCGCCGAGGACTGACGGACCTGAGCTTCGGGCTCGAGTGAGCACGACGAACGGACGCGGTTCTTCGGTCGCGGCCGGGCTGGAGCTCCGGGTTTCGGCGGGAGCAAACGCGAGGGCTCTCGAGGGCCCTCGCTTCTTTTCTCGTGCGCGGCCCCGTGCGGCGAACGGTGCTGGCACGGATCTTTTCCGGCCGCAGGGTCGAGGCCTTGACGGGTCTTCGATCGGGCTTACTTCTGCCAGTGCCAGCAACGAAGAAGGCTCGATGCCACGGCACCGTCCGAGAGGTGTCGGTTCGAGCTCGAGCTCGTCAACGCAAACGACCCTCTCCATGCGGAGGGGGCTTGGTGGAGGTCTGTCCCATGACGTCTGCATGGAGTGCTTTCCCGATGCTCGATCGCCTGTTCGACGACGTGATGACCGGCATCGCCGGAACCGCGTTCGGCGCCGACGCCTCGACGCGAGCCTTCTCACCCGCGGTCGACGTACGCGCGAACGACGATGAGATCGTCCTCGTCGCCGACGTGCCCGGCGTGAAGAAGGAGGACCTCGAGGTCACGTTCGAGGACGGCGTGCTCACGATCAAGGGTCAGCGTCGATACGAGGGCACCGACAAGGAGAAGGTGTGGCTGGGCCGTTGCTACGGCGCGTTCGAGCGGTCCTTCACGCTCCCGGAGACCGTCGACGCCGAGCGCCTCACGGCCGATCTCGCCGACGGCGTCCTCACCATCCGCGTCCCTCGGCAGCCGAAGGCGAAGCCGAAGAAGATCGCCATCAACGATCATGCCTCCCCGCCCCGCCTCGAGCAGGAGGCCTCGAGCGCGAAGCAGTGAGGGGATTGGCGGGCTCCAGGCTCCTGGCTCCAGGAGCCGGGCAGAAGGCGGGCTCGAGGCGTACGTGACCTGCGCGCCGCCCGGCCTCGAGGCCGCCCCCTGGAGCCCGGAGCCTCAGTTCATCGGACACTCACACGGCGCCTTCACGCCACCTGTCGTGCAGGCCGCGCACGAGCATCCGAGCGCGATCTGCTTGTCCTTGCAGTACGCCATCCACGGCGTGCCGCTCGCGACGTCGAGGCACCACCAGCCGTCGGTCTTGTCTCCGCAGTCCGTCTTGCTGAGCGGTGACTCGCACTGGATCTCGTCGACGTTCGGCTTCTCGACGCAGACGAGATCGCCTTGGCAGCGCACCTCGGCGACGAGCTGACCGCTCTTGCAGCGGTAGCCGCCCGCACGGTTGTCGGGCGCGACGCTGCAGTGCACGCCGTCGGGCTTGCCTTCGCACGTGTCCTCGAGGAGGTCGCGGCTCGGCGGATCTTGCGCGGTCTCGTCCCAGGGAACCGGGTTCGCGCAGGTGTCCTTGCCGAAGCCGCGCGGGTAGTAGCTCGGAAACGTCCTCGGCTTCGGCACGTTGCGACCCGCGGTGGCCGAGTCGCGACACTTCGAGCCCTGGTAGTCGCACCAGTAGAACCCCGGCGCCGCGCCGCTGTACGGCGCGAGCGCGGGAGAGCCGGGGAGGTAATCGACGGGGATGGAGTCGATGCAACGGGTCGTTCCGTTCGCGTCCTTCGCGCAGGCGTGGCCCGGGAAGTAGTGCATCTTCCCGTCGGGGCCGGGGAACGGACTGAGCATCGCCGAGTGCATCCCGACGCCGTCCTGGGTGTGCGTGGTGACGTAGCCGTACGAGAGATCGTCGTTCGGGTACGTCCGCTCGGCCTCCTCCAGCCTCGATCCGGAGAAGTCCGCCGGCACGCACTGATCGAAAGAGGGCTCGAAGGCGATCGTCGTGTCGGACGTGAAGTAGGCGCCGTTCGACGAAATGCGCACCGTCTCCAACCGCGGCGGCGGGATCGTCCCATTGGCCGCCTGCTCGCCCGTGTATTCCGTCACCCAGACGTCGAGGCAGAGCTCCGGCTTGATCACGCGAACGTCCGGCGCGTGCTGGCCGCACGACGTCGTCGTGGCCTTCTCTCCACCCTCGGTGCAGATCGCGATGAGATCGCCCTCGTCGTCCGGGACGCAGGTGAGCTCGTCCGGATCGTAGTGCGAGCCCTCCGGGCACGGCATGCACGCGATGCGTCCCTGCGCGTCGACGACGCGCTGCGCACGCACGGGTACCTGCCCTGCCTTCGCCGATGCGAAGCCGCACGTGCACTCGCGGACCGTGTTGAACACGTCGGCGACGGCGTCGTAGTAGCCCTTCACCTCGCTCGCCTTCGGCATCACGCCGATGCGGTTGATCACGTCGATCAGCATGCGGTCGGGCATCTGGAGGTCCACCGTCGGAAGCGCCGGGAGGGTCGCGTCGCGGCTCGCGCAGAGCACGTTCTTCAGATGGTCGAGCAGGCCGTTCTTGACCATCGACTTGATGACCCCCTCGATGATGCTGAGCGCGCACTTGCGACCGAGCACGCCGGCTCCGCCTGCGAGGAGCAACTCCGTCGGACCGTTGAAGACGATCGCCGTATCCACCGCAGTGAGCCCGAGGGCCGTGAGGAACGCCAAGCAGGTCTTGTTCTTGTAGACCCCCTTCAGCGACCCCTGGAGCGCCTCGGTGAACTCCGCCATCAGCGAGGCGTCCTCGATGTCACAGACGTGACGGAAGCAATCGCTCGGCGGAGCGCGGCCGTCCACGCACGGCTCGTCGATCTCGCCCGCCTCGGCGCAGGGACGGATCGTTCCGGAGAGGACGACGTCGACGCTCTTGGTGGACGTGGACGTCGATACGGTGGCTCGCGGAGGACGCGCGTTCGCCTCGGCGGCGCTCTTCCCGCCGTCGGCGAACGCGTCGAGGACGAGCCGGACGATCGCCGCCTGCTCGGCGCGCGTGAGGCGCGGGCTCGGTTTGGCGCCCCGACGCGACAGGCGCGCTGCACGCAGGTCCGGCGCGAGCGCCCCAGCGAGCTGACCGTTCGTCGGCTCGAGCGGCAGGCGCGCGATGCTGCCGAGATCCAGCGCGATCGCCCCGACGATGAGCGGCTCTCCGTCGGCGCCGTGCGCGACGTAATCCATCCCGAGCCCGGTCCGGCGGCTCGGCGTCGCCACGCCCTTGCGATCGACGGTCGACGACAGCGGGCGCACCCGCGCTTCGAGCCATTTGACGCCGAGAGTCTCGGCGTCCGGTCCCTTCGCTTCGGCCACGCGTACGCCGTTGCCCGCCAGCACGAGCCGTCGCTCGCCGTTCGAGCCGCGAAGCGGATCGACCTCGTGCGACGACGAGCAGCCGAGCGCGAGCACGACGACGACCGCCAGCACCCAGGCGAGCAGCGCTCTCGGAGAACCTCGTCCCATGACGGCTCACGAGAGCAAGCCTCGGTCCACACCCGCCGTGCGGCGTTTCGTGGAAAGATCGCGCACGTGCGCCACGTGGCGCGGCGATTTCCTCCGGCGACGCCGAGTTTTCAGCCCGTGTGGCGGCCAACCGCCAGATCCGCGCACGATCCGTCCTGCACGCACGATCCGGCGCCGAAGCGCCCGACCTCGGCGACCACGAGCGCCCGGGCGTCCGTCAGGACGGTGGGACGAAGCGCTCGGTCAGAGGGCCGCCCGGTCGTCGTCCGCGCAGCCGCCCTCCCGCAACACGGACACGCCTTCGGCGGCCGCCACGCACGCGTTGCTGTAGGTCCTGCCGTCGCAACCGCACACGGGCTCGAAGATCCGCGGGCACATCGCGGGCTTGTACATGCAGCGACCCGGCGCGTTCGCGGCGCCGCAGAGGTCCCTCGGCTCCCAACTGCAGAACTGGCCGGGGTTGCACTCGTCACCCGCGAAGGAGCCACACGCCTTGCCCTCGCGACCGACGACGCGGAGGAAGAACTCCGACGCGACGACCTTCGCCCCGCACGCGGCGTCGTCTTCCAGACACATCGGCGTGGCGAGGCTGCCCGCGACGAGGATGCCCTCCCTCGTGGCGAGCGCCTCGCTCGCGCGACGGAGCGCGTTCGGCTCGGCGTCGCGAGCCGTCTGATCGAGGATGACCTCCACGACGTCCTCGTACGCGCCGTTCGTGTTGAGAACCGTCGCCCGCGTCGAGGGGCACGGAGTCGTGACGCAGCGGATGCCGTTGTCGGCGGTCCGGTAGAAGGTGCCCGTCGCGGTCGAGCCCGTCGCGCCGAGCCAGACCTCGGTCGCCTTCAGCGTGCCCACGGGCGTCCCGTGGACGTCCGTCGCGTGCGTCCGCGCCTGGAGCAGCACCGGGGCGCCGGCCTCGATGGCGGCGAGGAGGTCGGCCTCCTCGCGCGGCGACAGCCCGGCGCCGGAGAGCTCGATCGATCCGACGTAGCACTCGGCCGCGAGCGTGCCGTCCGCGCAGCGCGTCCGCGTCTCGTTCGCGCGCTGGACGAACCACCCGCCGCAGAAGGGCTCGGCGCACTTGCGCTTGTCGCGTCCCTTGACGACGAACCAGCCGGAGTCCGAAGACGCACCCGAGATCGCGTCCTCGGTGGCTTCGACCTCTCCATCGTTGCTCGCGTCCACGGCGCAGCCAGCGACGAACGAGGAGAACAGCAAGACGGAGAAGCGACGGAGGAGTGCCGGTCCCATGGCGGCGCCCATGTAACACTATGTAGGTAAGGATCAAGAGTCAGCTCGCCGACCGGCGTCCGACGGGCGCGATCGCTCGCGACAGCGGGCGCTGCATGCAGCCCTCACTCGATCCGCCCGCACGACGCGCGGGCGCGCCTCGTCGCTCGTTTGCATCGATTTTCGAGCGGTTGGCGGGTCACCGCCGATTGATGCCTTCGAGCAGCGAAAGCGTTTTAACGGTTCGCGAAGCGTCCAAGAGACCCCACGCAGCCGCGGTTGCATTAGGCTCGCGGCGGCGTGTTCTCCCTCATCGGACGTTCGGACGATGCCGAGGTCATTCGCGCTCTGTTGACGCGTGGGGAGCGCGTCGTGACCGTCGCGGGTGCGTCAGGCACGGGGAAGAGCCGCCTCGCTCGCGAGATCGCGCGCTCGGCGAGCCTCGGAGGGATCGGCGCCATCCCCGTCGGAAACGTGATCGTCTGCGATCTCGGCGAGGCGCGCACGGAGGACGACGTCGCGACGGTCCTCGCGCACGCCGCCGACGCGACGGCTCACGGACCGCGTCCGTTCGAAGCGCTCGGACACCGCCTCGCGACACGCGGAGGACATCTCCTCGTCCTCGACGACGTCACGCCCGGCGTGCTCGCGAAGGACTCGCTCCTTTCCCTCGTCGAAGCCGCGCCGCGCCTGCAGCTCCTCGTCACGTCCCGCGAGCCGCTGGGCATCGACGGCGAGCAGGTGCACGGCCTCGGTCCTCTCGCGATCGACGACGGCGTCGCGCTCGTTCGCGATCGCCTCGTCGCAGCGGGCGCGAACGTGAAGGTGCTCGACGAGAGCGACGGGCAGACCCTCGTGCGGCTCGTGGAGATCCTCGAGGGCGTTCCGCTCGCCCTCGAGCTCGCCGCGGTCGGCATCGCGGGCCTCGGGCTCTCGGCCGTCGTGGAGCAGGTCGCGCGCACGGCGATCCTCGCGCGAGGAAGCGTGCCGCTGGACGAGCTCGTCGCCATCGCATGGCGCGCGCTCGATCCGTACGAGCGCTCGATGCTCGCTCGCTGCTCCGTATTCCGCGGAGGCTTCACCGTGGACGCGGCGCGCGCCGTCGCGGGAGGCGATCGGCGCGCGCTCGACGCGCTCGAGTCGCTCGGGGACAAGGCGCTGCTCGGCGACGACGATGATCGGCTCCGCCTGCATCCGCACGTCCGCCGCTACGCCGCCACGCAGCTCGCGCCGGAGGACGAAGCGCGGGCGCGACAGGCAGCGCACTACCTCGATTCCGGCGAAGCCTGGGCGCGCGATCCGTCGATCCTTGGAGTTCCCGTCGACGATCTCGACGGCGGCACGGGCACGCCTCGACCGACGGGCCTCGCGCGGATCGCCGCCGAGAGGGACAACCTGCTCGCGGTGATCGAGCACGCGCTCGCCACGTCCGACGGCACGACCGCGGCCCGTGGGCTCCTCGTCCTCTTGCCCGTCGTTCTCGCGCGCGGGCCGATCGCTCCGTACCTCGCGCTCGTCGGGCGCGCGCTCGAGCTTCCGATGCCGATCGACCGGCGCATCGCGCTGCTCGCCGCGCGCGGCAAGGGCCTCCGCCGCATCGCACGCGACGACGAGGCGGAGCAGGCGCAGCACGACGCCGTGCTCCTCGCGCGTGGTGCAGGGTTCCGGCGCGAGGAGGCACGCCTCCTCGGCCAGCTCGGGATGGCTGCGTACGCGCGGTGCGACTTCGACACGGCGCTCGCGCGTTTCCGCGCGGCGCTCGAGCTGCAGAGCGTCCTCGGCGACGCCGGTGAGCAAGCGATCACGCTGGCGCAGCTCGCGATGGTCCATCGCGAGCTCGGCGCGCTCGACGAGGCTCGCGACGCCGCGCTCCGGGCCCTGCCGATTCTGCGTACGACGTGCGAGGCCAGGTATCTCGCCCTCACGCTCGTCGAGCTCGCGCGGTGCCATCTCGACGCCGGCGACCTCGATCGCGCGAGGATGGATCTCGCCGCTGCGTTTCGAGCAGCCGAGGACGACGCCGTCGTCTCGGCGTACGCTCGATGCCTGGCCGCGGCCGTGGACCACGCCGCAGGGGATCTCGACGCCGCCGAGCCGAAGTACCTCGAGGCCATCCACGCGAGCCGAGACGCGGGACACGTACGGCTCGAGGGCGCCGCGTTCGTCTACCTCGGGATCCTCTCGTTCGATCGCGGTGATCTCGACGTCGCCACCGAGAGGCTCGAGCACGGTATCGACCTCTTGCGGGCCGCGCGCGACGTTCGCTACGCCGCGCTCGGGACCGCCTACGTCGGCGCGTGCGCACGGCTCGCCGGCGACGACGCGCGCGCGACCACGCTGTTCGAACGGGCGCAGGCGGCCGTCCGCGAAGGCGACCCGATGCGCACCGCGATCGATCTCTTGCGGCTCACGTCGGACACCTCCGCCCTCCCGCCGTACGCGGGTGTCGAAGCCGCATCGTCGTGGGAGGTGCGCCACGCGCTCGAGCGTTGGGAGCGCGCGGCGGGCAGCCGGACGACGGAGACGTTCGAGACGGACGTGGTCTTCCACGTCGCCGCCGACGGCGCGTGGATGGAGCACGCCGGTCATTACGTCGAGTGCAGCCGGCGCGCGGCCGCGCAACGTCTGCTCGCGGCGCTCGCTCGCGCACGCACGGAGGCGCCGGGCAAGGCGATCCCGTCCGAGGATCTCGTCGCCGCCGGATGGCCGAACGAGCAGATCCTGTCTTCCGCCGCCAAGAATCGGCTCCGCGTGACGCTCTCTTGGCTGCGCAAGAACGGCCTCGGCCGGGCGCTCCAGTCGCGTGCCGACGGCTACCTGCTCGATCCGCAGCTCGTCGGCGTCGCGCCGGCCTCCAAGGATCGGGGTGAAATCCGGCGGAGCTGAGCCTCGCCGGGAGAGCTCTCACCAGAGATCGACGATCGTCATCTCGCGCGTCGCGCCTTTGACGCGGACCTCGATGACGTCGCCCGCCGCACGACCGAACAAGGCCTTGCCGAGCGGCGACTGCGGCGTGACGACCTGCGCGACGACGCCTTCGGCGGACAGCGACACGCCGCCGCCGAACGGCGCGAAGAAGAACGTCGACCGCGCCTCGTCCTCGTCCTCGACCGTGACGACGGCGGAAGCCTGGACCGTCTTCCCCGACAGATCGAGCGGCTCGATGGCGCTCGTCGCCTTGATCTCGCCTTCGAGCTCACGAACGCGCGCGGCCTGCGCGCCGGCGAGATACGACGCCTCGAGGGCACGCGTGTCCTTGTCGTTCTCGGGCTTCGCCTCTTCGTGCGTCGCCGCCTCGCGCGCGTCCTTCGCTGCCCTGCGCATCGTCGCGAGCTCCTCCTCGAGCTTGGCGAGGAGGGCGGCGACGAGCGCGCGCTTGACCGAGGTTCTGTCCACGCGTCGAGCATGCCACACGACCTCGGCGGGAAGCGGTTCGATGCCGCGGCTCGGGCACGGAGGCGGGAGCGGCGGTCGGGCCCGGCTCGAAGGCCTGCGAGAAAAGTCATGGAGATCACGCTGTTCTCCGGCTTCGCCACCGCCGAGGTGCGGCGAAAAGGCCTCGACGCCGACCACGATCTTGACCTCGAGCAGGGTTCGCTTTACTGGGGCGCGCCATGTACCGCTTCATCATGAGCCTCATCCGGCGTGCGCGGCGCAGGCGCCGGGCCGGTTGGCTTCCGCCGCCGATCGTCGTCGCCGGCTGCTGAGCCCGCGAGCAAGCGCCCGTCACCGGCGCCAGGGCTTCTTCTTCTTCCGGCGCGGCTGCCCGGGACGACGCTGGGGTTTGGGCTTCTTCTTGGTGGGCTTCGCCGTCGGAGGGCGCTTCACCTTCCGGGGCGGCGACCCGGCGCTGGGTCGTGACGTAGCCGCCGCGGTCGCGACGGCGGCGTCACCGACGCCGGCATCGAGCTCCTCTTCCTCCTCGTCGTCGTCGTCGTCGTCGTCGTCGTCGTCGCCCGCGTCGACGTCCGACGCATCGGGGTCGTCGTCCTCGTCGAGGTCTTCCTCCGCCGCCGCGAGCGCGATCGCGGCTGCGTCGAGGTCGACCGCCGCATCGAGGTTCGAGTCGCCCTCCGACGCGCTCTCGGCGTCGATCGCCAGCTCGCGTTCCTCCTCCCGCGGGCTCGCGCTCGAGAACACGACGCGCTCGATCGAGCTCCAGTTGCTCCACGCGAGCAGCCACGCGACGGCGGCGACGCCGAAGACGGCGACCGTTCGCGTCCAGCGGCCCTCGCGGGGCGCGGGCTCGGCCTTCTCGATCTCCTCGTCACGCGCGGGCCGATCGGTGTCCGGATCCTCCGCGACGGAGCGCGCCGGTTGCGGCTCCGCCGCCTGCGGAGCGTCGGCCGCGACCGTCGGCGCCACGACAGCGGCCGGGGGATCGGGCACCGGAGACGACGCGGGCAGGATGTGGACCGTGGAGGCATCGGCGGCGCGTCGCGCCAGTGCGGCCTTCACGTCGGCGCGCATCGCGGTGGCGTTCGGGTAGCGATCCTCGCGCTTGAACTCCAGGGCACGGTCGACGATGCGTGCGACGTCCTCCGAGACCTCGGGGGCGACGGTCGCGAGCTTCGGCGCGGGCGTCGTCGCCATGCGGACGACGAGGCCGAGCGTGTGCGCGGCGTCGTGGACGCGACGGTTGCTGAGGAGCTGGAACAGGATGCAGCCGAGGGCGTAGATGTCCGTTCGCCCGTCGATCTCGTCCACGTGCCCGGCCGCCTGCTCCGGGGACATGTACGTCGGCGTCCCGAGCGCCATGCCGGCGATCGTCTTCTCCTGCGTCTCGAGCAGGCGCGCGAGCCCGAAGTCGAGCACCTTGATGTGCACGCCGCCGCGCTCGGGATCCCGCGCGAGAAAGAGGTTGTCGGGCTTGAGGTCGCGATGGACCACGCCCTTCGCGTGCGCCGCCTCCAGCACGGCGAGCACGCCGTCGGCGATCTCGAGGAGGTCCCGCTCGGTGAGCGGGGGCTCTCGCTTCGCCCGCTGCTGCAGCGATTCTCCCTCGAGGAGCTCCATCACGAGGTAGGCCGTGCCCTCGTCGTCGCCCTCGTTGATGACGTCGTCGTCGAGCACCTTCACCACGCCCGGATGCTCGACGCGGTTCGCGGCATAGCCCTCGCGGAGGAAGCGATCACGGATGTGAGGGAGCCGTCCACTCGACGCCGAGAGCACCTTCACCGCCGCACGCGCGCCGTTGCGGTGGCGGGCGGCGTACACGGCGCCCATACCCCCGACACCGATCAGGCGCTCGAGCGTCCACTTGTCGTGGAGCACGCTACCGACGCGCTCTTCCGCTCGAGGGTCCGCCGCAGGCATGTCTCGGTCGATTATGCCGCCGCTGTCGCACGGCGCTCGGTACGACCCACGCGCGATCGCGGAGAGGCCTCACGATCCCCCGACGATGCACGAGGGCGCATTTGGCTCTAGTATGGCACGGGCTCGAGCATCGGACCTCGGTCCTTGCTTCGATCGACATGATCGCGATGGCAGGCAACCACGCGCGGCTGGTGCTCGTATTCGCTGCGTCGCTCGCCGCATGCTCGAGCTCGGAGCCCACCAGCGGTGGCGGCGGCGGCACGTCGAGCTCCGGCGCGCCGGACGGCGGCGTGCCCGAGGACGACTCGCGGGATCCCACGCCGCCGAGCGTGCAGCTCGTCGGACGTTTCGACACGCGCGATCCGGCAGGTCCACTCTGCGCGTGGCCCGGATGCCGGATCGTCGCTCGCTTCGAAGGCACGTCGTCGATCTCCGTGCGGCTCGAAGAGATCGACGAGCCGTGGATGGAAGGCGCCCCGAGCGAGTGGGACGTCGCGATTGACGGCGAATGGAGAGACAAGCTCGTGATGACGCCGGGCGAGCGAGAGTACGTCCTCGCCGAAGGCCTCACGCGCGACACGCACACCATCGAGCTGTACAAGCGGACCGAGGCCCAGAACGGAACGACGCGCTTCTTGGGCTTCGACCTCCACGGCGGGACGCTCCTCTCCCCGCCACCTCGCAAGCGACGACGGATCGAGGTCGTCGGCGACTCGGCCGCGGCCGGCTACGGCGTCGAAGGCGTCGGTCGAGGCCCCGACTGCCCGGGCCCCGACCACGCAGCGCGTTGGCAGAACTTCCGCAAGTCGTTCGGAGCCGTGCTCGGCGAGGAGCTCGATGCCGAGGTCGCCGGCACCGTCTACTCGGGCAAAGGCTTGGTGAAGAACATCTGGCGTCCCGACGAGGAAACAATGCCGGTGATCTTCCCGCGTGCGAACCCGATCGACCCCGAGAGCACGTGGGACTTCTCGGCCTTCGTCCCGCACGCCGTCCTCGTGATGATCGGCGGGAACGATTTCGACATCGGCCAACCCACGGACACGGGGCCGGCCACCCTCGCCGAGTTCACGGACGCGTACGAGGAGTTCGTCGTGACGCTTCGCGAGAAGTATCCCGAGGCGCACGTGCTCCTCGTCACGTCTCCGTCGGTGAGCGACGCCGCGCCGGCCGGCAGGCGGACGCGCACGAACGTGATGAAGGCGATCGAGAGCGTCGTCGCACGACGGAGCGCCGCGGGCGACGCGAAGGTGTACGCGACGACCCCGCCCGCCGCCCAACCGTCCGAGCTCACTGCCTGCGACGCTCACGGCAGCCCGGAGCTCCACCGGCGAGTGGCAAACGATCTCGCCGCCATCCTCCGACCGAAGCTGGGGTGGTGATCCGCGAAGGGGTCGTCACGGTGACTGTCGCGCATTCGCTCGCTCGAACACACGAGCCACGAGCTCGTCCCCCGCATCGCCCCACGATCGCTCACCGCCGCGGGAAAAGCTGCGGTCCCCGCACCGACAGCCCCCGTCGGCGCGATGACTGAGACATCGCTTCCCAAATCACTCGGGCACGTCGACTGCATCTCGCCGGGCGGAAGGTGAGCCATGGCGCGGATCCGAGCCGTCCTCTTCGACATCGATGGAACCCTGCTCGACAGCAACGACGCTCACGCACACGCGTGGCTCGACACTCTGCGTGGACACGGACGCAACGTCCCGTACGAGCTGGTGCGATCGAAGATCGGCATGAGCGGCGAGAAGATCCTGGCGGACGTCGCCGGAGTCGAGCCCGGATCCGTCGAGGCGCGCGCCATCCAAGAACGCCGCACGATGGTCTTCAAGGCGAACTACCTGCCGGACCTCGGCCCCTTCCACGGCGCTCGTGTGCTCGTCGATCGCCTGCGCTCGCGTGGCCTCTGTTGCGTCGCGGTGACCTCCTCGACCGCCGAAGAGGCCCTCGACCTCCTTCGCGCCGCGGGCGTCGCCGATCTGATGGAGCTCGTCATCAGCGCCGACGACGTCGATCACGGCAAGCCCGATCCCGACCTCGTGACGACCGCGCTCGATCGCATCGGCGTCACTCCCGCCGAAGCGCTCATGATCGGCGACACTCCTTACGACATCAAAGCGGGCGCCCGTGCAGGCGTCCCCGTCATCGCGCTCCGGTGCGGAGGATGGTCGGACAACGACCTGCGCGGCGCGATCGCGATCTACGACGATCCGGCCGACCTGTCGTCGCAGCTCGATCGCTCACCGCTCGCTCTCGACCGCGAGTCCGACCCGCCTTCGACCCCGATGAAGGTCCGCGCCCGCCGCGTGGCGCTCTAGAGAACGGCCTCCGGCCTCACTTGTACCCGCTGAACCCGCCGCCTCGACGCTGGGCGTGACGCTGGGGCGCGTCCTTTTCGCTCAGCTCGACGTCGAAGGCATCGTCGGCCCGCGAGTGTTGGGGCTTTCCGACGCGGGGAGCTTCGTCCGCGTCCGTGAGCTCGGCCGCCATCAGCGTCGCCGTCCCCACGACCGGCGCCGCGGGCGCGGTCACGGGCGGCGCCGACGGCGCCGAGCCGCACGCGGTCACGGCCATGGCCGCGCTCAGGAGCAGAGCCGGCGCCAGGACTCGAGACGGCCTGCGGTCGCGGTCGAGCTTCATCGCGGGCCCCTCATAGCACCCTGGCTCGGCTCTGCAACGGCCGGTCCGCGGGGAGACGCGAGATTGACGCCGTCACCGCGGAGCGACGACCGGATGTCGCAACCCTCTCGTCCCGATGGCGCAACTGCGGGCGGATGCCCGAGAAAAATGGCCACGCCGAGCCGTCTCGCCCCATCGCACCGCGATGGCCCGCGGATTGCCCGTGGGGCGAGCTGGACGCTACCCTGAACTGGGGTGACCCCGTCCGCTTCCAGCATTCGCGTCGTCCCGACCGTCGGCCAGGCGGTGCCGGGCGTCGGGAAGTACCGCTACATCGCGATGCTCGCCGAAGGCGGGATGGCCGACGTCTTTCTCGCGGTCACCCAGAGCGCGGGGTTCGAGAAGCTCGTCGTCATCAAGCAGCTCCGCGACACGCTCGCGCAGGATCCGAGCTTCGTCGCGATGTTCATGGACGAGGCGCGCCTCGCCGCACGCCTGAACCACCCGAACGTCGTGCAGACGCTCGAGGTCGGATCGGAGCCCGCCCACGGGCTCCACTTCATGGCGATGGAGTTCCTCGAGGGCGTGCCGTACGTGCGGCTCGCGCGGCTCAAAGAGCGCCTCCCGGCACCGCTCGCGTTTCATCTACGCATCCTCATCGACGTGCTGCGCGGGCTCCACTACGCGCACGAGCTCCGCGACTTCGACGGAAGACCGCTCAACGTCGTCCATCGCGACGTCTCGCCCCAGAACGTGATGCTGACCTTCGCCGGCGGCGTGAAGGTCCTCGACTTCGGCATCGCAAAGGCGGCGCTCGCCGTCGAGCAACGGCCCGAGGACTTCAAGGGCAAGCTCGAGTACATGGCGCCCGAGCAGGCGGCGCTCGAGGACGTCGATCGCCGCGCCGACATCTTCTCCGTGGGGGTGATGCTCTTCGAGGCGCTCGCCCGGCGCCGCCTCTATCGGAAGGGCACCGACAAGCTCCAACAGCTCCTCGACGGCGCCCTCCCCGACATCCTCGACGTGGCGCCGTCCACGCCGCGACGGCTCGCCGAGATCTGCCGCAAGGCGATGGCCTACGACCGCGACGCCCGCTACGCGACCGCGGACGCCATGGCCGACGATCTCGAGGAGTGGCTCGGGAGCACGACGCAGCACGTGACCGCGCGCGACGTGGGCTCGTACGTCGCCGAGAAGTTCGCTTCGACGCGCAGGAAGATCAGCGCAACCATCGAGGAGCAGCTCGCGATCATCCGATCGATGTCCGAGAGCGCGCCCGACACCATCCCGCTCTCGCGACTGCCCGTCACCACCACGACGGATCTGCCGCCGACGGAGCTCTCCGACGTGCCGCCGGCGGACGCGACCGACCCCGGATGGGTACCGCCGCCGGCTCCCCTCCCGAGCGAGGTCGACGTCGGCCGCTCCGCCTCGAGCTCGACCAGCTCGGATGCGACGGTGGTCACGGTGCCGCCGCACCCGCACGCGTCGCCCGACGCCCCCCACGGCAGGCCCGGGCTCCTGATCGCCGCGGCCGCCGTCTTGGGCGTGGCGGTGCTCGGCGGCGCCGTCGCCATCGCCTCGAAGAGTCGCGAGGCCGCGCCGGCGAGCGCCGAGAGCGCCGCTGCGTCGGCGCCCGTCGTCGCCGCTACGAGCGCTGCTCCCGAGGACGAGCGGATCGACATCACCATCAAGGCGTCTCCGCCGGAGGCCAAGATCTTCCTCGACGGCAAGGAGCTCGCCTCGAACCCGGCGACCGACACACGCCCGCGTGACGGCGCGATGCACGTCGTCCGCGTGGAGGCTCCCGGCCACGATCCGCGCGAGGAGTCGATCTCGTTCGACCGCAGCATCTTCATCACGATCGAGCTCCGCCCGAGCCCTCCGGCGTGGGAGGTGCCCTCGACGCCCCCGCCGCCACGCTCCGGCAAGAGGACGACGAAGCCCACGCCGCGCGCGCCCCGACCGAAGACAGGGGGCGGGAACGGGCTCGACCTGGAGAACCCGTACCAATGACGTCGCTGCGCCCGGGCCGCTCTCGAACGCGAGGACGCGTGCACGCGTGCGCGGCGCTCGTCGCCCTGGCGATCGCCGCGTCTGCAGGCACCGCACGGGCGGCCGACGACGCGACCGAGACCTCCGCCGACACCGAGGATCGAAAGAAGGAGGCGCAGGCGCTCTTCGACAAGGCGGTCAAGCTCGCCGCAGCGGGCGACACGAGCGGCGCCCTCGCGGCCTTCCGCGACGCGTACGAGCGCTACCCGAGCTTCCGTGTACTCTACAACATCGGCCAGCTCTGCTCGCGTCTCCACGACGCGGCCTGCGCCGTGCGTGCGTTCGAGCAGTACCTCCGGGACGGCGGCGTCGACGTCCCCGCGAAGAGGCGCGCCGACGTCGAGGCGGAGCTCCGGTCTCTCGCCGAGCAGGTCGCGACCGTGACGGTCACGGTCGACGTCGCGGGCGCGGAGATCTCCATCGACGACGAGCACGTCGGGCGCTCGCCCCTCCCGAGGCCGTGGGTCGTCAACCCGGGCTCGCACCGCATCGTCGTCACGTACGGCACCAAGACGGTGGAGAAGGCGGTGACGGCTTCCGCGAAGGACGAGCTCACGATCGACATCGCGATGCCGAAGGACCCGGCGCCCGAGCCGGTGAGCGTCCCGGTCCCGGCGGAGCCGGAGCCGCTGCGTCCCGAGCGCCGCCCCTTCCCCGTGGTGCCGTGGGCGGTCACGGGAGGGCTCGCGGCCGGAACGCTCGTGACCGGGATCCTCGCGGCGGTGACGTACTCGTCGTTCCAGGACGACAAGAACCGGTTCCCCGTCACACGCGAGGAGCTCGAAGACGCGCAAGGCACCGCGCGCACCTTCTTCCTCGCGGCGGGCGTGCTCGGCGCGTGCACGCTCGTCTCGGCGGGCATCGCCGGATACTTCACGTTCGCTGCTGCCAGCGCGCGCCCCGCCGGCGCGGCCGTGGCCCTCGCGGCGAGCCCGGGCGGCGTGCTCCTCCACGGGAGGTTCCCGTGAGGAGGTGGTCGGCAGGAGCGATCGTCGGAGCGCTGGTGACGCTCGTGGCGTGCGCGGAGCTCTTCGACGCGCCCACGCAGTGCCGCACCGACGCGGACTGCGAGCGGTTCGCGGCGGTCTGCGACGTCGCGCAAGGCGTGTGCGTCCCACCCGTGGAGGACGACAAGAGACCGGAACGCCCCGTCCCCTCGCAGCCCACGCAGGACGCGTCGCCGGACGGGTTCGAGATCGACGAGAGGTGCGCGGTCGATCCGAAGCCGACGGAGGTGATCGGCACGAAGCTCGAGGCGGGGGCGCGGAGCGAGATCACGACGTCGGTCACGCTGGGCTGCGACAAGGACTGGGTGCTCGACACGCTCCTCTTCGTACGCTCCGGCGCGACGCTGACGATCGCGCCGGGGACGACCATCCGCGCGAAGAAGGGCGTCGGTGCCGCGATCGTCGTCAACCCCGGCGGACGCATCGTCGCGGAGGGCAAGAGAGACGCGCCCATCGTGATCACGAGCGAGTCGCCCACGCCCGCGCCCGGGGACTGGCGCGGCGTGTACGTGCTCGGCCTCGCTCCGCCCAGCGGTCAGGGCCCGTACGAAGACGATCCCGACCTCGTTTGGGGCGGGACGAGCGAGATGGACGACAGCGGCGTCCTCTCGTTCGTGCGCATCGAGTACGCGAGGAGCGGGCTCGTCCTCGCGGGCGTGGGCAAGCGAACGAAGGTCGACTTCGTGCAGGTCCGCCGGCCGGTGGAGAGCTGCTTCATGTTCTACGGCGGACGGGTCGACGCGAAGCACCTCGTCTGCCAGTCGCCGGGAGACGATCAGTTCGAGTGGTACCTCGGCTACTCGGGACGCGCGCAGTTCATCTACGGACAGAAAGCGGCGCCGCCTCCCGTGTACGACTCGAACGGACTGGTCATCGACGCCGCGCATCCCGTCATCTACAACGCCACGATCTGCGGCGACGCGCCGACCGCGCTCTTCGGCTACGGCGTCGTCTATCGCGATCGGGGGACGCTGGACCTCAACGGCGCGATCGTGAGCGGGTGGTTCAGCGGGCTCGACGCGAGGGGGTACCTGCCCGACCGCGGCGGCGTGCGCGCATCGATCTTCTTCGGCAACGCGACGAACCCGGCCTACGCGGAGACGCCCGCCGAGACCAACCCCGACCTACCGACGTACGACGACGACAACGGCATCGACGAGCTCGCCGATTTCGCCAACGCCATGCCGCCGAACTCCACCGCGGATCCGAAGCTCGTCGACTGCTTCGACGCGAAGAACCCGAAGCCTTGGCCGACGACGCCGCTCACGACGAACGCGCCCTCGCCTCCCGACGACGGCTTCTTCGATCCGAACGCGAAGTACATCGGCGCGTTCGAGGACGCCAACGATGGGTGGATGACCGGAGCGTGGGTACGATTCGATTGAGGGAGGCTCCGGGCTCCGGGCTCCGGGCTCCAGGCTCCAGGAAGAAGCGGAAGATGCATGCCCCCGGCTCACGCGTCGCTTGCCTGCTCGGCTCGACTTGCCTCGCGCTCGCGTGCGCGGTGCCGGTGACGAGCGGATCGTCGAGCGGCGTGACGAAGGACACGGCGCCGGCGGTCACGACGCTCGGCGAGCCTCACGAGGGGGACTACAACCTCGGGCCGGTCGAGTTCTCGGGCTCGTTCTGGAACTCCTGCGCGCCCTACACGCCCGAGCTCGAGAAGCAGATCGGCCCGATGCTCGCGGGCCTCGCCCTCAAGTGGAACGGCAACGGCAGCCTCTGCGACACGTGCATCCTCGTGAAGACGGCGAAAGGAAAGTCCGTCGTCGCGCGGGTGATCACCACGGGCGAGACGCGAGGCCCGAACGACGTCGATCTCAGCAAGGCGGCGTTCGACGCGATCCACGTCGGCGAGTACCCGCGGAAGATGACGTGGGAGCTCGTGAAGTGCCCTCCCGGCGGAAAGATCCAGTACCAGTTCCAGACCGAGGCCAATCCGTGGTGGACGAGCCTCTGGGTTCGGAACGCGCGGCTGCCGATCCGTACCGTAGAGGTCAAGAGCGCGAAGCACGCGACCTTCGTCCCGCTGCGGCGGGGCCCGGACGGGACGCTCACCGACGACTCGGGGTTCGGAGACGGGCCGTTCACCTTGCGCGTCACCGCCGTGGACGGCCAGACCATCACGGACTCGTTCGACAAGATCGTCCCGGGGGCCGTGATCCCCTCCTCGGGCCAGTTCGACTGACGGGCGCGCCCGGGTCCGAGCCGCCCCGGATCCTCCGAGCTGAAGCGCATCGCCGCGGCGAAGCACGACAGAACGCGACCGCGACGCGCGCTGCGACAAAGCACCGCTAGCAGCGCGCCGCGTTTTCACCGATGCTCCGAGCAAAGTCCTTCGAGCAAGGATGCGTGCGGAGAGCCACACGCATGCGCGTGCGGCTTGCTGGAATGCAGGACGACGAAAAGATCCCCGAGCACGTCGCAGACCTGCTGGCTTCGTCGATCGAGTCCGAGCAGCGGCTCGACATCCTGCTCCATCTGCGCGCATCTCCCGGAAAGAGCTTCACGGCGCGAGCCGTCGCCGCGATCCTCCCCATCTCGAGCGTGTCGGCGGAACAGCACCTCGCGATCCTTTGCGGGCGCGGCTTCCTCACCGTCAGCATCGGCAGCGACCTGCTCTACTCGTACCAACCGGTCAGCCCGGCCATCGACGCGACCGTCGCCGAGATCGAGCGGCTCGTGCACACGCGCCGCGGCGACGTCGTCGCCGCGCTTCGCGATGCGAGCGGAAAGGATCCCGTCCGGGACTTCGCGAACGCGTTCGTGATACGCAATGCCCGCAGGGGCGGGACGAGGAAGTAGGCGCAAGCCCGCCGGCAAGGAGGGGGGATGGCTGAAGTCATTTACGTGCTCTGCGCGCTGACGAGCCTCGTCTGCGCCGTCCTGCTCGTCCGCGCGTATCGCTCGCGCCGTTCGCACTTGCTGCTCTGGAGCAGCATCTGCTTCGTCGGCCTGTTCGTGAACAACGTCCTCCTCGTGTTCGACAAGGTGATCACGAAGGACGACATCGATCTGCTCCTCGCTCGCGACCTCACCAACCTCGCATCCGTGGCCGCCTTGCTCTTCGGCCTCATTTGGAGGACCCGGTGATCACCGCCCACAGCTTCGTGAACGGCGCGGTGACGATGGGCTTCTTCGCGTCGGCGGTCTTCTTCGCGCGCTTCTGGCGCGAGACGCGCGATCGCCTCTTCGTGCTGTTCGCGATCGCCTTCGCGGTGCTGGGAGTGAGCCGGATGCTGCTCGCGCTGGTCGCGTTCGGCCACGAGGCGCAGCCGTACCTCTACATCATCAGGTTCTCGGCGTTCTTGCTGATCGCTTGCGCGGTCATCGACAAGAATCGACGCTGAGGCCGGAGGCCTCAGGCCAATCCTCAGTCCTCGGTCCTCGGTCCTCGGCGGGGAGACGGAAAGGCCGCCTGCCAGGGCGACGCTTCACTGCCGTGCCTCGCGCAACCGCAACCCTCGACGCGACTCCAACGTCGGCGCGGCAGCAACGAGCTCCTCACGCGCCGTCAGAGAACGGCGATGCCGACGACGGATCGAGGCGCGCACCGCGAGACACCGACGCGCCTCCGTGAAGGTTGGTCGGTCGGGACGAGGCCGCAGTTGCGCGAGGCGCTGCAGAACGCGAGAGAGACTCCCTTTCGCGGGCGAAACGCGAAGCGTTTCGTCCGCACTCCCTGTCTCCCGCGCCCTACCTGTCTCAGCCCAGCGGCGAATCCTCGGCGAGGCGGATGGGAGCATCGGGCTTCGGCGGAGGCCCCAGCTTCGAGAGGATGCGCTCGGCGCGATAGCCCTCGCGCTCGGCCAAGCGCGCGAACGCCTCCGCGTCCGCCCGCGCGACGTCCGGCGCGACGCGGCCCGAGGCGATCTCGCGCTCGGCGAGGAAACGCGCGAGCTCCTCGAAGCGCTCCTTCGACAGCCATAGCACGCCGTCGTACTCGTGCACGTCGAGGTACACCTGACCGCGCGGGCTCCCGAGGGCGAGCCGGAGCGCAGGCCCGATCGGGCCGGACGGGAGCGTGGCCGCCAGCGCGACGAGCGCCGCACGTCGCCTCGCCTCGTCCGGCGCCACCGTCGTCGAGAAGCCGTCGACGAGCGGCGTCACGAGCTCCCACTCCGCGAGATGCGCCTCGCGCGTGGACCACGTCGGGGCGGCAGGCGCGACGGTCGCGACACGCGCGGCAGGAGCTCGCGCGACCACCGTCTCGGACGACGGCTCGGCGCGGCGATCGCTCGAGGAGCTCGAGGAAGGAGCCTGCGCCGGCGAGGCCGCGGAGGAGGAAGCGTCCGATGCCGCCTCCTCGCCCCCCTCCACGGCCTTCGCCTTCTCCGGCTCTGCCTGCTCGGCGGCCGTGGGCTCCGGCTCCGTCGCCGGGGGCTCGGGCTCTCCTTCGGCCTCGGCCGCCTCGGGCTCGGCCACCTTCGCCGCGCTCGCCTCGGCTTCTTGCACCCCTTCGCGATCGGCCTCCTCCGCCGCCGCGCGCTCGACGTCCTTCACCGTCACGGCCTCCGCCAGAGGCTCGCCTTCCTGCGCCGCCTCCTCGTTGGCTTCCTTCGCGCTCGCGGGCTCCGCTTCCTCCACCGCCGGGCGGACGTCCTTCGCCTCCGCAGGCTCGGCGTCCTTCGCCGCCGGGGCGGTGGCGTCCGCCGTCTCGGTCGCAGGCGCATGCTCGACGAGAGCGGCCGCCGGATCGATCGCCGACGCGCGCGTCGTGGACAGATAGGCCGGAGGACGAGACCGCGCCTCCTCGAGCGCCGCCTCGCCCGCGGCGACGAGGTCGAGGACGGCCTCGAGCTGGATCCACGCGAGGAGAAGATCGACGTGGAGCACGGACGCGGTCGCTCCGGAGCCGGCGCGGTTCGCCGACGTCTCGCCGTTCGCGTTCTCGAGGATCGTCTCGCTCGACTCGCTCGAACGCGGCGCGGGCGGAAGCTCGGCGGCGCGCTTCGCGTCGGCGCGCACGAAGGCGTGGAGGGCGCCGAAGCGATCGCCGGCGAGGCGGAGCGCAGGCGCACGGTCGATCACGACCTCACGTCGTGCGCGCTCCGTCAGCATCCACTCGAGGCCGTCGGCGACGTGGCCGAGCCGCTCCTCGAGCGCCGCGCGCGCCGCCGACACGTCCTCGGCGTCGAGCTGCGCCGAGAGCCAGCCCATGTGCCCCTTCGAGACCGCCGTGCGGAAGGGCGCGTGGACGGGACGGAGATAGAGCTCGCGGACGGCGAGCTCGATGTCGGGGACGCCGCGGCCGGCGAGCTCCGCGGCGAGGCGGTGATATGGCTTCTCGAAGGTCGCGTTGACGTGCCGGAAGCCCGTGAGCACGTGGTACTGGTACGGGCGGAGCTCCCACGTCATCCCGTCCTCGATGATGTCCCTCGTCATGCGGAGGTACTCGAGGCCGTGCGGGACGTCGCGGATGACGAGCCAGGCGCCCAGGTCCTCGTCGAGGTTCAGCTCCTTCCCCAGCGTGCCGCGGTGCGTGCTGCGCCGGATCGTGCCGCGCGTGACCTTGAAACGGTTGTTGAAGACGACGAGCGCGCGCTGATCGCCCGCGCCGTTGGAGTACGCGAAGACGTCCTCGTCGACGTACCCCATGTCCGTGACGAAGTCGTAGAGGGCGAAGTTCTCGACGCCGCTGAAGAGCCAGCGCTTCTCGAGGAGCGGGAAGATCTCGCGCTCGTGGCGCGCGACGATCCACGGGTTCGGCTCCTCGTCCATCTTCGCGCGCCGGTACTCCATCCCGTACTTCTCGCGCAGGCCCTCGATCTGCCCGTGACCGAACATCGGCAGCCCGGGCATCGTGCACATGAGCACGCAGACGCCGAAGTACTTGTCCCCGTCCCCGAACTGCAGGATCGCGGGCTCCTCGTCCGGGTTGTTCATGAAGTTGACGAAGCGCTTGAGGATCTCGGGATCGAAGTCGAGGACGTTCTTGATCGTCTCTCGGTACTTCGCGTTCTCCTCGCGCTTCAGCATGTTCATGAACGCCGAGTTGTAGACGCGGTGCATGCCGAGCGTCCGAACGAAGTAGCCTTCCATCATCCAGAAGGCCTCGGCGAGCAGCAGCGTGTCGGGCGCGCGCTCCGCGACGATGTCGACGACCTCGCGCCAGAACTCGTTGGGCATCGCGCGATCGAACTCCTCCTGCGTCATCGCGTAGTCCGCGCGCGAGGGGATCGCGCCGGCGGCCTGGCCCGGCAGCGGGAACCAGAGGCGCTGGATGTGCCGCTTCGCGAGCGTCATCGCCGCGTCGAAGCGGATGATCGGGAACATGCTCGCGACGTGGAGGATCGTCTCGATGACGGCGCGACGGACCTCCGGGTTCATGTAGTCGAGCTGCGCGGTGTCGTTCCACGGGATGCTCGTGCCGTCGTTGCCGTGGTAGATGAAGCGGTCCTCGCCGGTCCATCGATCGTGACGACGGAAGACGACCGCCGCGTCGCTCCGGTCCCAGTACCCCTCCTCGAGGTAGATGCCGATGCGCGGGTGGTCGCTGAGGTTGGGACCGCCGAATCGGTACACCGGGAACGGCGGCTCGGACGTCTGGAGGAACCAGTCCGGGTGCTCGATCACCCAGTCGGCGTCGATTCCGACGTGGTTCGGGACCATGTCCGCCGCGAGGCGGATGCCGCGCGCCCACGCGCGATCCCGCAGGTTCTCGTACGCGGGCATGCCTCCGAGGTCCTTGGCGATCTCGTAGCACTTGAGCGAGTACGCGCTGGCGAGCGCGTCGCGATGGCCGTGCATCTGCTTGATCCGCTGCGACGCGCGGCTCCGCTCGAACAGCCCGATGAGCCACAGGCCGTTGATGTGGCGCGACTGGAGGAGATCGAGCTCCTCGTCGGGGATCTGATCGAGCGTGCGGATCGGGCGGTGGTACTTGCGGCTGAGCTGGTCGAGCCAGACGTACGTGCTCTTCGCGATGAGCACGACGTTCGGCATCCAGCTCGTGTCGGGGCTGAACTGCGCGGGCTCCTCCTCTTCGCGGCGCCGGAAGCGCATCGCCTCGAGGAGCGGCTCGCCGGGGCCGGGGCCGCCTCGCTGGAACCACTTGCCCTCCTCCGCGCGGAGGTCCTGCACCCCGGCGAAGCGTTGCCAGAGCGGGTCTTCGTCGAGACCGAGCGCACGTCCCCAGCTCTCCTCGACGTAGCCGAGCTGCTCGAAGATCGACGTCGGGTGAGCGCGTCCGGGCGCGAGCAACAGGTCGACCAGCGACTCGCCCCTCGGTCCAAAGCGCGGCTCCTCTTCGAAGAAGCGCAGCGCGTGAGCGACGAAGGCCCGGTACCGCGGTCCGAGGTCCACGTCCGTGACGATCGTGCGGACCGGATCGTACGCAGGGTTCTGGTTCGTCACCCACAAAAGGAGGAGCTCCTCGTCGAGCTCCATCTCGATCGCCGGACGCCCCGCGAGCGGGTCCCGTCGATCCGCGCGCGCCACGCGCTCGAGCCATTTCTCCGGCGTGTCGTCTCCCGCGCCGCGCAGCGAACGGTAGACGGAGGGCGGCGGAAACGTCGCGACGAAGTCGACGAGGAGGCCGTGCGCCGCGCCGCCGAGCGCATCCTCGAGGGTGGCGGCGAACCTGCGGAAGCTGTCGGGGTGGGTGGCGCGGTACTTCGCGATGACGGCGTGGAGGACCTGGTGGAGCAGCGCCATGGCGCCGAGCTCCGCCGGCCGGAGCATCGTGTCCGACGAACGGCCCTCACGACGGTTCACGCGGTCGGCGAACGCGCGAATCGCGACGTTGTCGCGGAACACGATGTCGCCTCGCCGCGGCGCGAAGAAAACGTCGTCCTCCGTCGACGGGAACAGCGCATCCCGTGCCGTCTTCCGTGCGTGCATGGCCCACCTCTAGTACCGTTGGGCGAAAGTTCGGACGGAAAAGCGTGGCACTACGAACGGTACTGGAACAAGCACGTCGAGGGGAGGCGAGGCGAAAGGCTTCGAGCATGAGGGGCTCGTAGGCTGCCGGGGATCGACTTTCGGGCGGTCTCTGCGTCGTCGTTTCCCCCGAAATTGAGCCCGCGAAAGAACGCGGGCGGGCCGTATACTTTCCTCGTACCGTTGTGCCTGGAGCACGCCGGCCACCGGAAGCACGATTGAGCTCCCCGCCCGCCTACACGATGCCGAAGGTCGGCGACGTGATCGCCGGCAAGTACCGCCTCCAGAAGGTCGCGGGTGAGGGCGGCATGGGCCTCGTCTATGCGGCCGAGCACCTCGTGCTGAACCAGCGTGTGGCGGTGAAGGTCCTGCTCCCCGAGGCGGCGGCGTCGGAGGCCCAGGTGGAGCGGTTCGCCCGCGAGGCGCGTGCGGCCGCGAAGATCGACTCGGAGCACGTCGCGCGCGTGCTCGACGCCGGCTCGCTCGAGAGCGGCGCCCCGTTCCTCGTCATGGAGTACCTCGAGGGCTGCGACCTGGAAGAGCTCCTCGAGCTCCAGAAGACGCTGCCGGTGGTGGAGGTCGTCGACTACCTCCTCCAAGCGCTCGAAGGCCTCGCGCACGCACACGCAGCGGGGATCATCCACCGCGATCTGAAGCCGGCGAACCTCTTCCTCGCGTGCCGCCCCGACGGATCGAACGCGATCAAGCTCCTCGACTTCGGGATCTCGAAGACGACGAAGAACAAGCCGGAGGACAAGCGCCTCACCGGCCGGCACGTGCTCGGCTCGCCGGTGTACATGTCTCCGGAGCAGCTCCGCAACGCGACGGAGATCGACGCCCGAGCCGACATCTGGTCGATCGGCATCGTGGGCTACGAGCTGCTCGCGGGCGCTCCTCCGTTCGACGGCGAGGGCGTCGGAGAGATCTTCGCCGCCATCCTCGAGAAATCTCCCGTCCCGCTGTCCGAGGCGAACCCGAAGGTCCCGGAGGAGCTCTCGAACGTCATCGGCAAGTGCCTCCGCCGCGAGCCGGACGAGCGCTGGGCCGACGTGGCTGCGCTCGCCCGCGCGCTCGCGCCCTTCGGCAGCGATCCGAAGACGCCGATCGTCGAGCGCACGGAGCAAGTCCTCGCGCGTGCGCGGCAGCTGCAGAGCATCAAGACGCCGGTGGAGGCGCGTCGCGTGGTCGACGCGATCGACGCCGCCGCCGAGCGGGCGATGACGACCGCAGGGCGGAGCCTCCCCGCGATCCCGCCGCCGGAGAAGAAGCCTTCCCCGCCACGCGGCCTGCACGCGAAGCTCACGTCCTTTTCGCGGCGGCGTCCGTTCGTGGCCGCGACCGCCGTTGCAGCTCTGGTGGCCGCGCTCGGGCTCTCGGTGTTCGTCGCCGCACGCACGACCAGCGCTTCGTCGGCCGCGGCGCGGACGGCCGAGGGCGAGCTCGCGGCGATGGAGCCGGCGTCCACGACCGCGCCGCCGGGGCCGCCCGCGACCAGCGCGGCGATCGTGGACGAGACGAAGGGCGCCGAGACCGACCAGCCGCTCATCATGGACCTGCCGGCGACCCCCACGACGAAGAAGCCGGTCCGCTCCGGCGCGCCGAAGACGTCCGCGTCGAAACCGCAGCGACCGAAGTTCCTCAAGACGAGAGAATGAGGCCGATGCCCGTCGAACAGTGCCTTCGCGCTCGCGCCTTCGGCGCGTGCGCAGCCGTGGCCGTGTCGCTGTGGCCTGCGCTCTCGAACGCGGACGAGCCGCGTCCCATGCCGCTCTCGAAGGACGCGCGTGCGGAGCAGTTGTTCCGCTCCGGCGAGGAGAAGTTCGACAGCGGCGACTACGCCGGTGCATGCCACGATTTCTCCGAGAGCTTGAAGCTCGGACCGAAGCTGGGGACGCTGCTCAACCTCGCGCTCTGCCACGAGACGATCGGCAAGCTCGTCACGGCCTGGCACGAGTTCACCCACGCGGCCGCGTGGGCGGCTCAGAACAACCAGCGCGATCGGCACGAGTTCGCCATGGAGCACATACGCGCGCTCGAGCCGAAGCTGCCGCGGATCGTCCTCCAGCTCCCCGCCACGCGCCCGATCGAGAGCATCGACCTCGACGGCGAGCCCGTCCCGGAGCACCGATGGTACCTGCCGCTCTATCTGGATCCGGGTGAGCACCACCTCGCGGTGACCGCTCCCGGCAAGCGTCGCACGACCGTCGCCTTCCGCGTCATGAACTCCCCGACCGACCAGCTCGTCATGGTCCCTCCCCTCGCCGACGATCTCGGTTCGCTCCACCCCACCACGACGGTGGACCCGACGCGGCGCGTCCTCGGGCTGACGGGCCTCGGCATCGGCGCGCTCGGGGTCATCGCAGGAACGACGTTCGGCGTCCTCGCGATCGGCGCGGACTCGCACGATGCGATGAAGGAAGCCGCGACGATCTCGACCGCGTCGTTCCTCACGGGCGCGGCGTTCGCGGTGCTCGGCGGGTGGCTGTTCTGGACGAGCGTGGCGGGCGGAGCGAGCAAGGATCCCTGACGAGTCCGATCCCCGGAAACTTTCTCCGCCCGCGCTTGTCTCGACCCGACAGAACACATGCGACGGGAGCTCGCACGCGCCCTCGGCACGGGCGGTCGTGCCGGCTCGGCATCGCGCCTCGACTGGGAAGCCCCCGGCGAGGACGCCGACGGAACGCCTGCGTGGAGCGACTTTGCACTTTCGCCCGAGACTAATGCACCATGGCCGGACGTGGCGCTTCCTGACGAGCTCGAAGCAAAGCTGATCGAGCGCCTTGTCGCGCGCGACGAGCGTGCGTTCAACGAGCTCGTCCAGACCTACGGACGGCGCGTGTCCGCGCTCGTGCTCCGCATGCTGGGCAACAAGGCCGAGGCCGAAGACCTGACCCAGGAGGTCTTCGTCCAGGTCTTCAAAGCCATCGGCTCGTTCCGCGGCGAGTCGAAGCTGTCGACGTGGATTTATCGAATCGCAGTGAACCTCTGCAAGAACCGCTCGAAGTACCTCCGCGTGCGCCACTCGGGCGAGCAGGAGGAGCTCGAGGCGATCGCGGAGCGCGTCCCGCTGGGTGAGGCGCGGCGGGCGAACGTCGCCGTGATCGAGCGCCCCGACGAGGCGCTGGGCGGCAAGCAGGTGGAGAGGATCGTCCAGGAAGCGATCCAGAAGATCGACCCGACGTTCCGCGAGTGCCTCATCCTCCGCGACGTCGAAGAGCTCAGCTACGAGGAGATCGAGCAGATCACGGGGCTACCGGCTGGTACAGTGAAGAGCAGGATTTTCCGGGCGCGGGCCCAGCTCAAGGAGATCGTCGAGCGCGAGCTCGGCGAGAAGATCGGATGAGCGGCGAGGGAAGCGACGAGAAGGAAACGACCGGACGCGACGGCGCTCCCTCTCCGGCCGACGAGGAGCTCTCCGAAGCCGAGCTCGCACAGCTCGAAGAGGCTCCCGCGCTGACGGCGCTCCTCAAGCGCTCGCTCGCGGTCGAAGAAGAGGCGCTCCCGCCGAACACCCAGCTCCTCGCCTCCGTCCAGCGCAAGCTGCGAAAGCGCTCGCGAGGAAAGTTCTACGGCGACGGCTGGAGCACGACGCAGACGCGGCTCAACTACGCACTGATCGCGGCAGTGATGTTGGTGACGATCGTGGCCGTCTACCTCGCGCTCGGGCCGACGGGGTTCAGCTTGCGCTGACGGCGCAAGGGGCTCCAGGCTCCAGGCTCCAGGGAGTCAGACCTCAG